>NZ_BAAAQK010000003.1:531642-621856 GCF_039531635.1 Pseudonocardia ailaonensis | reverse complement strand
GTGCGAGGGCCCGGAGTGGTGTGCGAGCTAGTGGACGGCGGGGCGGTGGCGCTCGCGCAGGACGGTCTTGAGGACCTTGCCGGAGGGGTTGCGGGGCAGCTCGTCCACGATCACCAGGTGCTTCGGGCGCTTGTAGCCCGCGAGGTGCTCCCGGCAGTACTCGGTGATCGACTCCTCGGTGGGCGGGGCCGCCGGGTCCACCGGCACGACGATCGCGAGCGGCGACTCGCCCCACTTCACGTCCGGCACGCCGATCAGGGCGACGTCGGCCACCTCCGGGTGCCCGGCCAGGACGTTCTCCACCTCCGCGCAGTAGATGTTCTCGCCGCCCGAGATGATCATGTCCTTCTTGCGGTCGACCACGAAGTAGTAGCCGTCGGAGTCCTCGCGCACGAGGTCTCCGGAGTGGAACCAGCCGCCGCGGAAGGCCTCCGCCGTCTCCGCGGGCTTGTTCCAGTAGCCGGTCATGACCATCGGCCCGCGGTAGACGATCTCGCCGACCTCGCCCCGCGGCACGTCGTTCATCTCGTCGTCGACCACCCGGACCTCGACGTTGATCATCGGCGTGCCGACCGAGCCGAGCTTGCGGATCGAGTCCTCGCCCTTGAGCGTCGTGGTGACCGGGCTGCACTCGGTCTGCCCGAAGGCGGTGACGACGTCCGCCTGCGGGAACGTGTCGATCATCGTGCGCAGCAACGTGTCCGAGGCCGGTGCGGCACCCCAGCTCAGCTTCGTCAGCGCCGCCAGGTCCCGGTCCTTCACCCCGGGCACCGCCACCATCGCCGCCCACTGGGCCGGCACGTAGAAGCAGGAGGTCACGCGCTCGCGCTCCAGCGTGTCCAGTGCCGCAGCGGGATCGAAGCCGACGGACGGCGGGATCACCACGGTCCCGCCCGTGAACAGCGACGGCAGCATTCCGGAGAGCCCGGCGATGTGGAACAGGGGCGCGCCCGACAACCACACCATGTGCCCACCGGTCGAGCCCAGGTGCAGGGTGTTCGAGAAGGCGTGCAGGTAGAGGTTGCGGTGGCTGAGCATCGCGCCCTTCGGGCGGCCCGTCGTGCCCGAGGTGTACATGATGTACGCCGTCGCGTCGTCCGGGACCGCGATCTCGTGGTCCTCGCCGGACGCGGCGGCCAGGATCTCCTCGAGATCCCCGCCGATCGTCACCACCTGGCGCAGCTCGGGCGTCCGGGCCGCGTCGAGCTGGGGCCGCATGCCGGCGTCGACGATCGCCGCCACGGCCCCGCTGTCGCGCAGGACGTAGGCGATCTCGTCCGCCACCAGCCGGAAGTTGACGGGCACACAGATGCCGCCGGCGCGCAGCACGGCGATGTAGGACTCGATGAGCTCGACGCTGTTCAGGCCGAGCACCGCGACCCGGTCGCCTGGCTCCACCCCGCCCGTGACCAGCGCGTTCGCCAGCCGGGTGATCCGGTCGCCCGCCTGGCCGTACGTGCGCCGCACGCCCTCGCTGACGAACACCTCGGCCTCCGGGCGGGAGCGGGCCCACCGGGCCAGCACGTCGCTCATGGTCATGCCGCGCCCGGTCAGGGCGGACCCCGCAGACAGCTCCGTCATGGGGCCAGACTGCTCACTTGACGGTCGTTCGGCAAGGGCACACCGGGCCACCCGAGGCCCGCCCGAACCTCGTGAATGGGAATAGTCGCCATGGCGACCATTCCCACTCACGGGATCAGTGGGGGTAGCGGTCCCGCAGCTCCTGCTTCACGAGCTTGCCGGTGGGGGTGCGGGGGAGGAAGTCCGTGAAGTCGACGGTGCGGGGGGCCTTGTAGTGCGCGATCCGCTCGCGCACGAACTCGATCAGCTCCCGCTCCAGCTCCGGGCCCGCGTCGACCCCCTCGGCCGGCTGCACGACGGCCTTCACGGCCTCGCCCATCTCGTCGTCCGGCACGCCGATCACCGCCACGTCGAGCACGGCGGGATGGGTGACGAGCACGTCCTCCACCTCGCGGGGGTAGATGTTCACCCCACCCGAGATGATCGTGAAGGCCTTGCGGTCGGTGAGGAACAGGTAGCCGTCCTCGTCGAGGAAGCCGAGATCCCCCGTCGTCGTCCAGTTCTCGTGGTCCGGGTGCTGCGCGGCGGCGGTCTTCGCGGGGTCGTTGTGGTACTGGAAGGGCCGCTCGTCGCGCTCGAAGTAGATGGTGCCGATCTCGTACGGCGCCAGTACCTTTCCCTCGTCGTCGCTGATCCGGACGATGCCCAGGCCCGCGCGGCCGACGGAGCCGGGCCGCTCCAGCCACTCGGCGGAGGTGATGAAGGTGATCCCGTTGGACTCGGTCGACGAGTAGTACTCGTAGAGCACCGGGCCCCACCAGTCGATCATCGCCTGCTTGACCTCGGGCGGGCAGGGCGCCGCCGCGTGGATGGCGACCTTCAGTGTGGAGTGGTCGTAGCGGCGCCGGACCTCCTCCGGCAGCTTCAGTAGCCGGACGAACATGGTGGGCACCCACTGGCTGTGCGTGACCGAGTGGCGCTCGATCGCGGCCAGCGCGGCCTCGGGCTCGAAGCGCTCCATGATCACCGCGGTGCCGCCGATGGCCTGCACGGTGGCGCTGAACCGCAGCGGTGCCGCGTGGTAGAGCGGCGCGGGGGAGAGGTACACGGTCTCGGTGTCGAAGCCGTACATCGGGCCGAAGAGGTCGATGTAGGTGTCGCCCGGCCCGTCGACCTGGGTGTCCGTGAGGGCCGGCTTGATCCCCTTGGGACGGCCGGTGGTGCCGGAGGAGTAGAGCATGTCGGCGCCGCGGGGCTGCTCGGCCATCGGCTCCGCCGACACGCCCGCGAGGGCGGTGTCGTAGTCCGTGTACCGGTCGGATCCCGGGATCGGGCCGCCGAACGCGAGCATCAGGTCCACGGACACCGCGTCGCCGACGGCGGCGGCGAGCCCGGCCACCCCGGCGGACACGATCAGCGCCTTCGCCCCGCAGTCCGTGACGATGTACGCGGCCTCGGGGGCGGACAGGTGATGGTTGACGAGCGTGACGTAGAGCCCCGAGCGGCGGGCCGCCCAGTAGACCTCGAACACCCGCGGGGTGTTCTCCGAGACGAGGGCGACGACGTCCCCGCGGCGCAGACCCACCTCGTGCAGGTGGCGCGCCAGCCGGGCCGAGCCCTCCTCGAGCTCGCGGAACGTCAGGGTGGCGCCGCTGCCGGCCATCACCACCGCGGGCTTGTCCGGGGTGGTCGCGGCATGCGTACCCGGGTACATGTCCGTCCTCTCGTCGCCGAAAGGGGATCCTCCCATCACGAGCGGGCTCCTGGCCTCGGACGGTGAGGAAGTCGACCTCTCCGGGCGACGAGTGCCGGGGCTCAGGCGCTCTCGGCGCGCCCGCCCTCCATGGACAGCTCGCCGGATCCGGCACAACGCTGGGCGACGACCACCGTGCCGCGGGCGGAGTAGCTGTTGTGCAGGCGGAGCGTCGCATCCAGGTGCACGTGCTTGAGCCGCACGCACACCGGACAGGTTCCGTAGCCGACCGTGACCTTCTCGCTCACCGGAAACACCTCTCGTCTCCACCGCGTGCCCGGATCGGGGTGCCGGGAGCGGTGGAGCGAGTCTAGGGCGCGACACAGCGTCACGGCGTCACTCCGACGGGCGAGAGGACGGGTGTACGGCCCCCTGCGCCCGGCGGAACAGCGTGAATGGTCACGTATTGCGCCGATCACATTCCGCCGCGACCGGCGGGCGGACGGTCGATCCGGCTGCTCGCTCAGTGAGCGGCGTGGTACGCCTCGAGCACATTCGACGGGATGCGGCCGCGCTCGGAGATCTTCATCCCCTGGGCGACGGCCCATTCCCGAATCGCCTGGTTCTGCTGGCGATCGGAAACGGGGCGGGCGGCGACCGCGGTGCCCCCGCCGGAGCTGCGCCGGCCGCCGGTGCGGCGGGCCGCCCCAATGTAGGGGGCGAGCAGGCCCCGCAGTTTCTCGGAGTTCTTCGCGGAGAGGTCGATCTCGTACGACTTCCCGTCGACGGAGAACTCGACCTGCTCCGCCGCCTCGCCGCCGTCCAGGTCGTCGATCAGCGTGACCGTCGTCTGCTTCGCCACGTCCGTGCCTTTCTCTGGGTGCTCTGCCTGCGCATTCGTGGCCGGGCTCCCCGGGCAGCACGGAATCGCGGCCGGAGCCGCCCGGGTGTCCGCGCTGGGTGGAGGGAACCGTGAAGGAATGCGTTGCCGCCACAATAGGGGAAGACCGCGGAGAATGTCGATTCGGGTCCGCCGACTTCTGTGGTGAACGTTCGGGGTGGCACCCCTTCGGCGGCAGCCGCCGGGCCCGGGGATCCGCTTTACGGCCGATTCCCGCAGCGGGACGGATCAGGCGACCGAACTCCACCAGTCGAGCGTCGGGCGCTCGCCGGTGAGATCGATCCGCCGGCCGGGAACGGGCAGGGCGAGCGGGATTCCCGCCTTTTCCGCCGCGGCCCGCAACCGCGTGACCGGCTCGGACCAGGCGTGGAAGGCCAGGTCGAAGGTCGCCCAGTGCACCGGGAGGAGCACGCCGCCGCGCAGATCCGTGTGGGCGGTCACGGCCTCCTCCGGATTCATGTGGATGTCCGGCCACAGGGGCGCGTAGGCGCCGATCGGCAGCACGGTGAGATCGAACGGCCCGAGTTCCGCGCCGGTCCGGGCGAATGCGGCCGTGTAACCGGTGTCGCCCCCGAAATAGGCGCGGTGCCGCGGGCCCGCCACGGCCCAGGAGGACCAGAGCGTGCCGTCCCGGCGCAGCCCGCGTCCGGAGAAGTGCCGGGCCTCGGCACAGGTCAGCGTCAGCTCGCCGAGCCGTACCGACCCGTCCCAGTCCAGCTCGACGATCCGGGAGGCCGGCACGCCCCAGCCGCGCAGGTGCTCGCCGATGCCGAGCGGGACCACGAACGGCGCCTCCCCGTGCCGCGGGTCCGCCAGCAGCCCGCGGACGGTGGGCAGGTCGAGGTGGTCGTAGTGGTCGTGGGAGATCAGGATCGCCTCGACGGGCGGCAGGTCGTCGAGCGCGACCGGCACGGGATGCAGGCGGCGCGGCCCCACCCGGCGCGAGGGCGAGACGCGCTCGCTCCACACCGGATCCGCGAGGAGCCGGTGACCGTCGATCTCGAGCAGCACACTGGAATGCCCGAACCAGGTGACGGCGAGCTCGCCGGCGGGGGTGTCGCGGCCCGGCCCGCCGGCCAGCGGCACCGTGCCGCGGGGCTTGCCCGCCCCGCGCTCGAAGGCCGCCGCCCACAGGAGCGCGCGCACGCTGCTCACGGTCGATCCGGGCAGCGCGGAGCCCGGTTCGGTGTTGTGGAACACGCCGTCCCGGGCGTGCGGGGAGGCGTCCGCGGCGCGGCGCAGCCGCTCGGCCGGGGCACCCATCGCCCGGGGGATGCCCCAGGCCGCGGCGGTCACCGCGCCGGCCCCGCCCACCAGGGCGAGGATCGCCGCGGCGAGGAACCCGGAACGGACGGGAAGAGGTGCGAGACGGCCCACCCGGCCAGCGTACGGTCCGTCGCGGACCGGCGATCTCCGGTGGAGGGGCGCGCCGACCCGCAGGTCCGGCCGACGCGGGCGGGCGTGGGAGACCTCGTCCCGGCGGTGGCCGGGACCCCTACGGTGGGGACGTGACGATCACCGGGGAACAGCGGGTCCTGACGGAGCGGTGCGGGCCGGAGGGCCGGGTGCTCCTGATCCGGATGAACCGTCCGGACAAGCGCAACGCCGTCGACGCCCCGATGACCGCCGGGCTCGACGCCGCGCTCAACCTCCTCGAGGACGATCCCGAGCTCCGGTGCGGCGTCCTCGCCGGCGGGCCGCCCGCCTTCTGCGCGGGCACGGACCTGGCCGAGGGCCCGGGCGACCCGACCCCGCGCGGCGGGAACTACGGGGTGGTCCGCCGGACCCGGACGACCCCGCTGATCGCCGCGGTCGAGGGCGTCGCCTACGGCGGCGGCTTCGAGATCGTGCTGGCCTGCGACCTGGTCGTGGCCGGGCGCTCGGCGCGCTTCGCGCTGCCCGAGGTGGCCCGCGGCGTGATCGCCAACTGCGGGGCGCTGTTCCGCACGCCGCGGCCGCTGCCGCTCACCGTCGCCAAGCGGATGCTGCTCACGGGCCTGCCGATCGGGGCGGACCGGGCGGCCGAGCTCGGCCTCGTCACCGACCTGGTGGACGACGGCGGCGCGGAGGCCGCCGCGCTCGCGCTGGCCGAGGTGATCTGCGGGAACGGGCCGGTCGCCGTCCGGGAGACGCTGCGGGCGGTCGACGAGCTCGCCGGGCTCGCCGACGAGCAGGGCTGGCAGGTGACCCGGCGCGCCGCGGACACCGTGCTCGCGTCCGCGGACCGCCGGGAGGGCGTGGCCGCGTTCCTGGAGAAGCGGCCGCCCGTCTGGACCGGCCGGTAACCTCTGCAGACCATGACCGAACCGGACGATCCGCCGGCCGGGCGGGACGAGCTCGTCCGGTTGCTGCAGGCCTACGCCACCGAGTCGGCGCGGCTCGCCCAGGCCTTCTCGGAGCGCCACGGGCTGCACACCACGGACCTCTACGCGCTGATCGCGGTGCTGGGGGCGGAGGCGGGCGGCGAGCCGCTGACGGCGGGCCGGCTCGGCACCCACCTGGGCCTGTCCTCGGGTGCGACGACGGCGCTGGTCGACCGCCTCGAACGACAGCGGCACGTCCGCCGGGACCGGGATGCGCGGGACCGCCGCCGGGTCGTGCTCCGCTACGGCGACGGCGCGGCGGCGGTCGGCCGGGAGTTCTTCGGCCCGCTGGGCACCCGGATGGACGCGCTGCTCTGCGGCTACTCCGCCGAGGACCGGGCCGTGGTGGCCCGCTTCCTCCAGGGCGTCACCCAGCTCGCGGCGGACCGCAGGCGCGAGGTCGAGGCGCCCTCGACCGACGGGGCCGCGGGCAGCGTCACCGAGATCTCGCCGCCGAGCCGGTAGGGCGGGGTCAGCTCCAGCTCGTCGCCGCTCCAGAAGCGGCCGGGGTCGTACCAGTTGGCGCGCTTGGCGGTGGGCAGCAGGCCCATCTCCTCGTAGGTCACGGCGACCACCTCGGCGCAGTAGGCGGTGGCCAGCTCGGCGCCCAGGTCGCTGTCCGTCCCTCTGCCGGAGCGCAGGCGCGGCGCCCGCCCGCGCAGCCAGCGCCCCGCCAGCCGGGCGGTGGACGGGAACGGGGTGCCGTCGAGGCGGGCGACCGTGCGCAGCGCGGCGTCCTCCATCTCGCGGGTGACCCCGCCCGCGTCGCGGCCGCCGGGACCCTCGAGCTGGCGGAGCCACGGCCGCTGCGCGTACCGGTGCCCCCACTGGAGGACGGCGGCGCGCAGGTCGTGCAGCTGCACCCCGCGCTGGTGCTTCCCTGCCCACAGATCGGGCAGACGCTGCCCCAGCTCGGCGTGCCACATCAGCGGCGGGAGGTCGTCGACCACGATCGCCATGCCCACGTGGTTGACCGGCGCGTTCGTCACACCGCGGATGGCCCGGTCCGCCCCGCTGCTCCCGCGGAAGAGCCACAGGTCGCCGGTGCGGCAGAGGTCGATCGCCGCGTCGAGGTCGATTCCGGACATGGGTCGGTACCCTACGGCGCGTGAGAATCCGCGGGGCGATCAAGGCGGCGACGGTGTGGAAGGCCCTCGGCGTGGCCGGGCTGGCGGGGGTGGCGGCGACGGGTGCCGTGGTGGCGCGCTCGGAGCGCCGCCGCCGCGCGTACACCCCGGACGAGATCCGGGCGAAGCTGCAGGAGCGTGTGGCCGGGGGCGACCGGCCCTGACCCGGTTGCGGAGGATCCTCCGTTGCGCTCGACCGGGGCGGTGGCGCAGGCTTCGGGGGTGAGCGACGCTGCCTCCCTCCTCGACTCCCTGTCCTTCGAGCCGATGACCCCGACCGCGTATCTCGACCGGGCCGCCGCCGCGCACGGCGAGCGGGTCGGCGTGGTCGACGGGGAGCTCCGGTTCACCTACACCGAGCTGCGGGACCGCTGCATGCGGCTGGCCGGGGCGCTGGCGCCCCTGGCGTCGGAGCGGCCCGTCGCGGTGCTCGCGCCCAACACCCACGTGCTCCTCGAGGCGAACTTCGGCGTCCCGTGGGCGGGATCGGCACTCGTCGCGATCAACACCCGGCTCTCGGCGGGCGAGGTCGCCTACATCCTGGAGCACTCGAAGGCCGCCGTGCTCGTGCACGATCCGGTGTTCGACGAGCTGGTGGACACGGTGCTCGCCCGGCTCCCGAGCCCGCCGGTGCGGATCCGGTCCGGCGCCGAGTACGAGGACCTGCTCGCCGCGGCGGAGCCGTTGCACCGCACGCCCTCCGACGAGCGCTCGCTGCTCTCGATCAACTACACCTCGGGCACGACGGGGCGCCCGAAGGGCGTGATGTACCACCACCGGGGCGCGTTCCTGCAGGCCGTGGCCATGACCGCGCACACGGGGCTCACGCCGTCGAGCGTCCACCTGTGGACGCTGCCGATGTTCCACTGCAACGGCTGGTGCTTCCCGTGGGCGGTCACCGCGGCGGCCGCGACGCACGTCTGCCTGCCGAAGGTGGATCCGGCGGAGGTGTGGCGGCTGATCCGGGAGGAGGGCGTGACGCACCTCAACGGTGCCCCGACCGTCCTGTCGATGATCGCCTACGCCGCCGGTGCCTCGCCGCTGTCCGGGCCCCCGGTGCGGGTGGCGACGGGCGGGGCGCCGCCGTCGCCGGCGATCCTGCGGCGGATGGCCGAGCTCGGCTTCGAGGTCACGCACCTGTACGGCCTCACCGAGACCTACGGCCCGGCGATGCTGTGCGACTGGCGCCCCGAGTGGGACTCGGCCGACGCGGAGGCGCAGGCGCGGCTCAAGGCGCGCCAGGGCGTCGGCAACATCATCTCGTGCGTGCCGCGGGTGATCGCCGACGACGGCACGGACGTCCCGGCGGACGGGGTGACGACCGGGCAGATCGCCCTGCGCGGCAACAACATCATGCTGGGCTACCTGGACGATCCGGAGGCGACCCTGGCGGCGGCGCCGGACGGCTGGTTCCGCACCGGGGACATCGGCGTCATCCATCCCGACGGGTACGTGGAGCTGCGGGACCGGTCCAAGGACGTGATCATCTCCGGCGGGGAGAACATCGCGTCGGTCGAGGTGGAGCAGGCGATCATGGACCATCCCGCGGTCCTGGAGGCCGCGGTGATCGCGGTGCCGGACGAGCGGTGGGGAGAGGTCCCGGCCGCCTTCGTGACCCTGCAGGAGGGGGCGAGCGCCACCGAGGAGGAGATCCGCGAGCACGTCCGCGGCCGGCTCGCGCGGTTCAAGGCGCCCAAGACCGTGACCTTCGGCGACCTGCCCAAGACCTCCACCGGCAAGATCCAGAAGTTCGTCCTGCGGGACAAGGCCTGGGCCGGCCACGAGCGCCGGATCCAGTGATCAGGCGGTCAGCGCGCTCATCTTCGTCCAGTCGTCCCAGGTGATCGCCCAGTCGTAGATGTCGCCGTCGGCGGCGGAGAGCTTCACGCTGCTGCCGGTGACCTCGACCGGGTCGCCGAACATCGCGGTGTCGAAGTACGCCTTGGCGTTCGCCGTGGACAGGTTGATGCAGCCGTGGCTGATGTTCCGCTTGCCCTGCGCCCAGTTCGACGCCGGGTTCGCGTGGATGAACTCGCCGTTGTTGGAGATCCGGACCGCCCAGTACTCCGGCACGTTCTCGTAGCCGTAGTCCGGGTTGGACATGAGGACCTTCTCCGACTTGGCCATGACGATGTGCGTGCCGGAGCGGGTCACGCGGTTCGGGTCGGTCTCCAGGCCGTAGGAGGCCGGGAGGTCCATGACCTGCTGGCCGTCGCGGACGACCTGGATGCGGTGGCTGTCCTCGTCCGCCTTGACGATCTGGCTGCGGCCGATGGTGAAGGAGGACCCGACGTCGGCGGTGCCCCAGCCGGCGGTGCCCAGGTCGAGCCCGTAGAGCGGCGCCTTGACCGTGACCTGCGTGTTCGCCGGCCAGTAGTCCTTCGGGCGCCAGTGCACGCGGGAGCCGACCTGGTCGTCCGGCAGCCAGGCCCAGGCGCCCTGGACGGGCACGGACGTGGTGACCGTGAGGCCGCGCTCGACGGCGGCCTTCGCCTCGGCCGAGAGGTCGCGGTTGAAGTGGACCTCGATCGGGGCGGCGACGCCGACGGTCTGCCCGTCGCCGATGTTGAGCGAGCCCTTGACGGTCCTCTTCGGGGTGACCGTGCTGAACGTGCCGGTCAGCGGGGTGGCGGTGCCGTCCGGGGCGACCATCGAGCCGCTCCACGTGTACTTGCCCTTGTAGGCCAGCGGCGCCGTGGCCGTCCACTGAGCGGTGTCCGCGGAGTAGCTGCCGGGGACGGGCTTGCCGTCCGCACCGGTGAGGGCCACGTCCTTGAGCGTGCCGGCGGAGGCGGACGCGTGGGCGAGGCCGCTGGGCGCGACGTCCGCCGCGTCGGCGGCGGGCTGCAGCGTCAGGACCGGGACGACCGCGGCCGGCGCCGGCGCGGCCGGGGCGGGGGCCTGCTGGGGGTGGGTGGGCCCGGCGGCGGCCGTGGCGCAGCCGCCGATCAGCGCCGCGGCCGCGACCAGGAAGGCCGCCGCGGCGAAGGCACGGCGCCGCACGCCCGCCGGCGATGACCCCATCGCACTCGACCAGATCCCCACACTTCCCCCTCATGTCACCCGGAGTCACATGCGTCACACACGATGACACGAACCCCAGGGTCATCATGCCAACACCGGGCGTCGCGAAAAACCGCTTTCGATTGCGATTCGATTGCAAACGCGGAAATCACTCGGACGGCCCAGGTAATGGTTCGTGAGGGATTGTCCGAATCGGATTATCCCACATGTCCCGGTCGTGACCTGCGCCCGGAGCGCTTCCCCCCGGCCCGGCGAACCGCGATGCTCGCCCTGTGATCGCACCCGCCGGCACCGTGCTCCGCCGTTCGGCCGGCCGGACCCGGCCGCTCGAGGCCGTGTCGTGGTCGCTCGCCGGGCGCGTTTCCGCTGATCTGACGGTCGCGGAGGCGGCGCGGCGGCTCGCGGGCCACGAGCGGGTGACGGCGTGGTCCGGATCATGGTCGACGGGGGACCTGCTGACCTGCGACCCGTCGCACAGCGCAGTCGGGGGCGCCGATCCGTTCACCGTTCTCGCCGACGTCCCGGCCGCTGTCCGGGCACCGCGGGGGAGCGCGGTCGTGGGCGGCGGCTGGTTCGGCTGGATCTCCTTCCCGGCCTCGGGGGAGGCGGCGTTCCCGCGGTGGTCGCTCGCCTGGTACCCGGACGTGGTGCGTCGCGGCCCGTCCGGCTGGGTCTACGAGGCCCTGCTCGGACCCGGCGGTCTCGACGAGGAGACGGCGAAGGCCCGGTGCGCGTCGCTCGTCGGCGACCTGAACCGGCCGGCCGCCGTCGAGCCGGCCTCGCTCGAGGTCCTCGGGATCCCGGACCGGACCGCGCACTCCGTCGCCGTCGAGGAGTGCGTGCGCGCGATCCGCCGCGGCGAGATCTACCAGGCCAACATCGCCGGTCACCTGGACCTGCGCCTGCACGGCTCGCCGCACGACGCCTGGGCGAGGCTGGTCGAGCGGCACGCCCCGGCACGCGCGGCCCTCGTGGCGGATCCCTCCGGCGCCGCGGTGAGCGCGAGCCCGGAGCTGTTCCTGCAGCGCAGCGGGCGGGAGGTCCGGACCGTCCCGATCAAGGGCACCCGGCCCCGCACGGGCGGCCCCGCGGACGCGGCCGAGCGGGCCCGGCTGGCGGGATCGGCGAAGGACGCCGCCGAGAACGTCATGATCGTCGACCTGATGCGCAACGACCTCTCCCGCGTGTGCCGCACCGGCACCGTCCGGGTCCCGCGGCTGCTGGAGGTCGAGCCGCACCCCGGCGTGTGGCACCTGGTGTCGGAGGTGCGGGGCACCCTCGAGGACGGCCTCGACGACGCCGACCTCCTCCGCGCCACCTTCCCGCCCGGCTCGGTCACCGGCGCCCCCAAGATCCGCGCGGTCTCGGTCATCGAGACCCTGGAGCCGCGGCCCCGCGGCCTGTTCACCGGCGCGCTCGGCTTCGCGAGCCCCCTCGCGGGCCTGGAGCTGAACGTCGCCATCCGCACCCTCGAGGTCGCCCCGGACGGCATCGCCCGCCTCGGCGTGGGCGGCGGCGTCACGGTCGACTCCACCCCGGTCGAGGAGTGGGCGGAATGCCTCACCAAGGCCGCCCCGATCCTCACCACCCTGCAACCCCCCGCGAGTCGGCACTTTCGGGAGGCCGAATGCGACGTTCCGGTAGGCCCGGACCCGTCCCGGCCGGACACCGGCTCGCCCGCCCTGTTCGAGACCGTCCTGGTGGTCGGCGGCCGCCCCCAGCGCCTCGCCGACCACCTCGCCCGGCTCCGCCGCTCCTGGTACGAGCTCACCGGCACGCCCGTCCCCGGCGATCCCGCCGCGGTGCTCACCGAGGCGGTCCGCGACCTGCGGGGCCCCCATCGCGCCCGCCTCGACCTCGCGCCGGACGGCACGCTGTCGGTCACGAGCGCTCCGTTCACCCCGGTGCCGCTCGCCGAGCAACCGGGCCTGGTCCTGCGGGTCCGCCGGACGGCGCAGTGGCGCCGCCACAAGCTCGCCGAGCGCGCCTGGCTCGACGCCCACGAGGCCGCGGTCGCCCCGGACGAGACGCCGCTGCTCGTCGACGAGGACGGCCGCGTCCTCGAGTCCACCCGCTCCTCGCTGTTCGCCCGGATCGACGGCACCCTCCGGACCCCACCCGCGGACGGCCGGATCCTCCCCGGTATCGCCCGCCTCGCGCTCCTCGACGACGACCCGGAGGCCCACCCCGCCGTCGTGCACCTCGACGACCTGGCGAGAGCTGAGTCCGCCTTCCTCACCAACGCCCTCCGCGGCCCGCAGTGGATCCGTGAGCTCCGCGCCGAGAACGGCCACCCCCTCCGCACCTGGCCCCCGGAAACCCGCGAGTCGGCACTTTCGGGAGCCCGAATGTGACGTTCCGGTCGTCGGGCCCGCACCCGAACCCCACATGCAGGGGTTGACACCCCGAGAGCCCGGCACCCCGGTCCCGCGAGTCGGCAGTTTCGGTCGTCCGAACGCACATCTCGGGCGGCCGGCTACCCCGCGTCCGCACCTCGGCAGCCTCGGCCGGCCGGCCGGGGCGATCCGAGAGCCGCGCCGGGCATGACCGGGTGGAGCACGGCTCCGACGCTGCCCTCAACCCCTGGTCGCACCCTTCGGGGCCCCGTGGCGTGGCTCACTGCACGGCCGGACCTGCCGATGCGCCGACTCGTGGGCGAGGTCCGGACGACACGTCGCAGATGTGTGTTTCGGCCTCCCGAAAGTGCCGACTCGCGGGTTGGGGGGTGCCGGCGGGCTCGGGGCGGGGCGGGGCCGGTCAGCGGAGGCCGAGGGTGCGGTAGCGGCGGCGGCGCCGGACCAGGCGGTCGGTGGGGGACTGGGGGAGGAGGGCTCGCAGCTCGGACTCGAGCGCCTCCGCCACCCGGATCGCGAAGGGGCCCGGTTCGTCCGCGGCGTCCGGGAGCTCGTCGATGATCGTGTCGACGGCGCCCGCCCGGAGCAGGTCCACGCTCCGGACGTGCTGGGAGGCCGCGACGTCCGCCGCCTTGTCCGGGGTGCCGTGGACGATCGTGCTGGCGCCCTCGGGTGGCAGCGGGGTGAGCCAGCCGTGGCGGGCGGCGAGGACCCGGTCGGTCGGGAGCAGGGCCAGTGCCGCGCCGCCGGTGCCCTGGCCGAGCAGCACCGAGACCGTCGGCACCGGGAGCTCCGTCAGCTCGCCCAGGCAGCGGGCGATCTCCCCGGCCAGCCCGCCCTCCTCCGCCTCGACCGAGAGCGCCGCACCGGTCGTGTCGATCACCGAGACGACCGGCAGGCCCAGCTCCGCCGCCAGCCGCATCCCGCGCCGCGCGGTCCGCAGCGCGCCGGGGCCGAGCGGTGCCCGGGCCTGCGCCCGCCGGTCCTGCCCGAGCAGCACGCAGGCCACGCTGCCGAACCGGACCAGCGCGAGCAGCAGGCCGTGGCCCGACTCGCCCTCACCCGTCCCGGCCAGGGGGACGACGTCCGTGGCCGCATGCCGCAGCACGTCGCGCACCCCCGGCCGGTCCGCCCGCCGTGACCGTTCGATCGACGCCCAGGCGTCGGTGTCCGGGCCCTGCGGTTCCGCGCGGGAGGGCGCGCCCGGCGGCAGCCGCATCGGGTCGACCGGGTCGAGCATCGCGAGCACCCGCCCGGCCACCCCGGCGAGTCGTTCCGGCGCCAGCACCGCATCGACCAGGCCCTGGCGGTGCAGGTTCTCCGCCCGCTGTACGTCGTCCGGGAACTCCTCGCCGTGCAGCGCCGCGTACACCTTCGGCCCGAGGAACCCGATCAGCGCGCCGGGCTCGGCGACCGTCACGCTGCCCAGCGAGCCCCAGGACGCGAAGACCCCGCCGGTCGTCGGATGCCGCAGGTAGACGAGGTACGGCAGGCCCGCCGCCTTGTGCGCGGTGACCGCCGCGGAGATGGCCGCCATGCGCAGGAAGGCGATCGCGCCCTCCTGCATCCGGGTGCCTCCGGAGGCCGTGGCCGCGAGCAGCGGCAGCCGCTCCGCCGTCGCCCGTTCGATCGCGGCGACCAGCCGTTCGGCCGTCGCCACCCCGATCGACCCGGCGAGGAACCCGAACTCGCTGCACACCACCGCGACCCGGCGCCCGTCGATCCGGCCCTCCCCGGTGACCACGGCCTCGTCGACGCCGCTGCGCTCGTGGGCGGCGGCGAGCTCGGCGCGGTAGGCGGGGGTGTCGGCCGAGGGCGGGACGCCGACGGGGGTGGTGTCCCAGGAGCGGTACGAGCCGTCGTCGAGGACCGTGTCGAGCAACTGCCGGGAGCGAGGGGGCACCCGGTGGAGCCTAGGAGGCCGTGGGGCACACAGCTCACCCACAGACTGCGCCCAGACCCCCCACACGCCGACCTCACACAGTGGGGCCATGAGCACAGGGGCGCCATGAGCCGGCACTCGTTGCGCATGCGGCTGGTGGTGGCCGTGATGCTCCTGCTGGCCACGGTGTGCACGGTCGTCGGGATCGCGACGGCCGTCGCCCTGCGCCACTTCATGATCCAGCAGCTCGACACCGACCTGTCGTCGGCGGGCGGGCGGTTCGTCGCCATGCAGGACCACGGCGGCCCGGGCCCGGGTCCGGGCTACTCCGGGAACTTCCTGGGGCCCGCGCAGGCGCCCCGGACGATCGGCGTCACCGTCGTCGGCGGCACGGTGACCGGCGCCGAGATGACCGACCGCGGCGGGGTGGTCCGCGACGTGCCGGCCGACGCCCGGACCGCCCTGGCCGCCGTCCCCACGGACGGTCACCCGCACAGCGTCGACCTCGGGCCCCTCGGCACCTACCGTGTGCTCGCCTCCGTCGACCGGGAGGGGACGGTGCTGGTGGTGGGCCTGCCGCAGGCCGACGTCGACCACCTCACCGTGCTCCTGGTGGCAGCCGAGGGCATCGTGATCGTGCTGGCGCTCACCGGCGCCGGGATCGTCGGGGCGATCGCCGTGCGGCGCGAGCTGCGGCCCCTCGAACAGGTGGCGGAGACGGCCGGGCGGGTCTCCGCGCTGCGCCTCGACAGCGGCGAGGTGGACCTGTCCGAGCGGGTGCCGGCCGAGCACACCGACCCGCGCACCGAGGTCGGGCAGGTCGGCGCGGCCCTGAACCGCATGCTGGACAACGTCTCCACCGCGCTCGACGCCCGGCACGCGAGCGAGGTCCGGCTGCGCCGCTTCGTCGCCGACGCCAGCCATGAGCTGCGCACCCCGCTCGCCGCCATCCGCGGCTACGCCGAGCTCACCGCGCGGGACCGCGCGCTGCCGCCGGAGGCCGCGCACTCGTTGTCCCGCATCACGAGCCAGGCCGAGCGGATGACCACGCTGGTCGAGGACCTGCTGCTGCTCGCCCGCCTCGACGCCGGCCGCCCGCTGGAACGCGCTCCCGTCGACCTCTCCCGCCTGGTCGTCGACGCCGTGTCCGACGCCGGCGCGGCAGGCCCCGGCCACCGGTTCCGGCTGGACCTGCCGGACGAGCCCGTGGTCGTGGTGGGCGACGCGGCGCGGCTGACCCAGGTCGTCACCAACCTGCTGGCCAACGCCCGCACCCACACCCCGCCGGGCACGGAGGTGGTCGTGGGACTCACCCCGGTGCCGACGGTCGGCTCCGCCGGCTGCGCCTCCGGCCGGCTCACGGTGACCGACACCGGTCCCGGGGTCCCTCCCGAGCTGAACGTGTTCGAGCGCTTCGCCCGCGGCGACGGCTCCCGGTCCCGCATCCACGGCAGCACGGGGCTGGGGCTCGCCATCGTGCAGGCCGTGGTCGAGGCGCACGGCGGCCGCGTGCACCTGGACAGCCGGCCGGGCCGGACCGTCTTCACCGTCGAGCTGCCCGGGGTGTCGCCGGAGCCCGACACCCGGCCGCTCCCCCTGCTCGCCCTGCAGGAGTAGCTGCCCGGACGTAGTCTCCGCGCACCAAAAGTCCGGATCGGGGGCGGGGAATGACCGAGACGAGAACCGACGCCTCCACGAAGCGCAGGCTCCCGGTGCGGATGCTCGTCGCGGCCTCCATCGGCAACGCCGTCGAGTGGTACGACTGGACGATCTACGCGACCTTCTCGATCTATTTCGCGACGCAGATCTTCCCGCCGGGCAATCCCGCCCTCGCGCTCGTCTCCACCCTGGCCACCTACGCGCTGGCCTTCTTCTTCCGCCCGCTCGGCGGCTTCGTCCTGGGCCGGTTCGCGGACCTCCACGGCCGCCGCACCGCCATGATGCTGACGATCCTGCTGATGGCGGGCGGTTCGCTCGTCATCGCCGTCCTGCCGACGTTCTCGCTGGTCGGCTGGCTCGCACCGGTCCTGCTGCTGCTCGCCCGGATCGCGCAGGGCATGTCGCTGGGCGGCGAGGTGTCCAACGCGAGCGCCTACCTCGGCGAGGTCGCCCCGCCTGCCCAACGGGGCCGGTACTCGTCCTTCTTCTACATCTCGACGGGGGCGGCCGTGCTGGTCGCGAGCGTGCTCGGCGTGGTGCTCTCCGGGACGCTGGACGACGCCGCGCTGGCGAGCTGGGGCTGGCGGATCCCGTTCGTGCTCGGCGGCGTGCTCGGCCTGCTCGGCCTGTGGCTGCGCCGGACGATCCCGGAGACCGAGCAGTTCGAGGCCAACAAGGCGACCGCGAAGAAGATCAAGAACCCCCTGCTGCTCACCCTGCGGGAGCACCCCCGGGCGGTCGGCCAGCTCGTCGGGTTCACGCTGCTCTCGACCCTCGCGTACTACACGTTCTTCTCCGCGATCACCCCGTACGCCACGAAGTCCCGCGGTGCCGACGCCTTCGACGTCTTCCTCGCGCTCTCGATCGCCACCCTGCTGTTCTGCCTGCTCCAGTACCCGATGGGCGTGCTGTCGGACCGCGTCGGGCGCAAGCCGCAGCTGCTGGTCTGGTCCGCGGCGACGGCGGTGCTGATCGTGCCGTTGTCGCTGCTCATCGGGCCGTCGCTGGGCGGCCTGGTGCTCGTGTTCTGCGTGGGTCTGGGCCTCTACACGGCGATGACGTCGATCGCGCCGGCGATCATGAGCGAGCTGTTCCCGACGGAGCTGCGGGGCCTGGGAATCGGCGCCTGGTACAACCTCACGGTCGCGATCTTCGGCGGCACCGCGCCGCTGATGATCCAGTGGCTGGGCGGCGCGTTCTTCTGGTACGTCGCCGGGGGCGCCGTGATCGCCTTCCTCACGATCCTGACGCTGCCCGAGACCAAGGGCACCGTCCTGCGCTGAGCCCCGTGAGTGGCAATCACTGCTCTGGCGACTATTGCCACTCACGAGGCGTGCGAGGGTGGGGGGATGGGTCACTCCTACGACGTCGCCGCACTGCGGGCCGAGTTCCCGGCACTGGCCGCCGGCACCGCACACTTCGACGGGCCGGGAGGCTCGCAGACCCCGGCGGTGGTGGCCCGGGCCGTCGCCGACGCGCTGACCTCCCCGATCGCCAACCGCGGGACCGTGACGGCGGCCGAGCGGCATGCCGACGGGATCGTGCTGAAGGCGCGGGCGGCGATGGGCGACCTGCTCGACGCCGATCCCCGCGGGATCGTGTTCGGCCGCAGTACGACCGCGCTGCTGTTCGACCTGGCCCGGACGCTGTCCGCGGCCTGGGGACCGGGGGACGAGATCGTCGTCACCAGGCTGGACCACGACGCCAACATCCGCCCCTGGGTCCTCGCCGCGGGATCCGTGGGCGCGACCGTGCGGTGGCTGGACTTCGACCCGGACACGACGGAGCCGGACGACGTCGCGACCGTCCTCTCGTCGCGGACGAAGGTCGTGGCGGTGACGGGCGCGTCCAACCTGGTCGGCACGAGGCCGCCGGTCGCCGCGGTCGCCGCGGCCGCCCGCGAGGCCGGTGCCCTGACCGTCGTCGACGGGGTGCACCTCACCGCGCACGCCGCGATCGACGTCTCCGAGCTGGGCGCGGACGTCTACGCCTGCTCGCCGTACAAGTTCTGCGGCCCGCACCTCGGCGTGCTCGCCGCGCGCCCGGAGCTCCTCGAGGAGCTGCACCCGGCCAAGCTCGCCCCGTCGTCGGACGAGGTCCCGGAGCGGTTCGAGCTCGGCACCCTGCCCTACGAGCTGCTCGCCGGCACCACCGCGGCCGTCGACTTCCTGGCGGGGCTCGCCGGCGCGCACGACGACCGGCGCTCCGGGCTGCTCGCCGCCATGGCCGCGATCGAGGCCCACGAGGAGCCGCTGCGCCGCCGCATCGAGGCGGCCCTCGCCGACCTGCCCGGCGTGGTCGTCCGGTCCCGCGCGGCCCACCGCACCCCGACCCTGTTGGTCGAGTTCGCCGACAAGAACCCCGCGGACGCCTACCGCTACCTCGCCGACCGCAAGGTCAACGCCCCGGCCAGCAGCTTCTACGCCCTCGAGGCCAGCCGCCGCCTCGGCCTCGGCGACACCGGCTCCCTGCGCATCGGCCTCTCCCCGTACACGGACGACTCCGACGTCGACCGCCTGCTCACCGGCCTGACCGACTTCGTCGGGCTGCGGTGAGTGGCGACCGAGCCCAGAGTCGGTCGTGAGTGGCAATGGTCGCTATGGCGACGATCGCCACTCACGGGATCGGGTGGTGCCGGGGATCACAATCGGGTCATCGGGGACGCGGCTGCGGAGCGGGTGTCGGCGCGTGCTCCGCGATGTCGGTTCTCGGCGCGGCGGGGGGCGGCGAGCGAGTGGCCGGGGTGTGCCCGGAGCCGCTACGGTCGCGTCCGTACCGCTTCTGACCTGGGGGTTCGCATGACAACCGCAGCTGCGCTCGGCGAGCTGCTCTACCGCCGCAGCCTCGACGATCCGGAGCTGCTCGCGGCCACGGATGCGGCTCCTGACGATCGCGTGCTGCCGGACGTGCACGTCCTCAAGATCGGCGGCCAGAGCCTGATGGACCGCGGCCGCGCCGCCGTCCTGCCGGTCGTCGAGGAGATCCTCGCCGCGCTGCCGGACCACAAGATGCTGATCGGCACCGGTGGTGGCACCCGCGCCCGGCACGCCTACGCGCTGGCCGCGGAGCTCGGCCTGCCCACCGGCGTGCTGTCCGACATCGGCTCCGCCGTCGCCGGGCAGAACGCGACGATGCTCGGCCACCTGCTCGCCAAGCACGGCATCCCCGTGGTCGGCGGGGGCGCGATGGCGGCACTGCCGCTCAAGGTGGCCGACGTCGGGGCCGCGGTGTTCGCCGGCATGCCGCCCTACGACATGTGGCAGCACGTCCCCGCCGAGGGTGTCATCCCGCCGTACCGCACGGACGCGGGCTGCTACCTGGTCGCGGAGAACTACGGCTGCCGGTCGATGATCTTCGTCAAGGACGAGGACGGGCTGTACACGGCGAACCCGAAGACGGACCCCGGCGCCGAGCTCATCCCGGAGATCACCGTGGACGAGCTGGTCGCCCGCGACCTCGCGGACCTCGTCGTCGAACGGCCGGTGCTGGACCTCATGCGGCACGCACGGTTCGTCCGCCAGATCCAGATCGTCAACGGGCTCAAGCCCGGCCTCCTCACCCGCGCGCTCGCGGGCGAGCACGTCGGCACGATCATCTCGGCCTAGGAGGAGGACGGACATGACCGACCACAACAAGGACGTCCCCTCGCTGCTGGCCCGCCAGACCCTGCTGAACCGGGACCTGGTGCGGCCCGTGACCGCCCGGCCCGTGGTGCGGCTGCTGCCGTGGCTCGATGTCGTCGTGATCGGCGGCTCGGTGATCGACCGCGGCCGCGACGCGCTGCTCCCACTGGTCGACGAGCTGCGCGGCGCCCTGGGCGACCACCGGATGCTGATCCTCACCGGGGCCGGCGTGCGCGCCCGCCACGTGCTGGGCGTCGGCCTCGACCTCGGGTTGCCGACGGGTGCGCTGTCCGGTCTGGCGGCCACCGAGGCCGAGCAGAACGGCCACCTGCTGGCGGCGCTGCTCGCCGCGGACGGGGTGTCCTACGTGCCGCACGGCACCGTCGCCCGCCAGCTCGCGGGGCATCTCGCGGCGAGCCCGGCGGTGGTGTCGAACGGGTACCCGCCGTACGGGACGCACGAGTTCCCGTCCCCGGTCGGCAAGATCCCGGTGCACCGCACGGACGCCGGCGCGGTCCTGCTCGCGGACGCCTTCGGGGCCCAGCGGCTGGTCTTCGTCAAGGACGCCGACGGCCCGGGCGGCCGGGTGCAGGCGAGCACCCCGGACCTCCCGGTGGACGCCCTGGCGCTCGACCTGCTCGGCACCACGAAGCACGTGCGCGAGTTCCGGATCGTCAACGGCCTGACGGTCGGGTCCCTGACGGACGCGTTGGCGGACAAGGACACCGGCACCGTTGTCCACGCCTAGCCGTCGAGATGAACCTCAGGCACCTTTCGACCATGATCGAATGTGCCTGACGTTCATCTCGGCGCGAGGCGACCGAGACCACGGGCCGGGCGAGCGACCCCCCACCTCGCCCGGTCCGTACCCTCACAGCCAGCCCGGCTTCACCAGGCCCGTCTCGTAGCCCAGGACCACCAGCTGGGCGCGGTCCCGCACCCCGAGCTTCACCATCGCCCTGCTGACGTGCGTCTTCGCGGTGGCGGGGGAGACCACCAGCCTCGCGGCGATCTCGTCGTTGGTCAGCCCGCCCGCGACCAGCGCCAGCACCTCGCGCTCCCGGTCGGTGAGGACGTCGAGGCGGTGGTCCGGGGCGGCGGGGCGGGAGCGCTGGGCGAACTCCTCCACCAGCCGTCGCGTCACGCCGGGGGAGAGCAGCGCCTCGCCGCCGTGGACCACCCGGACCGCGTGCAGCAGCTCCGCGGGCTCGGTGTCCTTGACCAGGAAACCGCTCGCGCCGGCGCGCAGGGCGTCGAAGATGTAGGCGTCCTCGGCGAAGGTGGTCAGCACGATCACCCGCGTCCCGGCCAGCCGTGGATCGGCCACGATGTCGCGGGTCGCGGCGAGCCCGTCCTTCCCGGGCATGCGGATGTCCATCAGCACGACGTCCGGGTTCGTGTCCCGGCAGACCCGGACCGCCGCGTCGCCGTCCTCGGCCTCCCCGACGACCTCGAGGTCGGCCGCCGAGCCGAGCAGCGCGCGGAACCCCGCGCGGACCAGCGCCTGGTCGTCCGCCAGCACCACCCTGATCATGCGTCCCCTCCGACCGGCAGGACCGCCGCGACCCGGAACCCGCCGCCGGGTGCGGGCCCGGTCTCCAGGGTGCCGCCCAGCGCCGTGGCGCGCTCCCGCATCCCCGCCAGCCCGTTGCCCTTGCCGGAACCGGAACCGGAGCCGGTGCCGGGCTGCGCGGCGGGTCCGCGACCGTCGTCGTCGACGAGGATCCGCACGGCGCCGTCCGCCCGCGTGATGCGGACGGCGGCGTGGCCGGCCCCGGAATGCTTGCGCACGTTGGTCAACGCCTCCTGGACGATCCGGTACGCGGCGAGGTCCACGCTCGGGGGGAGCGCCTCGGCGTCCACGGTGGTCTCCACGGTCAGCCCGGCGGCGGCGTTGTCCGCCACCAGCCGGTCGAGCACGGACAGGCCGGCGGTGGGGGCGGTCGGCGGCGCCTCGTCCACCCCGCGCAGCACGCCGAGCGTGGAGCGCATCTCGCGCAGCAGGTCCCGGCTCGACTCCTTGATCGTGGCGAGGGCGGCGCGGGCCTGCTCGGGATCGTCGTCGAGCAGGTAGAGGGCGACGCCGGCCTGCACGTTGATCAGGGAGACGTGGTGGCCGAGGACGTCGTGCAGGTCGCGGGCGATCCGCAGCCGCTCCTCGCCGCCCCGGCGCCGCAACGCCTCCTCCTCGGCCGCCCGCGCCTGCGCCTTGCGCTCGCGGCGCGCCCGCCACAGCTCGCAGATCGCGATGTAGGCGGCGAGCCAGGCCAGCAGCGGGATCGAGCCGGTCAGCACGCCCGTCCCGCCGCCGCGGACGGTGGCCGCCAGCGTGATCGCGGCGAGCACGCCCACGACCGTCGTGGAGTAGGCGATCATCCGGTGCCCGCGGATCACGGCCTGGGACAGGGCGATGAGGGTCGCGACGACCACCGGCCCCATCGGGTTGCCGAGCCCGATGTAGAGCAGGAAGAGGACGACACAGGCGACCAGCACGGCGGGCGGGTTCGCCTTGCGCAGCACCGTCAGCAGGTAGGAGACGACGATCAGCGCGATCCCGAGCCCGTCCGCCGGTTCGGGACGGGGCCCGAACCGCGGGAGGCCGATCGCGACCACGAGGGAGATCACCAGGAACACGGCGGGCAGCAGCAGGGTGTGGGGCACACCCTGCCAGGCCCGCGCCCACACCTCCCGCACTCGTGTCACGGCGGAGAACCTACTGCGACGGGTGGGGCCGGCGCGTCGCTCCGGCGGCGACCCGCCGCGTACTCCCCGGGGAGTACGGCGGTGTCCCCGGCGTCGGCCCGGGAGGCAGGACAGGTCCCGCCCGCGGGCCGACGCGCCCGGGGCCCCCGGACGGCAGCGTGGTGGACATCGCCGGCGGCACCCGCCGCACCGACACCCGGGGGATCCCATGGACGAGCACACCACCCACACCGAGCCGAGCACCGACCGGCCCACCGACCGGTTCGAGGCGCCGACCGCAGAGCCGACCACGCACCCGACCGCCGGACCGCAGCGCCGTCCCTACGCGGGCCCCGCGGGCATCCGCATCGCCGACGCCGACCGCGAGCAGGCGGCCGAGCGCATCCGCACCGCCGCGTCGGAGGGCCGCCTCACCCTGGAGGAGGCCGACGAGCGCCAGCACGCCGCCTACGCCGCCCGCTTCGCCGGTGACCTCACCGCCCTGACCTCGGACCTGCCTGCCCTGCCTGCCGTTCGCGAGCGCCGGGAGCTCACCCCGGACCAGCGCCGCCGGCTGCTGATCCACGCCGGCATCGGCGCCGCGTTCGCGCTGCTCTTCGTGGTGCGCTGGGTGCTCGGCCCGATCCCGATGTTCTGGCCGGCCGCCCCGATCTTCTGGATCGGCGTGAGCATCGCGGCCCACTACCTGATCACCACCCGGCGCCGCGCCGTCCGGGCCTGACCCCTCGTGAGTGCGGATGGTCGCTATGGCGACCATCCGCACTCACGGGTGTTGGCCGTAGTCGGACAGGGCGGCGGCGGCCTCGGCGAGCTCGGCGTCGCCCAGGATCGACGGCGTGCCCAGCTGCGACGCCCGGTGGTACAGCGCGCAGAGCCACTCCAGGAGCTCGGCGCGCTCGTAGGCCTGCGCGAGGGTCGCGCCGTACGTCGTCGCCCCGTGGTTGCGCAGCAGCACCGCGCTCCGGTCCTCGAGGGCCCGCACGCTGCCCTCGGCCAGCTCCGTGCTGCCGTACCGGGCGTAGGGCGCCACCCGGACCGGGCCGCCGAGGCGCATGACGAGGTAGTGGATCCCGGGCAGCTCGTCGGCCACCGTGGAGAGCGCGGTCGCGTGCAGCGGGTGCGTGTGGACGACGGCCGCGGCGTCGGTCGCCCGGTAGACGGCGAGGTGCATGGGCAGCTCCGACGAGGGCTCCAGCCCTTCGACGCTCCCGCCGACCAGGTCCACGACCGACACCTCCTCGGGTGCGAGCCGGTCATAGTCCACCCCTGTCGGCGTGACGGCGACGAGCTCCCCGCGTCGCTCGCTCACGTTCCCGGAGGTCCCGACGGTCAGCCCCGCCGCGGCCATCCGGCGGCAGCACTCCACGATCCGGACGCGTTCGTCACCCAGCAGCACGGCCCCAGCGTAGTCACGCTCCGTCGACCTGAACGAGCGATTGTCACTCTTCGTGGTGACCGCTCGGCGCCGGGTGATCGGGCGGACGGTCCGGGTTCGGCCGTCCACCGTGATGTTCGCCCCGCTGGGCGCAACTGAGCGCTACCGCGTTTCCACGCACCGTCACCTGATCCGGGGACACGTCGTTGCCCGGTCGTGCACGCGCCCCGTGAGACCTCCGCCACCCTCACCTCCCGCAACCGGGTCTGGTGAGCGGCGTGGCCAACCACACGCTGCCCCGGCCGCCTCGTACCCGTGCCCGCCGGACCTCCCGCGCCGTCCTCGTGGGGTGGGCGTCGCTCGGGGTGATCACGCTGCTCGCCGCGATCCTGGGCATCGGCCTGCTGGTCGGGGGTGCGCCGTCGCCCGTGCGGCCGGGCGGCGGATCGGCCACGCTCGCCGCCCCCGCCGTGGACGTCGCGTCGCTGCCCGAGAGCACGACCTGGACCAGCGTCGACGGGGCGCCCACCGATCCCGCGCCGGAGGGCCTCACCGACGGGCGGGTGGTGCACCCGGTGCGCGACACCGTCGTCCACGATGCCCCCGACGGCCGTCCGATCGCCCGGATGCCGGCGAAGCAGATCGGCGACACCTGGCTGCCCGTGATCGCCCAGCAGGGCTCCTGGATGCAGGTCCTGCTGCCCTCCCGTCCGGACGCCTCGACGGGCTGGCTGCCCGCGGCCGACGTGGAGTCGGCGGCCACGCCGTACCGGATCGCGGTGCACCTGAAGTCGCGCACGCTCGACCTCTTCCAGGACGGCACGCGCCTCGCCCGCTGGACCGTCGGCATCGGCAAGCCCTCCGCGCCGACGCCCACCGGGCGCACGTTCCTGCTCGGCGCCTTCAGCGACGACCAGCAGAAGTACTCGCCGGTGATCCTGCCGCTGGGCACGCACAGCCCGACGCACGACACCTTCGGCGGCGGCCCGGGGACCGTCGCGATCCACACCTGGCCGACGTCCGACGTGTTCGGCACGGCGACCAGCGACGGGTGCGTCCGCGTCCCCGCGGATGCGCTCAAGCGCCTCGCCCAGGTGCCGCTCGGCACCCTCGTCTCCATCGACAACGCCTGAAGGGACCACACGTGTTGACCTCGAAGTTCGCCGGTGCCGGAGCTGCCGCCGTGGGTGCCGCGACCGCCGCGGTGGTGCTGGTCCTCGGAGCCACGGGCGCGTCCGCCGAGCAGGGCCCCGCGCCCGTGCAGTCCCAGGCCCGGGCCTTCTCCGTCGGCGGGATGCTCGTGTCCTACGACTCCGACGCCGTGTCCTCCCGCGGCGACGACGACCCGCAGCGCTCGTTCGTCGCGTCCGCGGACCTGTCGAAGCTCGGCGTCGGGCTCTCGACGGGCGCGCTCACGGCCGAAGCCCGCGGCCACCAGGCGCAGACGACCGTCGCCGACCTGAAGCTGCTCACGGTGCTGCAGATGCAGAACGTCCGGACCTGGTGCAACGGTGCGGACGGCGGCTCGGCCGGCCTCGACTTCACCCGCGGCTCGCTGCTGGGCAAGACGTTCGCGGTGCCGGCCTCGCACCAGGAGCTGGGGAACTCGACGCTGATCAAGGTCGAGCTCGACACGGTCACCCGCGACAAGGGCTCGATCAGCGCGAAGGGTGTGGTGATCACCCTGCTCGGCGGGAACGACCCCGCCCGCACGCTCACCCCCACGGAGAAGGAGCTGGGCAAGGGCCTCGCGGGCCTGCTCGGCGCCCCGGCCAAGGCCCAGAACGCGACGACGGTCGGGTCCCTGCTCGGCGCCCTCGGCGTGAGCGCCGGCGCCCCGGGCGACCCGGTCCTGCAGGTCACGGTCGGTGCGGTGTCCTGCGCCCTGGAGGACGCCCCGGCGAAGGACGAGCCCACGACGACCGCCGTGCCCACCACCGACGAGGACGAGCCGGTGGCCCCGGCCACCCCGGTGACCCTGCAGACCGCGCCGACCCCCGAGGTCGTGCCGTACCGGCTCGGCGTCACCGGCTGACTACTCGTGAGTGGCGATGGTCGCTCTGGCGACCATCGCCACTCACAGGGGCCGGGCCCGCCCGCGGGGGAGGCGGGGCCGGCCCGTTCTCAGGTCTCGCCGCGCTCGCGGGCGCGCTTGCGGCGCTTGCCCTCGTGCATCGCCTGCACCCGGGCAATCGGGATCTCGTGGCCCTCGGCGACGAGGTCCGCGGGCAGCGTCTGCGGGGCCGGCTGGGCGTCGCGCCAGGGGTCGCCGGCCCCGATCAGGCCGGGGACGGTCGCGATCGTGAAGTCGCCCGGCGTCACCGAGCCCAGCTCGTCCCAGGCCACGGGGTACGAGACCGGCAGACCCGGCCGGATCCGCGGGCTGTAGGCGGCGACGATCGTGGCCCCGCCGGCCCGGGTGGAGTCCACGAAGACCTTGCCCTCGCGGTCCTCCCGCACGAACGCGGTCGTGGCGATCGACGGATCGAGGCGCTCGGTACGGGCCGCGAGGGCCCGGGTGGCCGCGGCGGCATCGTCGAACGCGGTGTCCCGCAACGGGACCAGGATGTGCACGCCCTTCGCGCCGCTGGTCTTCACCGCGCCCTCGAGGCCGGCGACGGCCAGCGCCTGCCGGACGAGCGTGGCCACGGCGACGACCGCGTCGAACCCCGCCCCCTCCGGCGGATCGAGGTCGAGCACCAGGTGCGCGGGCTCCGAGGCCCCGACGGTGAAGAGCCCCGGGTGGTACTCGACGGCCCGCTGGTTGGCGAACCAGAGCAGCGAACGCCGGTCGTCGACCAGGGCGTAGTGCACGTCGCGGCCGGTCTGCGAGCGGATCGTGGTGGTGCGCAGCCACTCCGGGGCGTACCTGGGCACGTTCTTCTGCATGAACGGCTCCTGCCCCGGCCGCACCCGGATCACCGACAGCGGGCGCTCCGCCAGCACCGGGACGATCCGGTCGGCGACGGCGTCGAGATAGTCGACGAGGTCGCGCTTGGTCTCCGGCCCGTCCGTCACCGGGGAGTCCAGGCTCGACAGCGCGACGCCCGCGCGTTCCTCGCTCGCACCCTTGGCAGCCACGCCGGGCATCATGGCAGGCGCGCCCCGGGGGTCAGCCCGCGAGCTCGGCCGTGACGGTCTTGCCCGTCCGGGCGCCCGCGGCGTGCAGCTCGTACCCCCAGGTCCGGCACACCGCCTGCACCACCAGCAGGCCGCGCCCCCGAGCGGCGGCGGGGTCGAGGTCCCGGGGCTCGGGCAGGCGCGAGGAACCGTCGCGGACGGCGATCCGGAGCACGCCGGGCATGCGCTCCAGGGAGATCTCGAAGGGCGTGCGGGCGTGGTCGACCACGTTCGCGGCCAGCTCGGTGACCACGAGCAGCACGTCCTCGGCCACGTCGGCGGCGATCTCCCAGGCGGCCAGGACCGGGGCGAGCCGGCGGCGCAGGCCGGCGGGGACGTCGGGTGCGGGGTCGTAGCTCCAGCGCACCGCCTCACGGCCGGGCGGGCGTGGCGGATCGGTCATCGTGGCGCCCTCCTCCCGGTCCGGTTCGGGCCCGGATACCCCGTGACACCGCAGGACATGCCCCGTCGGCCGGATGGACCGCGCGAGCAGGCCGCGTCACCCGGCCGGGGAGTCGGGTCCGGTCCGGGCTTCCGGGCGGGGCCGACACCCCAGTAGCGTTCGGACGCCCCGGCGCGAGAACACGAAGTCGGACGAATCCGGCGAACACCGGGCGAGGGGGACCGCAGGGATGTCGGACGTCGTGGGGGACCGGCCGCCGGGCCTGGCCGGGACGGGGCTCGCCGATCCCGGCGTGCTCGCGGACACGGGGCTGACCGCGGCGCAGGTGGCCGAGCGGGTCGCCGCCGGCCGGACCAACGCGGTCGACGCGCACACCAGCCGCAGCCTCCCGCAGATCATCCGGGCGAACGTCGTCACGCCGTTCAACGGGCTGCTGCTGGCGCTGTTCGTGGTCATCCTGGCCACCGGGCGCTGGCAGAACGGCCTGTTCGGCCTGGTCATCGTGGCCAACACCGCGATCGGCGTGTTCCAGGAGGTCCGGGCCAAGCGGACGCTGGACAAGCTCGCGGTGCTCAACGCGCCGCACGCGCGCGTGGTGCGCGACGGCGAGCTCAGCGAGATCGACGTCGACGGCGTGGTCGCGGACGAGCTGATCGAGCTCCGCTCCGGCGACCAGGTGCCCGCGGACGGCGAGGTCACGGCCTCCGCCGGGCTCGAGGTCGACGAGTCGCTGCTCACCGGCGAGTCGGACCCGATCGACAAGGCGCCCGGCGACCAGGTGCGGTCGGGCTCGATCGTCGTCGCCGGTCAGGGCCGGTTCCGGGCCACGGCGATCGGCGCGGAGGCCTACGCCACCCGGCTCACGGCCGAGGCCAAGAAGTTCACCAAGGTCTCCTCGGAGCTGGTCGGCGGCACGAACACGCTCCTGCGCTGGATCTCGCTGATGATGCTGGTCGTGGCGCCGCTGCTGGTGTGGAGCCAGTTCCGCAGCAGCGACACCGAGACCTGGCAGGACGGCGTGACGGGCACGGTCGCCGCCCTGGTCGGCATGGTCCCCGAGGGTCTGGTCCTGCTCACCAGCCTCGCCTTCATGCTCGGCGCCGTCACGCTCGCCCGCAAGCAGACGCTCGTGCAGGAGCTGCCGGCAGTCGAGGTGCTCGCCCGGGTGGACGTCGTCTGCCTGGACAAGACGGGCACCCTCACCCACGGCGACATCGTGTTCGACCGCCTGGTCACCGCGGACGACGCCGACGCGGAGGCCGTGCGCGAGGCGCTCGCGCTCTGCGCCTCCGGGGACGACGCGAACGCGACGGCCGCCGCGCTGGCCCCCGAGTTCGGCGGCCCGACCTGGACGACGGCGGCGGCGGTGCCCTTCTCGTCCGCCCGCAAGTGGTCGGCCTTCACCGCCGACGGACGGGGCACCTGGGTCTTCGGCGCCCCGGAGATGGTCTTCCCTGCCGGTGGCGGCCCCCTGCTGGAGACGGCGGGGGAGATCGCCTCGGAGGGCCGCCGGGTGCTGGTCCTGGCCCGCACGGACGCCGCGCTCGCCGGGGACGGCCTGCCCGCGGCCCTCGCCCCGCAGGCCCTGGTCGTGCTGGCCGAGCGGGTGCGCGCGGACGCCGCGGACACCCTCGCCTACTTCGCCGAGCAGGGCGTCTCGCTGCGGGTGATCTCCGGGGACAACCCGCTCACCGTCGGGGCCGTCGCCACCGCCGTCGGGCTGCCGGGGATCAGCAGCGCCGCCGAGGCCGTCGACGCCCGCACCCTGCCCGAGGACCCGGACGAGCTGGCCGAGGTCCTCGAGCACCACGCCGTGTTCGGGCGGGTCACGCCGCAGCAGAAGCGGGCGATCGTCACGGCCCTGCAGAGCCGCGGGCACGTCGTCGCGATGACCGGGGACGGCGTGAACGACGCGATGGCGCTCAAGGACGCGGACATCGGCGTCGCGATGGGCAACGGGGCCGCGGCCACCCGCGCGGTGGCCCAGCTCGTGCTGCTCGACGGCAAGTTCTCCCACCTTCCGGACGTCGTCGCCGAGGGCCGGCGGGTGATCGCCAACATCGAGCGCGCTGCGAACCTGTTCCTCGTCAAGAACGTGTACTCGCTGGTCATGGCGCTCGTGGTGGTCGCCACGGCCGCCGCCTACCCGCTCGCGCCGATCCAGCTCACGCTGATCTCGGCCGTGACCATCGGCATCCCCGGCTTCGTGCTCGCGCTGGGCCCCAACCGCCGCCGGTACGTGCCCGGCTTCCTCAACCGGGTGCTGCGGCTCGCCATCCCCGTCGGCGTGCTGATCGGCGCCGCGGCTTACGCCGGGGACCGGACGATCCGGGCGATCGACCCCGTCGGCGGGCTCACCGCCGGGCAGACGGTGGCCACGGTGACGGTGCTGGTGGCCTCCCTGTGGGCGCTGTCGCTGTTCGCCCGGCCGCTCGTCGCGTGGAAGGTCGGCCTGATCGGGCTGATGGCGCTCGTGGTGGTGGTGATCCTGGCGGTGCCGGCCCTCGGCCACGGGGTGTTCCTGCTGGACGTGACGTGGCTGCGGCTCGGCGTGGCGGTGGGTCTCGGCCTCGTGGCGGGACTGCTCGTGGAGCTGGTCGGTCGCGTGATGCTCCGCAAGAACCGGACGGCCTGAACGGCCCGTCCCGGGCGGCGCGGCGCCCCGGGGTGACGCGACTCACCTGATCGACTTGCGTCACCGCCGTCGGGGCGACATGTCACACCGTCCCGGACCCGGGAGTCGCACGGCTGCGCGACCCGGTCGGGTGAGTCCGGCACCGCTTCCCGGATCTCGTCGGCAGGTGGGATCGTCCGCTCCAGCGGACGAGAATCGGCAGGCCCGGGCGTTACCGGGAGATCACCCGGCTGATGCGGCGGAGTGTCCCGGGAACCCCCTCCCGACCTGCTGGACAACTGCCCAGATCCTCCCTAGTGGACGGTGGGTGGGCGCGATGGCCCTGCTACGCATCGTATTCCGCCTGCTGCGGATTGTGACGCAGAGATCATCCAGCGCCGTCGCCCCGGCCCGGCCGGCAGGTCGGGGAGGCCAGGCTGTGCTTCACTCGAATGCGCGTTCTCGCTGTGGACCGGTCGGGGGAGGGGAGTCCGGAGATGCAGAGTCGGAGGAATGACTGCGGTCACACGGGGCACCGGGTAGGGGGGCGGCCGCGGTGACCGCCGAGGACGGGGGTCCCCGGGAACGGGTCGCGGAGTCCGCGGGGTACCCGTACGCGGACGGGGACCCGCAGCCCGGGGGTGAGGGCCGGGGCGGCGTGGCGGACGGCATCGCGTGGCTCGGCCGGCGCCTGCACGGGGCCTGGGCGGGGACGCAGCGCACGCTCGAGGCGGCCGCGCTGCGCACCCGGATGCGCCCGTTGGAGATGCACGCACTGGTCGCGATCGCCGCCGCGGACGCCCAGGGGCGGCCTCTGACGCCCGGTGAGCTGTCGGTCGTCCTGCGCGTGAGCTCCGGCGGGGCGACCGGGATCGTGGATCGCCTGGTCCGGGCCGGTCACGTCCGCCGGTGTCCCGACGCCGGCGACCGCCGCCGGGTGTACCTGACCGGCGAGGAGCAGGGTCGCCGGCTCGCGGACGAGCTCGTCGCGACCGTGGGGTCGCGGTTCGCGGGGGTCCTGCACGGGTTCACCCCGGAGGAACTCGCCGTGGTCGATCGGTTCCTCACCGCGGTCGCGGGGAATCAGACGCTCGTCGGGAGCTGAGTATTCGGCCGGTGATCCGGACTTTTCGTCACGCCGGTCCCGCTAATCGCAGCGGCCTCATTCGTGACTCTTCCGGAGTGGTTTCTGGGTCGCCTACCGGCGATTTTCCGCCAGGCGGACCGACGCTCGCACCGAGCATCGCCTTAGGCCGTTCGCCGCAGCACCGGGTTTCCGGCACCGCCGGTGTCCCACCACATCGGACACTGGGTCGAGGCCCTGTCGCGCCTGTTCGTGGGGGGTGCGGGCGAGGAGCGACCAGCGTGTGGCTGATCGAGCACCGTCAGTTATCTCGCGAGGCGAACAACTTTGCGAGTCATTGATTCGAGCGGCGAGAAAGGCCTTGTCGAGGAATTCTCGTTCATTGAAAGCTTGACGTGGTCCGCCACCTCGGTAAGACTCCGACCGTCGCGCGTGCGTGTGCAAGCTCCCCCTTCTTGCGCGATGAATGTTCCCCGAGACACGAGGTTCCCTGTGAATCTGACGCAGGTCGTGGACACGGCTCTCAAGTCGTTCCGCCATGAGATCCCCGAGTACGTCGCCTCCGGCATCGTGGACATGTCCACGGGGATGCTGCTCGACGCGGACACCGTCGACGAGCACCCACGCGAGATCCTGGACGTGCTGGCCGCGGCCACCGCCGACCTCTTCCAGGGGCGCACCGTCACACAGGTCGAGCACATGTGGCGTGAGCGCCGCGGCCTCGAGCCCGGCGCGCACCACTACTTCCAGGAGATCCTGGTCAACAGCGACAGCCTCATCCACCTGTTCCTGCGGAGCAGGCACAGCCCCGACATCGTCGCGGCGGTCGTCTGCCGGCTGGAGGCCAACCTCGGCATGCTCCTGGCCCAGGCGCGCCAGGTGATGCGGGAGCTCGACGGGGCGCGGTGACTCTCCGGGGCGAATTCCGAGGGCCCGGGAGAAAGACCGGGATGGTACGGACTGCGGAATTCGGTGACCCCCGAAGAATCTCGCCAAACAAGAGGAAAAAGGGGCGCGACGCACGCGGCGTCGCGCCCCTGAAAAGCGTCTTCTCAGACGGTCAGCTGGCTTTCCACACGGCGCAGTTCGTGACGTGCCATGGCGAGGTTCGCGCGGCCCCGGTCGAGCGCGAGATAGAGGAACAGCGACGACCCGTGGGCGGAGTTCAGGAGGCGGATCAGGTGGTACTGACGGCCCAGCGTGATGAGGACGTCCTCGATCTCGTCGCCCAGGTCGAGCGAGGCCATCGTGCGCATCTTGGCCCGCACGACCTCGGTGTTCCCGGCAGCGGCCACCTCCAGGTCGAGGTGTCGGCCGCCGCCCATCGTGCCCAGTGCCATGCCGCTGTCGTAGTCGACCAGCGCGGCGCCGATCGCGCCGTCGATCTCCATTGCGCTCTTGAGTGCGGTCTCGATGTCCATGGCGATCCTTCGTCTCCGAATCGGTGGTCCCCGACCGGCGCGACGCTAACACACGTCCGGGGACACCGAATAACCATTCCGGCGGGGTGCGGTGAGGCCCCGGGAAAGGTGACGTAGGCTCACGCCAAAGCTGCTCGCCGGTAGTGGGGCAATGTCTGACGGGGGAGCCTGGGAATAGGTCCGGCCGCGCGGTTCGCGGAAGTGGTGGCGGGTGTGACAGCCGGCAAGCAGAGTCCGGCGGTGGGGAGGAACGGACGTGCGGACGGATGCTGAGGGGCTCCGGAACGTACCGACCGGGTCGGGGGACGAGGCGACGAGCGGCAACTGGGCGGCGGTGGCCGAGGCACTGCGGTCCCGGCGCGGTCCGGGCGCGGCGGCGGTGCACGTCGCCGGCCGGCCGGGCGGCCTGATCCGGGTGCGCGGCGGGCAGGTCGCGGGGGTGTGGACCACGGGATCGCCCCTGGCGATCCCGTCGCCGTCGCGCCGCGGCGCGCCACCGGCTCCCGGCGGCCCGCTGAGCCGGGCGGCCGTGGCGGACGCGCTCTTCGTGATCGCGGCCGGGCGGGTCGAGGGGGTCCGCGTCGAGGGGGACAGGCAGGAGATGCCGATCGAGGGCGGCCTGGAGGTCGACCGGGCGCTCGCCGAGGTCGAGCGCAGGCTCGGGGCGTTCGGCGCCCCGGAGGGGCCGCATCCGGAGGAGGACCGGCCGGTGGCGCTGTCGCGCGACGGCCACGCCGCCCTCACCCCCGGAGAGCGTGCGGTGCGGGGTCTGTCCGACGGTGGCCTCACGGTGCGGGACATCGCGTTCCTGCTGGACCGTGGCGTGTTCGGGGTGCTGCTCGACGTCGTCGCGCTGCAGGAGCGGGGGCACGTGCGGCTGGACCGGGGAACCGTCCCCGCGAGCGACCCGCCCTCTCCGGCAGCGTCCTCGTCGCCGGCCGTGTCCCCGTCGCCGGTCGTCGTGCCGGAGCCGGTCCGGACCACCTACTCGTCCGTGCGGGACCGGCGGGCGGCCTCGCTGACCCCGTCGTACCCGCTGCCGCCCGGCACCCGTCCTGCTCCCGTGCCGGCCCGGTGGGCGGCCCGGACCTCCGCGGCGGCCGGGGCGGCTCCCGGGACGCCGGGATCCGGTGTCCCCGTGCGGGGTCCGGCCCTGGCCGGCATCCCGGTCCGGACCCGTCCCCTCGCCGCCCGCCCACCGACGAGCACCGGGGACGTCGAGCGGACGATGGTCGTGCCGGTCCGCGTGCCGGCGTCCGAGGCGGAGTCCCGCGAGGGGGTCTCGGCCGCGCCGGCCTCCTCCGAGTCCGTCTCCGCCGAGGTCGTCCCCTCGGAGGTCGTCTCCTCCGGGCCCACCGCCCCCGGGACCGGCGCGCCGCGGGAGAACCGGGTCGTCTCCCTGTTCACCCGGCGCCGCGGGAGGCCGGGCCCGCCGCCGGATCCGGGCCCCCGGCCCGCGCTGCCCCGGCGGATCCTCGGCGAAGGAGCGGGCCGATGACCACCGGGACCACCCACGAGCACACGGACGGCCTGGCCACGGACCCGCACGGCCTCGCGGTCGTACCCGCGCAGCGCGACCCCCGGGACGTGCTCCGCGATCCCCGCGATCCCCGCGAGTTCGTGCGGGACGCGTTGCACATCGCGCTGAGCGAGGTCCTCGACGACGCGATCGGAGTGTCCGGGGCGCTCGTCGCGACGCCGGACGGGATGCTCGTGGCCTCGGACTTCCGGGGGATGGCGACCGGGGCGGGCGGGGCCGAGCCGGAGGTGGTGGCGGCGCTGTCCGCGGCGGCCGCCGGGCTCGGCGCCCAGTTCGCGAACGTCCTGCTGCTGGGCGAGGCGTCGTCGACCGTCGTGCAGGGGGCGCGCGGCTGCGTCGCCGTGCAGCAGCTCCCCGGGCGTGGCGTGCTGGTGCTCTTCGGCAACGACGGGCCGAACGTGGCCCGCCTGCACCTGGCCGCGCGCCAGGCCGTGCCGCGCATCGAGGCCGCTCTCCGGGAGGAGGCGTGAGCGGGGTGCGCGAGGAGGAACGCGGCAACGGACGGATGCCGGCCCAGCGGTCGGCAGAGGGTGCGGCGCTCACCGAGCACGCGATGCTCGCGGCGCGGGTGGGGGAGCGGCTGCACCGGCTGAGCATGGACGCCACCCGGCTCGTCGACGTCTATGCGCGTCGGCGCGGGATGCGCTCCGGAGACGTCCATGCGCTGCTGGCGATCCGGCTGGCGGAGCTCGGCGGGGAACCGGCCACGCCCGGCGACCTGTCGCACACCCAGCTGCTCACCTCGGGCGCGGTCACCGGGCTGGTCGACCGGCTCGTCCGCTCGGGCATGGTGCGCCGGGAACCCGACGCGGTGGACCGGCGCCGGGTGCGGCTGCGGGTCTCGGACGGGGGGCTCACCGTCGCGGGCGAGCTCATGGAGATGCTGGGCGCGCGCACGGACGGCGTCGCGTCGGCGTTCAGCATCGCCGAGCTGTCCGCGGTCGAACGGTTCCTCGGCGAGGTCGGAATCGCCACCACCACGATGCTGTGGGCGCTCGAGGCGCCGGACGTCGGCCGCTCCCCGAACTAGCTCCCCGGCCTAGCCCCCGCTCTGGCGGAGATCGGCCGCCGGGAACGGCGGCCGGTCGTCCAGCCGGAGCGACAGCCTCCCGGCCGCCCGCCAGGCGCGGGCGGTCAGGTCGTGGTCGGCGTCGGTGACCAGGTTGCCCATCACCCGCAGCGCCACCCGCATGAGCGCGGTGGAGCGCATCCCGGCCGGGCCGGCGATCGGTAGCAGCCGCGGGATCGTCAGCAGGCCGGCGAGCCGGCGGGCGATGGAGAAGGCCTGGCCGTAGTGCCCGCGCAGGGTGGCCGGCCACGCCGTCTGCAGGTCCTTCTCGCCGGTCATCAGCTCGGCCACGACCCGGCCCGTCTCCAGCCCGTAGTCGATGCCCTCGCCGTTGAGCGGGTTCACGCAGCCCGCCGCGTCGCCGATCAGCGCCCAGTTGGGCCCCGCGACGCCGGACACCGCGCCGCCCATGGGCAGCAGCGCGGACCGGACCGCCCGGACCTCGCCGTCGAGCTGCCAGTCCTCGCGGCGCAGGGTCGCGTAGTGCCGGATCAGGGACCCGAGCTTGACGTTCGCGGGCCGCTTGTCCGTGGCCAGGGTGCCGACGCCGATGTTGACCTCGCCGTCGTGCAGCGGGAACACCCAGCCGTAGCCGGCGAGCACCTCGTTCTCGGTGCCGCGCAGCTCGAGATGGGAGGAGATCCACGGGTCGTCGTGCCGGCCGGACCGGATGTAGCCGCGGGCCGCGACGCCGTACGCGGTGTCCTGGTGCCATTCGCGGCCGAGGACCCGCCCGAGGCCGGACCGGGCCCCGTCGGCGACGACGACCCGCTCGCACTCCACCGTGACCGGGCCGTCCGCGGTGCGGAACACGACCCCGCTGACCCGGTCGCCGTCCCACTCGACGTCGACCGCCTTGGCCCCGTCGAACGGGACCGCCCCCGCATCGAGGGCGACCTGGCGGATCCGGGCGTCGAGCTCGGTGCGGGGGACGGCACTGCCCTCACCGGGCAGCGAGCCGCCGGGCCAGGGGAGCAGCAGCTCCTGCCCGAAGCCCGCGGCCCGCAGGCCCTTGTTGGCGCCGTGCCCGCGCAGCCACTCGCCGAGCCCGAGCCGGTCGAGCTCGGCCACGGCCCGCGGCGTCAGGCCGTCTCCGCAGGTCTTGTCGCGGGGGAAGACCGCCGCGTCCGCCAGGACGACGTCGATCCCGTGGCGCGCCGCCCAGGCCGCGGCCGACGAACCGGAAGGCCCGGCCCCCACGACCAGGAGGTCGGTGGAGCCGGGCGGGGTGGCGGTCGGGGGCATGTTTCCCAGTCTGCCTGACGGGCCTCAGCGGAGGGCGCGGGCGCCCACCCGGGTGGCCGAGGCGGCGGCGCCGCCGACCAGGGTCCCGATGGCCAGGCCGATCACCAGGTGCAGCGCACCCTGGGCCAGCCCGAGGGTGATCGCGGTGGTGTTGACGAGCGGGATCACCGTGGCCGCGGCGGTCACCAGGCCGACGATCCAGCCCAGGTAGGCCAGCGGCCGCGGGGTCGAGACCATCAGCAGGTGGGCGATGCCCGTGGCGACGAGTGCCGCGCCGGCGGCGACCGCGCAGAGCACCGCGGTCTGCTGGGTGCCGAAGGTCGCGAGGTGCGCGGCCGGGGCGAACTGGAAGGCCACCCGCAGGACCAGGGTCCCGACCAGCCCGACCAGGGCGGCGACGGCCGCGGTGGCCAGCCCGCCGGTCCAGAGCCGCTGGGCGTCGAAGGTCGGGCGGGGGGTCTGGTCGCCGTTGCCCAGCGAGGTGGTCCGGAAGTCCCGGGCCCGGTACTCGTCGGCCCGGTACCCGTCGGCCCGGTACTCGTCGGCCGGGCCCCGCTCGTCGGCCGAGAAGACCTGGGCCGGCGCGGCCTCGCTCCGGTAGGGGCGGGCCTTGTCGACGCGCGGCATCCGGACCGTCGGGCGGACGGTGTTGTCGATCTCGAACGGGGCGCTCATGGCGAGCCTTCTCTCGGTGCGTTCCTGGCGGGGTGTTTCCTCCAGCCGTGAGTAGCTTCTCGCCGCGCGGGCCCCCGCACCGTCGGCCGCCCGGCCGGTCCGCCGGCTGATCCCCGTGTCCCCCGATCGGTGGACGGGGCTCAGGTGTACGCGGTCGCCGGCACCCGCGCGGGGAGCAGCCGGCGGAGGGCGACGACGCCGAGGACCGGCCCCACGAGCAGCGTGAGGAAGGCGTAGCGCCAGCCCACCACCCCCGCGACCAGCCCGACGAGCTCGATGCTCGCCGCCGTCAGCAGGAAGCCCAGCGCGGTCTGCACGGTCAGCGCGGTGCCCGTGTAGCGGCGGTCCGCGACCGTGCTCAGCGCGGCGGTGAACAGCGCGGAGTCGGCCACGGCCGCCGCGCCCCAGACCGCGCAGAACAGGGCGAGCCCGGCCGGGCCGGCGTCGACGAGCACGGGGGAGAGCAGGCAGCAGGTGCCGCTCGCGGCGAGGGCCGCGGCGGCGACGGGGACCGTGCCGACGACGTCCGCGACGCGCCCCGCGAACAGGCACCCGGCCGCCCCGGCCAGCCCGACCGCCGTGAACACCACCGCGCCGACCGGCAGCCCGGTGCCGGTGGCCCCCAGCCAGGTCGGCAGCCAGGTCCACAGCGCGTACAGCTCCCACATGTGCCCGAGGTAGCCCAGCACCACCAGCCGCGGCCCGCGGTCGCGCAGCATCCGGGCGGCGTAGCCCGGGTCCGGCGGGGGAGACGGCGCGTGGTGCGGTCCGGGTCGGACGGCGACGGCGGCGAGGAGCGCGGCGACCAGCCCCGCGGCGGCGGGCGCCGCCAGCACGACCCGCCACGGCAGGCCGGTGGCGGGCAGGTGCGGCAGCGCGGAGCCGACCGTGAGGGCGCCGACCAGCAGCCCGAGGTCCCGGCCGCGGTGCGCGGCCCCGGACCAGGACGTCATCAGCTTCATCCCGACCGGGTAGACCCCGGCCAGGAACACGCCCGTCAGGGCCCGGAGCGCCAGCGCCCCGACCGGTCCGTCGGCGACCGTGGCCAGCAGGAGCGTGGTGCCCGCGGCGCCGAGCGCGGAGCCGGCGAGCAGGCGGTGGGGTCGCAGCCGGTCCGGCAGGGTGAGCAGCGCGGACGCGACCGCCCCGGCGACGAATCCGAGCTGGACGGACACGGTGAGCCCGACCGCCGCGCCGGTCCCGATCCCCCACTCCCGCCGCAGGTCCGGGACGACCGCCGAGGCCGAGAACCAGACGGCGAGCCCCAGGACCTGGACGAGGGCGATCGTCGCGCGGGGCAACAGGTGGCCCCGCGCGCGATGACGAGCCGGCACCCGACCTCCCCGAACGCGATGTCGCGCTCAGTATCGGACACGTGACGGAGCGTGTGGGTCAGTGGGGGTACAGTGGTCCCCGGAGGCGCGCGCCCGGGCGAGCTGCAGGTTGCACCACAGGAAGATGCCCACGCAGCCCAGCCCGATGACGGCGAAGATGATCGCGGGCACGATCACGCCGTCGAGCAGGAACACCACGACGACGAGCACGCACAGCAGGAACGCGATCACCGAGATGCCGCGATGGAGCTTGAGGGCGCTCTGCCCGTCGTGCGAGCCGGCGCCCGAGGTCGGTCCGCCGAACCCCCACACGCGGGTCCCGACCGTCTCCGTGGCCTGGGTGCGCTCCGCCCGCGGGTCCGGCGGGACGATGTGCGCGCCGACCGTCTCACCTTCGTCCTGAACGCTCATGGGGCTATCTACCCACGACCGGCCCGCCCGACACAATGGAGCGGGCGGGCCGGTGGGCGAACCGTTGCCTAACCGATCACGACGTTCGTGGCGAACGTCCCGGCCGGGTCGAGGCGGCGGGCGATCGCGAGCAGCCGCGCGCGGTCCTCGTCACCCCACAGTGCACCGACGCGCGCCGGACCGGCCTGGCCGAGGAGGTTCACCAGCGCGCCGCAGTTCCACTCGTCCACCGACTCGACGACGGCGGCGGCGCAGGCCGCGACGACCTCGATCGGCGGCCCGGCCAGCACCCCGACGGTGAACACCGAGAAGGCGGCCCCGCGGCCGGCCACGGCGTTGGGCACCTCCGGCTCCCGGCGGATCGCCCCGCCGAGCAGGCGCAGCTCGACCATCGCGAGCGGCACCTGCACCTCGGGTCCGGCCGCGGCGAGCAGCGCGTCGACGGCCGCGGCGGGCAGCGCCGAGACGGCGCAGCCGCGGTCCCAGACCGGCATCGGGGCGACCGGGTCCATGTGGACGGCGTCGATCGCCGCGTAGGGCAGCTCGCCGACCGTGTCCATGATCGGGCCGGCCGCGGCGCGCATCGGCGCGAGCAGCGCCTCGCCCTCCTCGGCCGGGCCGAGGTGGGTGAACCGCACGGCCACGACGAACCGCCCGCGCAGCGGCTCCGGGAGCGCCGGGTCCGGGGGCAGCCGCAGCATCGCGACGGACGTGCCGGTCTCCTCGGGCAGCGTCGGCGCCCACTCCCGCCAGGCGTGCAGGACCGTGCGGGCGTCGTCGGCCCCGAAGAACACGGCGCCGCCGAAGAACCGGGCGACCGGGACGAGATCGAACTCCATCTCGGTGACGATCCCGAAGTTCCCCTTGCCGCCGCGGACGGCCCAGAACAGGTCCGCGTCGTCGCCCCGGCTGTTCTCCGAGACCTCCCGGGCCGCACCGTCCGCGGTGACGATCGTGAAGCGCCGCACGTGGTCCGCGGCGAAGCCGTACCGGCGGGCCATCGGGCCGAGCCCGCCGCCCGTCGTGTAGCCGACCACCCCGACGTTCGACGACGAGCCGTTGAGCGGGGCGAGCCCGTGCGGCGCGGCCGCCTCGACGACCGCGCTCCAGCGCACGCCCGCGGCCACCCGGGCCCGGCGGTTCAGCGGGTCGACCGCGACGCCGTCCATCCGTTTCGTGGTCACGAGCACGGTCCCGAACAGCTCGCCGGTGAGGCCGTGCCCGGTGGCCTGCACGGCGACCCTGCGGCCGGTGGCGCGGGCGAACCGGACCGCGGCGACGACGTCGGCGGTGCAGGTGGCGCCCACGACCACGGCCGCGGCGGGCACGTGGGCCGTGTTGAACGCGGCGACTTCCGTGGCGTAGCCCTCGTCGCCGGGCTGCAGGACCGGGCCGGCGACGGCGGCCGCGAGGGCGGGCAGGTCGGCGGGGGTCAGCGAGTCGATCATGGCGGTCATGGGGTGTCCTCCCGGGTCGGCGCCGGGCCGCGCGGGATGGCGGCCTCGGCGCTTTCTGTGCTGGAGGAACCCTCCCGCCGGGAGGGGGTCCGCCACGATCGCGGCACCGGGCCTCTCCCGGGTGTGGCCAGCACCCCCCGCCCCTGCGCGCCAGGACGACCGCGGGGGTCCGCCGATCAGCGGGTCAGCCGGTCCAGGAACGCGATGAGCAGCGCCTCCCGCAGGCGGGGCGGGGCGGCGTCGAGCAGGGCGTTGACCGGCGCCATCCGGGTGGGCAGGCCGTCGCCGGACAGGCCGGCGGCGGCGAGCAGGCCGTCAAAGGCGGCGTCGTCGAGGGTGGAGGGATCGAGCTGGGCCGCCGCGGCCCGGAGCTCCGGGGCCACCTGCACCGGGCCGGCCGCGACCGCCGCGGCGACGGCCTCGTCGAGGTCGGCGAGGAACTCGTCCGCGGCCGTGGCGGCGGAGACCGTGAGGTGCAGGGTGGGCGCCAGATCCCGGAACCCCATCTGCGGCTGCGTGAACCAACCCCGCACGAGCATCTCGTCGGAGAGGGTGAACACGTCCAGCGCCGTGTCGGTCTCCACCGCGACCAGCGTGGTGTCCGGTTCGGCGGCGAGCCGCAGGTGCGGGTGCGCGGCGACCGCGGCGGCGATCCGCCGGGTGGCGTCCACAGTGGTCCCGACGAGCGCGCGGTAGCCGTCGGTCCCGATGTGCCGCACCACCGCCCAGGCTGCCGCGAGCGGCCCGCCGGACTTCGTGGACTGCATCGTCGCGTTGAGCATGGTGTAGCCCGGCCAGTCCGCGCTGGCGAAGAACTGCGGGCGCCGCAACGCCGGATCACGGTGCAGCAGAAGGGAAACCCCCTTGGGGGTGTAGGCGTACTTGTGCAGGTCGACCGACAGGCTCGTCACCCCCGCCACGTCCAGCCCCCACGGCTCGTGGTCCAGCCAGGGGAGGACCCAGCCGCCGATGCACGCGTCCACGTGGCAGCGCACGCCCCGCTCGGCGGCCGCCGCGGCGATCGGCGCCACCGGGTCCACGACGCCGTGGGCGTAGGAGGGCGCGGAGACGGCGACCAGCACGGTGTCCTCGTCGATCGCGGCCGCCATCGCCTCCGGCACGGCCCGTTTCGACACCGGATCCACGTCGATGGCCACCACGCGCACGCCGAAGTAGTGCGCCGCCTTGTGGAACGCCCCGTGGGCGGTCGTCGGCACCACCATCGACGGACGCTCGCGACGTGCTGCGTCCCGGGCGGTCTGCACCGCCAGGAGGATCGACTCGGTACCGCCGCTCGTCACCGTCCCGACGGCGCCGTCCGGGGCCCCGACCAGCGGCTTCGCCGTCGCGATCAGATCGCGCTCCATCGCCGCCAGGCTCGGGAAGGCCGTGGGATCGAGCCCGTTCGTCGAGGCGAACATCGCGAGCGCGCGGCGGCCGATCTCGTCCGCGTCCGGAAGCCCGGAGTCGTACACGTAGGCCAGGGTGCGGCCGCCGTGGGTCGGCAGGTCCCGCGCCCGCAGCGCCTCCAGCTCGGCGATCAGGTCGGTCACGCGGGGCTTCTTTCGTCGAGGGAGTAGCCGCGCAGCCCGACCAGGCTGAGCAGCACGAACACCGCGGGCACCGCACCGAACCCGAGGAGGATGGCGAGCAGCGCACCGTCCGGCTGCGCCTCGCCTGCGCTGCGGTACCCGCCGACCTGCAGCACGGCCGCGTAGATCCCGGGTCCCAGCGCGAGGCCCAGCGTCTCGCCCGCCGTCCAGATCCCGGCGAACATCCCGGCGCGGCTGGCCCCGCCCGCCCGGGCGTCCTCGGCCGCGACGTCCGGCAGCATGGCCAGCGGGAACACCTGCACCCCCGCGTACCCGATCCCGGCGACGGCGGCGGCCATGCAGAGCCCGACCAGCGATCCGCTGAGGGTCGCGAGCGCCCCCACCACCAGGACCAGCGAGGACACCACGTACCCCACCCGCTTGCCGCGGCGGGCGGCGTAGCGCGCCCACAGGGGCGTCACCAGCAGGGCGGGGCCGACGAACGCCGCGAACAGCAGCGACGAGGTGGCCGGATCGCCCAGCACGTACCGCGCGACGTACGCGGTGCCGGCCAGCAGCGTGCCGATCCCGAGCGCCTGCACGACCCAGGTGGTCAGCAGCCGCCGGAAGTCCGGGACCTCGGTGATCACCCGGAGCTGCGCGGCGAGCGTGCCCGAGGCGACGGTGGCCCCGACGCGCGGGGCGGACCGGGTGCCGACGTACGCACCCAGGCTGCCGGCGAGCAGCAGGACACCGACGTAGAGGCCCATGACGGCGTGCCCGGCCACGTCGACGACCAGGGGCGCGGTGGCCCCGGAGATGAGGATGGCGACGGCCAGCACCGCCACCCGCCACGTCATGATCCGGGTGCGTTCGGCCGGGTCGTCGGTCATCTCGGCGGGCATCGCCACGTACGGGACCTGGAAGAACGCATACGCGGTGGCGCAGGCCAGGAACAGCAGGACCACCCACACCGGGTTCGCGGGCCCGGCGAACATCAGCGCGAAGGTCACGGCCAGCGCGATCCCGCCCCACAGCAGGAACGGCCGCCGCACGCCGGCCCGGTCGCTGAGCCGGCCGGCCACCGGGTTGAGCAGCACGTCCCACGCCTTCGGCAGCACGACCAGCAGGCCGGCCAGCCCGGCGGCGACCCCGATCGTGTCCGTGAGGTAGGGGAGGAGCAGCAGCCCCGGCACGGTCCCGAACGTCCCGGTCGCGACGCTGCCGAGCGCGTAGCCGCGGCGCACGCCGGCGGGGAGGGCCATCTGCGGGACCGTAGTGATCGGTGTCTCGGACCGGCAGGCTTTCCCATCTACTGGGCGAGCCTGCAGAATGTCCGGACATGAGGGATCGTCGGCCGAGCGAACGGCTCCGGGAGCCCCAGCCGCTGGTGCGCCGGCGCATCTCCTCCGGTCGCGGGGCCATGGACCAGCCCAACGTGACCGGGGACGGCGACGTCCCGCTGACCGCCCGGTTCTGGGCGATGGTGGTGCTCACCGGGATCGGGGCCGGCCTGTTCGGCGTGCTGCTGATGCTCCTGCTGTTCGCGGTGGCCGATATCGCGTTCGGTCGCGACGCCGGGCGGGGCAACTTCCAGGCCGCGGTCGAGGCGGCGTCGCCGCTGGGCCGGACCGTCCCGCTGCTGGTCGCCGGGGTGATCGCGGGCGTGGGCTGGTTCCTGCTGCGCCGCCACGTCCCCGGCCGCTCCGATGTGGACGACTCCGTGTGGACCGGGGACGGCACGCTCGGCTTCCGCCGCTCGGCGGGGACCTCGGTGCTGTCCGAGATCGTCGTGGGGCTCGGGGCGTCGCTGGGGCGCGAGGCCGCCCCGAAGCTGATGGGCGGGGTGTGCGGGAGCCTGCTGGCCCAGTGGTCGGGGCTGTCGGTGTCGCAGCGCCGGCTACTGGTGGCCTGCGGGGCCGGAGCGGGTCTCGCCTGCGTGTACAACGTGCCGCTCGGCGGGGCGCTGTTCACGGCGGAGGTGCTGGTCGGAGCCGTGCGGCTGCCGGTGATCCTGCCCGCCCTGGTCTGCTCGGCGACCGCCACCGCGACCGCCTGGATCGTGTTGCCCACCGGCCCCGTCTACCTCGACCTGCCGGACTTCCCGTTCCATCCGGCCGAGCTCGTCTGGGCGGTGCCGGCCGGGGTGGTGATCGGCCTCGTCGCGGTCGCCTTCGTGCGGATGGTCGCGTGGGTGTCGTTCCACCAGCCCCGCGGCCGGTGGGCGCTCGTCGCGCCGCTCGGGGCGTTCGCGGTGCTCGCCGCGGTGGGCCTGGCGTTCCCCCAGCTGTTCGGCAACGGCAAGGACCTCGCCGAACAGGCCTTCACCGGCGTCGGCGCGCTCTGGCTGTTCGCCGCGCTGTTCGTGCTGAAGCCGCTGCTCACCGTGCTGTGTCTCGGTAGCGGGGCGTCGGGCGGACTCTTCACCCCGACGATCGCGACCGGCGCCGCGCTGGGGGCCTGCCTGGGCGGGGGATGGTCACTGCTGTGGCCGGGCGCCCCGACCGGCGCCTACGCCCTGATCGGGGCGGCCGCCATGATCGGTGCCGGGATGCAGGCCCCGCTCGCCGGCCTGGCGCTGGTCCTGGAGCTGACCCACACCGGCTTCGACCTGCTCGTCCCCATGATCGTGGCGACGGCGATCGCCACCGCCGTGACCCGCTGGATCGACGGCTACTCCATCTACTCCGCCCGCCTGTCCCGCCGCCCCGCCTCCGGCTGACCGCCTTCCTCCGCCGAGATGAACCTCAGGGCTGTTCGATCATGGTCGAGAGGTGCCTGACGTTCATCTCGGCAGGAGGACGTCGACGAGGGAACGGGCCCACTCCGGGGTTCCGGGGGTCTCGGTGAAGACGGCGCGGTAGTACAGGGCGCCGAGCAGGACGTCCGTGGCGCGCTCGACGGTCGGGACGGCGTTCCCGCGGGCCGCCTCCCGGTCGAGCATCGACCCGATCTGCTCCTCGCGGTCCCCGATGCAGGCGCACGCGCCGGACTCCCCGACGCCGACCGCGGCCCGGAGCAGCGCGAGGGTGTCCGGGTCGGCGAGGTCGGCCGCGACGTCCGCCGCCCACCGTTCGAGGTCGCCGCGCAGGGAGCCGGTGTCCGGCACCACGAGGTCCCCGGTGAACCTGCTGGTGGCGACGTCGGCGAGCAGCTCGCCCACGGATCCCCACCGCCGGTAGAGGGTCGTGGGGTGCACGCCGGCGCGGGTGGCGACGGCCGGGAGCGTGAGCTCACCGGGGTCGCTGACCAGCAGCTCCTCGACCGCGCGGTGCACGGCCGCGCGCACGCGGGCGGAACGCCCGCCGGGTCGGGTGCTGGCGGTGCGGGTCGAGGGGGCCGGCGCAGTCATGCCACCAGTATCGCACTCATCACTGCGATAGGCTAATGCAGCGATCGTTGCGATGGCGTAGCGTCGGCGCCGTTAACGCAACGATCTGTGCGAAAGGCTGGTCATGGACTCCAGACGCGGGTTCTTCGCGGCGGTGGCCGCGGTGGTGGTGCTGTTCATGGCGGCGTCCAGCGCGCCGACCCCGCTGTACGTCGTCTACCAGCAGCTGTGGGGTTTCACCCCGACGGTGCTGACGGTGGTCTTCGCGATCTACGTGTTCGGCCTGCTGGCGTCGCTGCTGGTGGTGGGCAGCCTGTCCGACCACATCGGACGGCGGCCGGTCCTCGCCGGCGCGATCGTGCTGGAGGCCGTCGCCCTGGTGCTGTTCGTGCTGGCGGGGGACGTGGTGGTGCTGTCGGCGGCCCGTCTCCTGCAGGGGATCGCGACGGGTGCGGCGATCACCACGCTCGGCGCCGCGCTCACCGATCTCGAGCGGACGCCCGGTCGCGCGGGCCTGGTCAACTCCCTGGCCGCGCCCGGCGGCCTGGCGCTCGGCGCACTGGGCTGCGGGGTCCTCGTCCAGTACGGCCCGGAGCCGACCCGCTTCGTGTACGCGCTGCTCATCGGCGGGATGGGGGCCGCGGCGGTGATCGTGGCCCTGATGCCGGAGACGGCGGTGCTGGCGGATCGCGGCGGGCGCCGGCCCGCGGCCGTGGCGTCGCTGCGCCCGGTCGTGGGGGTGCCCGCGCACCTGCGCGCCGATCTCGTGCCGATCGTGCCCGTCCTGGTCGCGAGCTGGGCGCTGACCGGGTTGTACCTCTCGCTCGGGCCGTCCGTGGTCGCCGCGATCTTCGGGCTGCACGACCACGTGGCCGGCGGGCTCGTGGTCACGCTGTTCTGCGGCGCGGGCGCGGTCACGGCCTTCCTGGTGCGCCGCCGCAGCGCGCTGTCGCTGCTCGCGCCCAGTGCGGCCCTGCTCGGCGCCGGGACCCTGACGACGGTCGTCGCGGTGTCGACGAACCTCCTGCCGCTCGCCGCGCTCGGCACCCTGGTCGCGGGCACCGGCTTCGGCGCCGCGGCGCTGGCCACCTTCGGCACCTTCGCCCGGATCGCCGCGCCCCACGAGCGCGGCGCGTTGCTCGCGGTGGCGTTCACCGTGGCCTACCTGGCCTTCAGCGTCCCGGCGCTGGTCGCGGGCTTCGCCAGCACCGCCTTCGGCCTGCGCGCCACCGCGGAGGTCTATGCCCTGGTGATCGTCGCCCTGACGATCGCCGCCCTGGTCCTCCGCCTCCGCCGCCCAGCCCTCCAACCCACCTCGTGAGTGGCGATGGTCGCCCTGGCGACCATCGCCACTCACAGGGGTTCAGTGGCAGTGCGTCGACGTCGTGGGTGGGACGTCGAGGGCCGGGTTGCGGTCGAAGAAGCCCGCCGGCTTGAGGACGAAGCCGGTGTAGTCCACCGGCATGACCGGCCAGTCCTCCGGGCGCGGGAAGTGCGTGAGGCCGAAGGTGTGCCACACGACGATGTCCTCGCCGTCGACCGCCCGGTTCGCCGCCACCCAGGCGGGAAGCCCTGCGCCGCCGGGGTTCTGGTTCACGAAGTCCCCGGCCGCGTAGCGCTCCGAAGGGTCGTACCGCGTGACCCACAGGGCCTTGCGCGCGAAGGCGGCCCGGCCCGCGATGGACGACGCGTCGTCGGCCAGGAGGGTCGGCTGGCCGGTCGGGTGCAACACGTACCCGACCTCCTGGCCGAGGGCGTTCCGCTTGTCCGGGTTGACGATGTGCCAGGTCCGCGCGGCCGCGGCGTTCGCGTCGCGCTGGGCGTCGGACTCCCGGGACAGCCGGGTCACGCTGCGGCGGAACGCGTTCCCGTACGGGTTGCCCTCGCCCATCGGCACCCGCTGCGCCTCGACCTCCTCGACGGCGTTGCGCGGGCCGTCGACCGTCATGTCCAGGCGCGCCGAGAACAGGTGCTGGTGGAACGGCGCCCCCAGGCCCGGCGCGATCTCCGTCGCGTACTCGCCCGGCGTGCCGCTCGTGAACACGATCCCGGTCGCCTTGCACTCCAGCTCGATCGTGCCGTCGAGGTACAGGTACCAGTAGAACCCGTAGTCGTAGTTGCCGATCGGCGTGAAGAAGCTGATCACCAAGCGGCGCTGGCGGCGGGTCTCCCGCGAGCCCGTGAACATGTCCGAGTGCTTCCAGAGGATCCCGTAGTCCTCCTCGTGCATGCAGATCGCGTTCTCGATGGTGCGCGGGTTGCCGAGGTCGTCCGCGATCACCGCGTCCGTGTAGTGGATGTCGCCGAGGCAGTCGCAGCCCAGCTGCAGGGAGTCCGCGTACCGGGCGAACATGTACTCGCCGCAGTCGAAGTAGTTCTGCCAGAAGCGGACCGGGGCCGGATCGGCGTAGGGGACCACCATCTCGGCGACGGACGCGCGGTAGACGATCGGCCGCCCGTCGAACCCGATCTGGTGCAGCGTGAGGCCCTCGCGCTCGTTGAACCCGATGCGCAGGTCCCACTTGCCCCACCGCACGTGCCCGTCCTCGACGGTGAACGAGCGCCCCTCGGGCTGGGTGATCTCGATGGGTTTGAGGTCCAGGTGCGGGCCCTGCACCTCGGGATCGTCGAAGTTCCCGCCGGTCCGCGGGACGTCCACCAGGTCGGAGTCGATCACCCGGTCCACGCTGCGGGCCGTGAGGTCCACATAGGCCACGAGCCCGTCGATCGGGTGGGCCCACGGGTGGTCCTTCTCGTGGTCCTGCCGGAAGCCGAAGGCGCGCACGATCCGGCGGCCCGCCTCGTCGGGATAGTCGTAGACGCCGGCGGACAAGGGGACCGCCCGCACGGCCTCCGGGGCGATGCCGCGCTTCGCGAGTGCCTCCAGCCAGGCCGGCTCGGCGTTCAGGATGTCCTCGATCATCTCGAACTCGGTGTCGATGATCGGCGGCTGGCCGTCGACCGGGGGATCGAGCTCCCGGCTCGACACCACGCTGCGGGTGCCGGTCGAGACCACGGTGTCCCAGGAGCGGCCGGTCGCGATGTCGAGCAGCACCGCGCGGAAGCGGCGGTCGGTCTCGCCCCCGGCGAGGACCTCGGCCTTCGCCGGCTCCTCCGGTGCGAAGAAGGTGTACCGGACGTTCTCGGTGAGCAGCCCCGCGGCGAGCAGGACCTCGCGGACGGTCGTGACCTCGGCCTCGGACGTCATCGCCAGGGCGTGGGTGCGGTTCTCGAGGGTGGTCATGCGGTTCCTCCTGCAGGTACGGCGGTGGGCCTGCGGCTCCAGAGTGCCCCCACCACGAAGGCGAGCACCAGGACCGCGCCGATCCCGGCGGCCAGCGCGGGCGAGCCGCCGATCAGGGTCGGGAAGTTGGCGACGGTCAGCCACAGGCACGCGAGCAGGCCCGCGAGGCCGAGCGCAGGTGCGATCAGGGTGTGCCACGGCCGCGGGTCCACGCGCTCGCGGCGGAAGAACACGAGCACCGCCCCGCAGGTCAGGGCCATGAGAGCCAGCACGCCGAGGGTGGCGGTGCCGGCCATCCAGGCGAACACCTGGGCGACGGGATCCATCCCGGCGATCGCGAAGATCGCGAGGAACACCAGCGCCACGCCGGACTGGGTCAGCGACGCGACGTGTGGCGAACCGTGCCGCGGGTGGCTGCGCCCGCAGGCGGCGGGGACGGCGCGGGCCTTGCCGAGCGCGTGTCAGTAGCGGGCCAGGACGTTGTGGAAGGACAGGATCGCCGCGAACAGGCTCGTCATCAGCAGGACCTGGGCGACGTCGCCGCCGACCGGGCCGAGCACGGTGGTGATCGTCGTGATGATCATGCCGCCGGGATCCGCGCCCGCCGCCTCGACCGCCGCCGCGTCGCCCCACGCGGACACGACGGCCCAGCTGGACAGCGTGTAGAACACGCCGATCAGGATCAGCGCCAGGTACGTGGCGCGCGGAATGGTGCGCTGCGGGTCCCTGGCCTCGTCGCGGAAGACGGCCGTGGCCTCGAACCCGATGAAGCTCGCGATCGCGAACATCACCGCGATGCCCGGGGCGCCGGAGAACACCTGCGCCGGGCTGAACAGGGCTGTCGAGAGGTGCTGTCCCTGACCCACGACGAACGCGTCGAACACCAGGACGATGGCCACCTCGGCCAGCAGCAGGACACCGAGGACCTTGCCGGACAGCTCGATGTGCCGGTACCCGAGCACCCCCACGATCGCCAGCACCACCAGCGACCACACCCACCAGGGCAGCGCGGGGCCGCCCCAGTGCTGCACCAGGCCGTCGATCACCGCGCCGATGTAGCCGACCACGGCGAGCTGCACGGCGGTGTAGGTGACCAGGGCGAGGAACGCGGCGCCGAGGCCGGGTGCGCGGCCGAGCCCCCGCTGGACGTAGGCGTAGAAGGCGCCGGCCTGCGGGACGTGCCGGCTCATCGCGCAGAACCCCACCGCGAACAGCAGCAGGACCGCGCAGCAGAGGGCGAAGGTCATCGGGAAGGCGGCGCCGTTGCCGGCGGCGAGCCCGAGCGGGACGGTGCCCGCGATGACGGTCAGCGGCGCGGCGGCGGCGACGACCATGAAGACGATCGACCCGACGCCGAGGCTGCCGGTCAGCTGTCTGCGTTCTTCCGTGCCTGTGCTCATGACGGGGCTCCAGGTGGGTGGCGGATGGCGCGACCCTCCGCGCCGCCCCCGCCGGGCACAACCGCTCGTTCCCGGTGGTGCGAATCACAGCCGGCTCCGTTCCCGCAGCCCGGGAATCGGCCCGCGGGAATTCTCATTCGACCCGTCCTGGCTGGTCACAAGCCCGCCGCGGCGGGCTACCGTGCTCGGATGCTGCGCGACCGTTCCCCGGTGCACGGGCTGGAACGCCGTCGCCTCGGCGCGCCGGACGTGCTCGCCCAGTCGGTCTCCGGGGCCGCGCCGTCGGCCGCCATGGCCGCCACCCCGGTGATCGTCGCGGCCTCCGCGGGCGGGGCGACGGTCTGGTCGTTCGTGGTCGCGACGGTGTTGGCCCTGCTGATCGCCAGCTGCATCGCCCGCTTCACGCGCCGGATGGCCGCGCCCGGCGGTCTCTACCCGCTCACGGCCAAGGGCCTCGCCCCCGGCGCGGCGCTGGCCTGTGGGATCGCGCTGCTCACGGGGTACGGGCTGCTCGCCGCGGCGGCGCTGGCCGGCGTGGCCTCCTACGCGGACGCCCTGCTCTCCCGCGTCGGCGCGACGGACGGCCGGTGGGTGCCGGCGGCGGTCGCGGTGCTCGTCGGCGGGGGTGTGGCGGTGCTCGCCCTGCACGGGGTGCGGCTCGCGGCGCGGGTGGTGCTGCTGGTGGAGAGCGTGGCGATCACCGTGCTGGTGGTGGTGTTCGCGCTGCTTCTGGCCGGTGGGCCGATCCCCGGGCCGGGTTCCGGCGAACCGGCCGCGGGCCCGGGCGGGGTGGTGGCGGGCGTGCTGCCCGCACTGGCCGCGTTCATCGGCTTCGAGATCGCGACGACGCTGGGTGCCGAGGCCCGTCGCCCCTTCCGGACGGTGCCGCGCGCCGTCGGGATCACCGCCGCGGTCGCCGGCGTCCTGTACCTGTTCGCGGCGCACGTCCAGGTCGTCGGGTTCGCGGACACCCCGGGCGGGCTGGCCGGCCAGTCCGAGCCGGTCCTGGTGCTGGCCACCACCCGTGGCTGGTCCTGGGTGCCGGTCGTGCTCGACCTCGGCCTGATCATGTCCTTCTTCGCCTGCGCCTTGGCGACGACGTCGGCGCTGGTCAGGGTCCTCTTCTCACTGTCGCGGGACGGCGTGGCCCCCGCGGCGCTCGGCCGGACCCATCGGCGGTTCCACACGCCGCACGTAGCGCTGGCCGTCGCGGTCCCGGTCGTCGTCGCGGCCCTCGTGGTGCCGGTGGCGGCCGGGCTGCCGCTGGGCGGGGTGCTCGTCACGCTCCTGACGCTCGCCACCTCCGGCTTCCTCGTCGCCTACCTGCTGGTGTGCGTGGCGGCCCCGGTGTTCCTGCGCCGCATCGGCGAGCTGACCTGGCCGGCGGTCGCGGCGAGCGCGGTGATCGCGCCGATCCTGGTCGCGGCGCTCGTCGCGTTCCTCGTGAGCCGGCCGGTGTCGGCGCTGGTCCTCGCCGGGGTCGGGGTGCTCGGCGTGGGGTGGTGGGCCGGGCTGCGGACCCGCCGGCCCGCGGTGCTGGCCGGGATCGGGGTGTACGACGAGACGGTGGCGGCGGACGTCGCGGGTCGCCGGGTGGCGTCGGACACCGGCGGCAGCCGGGTCGGGGACGCCACCGGGTCCGGAGCCGCGACGGACCTCGAGGGGCACCGGGACGCCGTGGGCCGCCGGACCCCCGGGCGGGGGAGCGGCCGGTGACGGGACCCGCGCCGCTGTCGGGCCGCCAGCCCAAGGCCGTCCGCAGCGCGCTCGCCGTGCTCGAGGAGGTCGTGGCGGCCGGGCCCGGGGTCACCGCCAAGGAGATCTCGGCGGCCCTGAAACTGCCGCAGGCCACCACCTACCGGCTGCTGAACCTGCTGGTCGCGGAGGAGTACCTCGTCCGGCTGCCCGACCTGAAGGGCTTCGAGCTCGGACGTCGCGCCGCCCGCCTCGCCCTGCCCGTGGTCACGACCCCGCCCACGGCCGCCCGCGCCGTCGTCGACCATCTGCGGGGGCTCGTGCGCTGGGGCGTGCACCTGGCCTCCTTCCGCACCGGCCAGGTCGTGCTCGTCGATCCCGATCCGGACCACCCGCCGTCGGACGGGGCCCTGCTGGCCCGGTATCCGCAGGTCAGCGCCCTGGGTCGGCTGCTGCTCGCCGAGCAGCCGGACTGGCACGCGCTGGTGCGGGAGGAACGGAGCTTCACCGAGCACACGATCCCGGCCGCCGGGCTGGGCGCGGTCCTGGAGCAGGTCACGGGCCTGGGCCTCGCCCGGCAGTGCGGCGAGCTCCGCCCCGACCGCGGCTGTCTCGCCGTCCCGATCCGGGCGCCCGGCGACCGGTCGCTCGTCGCCGGCCTCGCGATCGCCGGCCCGCCGCACCGGATCGCGGAACCCAACACCGAGATCGTCGCGCTCCTCGAGGACCACGCCGAACGCCTCGCCCCTCTGCTGGCCTGATCCCGCCCCCTCGAGCCGACCCGCGGCGAGATCCCCTCCGAACGGAGGTTCCGCCCGGGCGGAGGCCGTTCGAGACTCGGGCCGATCGACCCTCGGCACAGCCGACCGATGACGTTCGGAGGTCCCACCATGCCGTTCCCGGCGCTCACCCACGTGGCCGTCACGGTGTCCGATCTCGAGGCGAGCACGCGCTGGTACGCCCGGCTGTTCGACAGCGAGCCCGTCCTCGACGAGGACGAGACCGCGGGCGGCTTCCACCACACGGTCTTCGCCCTCGACGGCGGTCACCTCTTCGGCCTCCACACCCACCCCGGCGGGGTGCGGGACGGGGCGTTCGACGAGCGCCGCGCCGGGCTGGACCACGTCGCCTTCGCCTGCGCGGACCGCGCCGAGCTGGAGAGGTGGGCCGCGAGGCTCGACGAGCTCGGCGTCGCCCACGGCGGGGTGAAGGACGCCCACTACGGCTCGGGCGTCTCCTTCCGCGACCCCGACAACACCGCCCTGGAGTTCTTCGCCCCGCCCTCCTGAGTGAGCGAACGGCACTCTCGCTCAGTAGGTGTGAGCGAGGGTGCCGCTCGCTCGTCCGTCGCCGTGACGTGGCGAACGGGCCGCTCGCTCAGTAGGTGTGAACGACGGCGCCGTTCGCTCACCGCGCGGGGGCGCGGACCAGGGAGAGCCGGCCGTCGGATGTCCCGGTCGTCGTCCACTCACCCGTGTCCGCGGTCCAGGTCCGGCCGTCGTAGGTGACCGAGGCCAGGTCGAAGCGCTGTGCGTGGGCCACCAGCCAGGCCGAGTAGGCCCATCCGTGCTGCGCGGGCTGCGGCCCCGAGAGCGTCGCGGTGCCGAGCTCCGCGGCGGCCACGGTGGCGACGTCGTCGGGCGGGGTCCGCGGGGTCAGGTCCTGGCAGCGCAGGGCCGCGGGCTCCTCCCCGGTGAGCGCGACGGCGATCGCCCGCGCCTGCGGCTCCCACTGGGCGTAGGCGTCCGGGGCGGCGGAGCGCTGCACGAGCTGGGCGGCCTCGGTGACCGTGACGTCCTGCCAGTCGGGTAGCTTGCGCAGCGCCCGGTAGAACGCCTGCGAGGCGTGGACCGGGTCGGTGACCTGCGCGTACGTGCCCCAGCCCTGGCTCGGCCGCTGCTGGAACAGGCCGGCGGAGTCGCGGTCGCCGCCCGGGAGGTTCGCCAGCCGGGACTCCTGCAGGGCCGTCGCGATCGCGACCGTCACGGCGTGGTCGGGCATGTTCTCGGCGTCTCCGACGCCGCCGATCGTCGCCGCGTACTCGGCCTGCGCGAGGGTCAGCGAGACGGTCCGCCCGGCCGCGGTGACCACGCACTTCGGCTCGGGCCTGCTGTTCGACCACCACACGACGCCGCCGACGACCAGGACCGCGACGGCGACCAGGGCCAGCAGGGTGACCGCGCCGCGCCTCACGTCGCCAATCGTGCCCGAGGCCCCGCGGCGCCCTGCGAGCGGGGTCTGACAGCGCTGTTATATTAGCGCTGTGACATCGGTCGATCCCACGTACGAGAGCTGGCTGATCCCGCTCAAGAACCTGCTGGAGCACATGGGATCGGCCATCGACGAGCTGTACGCCCGGCGGGGCGTCGAGGGCGTCCGGCCGCGGTACTCGATGGCGCTGATCCGGCTGCACCACCAGGGGTCGCTGTCGGTGAAGGAGCTCGCCGCGCAGGTCCGGGTCACGCATTCGGCGATGAGCCAGACCGTCACGGCCATGCGGCGCGAGGGACTGGTCGACACCTCGCCCGGTGCCGACGCCCGCACCCGTGAGGTCGCGCTGACCGCGAAGGGCCGCGCGCTCGTCCCGTTCCTGGAGGCGGAGTGGCGGGCCACCGAGGCCGCGTTCGACGAGATCGACGCCGCTCTGCCGTACCGGATGACCCAGGTCATCCGGGACATGGAGGCGGCGCTCGCGGCCCGCCCGTTCGTCGACCGGATCGAGGCGCACCTCCGGTGACGGCCGCGCTGGACCTGCGCCCGCTGCGCGAGTCCCCGGCCTTCCGGCGGCTCTGGATCGGCGGCACCGCCTCGGCGACGAGCTCCCAGCTCGCCCAGGTCGCGGTCCTGTTCAGCGTGTGGGAGCTGACCGGCAGCTCGGTGCAGGTCGGGGCGGTGGGGCTCGCCGCCGGCCTGGCGACGGCCGTGTTCGGCCTGGTCGGAGGCACCCTGGCCGATCGGCTGGAGCGACGGCGGCTGGTGCTGTGCAGCGGTGTGGCCGCGGCGGCCGCGGCGGTGGCGCTCGCGGCGGCGGCCGCGTTCGGCGTCCGGTCGGCGCTGCTGGTGATCGTGCTGGTGGGGGTGCAGACGGGCTGCACGTCGCTCGGGCAGGCGGCGCGGCGCACGTTCGTCGGGCGGCTGCTCGGACGGGAACGGCTGGGTGCCGGGCTGGCATTGCAGCAGACCGGTTTCCAGGTCGCGATGTTCGGCGGGCCGGCACTGGGCGGGATCGTGCTCGCGGCCTGGGGCGCGCAGGGGGCGTTCGCCGTCGACGCCGTGGTGACGGTCGCGGCGCTCCACGCCGTGCTGCGGCTGCCCCCGATGCGGCCGCAGGGAGACGGCACGCCGAGGTCGATGCTCGCCGGCCTGCGCTTCCTGGTGGGGGAGCGGGCGCTGCGGGCCGCGCTGGTCGTCGACCTCGCACAGACGGTGCTGTCCATGCCGATCGCACTCTTCCCCGCGGTGAACGACGCCCGTTTCGGCGGTGACCCGCGCACGCTCGGCCTGCTCCTCTCCGCGGTCGCGGTCGGGGGCATCGCGGCCGGACTGGTGTCGGGACCGGTCGGCCGGACCCGTCGCCCGGGGCTCGTCAGCCTGGTCGCGGCGGGGGTGTGGGGGCTGGCGCTGGCCGGGTTCGGGCTGGTCGGCGGCCTGCTCCCGACCCTGGCGAGCCTGGCGGTGGCGGGCGCCGCGGACGTCTTCTCGGTGATCGCCCGGGGCACCCTGATCCAGCTGGCGACGCCCGATGCGTACCTGGGCCGGGTCACCGCGGTGGAGTACGTGGTCGGGGCCGGGGCGCCGGGGATCGGGAACGCCCGCGCGGGCCTGGTCGCGGGGTTCGCGGGCCCGGAGCTGGCCGCGGTCACGGGGGGACTGGCGTGTGCGCTGGTCGTCGCGCTGTGCGGGATCCCCCGCCCCCTCCGCAGCTGGACGGTGCCCACAGGTCCTGATGATCACGTCACCCGGTGATCACCAGGACACAGCCGCACTTTCCGGGCCCCGGATTCGCGGTCACGTCCTGGTGATCATGCGATCTTGTGCCGGGTGATCATCCGGCCCTGCGGCGCGCCGGGGGCGGCGCAGCGGGCAGGATGGGCGGATGGACGACCGCGACGAGGCGGACCTCGACGCCCGCCGCCGGCTCCCCGACGCCCAGCGGCGCCGCGCGGCCGCCGCCTGCCTGCGCGCGCTCCTGCCCGCGGTCCGGATCGAGGCCGAGCGGACGCTGGGGCGGGCCGAGTCCGTCGCGTTCGTGGCGCGGCTCGAGCTGTGGTTCGCCGATCTCCATCTCCCGCTCGACGCCCTGTTCGGCGACCGCCACGACACCGCGGGGCTCGCCGCCCGGATCGTCCGCCAGGCCCTGGCCGCGGCCGCCGCCCGGCCCGCAGCGCTGCGGGAGCTGGACCGCCGCCGCGAGGTGGATCCGCGCTGGTACCAGCATCCGCGGATGGTCGGGTACGTCGCGTACGTCGACCGCTTCGCCGGCACGATCCGTGGCCTGCACACCCGCCTGGACCATCTCGCCGAGCTCGGCGTGACCTACCTGCACCTCATGCCGCTGCTGCGCCCGCGCGAGGGGGAGAACGACGGCGGCTACGCGGTCGCGGACTACACGAGCGTCGACCCCCGGCTCGGCACGATGGCGGATCTCGAGGAGCTCGCCGCCGCCCTGCGCGAGCGCGGGATGAGCCTCTGCGTGGACCTCGTGGTCAACCACACCGCCCGCGAGCACGCCTGGGCGAAGGACTGGCTCGCCGGCCGCAACTCCTTCTACCGGTCCTTCCCGGACCGCACGGTGCCGGACGCCTACGAGGCCACCCTCCCGGACGTGTTCCCGGACCGCGCGCCCGGCTCGTTCAGCCTTGTCGACGAGGCGGGCGGCTGGGTGTGGACCACCTTCTGGGACTACCAGTGGGACCTCGACCACACGAACCCCGAGGTCTTCGCCGCGATGCTCGGCACCGTGCTGCAGCTCGCGGACCGCGGCGTGGAGATCGTGCGGATGGACGCGGCGCCCTTCCTGGGCAAGCGCCTCGGCACGAACTGCCAGAACCAGCCCGAGGTGCACGACATCCTGCAGGCGATGCGGGCGGCCGTCGCGCTCGCGGCGCCCGCGACGGTGTTCAAGGCGGAGGCGATCGTCGCGCCCGAGGATCTCGTGCCCTACCTCGGCGGGCATCCGCGCGAGCGCCCGGAGTGCGAGCTGGCCTACCACAACCAGCTGATGGTGCTGCTCTGGTCGTGCCTGGCCACGAAGGACGCCCGGCTGGCCGTGCAGGCGTTGCGCCGCATGACATCCGCGCCCGAGAGCTCGGCGTGGGCCACCTACGTCCGGTGCCACGACGACATCGGCTGGGCGGTGTCCGACGTGGACGCGGCCGCGGTCGGCTGGGATGGCCCGGCCCACCGCCGCTTCCTCAACGACTTCTACTCCGGCCGGTTCCCGGGCTCCTTCGCCCGCGGTGCCCTGTTCCAGGAGAACCCCGAGACGGGCGACGCCCGGATCTCCGGCACGGCGGCGGCGCTCTGCGGGCTCGACGAGGCCCGGGAGCGGAGCGATGCCGGGGCCGTCGACCTCGCGCTCCGCCGCCTCGTCCTGCTGCACGCCGTGACCTACGGCTTCGGCGGGATCCCGCTGCTGTACATGGGGGACGAGCTCGGGCTGGCCAACGACGAGTCCTACCGGGACGATCCCGCGAAGGCGGACGACAACCGCTGGCTGCACCGACCGCGGATGGACGAGGCGGCGTTCGGACGGCGCCACGATCCGGCGGCGGTGGAGGGGCGGATCTTCGGGTGGCTGCGCTGCCTCGCCGCCACTCGCGCGGAGCTGCTGGCGCTGACCGCCGGCCGCACCTCGGACGTCCTGGGGCTCGACGATCCTCACGTCCTCGCCTGGCGCCGCCGCCACCCCCGCAGCGGGGTGTTCCTGGGGCTGGCGAACATGGCCGAGCACCCCGCGAGCGTCGACGCCGGGCTGGTGGCGGGGCTGGAGCAGGTGCTGGGCAGCGATCCCCTCGAGCTCCGCGACGGCCGGGTGACCCTCCCCCCACTGTCGTGGATGTGGTTCTCCGAGCCGTGATCGGCGGTCGTGTCCGGAAGGCGACGGACCCGGCGGCGGCGCGGACACAGGCGATGATCACCGTGTCGGACCCGACGGCGCCGTATGCGGCCGCGATGGGTCCCGACCGGTGATCACCGCGGGTACGGTCCTTCCATCGCGGGCGCCAGGAGGGCCGATGACCACACACCAGCCGGTTCCGGCGGAGCCCACCCCGGCGGCGCCCGGGGCGCTGCCTCCCACCCCCGCGCGCCCCGCCCTGCCCACCGCCCCGCCCCGCCTGCGCGGCCCCGTGCCCCGCGAGGACGGGGCCGCCTCCGTGCGGCTGCTGGCGATCGCGTTCGGCGTCACGGTCGTCGTCACCCGGCTCTACCTGGCGCTCACCGGCTACCCGCAGATCGGCGGCGGCGAGTACCACCTGGCCCACGCCCTGTGGGGCGGGCTGCTCCTACTGGTGGGCGGGGTCGTGGCGCTGCTGTGGAGCAACCGCTGGGTGCAGCCGACCGTGGCGGTGTGTGCCGGCGTCGGGTCCGGGTTGTTCGTCGACGAGGTCGGCAAGTTCATCACCCGGCAGAACGACTACTTCACCCCGCTCGCCGCGCCGATCATCTACGCCTGCTTCCTGGCGGTGCTCGGCGTCGCGCTGCTCGCCCGCCGCGCCCCGCTGGACCGGCCCCGCTCGCTCGCGTACTCGATCGTCGTGCGGCTCAAGGACCTGGCCGACGGGCCGCTGCGCCCCGTGGACCGGGCCGCGCTGCTCACCGATCTCACCGCGCTGCAGGCCGAGCCCACCCGTCCCGACCTGGCCCGGTTCGCCGCCGAGGTGCGCCCGCTGGTGGAGGCCGCCCGGTCGGCGACCCGCGGCGGCGCCCCCTGACCCGGGCGGTCGAGGGTGTCGAGCGGTTCGTCCCGCGGTTCGCGCACCGGATCGTGCTGATCCTCGGCTGCGCCCTGCTGGGGCTGGTCTCGCTGCTCGGGCTGGTGATCTTCCTGGCGCTGCTCTCCTCCGATCCCGACGTCCAGGTGGCGCTGAACGACGCGACCTACACGCCGGCGAACCATCCCGGGATCCTGCTGGTCACGTCGGTCGGCGAGGCCGTGGTCGGGGTGCTGCTCCTGGTGGCGGCCGGTGCGCTGCTGTTCGGCCGGGACCGGGTGGGGACGGCGGCGGCGCGGGTGGGTCTGCTCGTCGCGCTGGCCGGCGTCAACGTGACGCTGGGTTATCTCGACGCGGAGATCGTGGTGGTTGCGGTCGTGGTGGAGCTGGCGCTGTTCCTGCTCGTCGGCCGGTACCGAGAACGATTCCTGCGCACCGCCGCGTGACGGTTTCCGCGATCGTGACCGGTCGGGCCTTCTGCAATTCCGGCGTTGCTGGCAATCTCGCCCGTGTGGACGCACAGGAGATCCGCACGGCCTATCTCGACCTGCTCGCCGGCGACCGGCACGCCGTGGTGCCGCGCGCACCGATCGTGCTGCGGGACGACCCGACGACGCTGTTCACCGGTTCCGGCATGCAACCGCTGCTGCCCTACCTGCTGGGGGCCGACCACCCGCTCGGCAGCCGGCTCGTCGACGTCCAGCCGTGCCTGCGGGCGCAGGACATGGACGAGGTCGGCGACAACCGGCACACCACGTTCTTCGAGATGCTCGGGAACTGGAGCCTCGGCGACTACGAGAAGGCCGAGCAGATCCCGCGGCTCTTCCATTTCCTGGTCGACGTCGTGGGGCTCGACCCGAACCGCATCTACGTCTCCTGTTTCATCGGCGATCCGCAGCACGGCATCCCACGGGACGAGGAGAGCGCCGCGATCTGGGAGCGGCTGTTCACCGAGCGCGGGGTGAGCGCCGACCGCATCGACCTCGACACCGAGGAGTACGGCAACGACCACGGCAACCAGGGCGCCCGCATCGCCTTCTACGGGCACAAGAACTGGTGGAGCCGCTTCGGGGGGCCGGACGACATGCCGGCGGGCGATCCGGGCGGCCCGGACTCCGAGGTCTTCTACTACTTCCCGCAGGTCGAGCACGACACCCGCTACGGGCGCTACCCCCACCAGAACTCGGACGGCGGGCAGTACCTGGAGATCGGCAACTCGGTCTTCATGACCTTCCGCAAGGAGCCCGACGGCGGTTTCGCCGAGCTCCCGCGGCACAACGTCGACTTCGGCGGCGGCCTCGAGCGGATCGCCGCGGCCTCGGTGGACGATCCGGACGTCTACCGGATCAGCCTGCTGTGGCCGATCGTCGAGAAGCTGCAGGAGGTCTCGGGGAAGTCCTACGACGACTTCACCGAGTCCATGCGCGTGGTCACCGACCACATCCGAGGCGCCGCCTTCCTCGCCGCGGACGGCGTGAAGCCCGGCAACTCCAAGCAGGGCTACGTGATGCGCCGGCTGGTCCGCCGGGCCCTGCGCTTCGGCCTCGACCTGGAGCTGACGGCCGGGGTGGCGGCCGATCTCGTGCCGATCGTCGGGAAGCTGTACGCGGACGTGTATCCCGAGGTCGCGGAGCAGGAGGCGGCGATCGTCGCAGTGCTGCAGAAGGAGGAGAAGCAGTTCGCCCGGACCCTGCGCAAGGGCCTGTCGATGCTGCGCCGCCTCCACCGCCAGGGCGAGACGGTCACGGGCACGCACCTCTTCGAGCTGCACGACACCTTCGGCATGCCGATCGAGCTCTCCATCGAGGAGGCGACCCGCAAGGACTACCCCCTGGCAGAGGACTGGCGCGAGACGTTCGACCAGCTCATGGACGAGCAGCAGCAACGCTCCAGAGCCGCCGTCTGATTCGCCATTATGGAGCCACAACTGTCGTTTTCGGGCCCTGAGACGACAGTTATGGCTCCATAATGCGGCGGGACAGCTGGTCGACGACCTGTGCGATCGCCTCGCCCACCTCGCGGAGCTGCTCGGTGGGGAGGGCGGCGACGCACACGCGGACGTCCCAGGTGGGGGCGCCGAAGCCCGCGCCCGGCAGGACCACCACCCCGTGGTCCCTCGCGAGGAGGACGGGGACCTCGGCCGGGTCGACGGCGTGGAGGCGCTTGGCGCCGTCCTCGCCGTGCCGCACCCTCGCGACCGCTTCCAGGTCGACGAGGGCGTAGTAGAGCGAGTCCTGGCCGCCGGGCAGGGCGAGGTCGAGGGGTTCCAGGAGCGCCTCGGCGCGGGCACGGAGCTCGGTGCGCAGGGCCGCGGTGTGCTCTTCCGAGCCCGGGAGCAGGTGGGACAGGGCGAAGAGGGCCATCTGCACCTGGTCCGGCGTGGCCAGCCCGGCGATGTTGTGGAGGGCGACCTCGCGGCTGTCCGCCACCATGCGGGACACGAACGGCAGGGAGCCCGGGTCGGGCGTGACCGACGCGTACCGGGCGGCGACCTCGGGACGGCCGGCGAGGATCTCGTCGAGCACGGTGTCCGCGGCGACCGCGACGAAGCCGAGCCGGTTCCCGGTGGCGCCCAGGTTCTTCGAGAAGGAGTGCAGGCAGATCACGTTGCGCGGCAGCTCGGAGAGCAGCCCGCGGAAGCCGTCGACGAAGGTCGCGTACACGGTGTCCGCCACGACGATCAGTTCCGGCCGGTGCTGCGCGACCAGCTCCGCGAGTTCGCTCATCCGCTCCGGGCGCATCGCGCGGGTGTCCGGGTTCCCCGGGTTGATCACGACGAACGCCTTGATCGCCGGATCGCGCAGGACCTGGAGCGCGCCCTCCTCGAAGCGGTAGGCCTTGTTGGGCGCCGCCTGGATCTCGACGATCTCGAAGCCGAAGTCTGCCAGGGCCGGGATCTGCAGGTACGGGGTGAACACCGGCGCCGCGATTGCGATCTTGTCGCCGGCCGCGAGCAGGCCGTTCTCCTTGAGCGAGCGGAAGGTGTACGCCATCGCGGCCGCGCCGCCCTCGGTGCCGAACACGTGGAAACGTCCGGGCGCACCGGGCTCGACCCCGACCGCGTGCACCAGGTAGCGCTCGAGGATCGCCTCGCAGTGCCGCAGCATCCGGGTCGGCGTGGGGTAACCGTCGCCGAGCGTGCCGCGGACCAGCTCGGACACCAGCGTGTCCGGGTCCGCGCCCAGCTCCGCCACGCACCAGTCCAGCGCGGCGGCGAGGAACCGGTCGCCCGCCGAGTCGCCGAGCCGCGCACGGATACGGTCGGCCAGCCCGGCGGCCGGGGGAGTGCGGCCCCAGTACGCGTCACCGGCCGCGGCCGGGCCCGCCGCGGCGGCCTCCTCGACGGCGAGCGAGCCGAGGCGGAAGAAGGCCGCTCGGGGGTCGATGGCGATCCAGTCCGGCTGGCCGCGCCCGGCGTCGAGGACCCGCCTGCCCGAGTGTGCCGCGGCGTCCGTCAGCGCGGGCTGGGAGGGAAGGGCGGGTGCGCTCATGGGTGACCTTCCGGGCTGGCGGGGTGACCGGACGGGCGCGGTGGACCCGCGACCGGGATGTGTAACTCGGGCGACCGCAAGTGCCGACTCGCGGGGCGACAGCGCCTCGGGTGAGCGCGGCCGACGGGAACGATGCGCGGCGACACAGGCCCCCCGGAAACGCGGCCGGGGCCGATCGCGGTGTGCGATCGGCCCCGGCCGGACGTTGGTGGAGGACACAGGAATTGAACCTGACAGGGCGCCCCAAGTGCGCATCCCCCGTGCAGGAGGAAACCTATCGCACACCTCTCGGACACGGCAAGGACTCATGGTCGACATCGTCAGAAAAGACGATCTCTACGCTCCGCCGCCCCCGGAGAAGCCCGCGGCGATGAGCTGCCGCGGCGTCGCGTCGGGCAGATATGCCCTGGTCAGGGCGATGCCGATGCGGGGGAGATCCGCCTCGTCACGGAACGCGAGGTGCACCGGTTCGTACCGCGGCGAGAACTTCGCCTTGAAGGCGTGCAGTGAGCGGAAGCCGTAGAAGGGCTCGAGTGCGCCGCCCAGCTTGTCGAGCAGCCGGTCGGTGCGGTCGAGCTCCACGCCCTCCTCGCCGCGGGCCAGCGGCGCACCCGAGAGCGAGATGAAGGCGTAGCCCTCCGCGCCGAACGCGAGGCAGGCCGAGGCGATCATGAACTCCATGACGGAGCGGAACCCGTCCGTCCGCCGGCGCATCACATCCAGGGTCCACCCGCGCACCGCACCGTCGGGGCCGTAGACCGGCAGCCACGACGTCACGCCGTGCAGGCTGCCGCCCGCGTCGATCGCCAGGCCCACCTTGACGGCCGGGTCCAGGGCCTCCTCCACCCCGCCGAGGGTGAAGCCCATCTCGGGCAGACCCTTGTCCCCGACCCACTGCTCGGAGATGGCCCTGACCTGCGCGAGGATCGCGAACGACGCCTCGGCGAGGGTGACCACGCGGAACTCGATGCCCTCGCGCTTGGCCTTGTTCAGCGCGGTGCGGATGTCCTGCCACTTCTTGCCCTTGAACGAGATCCCGGGCAGGTCGAGGATCGTGTCCTCGGCGATCTGGACGGTCCGCCAGCCCGCGGCGCGCGCCGCCTCGGCCGCCGCGTCCGTCACCGAGAACAGGCACGGGGTGAGCCCGCCGCGCTCCGCCTCCTCCGTGAACTCCCGGACCGCGTCGGCGATCGTGTCCGCCGGCACCACCGGATCGGCCAGCGCGAGCGCGATGCCGGCGTGTCGCTGGTACCCGACGTACCCCCGGCCGTCCTTGGTGAAGTAGTAGCGCATCTCCGGCCACAGGGTCATCCAGGACATGGTCGAGCCGCCGACCGCGGTGAGCAGCCCGCGGGCGCGCTCCTCGGCCTCCTGGCCCGTCTGCCCGCCCACGACGCGGCGCCGGATCCGGCCGCGGAACGCCCGCCGGGTGAACAGCAGCAGGAGCAGCAGCCCGAGCCAGAGCAGCCCCGACCCGATGGTGACGCTCGGGGCCGAGATCTCGATGTCGAGGTCGGGCCGCGCCCGCTGGAACCCCAGCCCGACGACGGCGATGACGAGCGTGAGCGCGTTGATCACGCCGAGCACCACGGCGACCCACCAGGCCCACCGCTTGCCCAGCCGCAGCGCGTTGGCGATCACGGCGATGATCAGCAGGTCGACCAGGACGTCGACCAGGGTGCCGTCGCCGGCGGTCGGGCCGAACGGGCCGCTGCCGGGGAAGAGCAGCACCACGAGCTCGGTGAGCCCGATGGCGACCAGTCCGGCGAACGCGAGCAGGCGGGTCTCGCGGCGGCTGCGCGGGCCGAACCCCGGCTCCACGGCGAACCACCGCTGGCCCACCCAGAACCCGGCGGCGACGGCGATCGCGTGCGCGACGTCCGACAGCGTGCCCTCGAACAGCAGCGCGACGGCCGCGTAGAAGATCAGGACGGCCCGCACGCGCAGCCGCCACGGGGAGCGCAGCGCCGCCGTCGTCACGGCGAGGACGCACAGGGTCCCGGTGGTGAAGCCGACGTCCCGGACCGTGGCGAGGTGCTCGGCCCACGGCCACGGGGTGGCCGACAGGGCCCAGACCAGCAACGACGCCAGCAGCACCCCGCCGATCTGCCCCGCGATCGCGGCGACGGCGACCACCCGCGTGCCCATCCGGATCTCGCAGGCGCCCACGATCAGCGCGAACATGATCAGCCCGGTGGCGTACTGGCCGGGGGTGAGCGAGAAGAACCAGCCGGTGAGGACGGTCCAGATCTTGCCCTCGCGCAGCGCGGGGACGCCGTAGGCGATCTGCGGGAACCAGTCGCGGCGCCACACGGGCTCCCAGATGGCCCGGGTGAACATCCCGACCAGCAGCGTCGCCACCAGCACGGACAGGGTGAACGGGATCCGTCTCCAGGCGTGCGGCAGCGTGGAGGCGAGCCGGGAGGCGACGACCTCGAAGGGCAGGCCGCGGTCCGCCGTGGGCATGCCCGCCACATCCGTGCCCCGCCCCGCCCGGGTCATCTGCGCAGGCCGAGGCGCTGGTCGAGCCACTGGAGCGCCACCGGCAGCGACGCCTGCGGCTCCCCCCACGAGTGCCCCAGCCCCGGCACCACCTGTGTCTTCACGGTCATCCCGGCCTTCTGCGCCGCGGTCGACACCTCCGTCGTCCACTGACCCACCTCCACCTCGTCGCCCCCGTCGGAGAAGTAGCCCCACACGTTCGGGTAGCGCTTCTGGGCCAGCAGGGTCAGCGGGACGAGCGCGTCGAACGCCGCGGTGTCGCCGTGGAACGCCTGCTGGATGGTCTCTGTGCGGTCGGCGCTGATCGCGGGCTCGCGCTCGCCGGCCATGTCGATGAAGTTCGGGTAGAGGTCCGGGTGCCTCGTGGCCATCTGCAGCGCGCAGGTGCCCCCGTAGGACCAGCCGCCGAAGGCCCAGTGCGCGTGGTTCGAGTCGATGCCCAGGTTCGCGGTGATCCAGTTCGGGACGTCGACGGACAGGTACGTGTCCGCCTTCGCGATGTCCGAGTCCATGCACATCGTGTTGCCGCCGTCCGAACCGTCGGGGTCGACCACGACGGTCACCGGCGCGAGCCCTTGGTACCTGGCCGCGACGCCGTCCATCACCTTCTGGAGCTGTCCCGCGGACACCCAGTCCGCCGGTCCGCCCGGCTGGCCGGCGACGAGGACCAGCACCGGGAGCTGCGGCGGGGTGGGGCCGGTGTAGGCGGGTGGGAGGTAGATGTAGGCGTCCCGCCCGGTGAAGCCGGAGACCGTGCCGGGGATGGGGGCGGTGTCGATGCGGCTCGGGCCGGTGGGACCGTTCTCCCAGCGGACGTCCACCGCCGTCTTCTGGAAGACGGACGGGTGGCCGCTGCCGCCCGGCAGCTGGCCGGCCGCGGGGTTGCCGCCCAGCGACGCGATCGTCGGGTACTGCTGGAAGTAGACGTTGATCTGCGAGGCGCAGGCCGCGATCAGCAGCACCCCCGACACGAGCGCGACGACCTTGCGCCCGGCCCCGGTGCGCACCAGGCCGCCGACCAGCAGCACCACGGCGCCCACGGCCAGTGCCATCCAGACGAGCACCTGCTCCGGAAGCGGGTCGGGCAGCAGATCGAGCACGTGCACGACCAGCGGGTTGAGCAGCAGGAACGTCAGCGCGGCGAGCAGCACGGCGACGACCGCGGTGACCAGCGCGCCACGTCCCCAGCGGGCCAGCAGCAGGAACAGGCCCACACCGCCGAGGACCAGCAGCGTGACCGGCACCCAGCCGTCCAGCAGAGAGACGCTACCCACCGAACCCCCGTCCGATTCGTACCGTTCCCGGTGCGGGGCGGCGGGCCGGAGGTTACCGAGGAATGATCACGGAAGGGTAGAGATCAGCTCCTGCCGACGGCGATCAGCGCGGCCACGTTGAGGGCCGCCCAGCCGAGCGACACCGCGAGGATCTTCTTCCGCGCCTCCGGGGAGAGGTCCGCGGTGCCGAACGCGACGGCGTCGCCGAGGTCCGAGGCGGCCCGGGTGGCCAGGGCGAGCTGCAGGGACCTGCGGCCGGGGGCGAGGGCGATCGCGAGCCCGGAGGCGGCGTCGCGGGCCCCGACGGCGCGGGTCAGGACGGCGGTCGACGGCGTCTCGCCCACCTCGGTGGGCCCCGTCAGCACCGAGGGCCGGACGAGGGTGGTCACCGCGTAGGCGGTGGTCGCGAGCCCGAGCAGGCGGGCGAGCGGAGAGGTCGTGAGCGGGGAACGGGGCAGCGGGGAACGGGGCACGACGGGCTCCTGTCGATCGGTTCCCGTAGCGGTACCCGCACCGGGGGCGCGCGGAACGTGGGGCCCCGGTGCCGCGGGGCCCCACGCCGGCCTACTGCGGGGTTACCTCGGCCATGTCGTTGAACGCATCGCCCTCGAGATCGTGGTAGCTGATCTGCGGGCGGGCGCTCACGACCGTGCCCATCCAGGGGAAGAAGTCCTGGACGTACTGGTGGGCGACGTGGGCGGCCCCGGCGTCTCCGTCCACGAAGGTCTCGACGATGACGAACTCGTCGCGGTCCTGGCTGTTCTCGTAGTAGTCGAACGAGAGGTTGCCGGGTTCCGAGCGCACGTTGTCCGTGTACTCCTTGATCCCGGCGAGCCAGTCCTCGCGCTTCTCCGGCTTGATGCGGGCCTTGAGCACGATGAGGATCACGGGCGCCTCCACGTCGGGGTCGGGCCGGGCCGGGCGGCCCGGGACGGTGGCAGCAGCCTTCCACCTCCCCGGCCACCCGGCCGTCTCAATCGGGGACGGTCCTCACGCGACGATCAGGTAGAGCCCGTAGGCGACGATCGCGACGGCGGCGAGCAGGCAGACCGCGGCGACCGCGGTGCCGGCCCCCGGGCCCAGGGTCGCGCCCTCCGCGGGGGCGGTCCGGGCCGAGAGCCCGACCAGCGCGAAGGACACCAGCGCCACCAGGACGATGCCGACGGCGAGGGACACGATCACGACGATCCCGAGGGATCCCCAGGCGATTCCCATGGCGGTTCTCCCCTCAGGCCGCGACGGGCGCGGGCTCGGCGGACGGGACGTCGTTGACGGTGTCGGCGGTGACGGGCCGGCGGCGGGAGGCCGCGTAGATGCCGGCGGCGACGGCCACGCCGACGACCGCGACGACCACGGTCCCGACGGTGCCGGTGGACGCGGCCCACGCGGCGACCGCGCCGACGACCGCGGCGGCGGGCAGCGTCACGATCCAGGCGATGGCCATCTGGCCGGCGACGCCCCACTGCACGGACGCCAGCCGCTTGCCCGCGCCCGCACCGAAGATCGCGCCGGTGGCCACCTGGGTGGTGGACAGCGAGAAGCCGAGGTGCGAGCTCGCGAGGATGACGGCCGTGGACGCGGTCTCGGCGGCGAAGCCCTGCGGGGTCTGGATGTCGCTGACCCGCTTGCCGAGGGTCTGGATGATCCGCCAGCCGCCGATGTAGGTGCCGAGGGCGATGGCGAGGCCGGCCGAGAGGATGACCCAGAACGGCGGGCCGGCGTCGGGCGACAGCACACCCGCCGTGATCAGGGTCAGGGTGATGACGCCCATCGTCTTCTGGGCGTCGTTGGTGCCGTGGGCGAGCGCGACCATCGAGGCGGAGACGATCTGGCCGATCTTGAAGCCGCGGCTGACCGTGCCCTGGTCGGACTTCGCGGTGGCGCGGTAGGCGACGTAGGTGGCGATCAGGGCGACCACCCCGGCGAGCACCGGGGAGATCACGGCGGGGAGCACGACCTTGGTCAGCAGCACGCCGAAGTGCACGGCGCCGGTGCCCGCGGCCACCATCGTGGCCCCGATCAGGCCGCCGAACAGGGCGTGCGACGAGCTGGACGGCAGCCCGAGCAGCCAGGTCAGCAGGTTCCACATGATCGCGCCGACCAGGCCGGCGAAGATCACGATGGGGGAGATCTTCGCCTCGTCGACCAGGCCCGAGGAGATCGTCTTGGCGACCTCGACGGACAGGAAGGCGCCGACGAGGTTGAGGACGCCGGCGATGAGGACGGCGACGCGGGGCTTGAGGGCCCCGGTGGCGATGGAGGTGGCCATCGCGTTGGCGGTGTCGTGGAAGCCGTTGGTGAAGTCGAACAGGAGCGCGGTCACGATGACCACGACCACGATCAGCGAGATCGTCATGGGGCAGTCGTCTCCGGTGGGGGGTCCGCGCGACCCGTCCGGGACGCGCGCGCACGCGGGGATGACGGTCCGTCCGCCGGGCGACGGCGGGCCCTCCCTCAGGTAGCAGGAGGTGAACTCTCGGCCACAACGACCTCGCAACCGGACAACGAGCCCGCTATCCGGCGGGACAGGTGGACCCGCCCGGTGCGGCGAGCCAGGGGAGGAGCTTCGACAGGGCGTCGTCGGCGACGAAGCCGTGGTCCACCCCGGGGATCACCAGCGAGGTGACGGCGGTGCCGAGGCTGCACTCGCGCTGGACGAAGGCCGCGGTCGTCTCGGGGCGGACGAGGGTGTCGGCACCGCCCTGCGCCACGAACAGCGGCACCGGCATCCGTACCGAGCCGGGGGTGTTCTCGCGCAGGATCGTGGCCCACGGCTCGGTCGTCGCCGGGTCGCTCTTCACGTAGTGGCCGATCAGCGGGTCCGCGATCGCGTGCAGCTGGTCGTTCTGCCCGATCAGGCAGAGCTGCGCCATGCCCGGTGTCGCGGCCGCGCCCGCCGGCGTCAGGATCGAGTCGAGCGCGACGCCCGGGCGGGACGCGTAGGCCGAGGCGTAGGCGTTGAAGGCGTACGACCCGATGGTCACGCCGGAGACGTCGCCGATGTCCGCGTCGAGCAGCGCGCCGAGCTCGGCGGCGGGCGCGGCGACCGCGACGCCTTTGAGTGCCAGCTCCGGGGCGTAGCTCGCGGCACGCTCGCCCGCGAACAGCGCGGCGTGCCCGCCCTGCGAGTGGCCCCACAGCAGCAGGCCGTTCGACGCGCCCGCCTCGGGCAGTCCGCGGGCGGCGCGGGCGGCGTCGAGCACGCTGTTGCCGCTGGTCGTGCCGATCAGGTAGGTCTGCGGGCCGGGGGCGCCCATGTTCGAGTAGTCCGTCGCGGCCACGACGTACCCGGCGCCGATCAGGTCCGTCAGCCCCTCGACCAGGTCGAACGGGTCCGCCCCGACGGAGGGGGCACAGCGCGGCGCGACCCCGGTCGTCGGGTGCCCCCAGGAGACGATCGTGCGGCCGCCGGGCGGGGCCGGTGCGGTGGGGGCGATGACGGTCCCGGAGACGGCGATGTCCGCGCCCGCGTCGTCGCGCGAGTGGTAGAGGACGCGCCAGGCCGCGGCGCCGTTCGGCGCACCGAGCAGGCGCTCGGAGCGGATCAGGGTGCCGGGCGCGCCGGGCGGGAGCGGGTTCGGCACCTCGTAGAACGGCCCGGCGGTCCACTCCCCGGCGAGCCCCTCGCCCACGCGTCGCTCGACCGTGCTGCATCCGGCGAGCACGAGCAGCGCGGTCAGCACTGTCGCCAGCAGCGGGACCTGGGCCCGCACCGTCCTCATCGGAGCAGTCTGCCGTGCCCCGGCCGCGGGCGGAACCTCGTGATCATCGCGGACGTGATCATTCCGGGCGTGACGTCGGGGCTGGACCGTCCGCGCCGGTGTGCCGGTCGTCGTGACCATGACGGACGTGATCGTTCCGAGAACGACCCGGGCGTGGTCGCGGCAACCGCCCGGGCGCGCTCGGGACGATCACTCGTCCTCCAGAGGGAGGACGCACGCGGGGGGATTGCGGTGGCTCGATGTGGCGCGGGTCTCAGTCCCCGGTGCGCGGCTTCCAGCCCAGCGCGGGGCCCAGGTGGGTCGCCATGTCCGTGAGGATCTGCTCGTAGTCCTCGGGGGCGAAACGGAAGGGCAGCGCGAAGACGACCTCACCGACCAGCCGGAACCCGGCGTGCGCGTAGAGCTGCTCCGCGATCTCGGCGGAGGTGCCCACGATGTCGCGGGCGAACATCATCCCCGCCGGGCCCTGGGGCTCTCGCGTCCGCGGGAGCCGGGCCGCGGCGTACTCCTCGTACTTCCTCCGCTGCGCCGGGGTCGCCGAGTCCGTCGGGACCACGACGAGACCCTGCGACACGCGACCGGTCGAGTGCGCCGCGCGGAAGGCCTCGATGTGCAGGGCCTGGATCTCCGCGAAGTCCGTGCGGCCCTCCGAACGCACCACACTGCTCGTCAGCAGGTTGGTGCCGAGCTCGCCCGCCCGTGCCGCCGAGCCGATGCTCGCGGTGCCGTACCAGGTGCGGCCGCGCAGGCCGGGGGAGTGCGGCTGCACCCGGTCGGAGAACTCCTCGATCCCGCGAACGCCCGCGAACTCCGACGCCCTCGCTCCGCCGATCAGGTCCAGCAGCCGGGTGAGCCGGCCCGTCCCGAAGTCCTCCGCGTCGGCGGTGTCCGGGTAGAGCGAACCCTTGACGTCGTCGTAGGACATCGGGGGCCCGACGCTGATCCCGGGGTTGAGCCGGCCGCCGGACAGCACGTCGACGGTCGCGAGGTCCTCGGCCAGCCGCAGCGGGTTCTCCCAGCCCAGCGGCGTCACGGCCGTGCCCAGCTCGATCCGGCTGGTGCGCTGGGTGGCCGCCGCGAGCACCGCGACGGGGGAGGAGATGCCGAACTGGAGGTGCCGGTGCCGCAGCCAGGCGCTGTCGAACCCGAGCTCCTCGCCCCGCTCGATCATCCGCAGCGTGGTCTCGTGCCCCGCGGCCGGATCGGCCTCGTCGAACGAGCCGATGGTGAGGAAGCCGAGGCGCTCGAGCGGCTCGTCGGGAAGGGGCATGACCGGGCCAACCCGGGCGCGGGCCGGACTGTTCCCGTCCGATCGGAGGACACCCGGCTCCTCCGGAGCGGGGCCCGACGGCGGGAGGGCGCGGGGTGTCCGGTGGCGGGAGGGTCGGGACGACGGGGAGAGACCCCGCACGAGGAGGTTCCGATGACGACGCCCGTGATCCCGACGGCCCTGATCCCGATGCCCCTGACCCCGACCGGTCCGGCTCCCGCCGGCTCGACTCGCCCCGCTGCGGCGGATGTCCCCGATGCCGCGACGTCTGCGCGGCCTGCTGTTCGGCGGTACCCGGTGGGGGCGCGGTTCCCCCGCGGTCCCCTGGCGGTGGAGGTCCCCGGCGAGGTGGTGCTGCCGACCGTCCCCGCCCAACCCGTCGGTGCGCGGTTCCCCCGTCGCGGCGGCGCCGAGCTCGCCGAGCGGGTGGCGTTCACGGCGCCCGCTCCGTCGGGGCGGCCCCGAGGGGCCCGCTTCCCGCGGCGGGCCGGGTGAACGGACGGGCCGGGGCGTTGTGCCTCGGCCCGTCCCGGGGCGGTGGGGCGGCGGGCCGGGACCGCTAGGTTCTCCGCTCATGGAGTCCCCGCGCGACCTCACTGACCCCCGGCAGAACGAGGCGGTGCTCGAGTTCGCCTCCCTCCTGCTCGACGATCCCGGGACGGCTGTCCCGGCTGCGGTCGCCGCGGAGGCGCGGGCGGTCGCGCGGTCCCGGCGCCGGCTCGCCGCGCTCACGGACCCGGTGGCGCTCACGGTCGTGTGGGCGATGTACGGCGAGACCGGCCGCATGGCCACCCGCGAGGAGCACGCGCACGGGGAGGACTTCGTCCGGGTGAAGGTCCGGCAGCTCGACTGGCTCACGGCCGGGCTCCCGAGCGTCACCTGGAGCATCCTCGCCGTGGACGACGGCTGCCCCGACCAGCCGTCGAGCGCGGAGATGATGGCCGGGATCGCCGCCGCGGAGGACTACCCGACGGCGGGGCACCGAGCGGTCTCGGTGGTGCGGCTGGCCGACGTGATCGCCGACGGCCCCTCGATCGGCCCGGCCTTCGACGCGCTGACGTCTCCCGACCAGTCCCGCAAGGGTGGCTCGATCCTCGCGGGGCTGGCACACGCCGTCGCCGCGGGCGCGCAGATCGTCTGCTACACCGACGCGGACCTCTCGGCGAACCTCGCGATGCTGGGCACCCTCGCCGCCCCGATCGTCGAGGGCGACGGCGTGGTCGCGGCCCTCGGCCAGCGCTACGGGATGGAGGGCGCGGTGCTGGTCAAGGCCGACGGCCCCTCGGTCGAGCCGCAGAGCACCGGCGACAAGCCCGACAAGCTGATCGTGCTGTTCCGGCACTTCGTGCGGGCGATGCTGGTGCCGGACCTGGCACACGTCCTCGACACCCAGGCCGGCTTCAAGGCGTTCGACGCCGCCGCCCTGGCACCGGTCCTGCCGCAGATGACCTCGTTCGACGAGACCTTCGACGTCGAGCTGCTGATCCACGTCGCCCAGACCTCCGGGGCACACGCACTGGCCGTCGAGCCGATCGTGTTCACGGAGGACTTCGCCGCCACCAACTTCCCCTCCGTCGACCCCGGGAAGCGGCACCTCGCGATGGTGGAGCAGGTCGTGGGCCTCTACGACCGCCTGGTCGCCCCCGTCGCGCCGGCCACGGGGGAGGCCGCGGAGCTCCTCGACCTGCTGCGGACGCTGGACCTGGAGAGCTACGTCCGGTTGATCGAGGCGCTGCGGGCGGAGGACAAGGGGGACCCGACGCTGTTCGACAGGCGGTGGGGTGTGGAGCACCTGCGGACGATCGTCGCGGGCAAGTAGACCCATCAGGGGCCCGGGGCTGCCCCCGACCGGGCCCTACGGGGGTATCTCCCGCACCAGGTTGTGGAAGGCGCACCGGCCCGCGCCGTTCTCCAGGGTCGTGGAACCGCCCTCCGACCAGCGGTGCAGGTGGTCGAGGTGTTCGATCGGGGCGTCGCAGTGCGGGGCGGTGCAGCGTCCTCGGTCCCGGGACCGGATCACCTCGGCGAGCACCCCGGTGAAGGTGCGCCGGCGGGAGTCGGCGCCGATGACGACGCCCTCCCGGGTGACGAGGCGGCGCCAGGTGGCGCGACCGGGCTCCACCAGGAACTCCGCCGGGACGGGGCCGAAGCCGGGCAGCTCGACCGGCAACGGCCCGCCCGCGGTGTCCACGAGGGACTCCACGGGGACGAGAACCTGCAGCTCCACCGCGGCCGCGGCCTCGGTGGGGGCGGCGCCGGTGAGGCGTTCGACGAGGGTGTCCGCCATGATCTGCCCCCGGGTGCGGGTGACCGGCTCGGACCCGACCCAGTGCTCGGTGACGGCTTTGCGCAGCGCGGCGTAGCAGGTGACTCCCTGTTCGGCGGGGAGGTACGCGCGCAGCAGCGCCATCCCGTCCCCGGCCGGGCTGATCGTGACGTGCCGGTCGCGGCGGGCGGCCCGGGCCCGCTCGGCGAACTTCTCCGGCGCGACCTCGGCGACGATCGTCCGGGCCAGATCGGCGACCCGTCGCAGCCCGAGCGAGGGCAGGTCGTAGGAGGACAGCCGCCGGTCCACCTCGGCGCGCTCGCCGGCGTCGAGCCCTGCCGCCGCGGCGACGATCGCCGCGACCTTCGGCTGGTCGAGCTCCCCGGCGCCGTACGACGTGCGAACCCGGTCCAGCCCGGCGTGCAGGTCGCGCCCGATCCGCAGCTGGGCACGTGCCCGGGTCGGGGATACCCGCAAGGCCCGGCCGAGCCGATCGACCACCGTGGCCTCGACCTGCTCCACCGTGACCTGCTCGGCGGCGATCTGCTCCAGCCGCGCCTCCACCGCGGCACGGGCGAATGCCCGCACCTCCTCGGCGATCTCGGCGTCGATCCTGTTCCGCAGCGCGACCAGCTCGGCGATCCGTGCCGCCTCGGCGGCGGCAGCCGGGACGGGGGTCCCGGGTCGCGGCGCGAGGGCGGTGGTCATGTCCTCGACGATAGTCGACCACGTGTTCGAACGGGCCCGTTTCCGCAGGCAGGAGGCCAGCGGTCGACCAGCCGCGGCGGCTGGAAGGCGAGCGCTCGCCCTCACCAACTGGTTCGCTCGGGATGCAGTTCGTCCGCGCAGAATCGACCGCTCGCCACGGCGCACTGTTCCTCACCACGTGTGCGGAGCGACCAGCCCTACCCGGTGGGCGAGCACCACGGCCCGCAGCCGGTTCCGCACCCCGGGCTTCCGCCAGGATCCGAACAACGTGCGCCACCGACCGCGGTCTCGTCGCGGAAGAGCGCGGACATCTCGATGTCCGACAGGATCCCCGGCCATGGACCGGAGCACCTTCGCTCTCGGGTCGGGCTGGCAGCCAGCTCTGCGGGATCGGTCGGCGGCCAGGAGCAGGGCAGCGCCGAGGGCCGTCCGCAGCTCGCCGACCACGGGCGGCACCTGATCAACCCGAACCGGTGACCGTGATCTTCGTGACGAGCAGCGCCGGCACTGTCGTGCTCCCACCCACGGTGGTGCCGTAGGAGTACGAGCCGACAACGGTCACCTCGGCCTTGAACAGGTCGCCCTCGACGACGTCGGCCAGCTGGCTGCCGAGGTGCCCGCGAGCAGGGTGTTGGTCTCGTAGTCGTACTTCCCGGACGAGCCGGGGTGGTTGACGCCGTCGACGCTGGCTCGGAACTGGTCGCTGCCGGTGGCGGAGTCGAACTGACGGACCCAGCCGTAGACGATGGCCCGCTCACCCTTGTGCTGGTCGGGGTTCTTCGCGATGAGCTGCCACTCGCGGGCGGTGATCGCCTTCGCCGGGCCGGTGGCCGGTATCGCGGGCGGGGCGGTCGTCGCCGGCACCGCGGTGGTCGGAGAGGACCAGGCCCTCGTCGGGCAGAAATAGAGCACGGCGTTGGCGACGATGGTCTCGGCCGCACCCTGGCTGACCTTCCGGTAGGCGGCCAGGTCCTTCACCACCTGCGAGCGCACAGCCCCCGCGGGCTGGCTGCACACGGCGCGGCCGATGCTCAGCAGGCTGGCGTCGTCGAACTGCGCGGCGTCGGGGGAGACGGTGCGGACGGCTGCGAGGTAGGCCGGCTCGCCGGTCGCGGGCCTGGGCGTGCTGGTCGTGATGCCGCTGCCTGCCGACAGGGCACTGCCTCGCGCGTTGCCCAGGGTGATCCCGACCACCACGGCGACGACCACGAGAACGCCGAAGATGCTGAAGGGGATCCACCGGCGCTGCGGCGTCGTGGGGTCGGTCGGGACCCGCTGGTGGGGGACCTCGCCGACCGGGGCGACGTGCGTCACCCGCTCGGTCGGTGGCTCGGTGTCCATGCCGGACCAGTCGCCGCGCGTGTCGGCGAGGTTACGCGCGGTATGTCCAGATCATCAGGATTGTGGATCGCGCGGCGCCACGGAGCGGCACCCTCGCGGCCTGCCGGGACGGCACCAGGGCGATGCTGATCGCGGGAGCCGCGTTCCGCCTGGTGGTACGTGCCCCCGGTGGGATTCGAACCCACACCGTACGGATTTTGAGTCCGCTGCCTCTGCCGTTGGGCTACGGGGGCGGCTGTGGCCGACTGTGTTCTCGATCGCCTCGGGCGGGATCACACGAGTCGGGCAACCTGTTGGCAACCTTATCGCCGCTACCCTGGGAGCCTCCGCTCGACCCGTACCGGAAAGAGGAGATACTCCCGTGAGCCAGCCAGTGTCCGCAGACGAGACGACCGACGGTCCTGCCGCCGGCTGGCGGGTCCTCGTGGTCGAGGACGAGGCGCTGATCCGCCTCGACCTGACCGAGATGCTCGGGGAAGAGGGCTACCGGATCGCCGGTGAGGCGCCCGACGGCGAGGCCGCCATCGAGATGGCGCGCGAGCTGCGGCCCGATCTGGTGATCATGGACGTCAAGATGCCCAAGAAGGACGGCATCGAGGCGGCGGCCACGATCGTCGACGAGAAGATCGCCCCGGTCGTCATGCTCACCGCGTTCAGCCAGCGGGACCTCATCGAGCGGGCGCGCGACGCCGGCGCGATGGCGTACCTGGTGAAGCCGTTCGCGCGGCACGAGCTGGTGCCGGCCATCGAGCTCGCCGTCTCCCGGTTCGCCGAGAAGCGTGCGCTCGAGGACGAGGTGGCCTCGCTCAACGACCGCTTCGAGACCCGCAAGGTCGTCGACCGGGCCAAGGGCCTGCTGATGACCAAGCAGAGCATGACCGAGCCCGAGGCCTTCCGCTGGATCCAGCGCACCGCGATGGACCGGCGCACCACGATGAAGGCGGTCGCCGAGGCCGTCATCGAGGGGCTGGCGCCCGCCAAGGGCTGACCCTCCGCGTCGTCCGACAGGGCCGCCCCGGCATCACGCCGGGGCGGCCCTTGTCGTGTGCGTCCGATCGGGTGGTTCTCGATCATGGGGGAACGCTCTCGTTACTCGCCGGTAATGACCCTGGCCAATGTGTGATGTCCGACTCGTGGTAAGGGAATCTCCGCAGGTCAGAGCCTCGTGGCTTGATAACGATATGATAACAAGCGACTGACGGTAAAACCGTCCTGACGCTGGGTGATATCCGGTTGCGGTCTGGTAAAGCTGCCCGCCGCCGTGATGACGGCACCCCCGCGGGTGACCTAACGTCCGCGACGCTCTCGGCAGCCACCGGGAGTGGGGCGGGTCGATTTCGGGGGACCGTCACCGGATGTTCTCGGCAACGTGGTTGGCACGGAAGGACATGACATGAGTCGGACGCGGAAGGTCGCAGCGACCGCCGCCCTGCTCGCGGGCGCCCTCGCGCTCACCGCGTGCAGCACCAACCGGACCGAGGCCTCGGGCGGGGGCGGAGGCTCCTCCTGCGACACCAGCAAGGGAACGCTGGTCGTCGGCTTCATCGCCCCGCTCTCGGGCAGCCTCTCGGCCCTGGGCCTGGGCATGAAGAACTCGACGGACCTCGCGGTCAACCAGGCCAACCAGAAGTGCACGGTGCCGGGCTACAAGCTCGCCCTGCAGGCCGAGGACGACCAGGCCACCGCGCAGATCGCGGCCCAGGCCGCGACCAAGCTGGCCTCGGACCCGAACGTCGTCGGCGTCATCGGGACGCTGAACTCCTCGACGGCGCAGTCGGTCGCGCCGATCCTGGCGCAGAAGAAGATCGTCGAGATCTCGCCGGCGAACACCAACCCGGCGCTGACCCAGGGCGACAACGCGGCGGCGCCGACGCGGCCGAACGCCACCTACTTCCGCACCGCGACCACGGACGCCATCCAGGGCCCGTTCGCCGCGCAGTACCTGGTGCAGAAGGCCGGCAAGAAGAAGATCGCGGTCATCGACGACGGCAAGACCTACGGCGCCGGTCTGGCCAGCGCGTTCGCCGCCGAGGCGCAGAAGCTCGGCGCCACGATCGTGGCCCAGGCGAAGGTCGGCGAGAAGGACACCGACTTCTCCGGCGTGATCACCCAGATCCGCGGTGCCGCCCCGGACGCGGTCTACTACGGCGGTGAGTACCCGGTCGCCGGCCCGCTGTCGAAGCAGCTGGCCGACGCGGGCCTCAACGTCCCGCTGATGGGCGGCGACGGCATCGTCGACAAGACCTACGTGTCGCTCGGCGGCCGCACCGGCGACCTGGCGACCAACGTCGGTGCCCCGCCGGAGCAGCAGCCCAGCGCCAAGGCGTTCCTCGACGCGTACGCCGCGGCCGGCTACAAGGACGCCTACAGCGCGTACGGCGCCCTGACCTACGACGCCGCGAACGTGCTGATCGCCGGTCTCTCGAAGGCCGTCGCCAACGGCACCTTCTCCGACGCCACCCGGGACGGGCTGCTCTCGGCGGTCCAGGCCACCAACCTCCAGGGTGCGACCGGATCCGTCTCCTTCGACAAGTTCGGTGACACCACCAACAAGGTGCTCACCGTGTACTCGGTGAAGGACGGTTCGTTCCAGCCGCTGGAGACGGGGACCTACCCGGCCAGCTGACGCGGACCCCGGCCCGGGGCACGTCACGGAAAGTCCGCGAGCGGGGACGGGATCACCTCCCGTCCCCGCTCGCGCACGCGGGCGGAGGAGACCCCCGTTTGTCCATTTTCCTGTCCCAGATCGCGAACGGGCTGGTCTTCGGCTCGCTGATCGCGCTCATCGCACTCGGCTACACGATGGTCTACGGGATCATCACGCTGATCAACTTCGCGCACGGCGAGATCTTCATGGTCGGCGCGTACGGCGGGCTGGCCACCCTCACCTACATCGTCCCGGCGGCCGTGGCGACGAAGTGGTACTTCGCCCTGCCGATCGCCCTCGTCGCGGGCGCCCTGGTGTCGATGCTGATCGCGATCGCCATGGAGCGCTTCGCCTACCGCCCGCTGCGCAACGCACCGCGCCTGGCGCCGCTGATCACCGCTCTCGGGGTGTCGGTGGCGCTGCAGGAGGCCATGCGCGTGTTCTACCCGGGCGCCACCGCGGCGCTCCCGTTCCCGCCGCTGTTCGTCCAGGGCGCGCTGGTCATCCCGATCGGGGACGGGGTGCCGATCCGCTACTCGGGCATCCTGCTGGTCGTCGTCTCGCTGGTGCTCGCCTTCGCGCTGGAGCGCTTCATCGAGCAGACCCGGATGGGCCGCGCCATGCGGGCCACCTCGCAGGACCGTGACGTCGCCCGCCTGATGGGCATCGACCCGGACCGCGTCATCGTGCTCACCTTCGCCATCGGCGGGGCGCTGGCCGGCGTCGCCGGGGTGCTCTACGGCAGCTACCTGAACAACGTCAACATCGACATGGGCTTCCAGAACGGCATCTTCGCCTTCACCGCGGCCGTGCTCGGCGGCATCGGCAACATCCGCGGCGCGGTCGTCGGCGGCCTGGTGATCGGCCTGGTCAAGGCCCTCGGCGGGCAGTACCTGCCGGGCGGGACCGCCTACGACTACGTGTGGATCTTCGTGGTCCTCATCATCGTCCTGGTGTTCCGGCCCCAGGGCTTCTTCGGCGAGTCCGAGCGGGTGAGGGCATGACCACCACCGTGGAGGAGACCGCTCCGGCGGCCGCTCCCGGTCCGGTCCACACCGGACGGATGGGCGGTCTGCTGACCGCGCTGGCGCCGCGCTCGACACCCGTCATGATCGTCGGCGGGGTGCTGGCGATCGTCGGCGCCTACCTGCCGTGGGTCACCTTCGTGCTCAACGAGGGGGCCTATCCGGAGAAGGCGACGCTGAACTTCTTCGTCGCGCCCTTCGGGGTCAGCGGGTTCCGGCTGCACCTGCTGATCCTCGGCGTGGCCGCGATCGTCGTCGCGGCGCTGCCCCGGATCCCCGCGCGGCACCGGATCGTGCGCGGGCTGGGCATCGGCGTCGTCGCCGTGTCCCTGCTCAACGGCCTGTGGATCACCGTCTCCGGCGGTGGCCTCGGTGCGATCACCGCGGCCGACGGTGCCGTCGCCTTCGGCGCGATCGCCGCGCTGATCGGCGGCATCGTGCTGATGCTGGGCGCGGCCTCCGGCGGGCTGGAGCCCAAGCCGGTGTGGGAGTGGCAGCTGCCCTGGTGGGTGGAGTGGCTCCTGCTGCTGGTCGTCTTCGCCGTCGTGCTGCTGCTGGTCGCCGAGGTGCTGACGAGCGGTGGTCAGGGCGGCGTCGTCAATCCCTATGCCGGGGTGGTGTTCCTGTCGCTGCTCGCGGCACTGGTGGGCGCGTTTGCCGCGCTCAACGCGTCCGGCCTGCTCACCTGGGTCGGCGTGGTGTCCGAGCGGCACCGGCTCTTCAGCGTGATCGTGCTGCTCGTCTGCGCGCTCGTGCTGCCGCTGACCAGCGCCGGCACCGAGTACTGGATGACGGTGGCGTCGAACATCGGCGTCTACGCGGCCACGGCGATCGGGCTCAACATCGTCGTCGGGCTGGCGGGCCTGCTGGACCTCGGGTACGTCGCGTTCCTGGGCATCGGCGCCTTCGTGGCGGCGAACTTGTCCGGCGCCGCCGCCTCGCAGATCGGCATCCACGTGCCGTTCCTGCTGGTCATGGTGATCTCGGCGGTCGTGGCCGGCATCTTCGGCGCCATCGTCGGCTCGCCCACGCTGCGGGTGCGGGGCGACTACCTCGCCATCGTCACCCTGGCCTTCGGCGAGATCTTCGTGCGCAGCGCGCAGAACAACATCGGCGGGCTGACGGGTGGCGCCAACGCCATCCCGAACATCCCGGCGGTCGGGCTGGGGGACTTCAAGTTCTCGGACTCGATCACGATCGGCTCGCTCCGGCTGCCCAGTGGCGTCATGTACTACGTCGCCATCGTGCTGCTCGTCGCCGCCGTGATGCTCGTGTTCGCGAACCTGAAGAACTCGCGGCTCGGGCGGGCCTGGGTCGCCATCCGTGAGGACGAGGACGCGGCCGCGGCCATGGGCATCCGCACCGGGCCCATCAAGATCCTCGCCTTCCTCATCGGCGCCACGCTGGCCGGCTTCGCCGGCGCCTTCTTCGCCCACAAGACCGGCGTCGTCGCGTACGACTCGTTCCGCTTCCTGGAGTCCGTGACGCTGCTGTCGGCGGTCATCCTGGGGGGCATGGGCACGATCCCCGGCGCCGTGCTCGGCGCCTCGATCCTGTTCGTGCTGCCCGAGAAGCTGCGCGAGTTCTCGGACTACCGGCTGCTGATCTTCGGTATCGCCCTGGTGCTGATCATGCGGTTCCGGCCGCAGGGCATCATCGCCGACCGGCACCGCAAGGCGGAGCTGGCGGACGACGATCCCGAGGACGTCGCCCGCGAGGCACCCGGGGCCCTGCCGACGGAGGTGAAGCCGTGAGCGAGCGAGCGAGCGAACCATCGGCCCAGGAGGACCAGGGCGAGACGCTGCCCGAGCTCGCGACACCGCCGGAGGAGGTCGTGGCCGAGCTCGCGGAGGACATGCGCGACGCCCCCACCACCGCCACGGGCGCCCGGGGGCCGATCCTGGAGTCCGCCGGCGTCTCGATGGTCTTCGGCGGCCTGCGGGCGCTCAACGAGGTGACCTTTTCCCTCAAGGAGGGGGAGATCATCGGGCTGATCGGGCCCAACGGGGCGGGGAAGACCACGTTCTTCAACTGCCTCACCGGTCTGTACACGCCGACGTCGGGCGCGGTCACGCTGCGCGGCAGGCCGATGCCCCAGGACCCGGCCCGGGTGACCGAGGCGGGCGTGGCGCGGACGTTCCAGAACATCCGGCTCTTCCCGTCCATGACGGCCACGGAGAACGTCCTGGTCGGCCGGCACGTGCGGATGAAGCAGGGACCGATCTCGTCGCTGCTGCACGGGCCGCGGTTCCGGCGCAGCGAGGCGGAGGCCCTGGACCGGGCGGAGAAGCTGCTCGCCTTCGTGGGGCTGAGCAGGTTCTCGGACGAGCTGGCGCGCAACCTGCCCTACGGCGACCAGCGGCGCCTCGAGATCGCCCGGGCGCTGGCGACGGACCCGTCGGTGCTGCTGCTCGACGAGCCCACGGCCGGCATGAACGCCCAGGAGACCGAGGCCACCCGGCAGCTGATCTTCGCGATCCGGGACCTCGGCGTGTCGGTCGTGGTCATCGAGCACGACACGAAGTTCATCTTCACCTTGTGCGACAGGGTGCTGGTGCTGGTGCAGGGCGAGCTGCTGGTCGAGGGCTCGCCGGACGAGGTGCGGGGCGACCCGCGCGTCGTCGAGGCGTACCTGGGTGCCCCGCCGGACGAGGTCGAGGCGCAGCTGCAGACCGGGGCGGGCCCCGCATCCGACCCAGCGGCGGGCCCCGCGTCCGACCCGGCGGCGAGCCCCGCATCCGATGCCGTGGAGAGTGAGTCCTGATGGCGTTCCTCGAGGTCCGCGACCTGGTGGTCGCCTACGGGGCCATCCAGGCGGTGCGTGGGGTGTCGTTCGACGTCGAGCAGGGACAGATCGTGTCCCTGATCGGCTCGAACGGCGCCGGGAAGACGACGACCCTGCGCACCCTGTCCGGCCTGCTCCGCACGGTGTCCGGGACGATCACCTTCGACGGCACCGCGATCCAGAAGCGGCCGGCGCACGAGATCCTCTCCATGGGCATGGCGCACAGCCCGGAGGGCCGGCGGCTGTTCGCGCGCATGACCGTCGAGGAGAACCTCCGCCTCGGTGCGTACACGCGCAAGGACGAGGACGGCATCCAGAAGGACATGCAGCGGGTCTACGACCTGTTCCCGGTGCTGGGGGAGCGGCGCGGCAACAAGGCGGGCCTGTTCTCCGGCGGCGAGCAGCAGATGCTCGCGATCGGCCGGGCGCTGATGTCGCGGCCGAAGCTGCTCATGCTCGACGAGCCCTCCATGGGGCTCTCGCCGATCATGACCCAGCTGATCTTCTCCACGGTCAGGGAGCTGCGCGACGAGGGCACCACGGTGCTGCTCGTGGAGCAGAACGCCCTTGCGGCCCTTGCCCTCTCGGACCAGGCCTACGTGATCGACCTGGGTCGCACCACGCTGTCCGGGACGGGCCACGAGCTCCTCGCGGACCCGCGGGTCCAGGAGGCCTACCTGGGCGAGGGCGCGAGCGCCTGACCGACGGCCGTTGAGCGACGGCGCTCTCGTTCACCAGATGTGAGCGAGGGCGCCGTTCGCTCAGCCGGCCGGGCGGGTGTCGCGGTGCAGGCAGGTGAGCTTGGCGGTGCAGGTGCGGCGGCCCTGGTCGTCCGTCAGCACGATCTCGTGCGTGGAGGTGCTGCGGCCGACGTGGAGCGGGCGGGCCACGCCGGTGACCCAGCCCTCCGTCGCGGCGCGGTGGTGGGTGCAGGCGAGCTCCAGGCCCACGGGGAAGCGTTCGGGCAGCGAGTGCAGCGCGGCGAGCACCGAGCCCAGGGTCTCGGCGAGGACGCCGGAGGCGCCGCCGTGCAGGAGGCCGTAGGGCTGGCGGTTGCCCTCGACGGGCATCCGGCCGCGGACCTCCTCGAGGGTCGCGGAGAGGATCTCGATCCCCATGCGGTCGTTCAGCTGGCCGGGAGCGATGTCGCCGGGCAGGGAGGGGAGCTGGGAGGCGTCGATCGGCACCCGCCGAGTATGCCCCGCGGCCGTTCCGCCGCCCGTGGGGCGGGCGCGATCAGGCCCAGCCGACCTCGCCGAGCCGCTCCACCGCGCGGCGGGCGCCGGCCGGGAGCTTTGCGAAGGGCCGCACCACGATCCGCCCGCCCTCCCGCTCCCAGACACCGGCCACCCGTCCGTCCACCACCAGGACGGGGGTGATCCAGCCGGCGGCGCGGCTGACCTCCTTCTCCCGGCCCTCGGGGACGGCGTGGCGGCGGTGCGAGAGCGGCGCGATCGTCCAGGGATCGAAGCCGGGCAGCAGGAACGGGCCGTCCGCGGGGTGGTCGCCGTCGGCGGGGGTGGCGGCGAGCTCGTCGGCGTCGGCGGGATCGAGCAGGAACCCCGGCTCGCCGTCGATCTCCACCCCGACCCGCTCCGCGCCCCTCAGCCGGCGCCGGGCCGGTGCGGGCTGCTCGCCCCACCAGCGCGCCACGTCCTCGACGGTCACCGGCCCGTTCGCGGCGAGGAACCGGGTGAGGGCGGCCTGCTCCGCCTCGGCGGGATCGTGCTGGTCGAGCGGGCGGCCGAGCAGCCCGGCGGGGGAGACGAAGGTGCCGTCGGGTCCCGAGCAGAGGTAGCCGCGGGCGGCGGCGGGCTTGAGCAGCACGCCCCAGCCCTTGCCCATCGCCTCGGCGATCTCCGGCCGGCCCAGGTCGTCGACGACCCGCTCGACCAGCTCGGCCCGGGTGAGCGGCTCGGCGCCGAGGACCCGCCCGATGGAGGCCGTGACGGCGTGGAGGGTGTCGCCGTCGACGCCGTTCTCGCGCTCGAAGGACGGCGGGAAGCGGCGCCGGGACTCCCGCTCGGTCAGGGCGGCGCACCACAGCCCCAGCTCGTCCGCGGGCAGCAGGTGCAGGGTGCCGCGCATCGCCCAGGTCCGGACCAGCGTGCGATCGGCCAGCGCGTCGTCGACACCCGTGGCGCCGCGAAGCGCCGCGATCCCGGTGCTGCAGGAGGCGACCTGGGCGTGGATGCCGCCGACCCGGCGGGCGACCTCCACGGGATCGGGCTCCCCGGTCGTCAGCAGCTGCCGTACGGCGCGCCATCGGGTGACCTGCCGCCAGGTGATCCGCATCGGCCCAGTCTGCCCGCTCAGGCCTCGAGGTAGCGCAGGATGGCCAGGACGCGGCGGTTGTAGTCGCCGTCGTGGGGCAGGTCGAGCTTGTCGGCGATCGCGGCGAGGTGCTTCTCCACCGTGCTGAGGGCGAGGTGCAGGCGGTTCGCGATCGCCTGGTTGGCAAAGCCCTGGGCGAGGTGGTCGAGCACCTCGCGCTCGCGCGGGCTGAGCCGGGCGAGGGCGTCGTGGTGGGAGGTGCGGGCCAGCAGCTGGCGGACGACCTCGGGATCGAACGCCGCCCCGCCCTCTCCGACGCGCTGCAACGCACCGAGGAACTCCGCCACGTCGGCGACCCGGTCCTTGAGCAGGTAGCCGAGCCCCTCGGGGGCGCCGCCGAGCAGCCGGGCGGCGTAGTGCTTCTCGACGTACTGGGACAGGACGAGCACCCCGACGCCGGGGACCTCTGCGCGGATCCGCAGGGCGGCGCGCACGCCCTCGTCGCTCTGGCCCGGCGGCATCCGGACGTCGACGACCGCCACGTCCGGGCGCTCGCGGGCGACGGCGTCGAGGAGCGCCGCGGCGTCCCCCACGGCGGCCACCACCTCGTGCCCGGCGTCGGTGAGCAGGTGGACCAGGCCCTCGCGGAGCAGGACCGAGTCCTCGGCGAGGACGATCCTCACGAGTCACCTGCCCGGTCCGCGCGAGGCAGGACGGCGGTGATCTCCGTCGGTCCGCCGGCGGGGCTGACGACCGTGAACGTGCCATCCAGTGCGCTCACCCGGCGGGCGAGCCCCCGCAGCCCCTGGCCGTCGGGCGAGGCGCCGCCGCGGCCGTCGTCCGACACGACCACGGTGGTCGTCGTGGGCGTCTCGGCGACCACCACGACGACGTCGCGAGCGCCGGAGTGCTTGACCGCGTTGGTGATCGCCTCCCGGACCACGAAGTACAGCGCGGTCTCTACCTCGGACACCGGACGTGCCGACAGTCGATGGTGCACGGTCACCGGGAGTGCGGATCGTTCCGCGACCCCGGCCAGCGCGGCGTGCAGGCCCAGCTCGTCCAGCGCCGTCGGATAGATCCGCCAGGCGACCTCGCGCGCCTCGTCGAGGAGGCCGCGCGCCTCGGTCCAGGCCTGGTCGACCAGCCCCGCGGCGGCCGCCGGATCGGCGCTGTGCCGGGCCCTCCCGAGCAGCATCGCGACCGCCACCCCGCGCTGCTGGACGCCGTCGTGCAGGTCCCGTTCGATCCGGCGCCGCTCCTCGTCGATAGCCGCGAGCATGCCGGAACGGGTGCTCGCCAGCTCGTCGATGCGGCGGCGCAGCCGCTCGCGCTCGCCGGGGCCGAGCAGGGCGTAGGTGAGCCGGCGCTCAACCGCGCCCACCCCCAGGGCCACCCCGAGCGCGACGAGCACCACGAGGACGCCGTTGGCGATCCCGAGAGTCGCGCTGGAGGTCAGGATGCGGATGCCGGGCAGCACCACCGGCACCGTGTTGGCCTCGCCGGCGAGAGCCTGCCAGATCCCACCGACGAGCAGGAGCAGGCCGACGAACAGCGGCGTCGCGATCAGGTAGCCGCCGGCCAAGCCGGTGACCGCCCGCGCGGCGAGGAACCGCGCCCGGCCCGCGCCGTCCCTGACGTCCCGGTCGAACCAGCGGGCCAGCCGGGCCGCCTCGGCACGGCCGAGCAGGGCCAGCACCCGTCCCCGGGCGCCGGGCGGCCACACGAGCAGCAGGGCCAGGGCCTCGGCGACCGCGAGGGGCACCCCAACCACGACGCCGACCAGCGTGCCAGCCCGCCGCCCCATGCCGGCAGCCTAGAGGTCGCGCCCGTGGAACACGGCCGCGCCGAGGCCGAGGGCGGCCGCCGTCCAGCCGGCCAGCCACGCGAGCCCCTCGAGGGGCGGGTAGTCCAGCAACGGGCCCACTGGGGTGCCGGTGCTACCCAGGAAGGCCAGCCCCGCACCCGTCGGCAGGCGCAGGGCCAGCTCGACGAGTGGTGCGGACCCGGTCGAGGCGAGCAGCAGCGGCAGCGCGAACAGCAGTGCGAACAGCAGCGCCAGGGTGCCCGCGGCGTGCCGGACCGCGACCGCAACCCCGACGGTCAGCAGCGCGACCAGGGCCGCGAAGCAGCCGAGCCGTAGCAGGTCCGCGACGACCGGTCCGAGGGGAAGCCCCGCGGGGCCGCCGAAGGGTTCCAGCCGGAGGAACTCGCGGACGACCACCGCGGTGACCAGCCCGCCCAGCACCGTCGCGACGGCGGCGGACGAGGCGACGACGACCGCCTGCGCCAGCAGGAACCGGCCGCGGCGGGGGACCGCCTGCACGGACGCACGGACGCCACCGGAGGCGTACTCCGCCGTGACCGGGAGCATCGCCAGCGCGACGATCCCGACCTGGAAGAGCACCGCGCCGTCGACGACCGGGGCGGTCGCGGCGAACGTGCCGCCCCGCCCCGTGGCCCGGTCGGCGCCGAAGGTCAGCGCCGCCATGCCCATCAGCACGCCGGTCCCGACCAGGCACCACCAGGTCGACCGGACCGTGCGGAACCGCGCCCACTCGGCACCGACCGCTCGGAGCGTCGCTGTCGTCGTCATCTCAGGCCACCTCGGTAGGTGCGGCACCGAACTCGATGCTGCGCGCGGTCAACTCCTGGTACGCCTGCTCCAGCGACGCCTCGCGCAGCCGGAGCTCGTGCAGCCGGATGCCGGCCTCGTGGGCCACGTCGCCCACCCGCTCGACCGCGAGACCGGTGACGACGAGCCGGCACTCGTCCAGCCGCTCGACGGCACCGCCCGCGGTGCGGAGCCGCGCGGCCAGGTCGCCGGCATGCGGGCTGCGGACCGTGACGGCGGTGAGCGGGCTCCTGGCCAGCACCTCGGTGAGCGGGGCGTCGGCGAGCAGCCGGCCCTTGCCGAGGACGACGAGGTGGTCGGCCGTCGCCTGCATCTCGCTCATCAGGTGGCTGGAGACGAAGACCGTGCGGCCCTCGGCGGCCATCCGGCGGGCCAGGCCGCGGAACCAGCGCACCCCGTTCGGGTCCAGCCCGTTGACCGGCTCGTCGAAGATCAGGATCTCCGGGTCGCCGAGCAGGGCGGCCGCGATGCCGAGGCGCTGGCCCATGCCCAGCGACAGGGTGCCCGCCCGCCTGCGGGCGACCGGCCCGAGCCCGACCGTCTCGACGACCTCGTCGGCCCGCCGGCGAGGGATGCCGTTGCTGCGCGCGAGTGACCGCAGGTGCGCGCGGACGCTGCGGCCCGGGTGCACGGCGCGGGCGTCGAGCAGCGCGCCGACGACCCGCAGGGGCTCGGCGAGGTCCCGGTAGCGGCGGCCGAGGACGAGCGCCCGGCCTGCGGTCGGCAGGTCGAGCCCGACGATCGCCCGCATCGTGGTCGACTTCCCGGCGCCGTTGGGCCCCAGGAACCCGGTGACGCGGCCGGGCCGGACCGTGACGGTCAGGTGGTCGACCGCGAGCCGGTCTCCGTAGCGCTTCGTCAGTCCTTCGAGCGTGATCACGACGGTCGACGGTAGGGACCGGCCCGGCCGGGCGGCACCGTGCATCCCGCCCGCTCCGGTAGCGGAAAACCGCTATCCGGGCCGGTGGGTCACGAAGATCGCGGTGCCGGGGAAGAGCGCGCCGCGCAGCGGCGACCACTGGCCCCAGATCCGCTCGTGCCCCTCGGGCCACTCCGGCTCCACGACGTCGTCGAGGACCAGGCCCGCGGCGACGACGTCGCGCACGCGGTCGCCGATCGTCCGGTGGTGCTCGACGTAGGTGGCCCGGCCCCCGCCGTCGACCTCCAGGTAGGGGGTCCGGTCGAAGTACGACTGGGTGACGGTCAGCCCATCCGGCCCGGGGTCGTCGGAGAACATCCAGCGCATGGGGTGGTTCACCGCGAACACCCAGCGGCCGCCGGGCCTCAGCACCCGGTGCACCTCGCGCATCACCCGCACCGGCTCGGCCACGAAGGGCACCGCGCCGAAGGCCGAGCAGGCGAGGTCGAAGGACGCGTCGGCGAACGGCAGGTGCTCGGCGCCGGCCTGCACGAGCGGGACGCCGATCCCGGTGGCGCGGTTGAGCTCCGCCGCCGCGGCGAGCATGCCGCGGGACAGGTCGAGGGCCACCGCGTGCGCGCCCCGGGCCGCCAGCCAGCGAGAACACGGCGCGGAACCGGCCCCGACCTCGAGCACCCGCTTCCCGTCGACCTCGCCCAGCAGCCGCACGTCGGCCTCGTGCAGACCCTCGGGGCACCAGACGAACTCGGCGTCGCCGATGTCGCGGGCGTGCTCGGTGAGGTAGTCCGTCGCGTCGGCGTCCCACCAGGCCCGGCTGGCCCGTTCGGACTCCGCGGAACCCACCTCACGGCGGGCCACCCCGGCCGTCCCCAGAAGCTCCTCGGCGCTCATCGCACACCCGTGTTCACGTGCCGGATCGTCCCAGTTCGGGAGGGGGGACCCGCATTGCCCCACTGATCGGCGTCCGCGTAGCATGGTCCGTAGCTCGGGGTCAACGTGCGCGTCCGCCGGTCAGAGGGGCGTCGCGGGTCTTGCTAGTCCTGGACACGGCTCCCGGGAATCGACGAACAAAGGTGACTGTTCCACGTTTCATCCAGTCACGGCCACACCCACCGAACGGCCGCCCGTGACGCGGCCACTACCGAAATCATCCACCGGAGCACCCCACTACATGTCCACCGACACCACCGCCGCCCCGACCAGCACGACCCCGCAGGTCGCCATCAACGACATCGGGTCGGAGGAGGACTTCCTCGCCGCCATCGACCTGACGATCAAGTACTTCAACGATGGCGACATCGTCGAAGGCACCATCGTCAAGGTCGACCGTGACGAGGTCCTGCTCGACATCGGCTACAAGACCGAGGGCGTCATCCCGTCGCGGGAGCTCTCGATCAAGCACGACGTCGACCCTGCCGACGTCGTCGAGGTCGGCGAGTTCGTCGAGGCCCTCGTCCTCCAGAAGGAGGACAAGGAAGGCCGGCTGATCCTGTCCAAGAAGCGCGCGCAGTACGAGCGCGCCTGGGGCACGATCGAGGCCCTCAAGGAGGCCGACGAGCCGGTCGAGGGCACCGTGATCGAGGTCGTCAAGGGCGGCCTGATCCTGGACATCGGCCTCCGCGGCTTCCTCCCCGCCTCGCTGGTCGAGATGCGCCGCGTGCGCGATCTGCAGCCGTACGTCGGCCGCAAGATCGAGGCCAAGATCATCGAGCTGGACAAGAACCGCAACAACGTGGTCCTGTCCCGCCGCGCCTGGCTGGAACAGACCCAGTCCGAGGTCCGCAGCGAGTTCCTCAACCAGCTGGCCCGCGGCCAGGTGCGCAAGGGCGTCGTCTCCTCGGTGGTCAACTTCGGTGCGTTCGTCGACCTCGGTGGGGTCGACGGCCTGGTGCACGTCTCCGAGCTGTCCTGGAAGCACATCGACCACCCGTCCGAGGTCGTCGAGGTGGGCCAGGAGGTCACCGTCGAGGTCCTCGACGTCGACCTGGACCGCGAGCGCGTCTCCCTGTCGCTGAAGGCGACGCAGGAGGACCCGTGGCGCCTGTACGCCCGGACCCACGCGATCGGCCAGATCGTCCCGGGCAAGGTCACCAAGCTCGTCCCGTTCGGTGCGTTCGTGCGCGTCGAGGAGGGCATCGAGGGCCTGGTGCACATCTCCGAGCTGGCCGAGCGCCACGTGGAGATCCCGGAGCAGGTCGTCCAGGTGGGCGACGACGCGATGGTCAAGGTCATCGACATCGACCTCGACCGGCGCCGCATCTCGCTGTCGCTCAAGCAGGCCAACGAGGGCATGACGGTCGACACCGAGTTCGACCCCACGCGCTACGGCATGGCGGCGGAGTACGACGACCAGGGGAACTACATCTACCCCGAGGGCTTCGACGTCGAGACCGGCGACTGGAAGGAAGGCTTCGAGGAGGCCCGCTCCGTCTGGGAGAAGCAGTACGCGGAGGCGCACGAGCGCTACGAGCAGCACATGACGCAGATCCGCAAGGCCGCCGAGGCCGACGCGGAGGCTGCCGTCGAGGGCGCGACCGGCACGAACTACTCGTCCGGTGGTGACACCGAGCAGCAGGCGCAGAGCGGCGGCTCGCTCGCCAGCGACGAGCAGCTCGCGGCCCTTCGCGAGAAGCTGTCCGGCGGCGCGTGACACGCTGAT
>NZ_BAAAQK010000003.1:353111-531575 GCF_039531635.1 Pseudonocardia ailaonensis | reverse complement strand
CACGATCGGGCTGCGTTCGGTGATCTGCCGGGCGCGCCGCGTGAGTGGATCATGCGGTGCGGCCTACCGTTGATCCCATGCGCGGGGGGCGGATCGGGGCGGTGTGCGCCGTCTTCCTGGCCGTGTGCGTGCTCGCCGGCTGTTCCTCCTCGGGCACCGAGCAGCTCGCGGTCCCGACCTTCGCGAACTCCTCGTCGTCGGCCTCCGCGGCGGCACCGCCGAAGATCGGCCTCCCGGACGACTGCGCCGCCTTCCTGGCCGCGGACGATCTCGGTGCGCTGCTGGCCCGGCCGATCGGCTCCACCGCGGTGCGGACGATCATGGGCGTGGCCGAGCCGTCCGTGGACCGCGTCGCGCGGGTGGGCTGCCGCTACAGCGCGAGCGGCCCCGGTGGCGGGGGCACGCTGCTCGACATCAACCTCGGCCGCTACTCCGATGCCGCTGCGGCACAGCGGCAGTGGAAGCTCAACACCAACGCCGAGCGCTCCGACGGGCAGTCCCGGGACCTCCCCGTGGGCACCGTGCCGGGGGTGCTGATCGAGCGCCGGGCCGAGACCGTGCTGGCCGTCGTGTACGGAGTGGACACCCTGACGTTCGTCCTGCAGGCCGGGGCCCGGGCGCCCGGTGCGCCGGCGGACCGGCTCGTCGACCTCGCGCAGCGCGTGCTGCCCAAGGACGGCATCTCGCAGCCGGCCCCGCCGCCCACGACCCCGGCGGCGCCGCCGCCTGCCACCGGCCCTGCACCGTCCTCGCCCACCGGGCCTCCGCCCGTCGCCGCCGGCCCCTGAACCGGCGCCGGTCCGGTCGTGGCCGCCCCCGGCCGGGGCACTAGCCTTTCGGCGTGCTGACGATCGGGCTGACGGGCGGGATCGGTGCCGGCAAGTCGACGGTCTCCCGGAGGCTCGTCGAGCTCGGCGCGGTGCTGGTGGACGCGGACGCGATCGCCCGCGAGGTCGTCGCCGCGGGTACCGAGGGGCTGGCCGAGATCGCGGAGGCCTTCGGGCCCGAGGTGATCGGCCCGGACGGCGAGATGGACCGGGCTCGGGTGGCGTCGATCGTGTTCAGCGACGACAAGAAGCTGGCCGTGCTCAACGGGATCACCCATCCCCGCATCGCGCGCCGCACCCAGGAGCTCGAAGCCGGCGCCCCGCCCGACGCGGTGGTGGTCTACGACGCGGCCCTGATGGTGGAGCAGGGCAACCAGAGCCGCTTCGCGCTGGTCGTGGTCGTGGACACCGCCGAGGAGATCCGGGTGCGGCGGCTCGTCGAGAGCCGGGGGCTGCCCGAGGCCGACGCGCGGGCCCGGATCCGCAAGCAGGCCACGGACGCCCAGCGGCGCGCCGCGGCGGATGCCCTGCTGCGCAACGACGGCAGCCCGGCGAAGCTCGTCGCCCAGGTCGACCGGCTGTGGGCGGAGCGCCTGGTGCCCTTCGAGGAGAACGTGCGGCTGCGCCGCGCGATCCGTGGTGGCACACCGCTTCTCGCCGATCCCGATCCCGCCTGGGCGGCCCGGGGCGAGCGGCTGGCGGCCCGGGCCGCGCGGGCGGCCGGGGCGGTGGGCCGCGGCGTCGCGCACATCGGCTCCACCGCCGTGCCGGGCCTGCCGGCCAAGGACATCACCGACCTGCAGCTCACCGTGGACTCCCTCGCGGAGCTCGACGGCGTCGCCGACCGGCTGGCCGCCGCGGGGTTCGTCGAGATCCCCGAGATCACGCAGGACAACCCGAAGGCCTCCGACCCGGACCCGGCCCACTGGCGCAAGCGCTACCTGGGGGGCGCGGACCCGGCCCAGCGGGTGCACCTGCACGTCCGGGAGACCGGCTCGCCCGCGCAGCGCTACGCCCTGCTCGTCCGGGACTGGTTGCGCGCGGACCCGGCCGCCCGTGAGGAGTACCTGCGGCTCAAGCTCGCCGCCGCGGCCGAGTTCGCCCGCGACGGCGACGCGGCGAGGTACGTCACACGGAAGGAGCCGTGGTTCGACACCGCGGCGCCCCGGGCCGAGGAGTGGGCGGCGAGGACGGGGTGGGTGCTCCCCGGGCCGGATCGGTCGGGCGAGGAGCCCGTATTAGGCTGAACGGCGTAGTCTCGTCGCGGAGGGCGACCGGGCCGATGTAACGGTGGCCTGCGGTGCCGCGATGGACGGACAGGGACGGTGACGCCGGGTGATCCCGGTGTGCCCGTCGGGCGGTGCGACGGGGGAGGACGCGCGGTGAGCGCACAGGTCGAGGAAGGCGCTTCGGTGCCCGCGGCCGATCCGCCGCCGCCCCGGGGCCCGGACGGTGCCGCGTCGGTCGTCGAGCGGGACGTCCCAGCCGGACCGGAGGTCACCGGCGGCAGCCTGCGCGCGGACTTCGGCGCCCACCTCGAGACCCACTACCCGCGGCTCGTCGGCCAGCTCTTCGCCATCACACTCGACTCCTCCGCGGCCCACGATCTCGTGCAGGACGCCTACTCGCGCGCCTGGAAGCGCTGGTCCGAGGTGCGCCAGGGCAACGCCGAGGCGTGGGTCCGCCGGGTCGCGGTGCGGTCGTCGACCAGCCCGTGGCGGCGGTTCCTCGTGGCCGTGGGCCTACGCAACTCGGCCGTGCCCGAGCAGGAGTCGCTCGATCCCCGCACCGCGGGCGTGCTGCGCTCGCTCGCGCGGCTGCCGCTCCCGGAGCGCCGGGCCGCCGTGCTCGTGCACATGGCCGGGATGGGCGTCGGTGAGGTCGCCGCCCTGGAACGGGTGTCCTCCGGCACCGTGCAGGCCCGCCTGAACCGGGTCGCGGGGGCGCTCTCGGAGGGCGACCTCGGCACCGGCGGCTTCGCCGGCTACGGCTGGGGCGCCGCGAGCCCGGCGGACCTGTACCCCGGCTACACGGGGGACGACCTGGTGCCGGTGCTCCCGGCGCGGGTCTCCGTGACGGGCCCGGCCGGTCCCGAGCCCGAGACCGACGACGGGCCCGGTGAGAGGGCCGCGACCGGCGACGGAACCACCAGCCGGACCACTTCCCAGCCCAGCGATGACCGGCCCACCAGGGGCGACGAGGAGGACCGGTGACCAACCCGGTGCAGATCCGGCCCACGGGCCGCGCGGCGGACGAGCTGCGCCGCCTGGACGACGAGCTCGCCGCGGGCGTCACCCTGCCCTCGGTCGACGAGGTCATCCGGCGCGCCGGAGCGGTCAACCGGGCCAGCGGGGCGGCCGCCGCCGCGGTGCTGACGGTCGGGGCCCTCGGGGGGATCACCGTCGTCGGCACGGCCGCGGCCCAGCCGGCCCCCGCGGCCGTCGCCGCGGTGGTGGAGGCGCCCGCGTCGGACGTGCCGACCACGGATCCCGCGGCTGCCGCGCCGGTCTCACCGGTGGACGCGGCGCCGCAGGCCGTCACGGAGGAGCAGGACCCGACGACCCGCAACCGGGCCACCCAGCGAGTGCGGACGACGACCCCCACGCCCAAACCGGTGGTGCCCGTGGCGCCGGTGCAGCCGGTGGTCCCGCCGCCGGTGGTGGTCACGACGACCACCCCGCCGCCCACGACCACGACCACCACCACGACGACGAAGCCCAACACCGAGGGCTCGAGCTCGTCGAAGCCTCCGGTCGTCGTTCCGCCCGTGGACCCGCCGAAGTCGAGCGCCTCCGGTCCGACGGAGCCGGCGCCGAGCAGCAGCACCTCGGCCGTCGCGTAGGACGGCGGCTCCTCCGGGAGCCCTGTTCGGTCCGCTGGTCCGCGCGTGCTCGGCGGGCCCGACTCCGCCCGGCCCGACCTCGCTCGTCCGGCCGGCTCAGCCCGCCGGTCTGACCTCGTCGGTGCGGTCCCGGTCCCGCCAGCTCAGCACGATCCCCTCCGTGGCGAGCCACGCGTCGAGGTCGTGGCCGTGGGCCCCCAGCGCGGCGACGACCGCGTGCGAGCGGTCCAGCGCCCACTGCGCGGTCTCCTCGTCGAGCAGGCCCTCGCGGATCGCCGCGACGAACTCGTCCACGTCGAGCAGCTCGCTCCAGCGGCCGTTCTTCACGACGACGTCGAGGTAGAGGTCGGTGGTGCGCCAGACGTCCCCGCCGGGCTCGACCTGCGCGATGTCGAGGTAGTAGTCCTGGTCGCGCTCGTGGCCGGGGTTCCACCACCAGTCGCTGACCACGATCCCCAGATCCGGCAGCAGCCAGGACTCGATCCAGTGCGCGGACTCGCGGGCGACGATCTCGCGGCTCATGTAGAGCCCGAACGGCGCGACCCGGTACTCGGCGACCGCGCGGCGCAGGCCCTTGTTGTCGATGTTGACGGCGGCGGGTACGTCGAAGGTCTGGAGCTTCGGCGGATGCACCCCTCCAGCCTGCCGGAAGAGCGGGCGACAAGAAACTGTCGGTGGTCACTCGTACCCTGTTCCTCATGGCATTCGCGACGGAGGTCCCCGGCAGCGCACGAGAGGGTGGCGAGGCCGATGTGCCGCTCGCGCACTCCGAGCACCGGCCCGTCGGCGAGATCGAGCGCACGGGCGGGCGGTTCGAGGTCGTCAGCGAGTTCGAGCCCGCGGGCGACCAGCCCGCGGCGATCGACGAGCTGGAGAAGCGGATCCGCGGCGGCGAGCAGGAGGTCGTGCTGCTCGGCGCCACCGGTACGGGCAAGTCGGCCACCACGGCGTGGCTGATCGAGCGCGTCCAGCGGCCCACGCTGGTGATGGCCCCCAACAAGACCCTGGCCGCGCAGCTGGCCAACGAGCTGCGGGACATGCTCCCGAACAACGCGGTCGAGTACTTCGTCTCGTACTACGACTACTACCAGCCCGAGGCGTACATCGCGCAGACGGACACCTACATCGAGAAGGACTCCTCGATCAACGACGACGTGGAGCGCCTGCGGCACTCCGCGACCCAGAACCTGTTGTCGCGCAGGGACGTGGTGGTCGTCGCCTCCGTGTCGTGCATCTACGGCCTCGGTACGCCGCAGTCCTACCTCGACCGCTCGGTGAAGCTCGGGGTCGGCGTCGAGCTGGACCGGGACGCGTTCCTGCGCCTGCTGGTGGACATCCAGTACACGCGCAACGACGTGGCGTTCGCCCGCGGCACCTTCCGCGTCCGCGGCGACACCGTCGAGATCATCCCGGCGTACGAGGAGCTCGCCATCCGGATCGAGTTCTTCGGGGACGAGATCGAGGCGCTGTACTACCTGCACCCCCTGACCGGGGACGTCGTCAAGCAGGTCGACGAGCTGCGGATCTTCCCGGCGACGCACTACGTGGCGGGCCCGGAGCGGATGGAGAGGGCCGTCCGGGGGATCGAGCAGGAGCTCGGGGAACGGCTCGCCGAGCTGGAGAACCAGGGCAAGCTGCTGGAGGCGCAGCGGCTGCGCATGCGCACCCAGTACGACCTGGAGATGATCCGGCAGGTCGGGTTCTGCTCCGGCATCGAGAACTACTCGCGCCACATCGACGGCCGCGGCGCGGGCACGGCACCCGCCACCCTGATCGACTACTTCCCGGACGACTTCCTGCTCGTCATCGACGAGTCGCACGTGACGGTGCCGCAGATCGGCGGCATGTACGAGGGCGACATGTCCCGCAAGCGCAACCTCGTGGACTTCGGGTTCCGGCTCCCGTCGGCGGTCGACAACCGGCCCCTGACCTGGGAGGAGTTCGCGGACCGGATCGGGCAGACGGTGTACCTGTCCGCCACGCCGGGGCCGTACGAGATGTCGCGCACCGGCGGCGAGTTCGTGGAGCAGGTCATCCGGCCGACGGGACTGGTGGACCCGCAGATCGTCGTGAAGCCCACGAAGGGCCAGATCGACGACCTGGTGGGCGAGATCCGGGAGCGCGCCGAGCGGGACGAGCGCGTCCTGGTCACCACGCTGACCAAGAAGATGGCCGAGGACCTCACCGACTACCTGCTCGAGCTGGGCATCCGGGTGCGGTACCTGCACTCCGAGGTCGACACCCTGCGCCGGGTCGAGCTGCTCCGGCAGCTGCGGCTCGGCGAGTACGACGTGCTGGTCGGCATCAACCTGCTCCGGGAGGGACTGGACCTGCCCGAGGTGTCGCTCGTCGCGATCCTCGACGCCGACAAGGAGGGCTTCCTCCGTTCCGGCACCTCGCTCATCCAGACGATCGGGCGTGCGGCGCGGAACGTGTCCGGCGAGGTCCACATGTACGCGGACAAGATCACCGACTCCATGCAGCACGCCATCGACGAGACCGACCGGCGCCGGGCGAAGCAGATCGCCTACAACACGGAGAAGGGGATCGACCCGCAGCCGCTGCGGAAGAAGATCGCCGACATCCTCGACCAGGTGTACCGGGAGGCCGAGGACACGGAGAACGTTCCCGTCGGCGGGTCGGGCCGCAACCAGTCGCGGGGCAAGCGCGCCGCGGGTGAGCCGGGACGCTCCAGCTCGGGCGTGATCGCGGGCAAGGACACGAAGGGCATGCCGCGGGCCGAGCTCGCCGACCTCATCCAGCAGATGAGCGACCAGATGCTGGCCGCGGCGCGCGACCTGCAGTTCGAGCTCGCGGCCCGGCTGCGGGACGAGATCCAGGACCTCAAGAAGGAGCTCCGCGGAATGGACGCCGCCGGCATCTCCTGACCGACCCCGGGGTGGGGGCCGGGGCGCTGTGACCGGGTGGCTACCGTGGGGTCTCCGCCTGCAACCGGAGGAGAGCGTGACCCTGTCCAGCATCCGTTCCGACGGTCTCGACGGCGCCGCCGCCGAGGCGGTCCGGCGGATCCGGCTCCGGGTCGCGTCGCCGCGGATCGCGCTGCTCGTCGGGCTGCCGCTGCTCGCGGTGTCCGTCACGGCGATGCTGCTGCACACGCACGGCTACCACATCGACCTCGAGGTCTACCGGCTCGGCGTCGACACCTGGCTGCACGGTGGGGACCCGTACGGCCCGCTGCCGCCCACGATCAGCGGGCTGGCGCTGCCGTTCATCTACCCGGTGTTCGCGGCGATCGCGCTCACCCCGCTGGCGCTGCTGCCGTGGACGGCGTCCTGGGTGCTGCTGTTCGTGCTGTCGCTGGCGTCGCTCGCGGTCACGCTCTACGTCACTGCGCTGCGGGCCTGGCCGGCGGGCGGACGGGCGGGTGCGCTGTCGGTCTCGACCCTGGCGCTGCCCGCGCTGCTGTGGATCGAGCCGGTGCTGCAGACCTTCGAGTTCGGCCAGGTCAACCTCATCCTGATGGCCCTGGTCGCGGTCGACTGCCTCGCGCCGCGCACCCCCTGGCCGCGGGGGCTGCTGGTCGGGCTGGCCGCGGCGATCAAGCTGACGCCGGCCGCGTTCGTGCTGTTCTTCCTGCTCCGCCGGGACTTCCGGGCCGCGGTGGTCACGGTCGTCACGGCGGCGGTGGCCACCGGGATCGGGTTCCTGGTCGACGCGCACGCCTCGGCCACCTACTGGTTCGGCGGGCCGGCCTCGGGCGTGAGCGGCTCGGTGTTCTTCACGAACGAGACCGTGCAGGCGGTGCTCGCGCGGTGGAGCGTGCACGGTCCGCTGCTCACCGGCCTGTGGCTCGTCGCGGCGGCCATCCTGCTGTTCCTGCTGGTCCCGACGGTGCGGTGGGGGGATCCGGCGATCGCGATGGCGGCGACGGCGGCATTCATGCTGCTGGTCTCGCCCACCTCGTGGTCGCACCACTGGGTGTGGATCGCGCCGGCGCTGATCGCGGTCGGCGCGCACGCCGTGCGCGAACGCTCGCGGGGCTGGGCCGCGGCGCTCCTGCTGCTCGCGGCCGCCTTCTGGGTCGCGCCGTTCCGCTGGCTGCCCGGCAACAACCAGGTCGAGCTCACCTGGAACCCGCTGCAGCAGATCGCGGGCGCCACCTACGTGATCGTGGCGATCGTGCTGCTCGCCGTGGCGCGGTGGCACTACGCGCGGATCAGCTCCCCGTCACGTCCCTGACGGCCGCTTCCAGCGCGGTGATCACGCTGCGTACGGCGGGTCGTTCGGCCTCGCTCTCCCGCAGCACGATCTCGATCATCCGGGCGGCGCGGACGCCGGCGAGCGGGCGGCGCACGAACCGGCGGCCGCGGCGGTCGTCCGTGGACCAGCGGGGGAGCAGGGCCACCCCGACGCCGGCGGCGACCAGCTCCTCGGTCACCGAGAAGTCGTTGATCCGTTGGACGATCCGCGGCCGGGTGCCGGTCAGCGTGGTCAGCGAGCGCAGCACGTCGTCGACCGGCCAGCCGACGTTCACGCTGATCCACGGCTCGTCGGCCAGCTCGTCGAGGCGGATCCGGCGCTGCGCGGCGAGTGGGTGACCGGGCGGGAGCACCACGTCGAGCGGCTCCCGGACGAGCGGCAGCACCCGGTGCCGGCGGCTCTCCAGCGGCGGGGTGTGCTCGTCGCGATGGGTCACGACGAGGTCGTGGTCGGCCGCGAGCACCACGGCGTCCGACGGCTGCATGTCGAGATCGCGCACCTGCAGCTCGATCCCGGACCCCGCGACGTGCCGGAGGAGACCGGCGAGCAGCATCCGCGCACCGGACGGGAAGAGCGCCATCCGCACGACTCCCTGCGGCGCCTCGCGCAGCGACTGCACCGCGGCCTCCGCCCGGGCCACCGCGGCCAGTACGTGCTCGGCCTCCCCGACGAGCGCCCGCCCCGCCTCCGTGAGCCGCAGCCCACGCCCCGCCGGCTCGGTCAGCGGCATTCCCACCTCCTCGGAGAGCGCCTTGAGCTGCTGGGAGATGGCCGACGGGGTGAAGGACAGGGCCGCGGCCACCGCCGTCACCGACCCGCGATCGGCCAGCTCGCGGAGCACCCGGAGCCGCTGCACGTCCATGAAGCAACGCTACAAGGTTCCTTCAGAACATATCGCTGGTCTTCCGGATCGCCGGGACGCATGGTCGGGGGGTGACCGCACGCCACCGCCTCCTCGCGATCCTCGTCGCCGCCGTCTGGGGCGGGAACTTCCTGTTCATCCACATCGGGCTCGAGCACTTCCCGCCGCTGTTCCTCGCCGGCCTCCGGATGCTCGTCATCGCCGTCCCCACGCTGCTGTTCGTGCCGCGCCCGCAGGTGAAGCTGCGCTGGCTGATCGGCTACGGGCTCGGTTTCGGGACCATCCAGTTCGTCTTCCTGTTCGTCGCGATGGACGTCGGCATGCCCACCGGGCTGGCCTCGCTGGTGCTGCAGGCCTCCGCGCCGTTCACCGTGCTGCTGGGGGCGGTTCTGCTCCGCGAGCGGCTCTCGGCGCGGCAGGCCGCCGGGATCGGGCTGGCGGTGGCGGGGCTCCTCGCGATCGCCGTGGCGCGTGCGCAGGCCGCTGCGCTGCTGCCCCTGCTCCTGACGCTGATCGGGGCACTGGGCTGGGCGTTCGGCAACCTGTGCAGCCGCCTCGCCGCCCCGCCGAAGCCCATGCAGCTGACGCTGTGGATGTGCGTGATCCCGCCGATCCCGCTGTTCGGGATGTCCTTCCTGACCGAAGGGGCGGGTGCCGGGATCCACGCGCTCGGTGAGGCGTTCACGCCCGCCGGGCTGCCGGGGCTGGCGTCGGTGCTGTACCTGTCGGTCTTCGCGACCGTCCTCGGCTCCGGGATCTGGACCTGGCTGATGCGGCGCTACCCGGCGGGCGTCGTCGCGCCGTACTCCCTGCTGGTGCCGGTCGTCGGCATCGCGCTGGCCTTCCTGGTGCTCGACGAGCGGCCGAGCGTGACCGAGCTGGTCGCCGCCGCCGTGATCGTCGGCGGGGTCCTGCTCGGCACGCCGCGACCCGCCCGCACCGCGCCGGACGACGTGGCCGGGGCCCCCGCTCCGCAGGCGGACAGCACGGAACCGGCCGTCCGGACGGCGTGACCGGCGGCCACCGCGGGTTAGGGTGGCGGCACGTCCCGCAGTCACCGTCGTCCCGGGGCGGGTCGGAGGGATCCATGGCGAGCGCGGTCCCCGAGCTGAGGGCCGAGGCGGTGTGCGCGCTCCGCCCGGGCACGGACGTCGGCCGCCACGCCCGCACACTGGCCCACCTGCACGACGCGGTGCTGGCCGGGGACGCGCCGCCGGACGCCGTCCGCGGCCTGGTCGCCCGCTCCTGGGAGCGGGTGCTCGCCCAGGGCGTCGATCCCGAGCACGGCGAACCGGGCGGCCCGCTCGGCGCGGACGAGGTGGAGCGCCGCCGCACGAGCTCCCCGCTGCACCGGGTGCTGCCCGAGCTGCGCGCGGCGCTGACCTCGGTCGCCGAGGACGCCCGGCACGTCATGGTCGTGACGGACGCGGACGGCGTGCTGCTCTGGCGGGAGGGCTCCACACGCGTGCGGCACCGGGCGGACGCGCTGGGCTTCACCGAGGGTGCGACCTGGTCCGAGGCCTCCGTCGGCACGAACGCGATCGGGACGGCGCTCGCGGAGGGCGCCCCCGTGCAGCTGTTCGCGGCGGAGCACTTCGTGCGCTCGCACCACGTCTGGACCTGCACCGCCTGCCCGGTGCACGACCCGCGGACGGGGGAGCTGCTCGGGGTCGTGGACGTCAGCGGCCCGGCCGAGACGATCCACCCGACGACCGTCGCGCTCGTCGGCACGGCCGTGAAGCTCGCCGAGGCGAGCCTGTGGCGCCAGCACGAAGGCCGGCTCGACGCGCTGCGCGGGGTGGCCGCGCCGCTGCTCTCGGCCGTCGACGGCGCCGGGCTGGTCGTCGACGACCACGGCTGGGTCGCCGCCGTGACCGGCATGCCGAGCATCGACCGGGTCGCGGCGCCGCGCGCGGACCGGCCGCTGGCGGTGCACGGGGTCGGGGTGTGCGTGCCCGAGCCGGTGCCGGGCGGCTGGCTGCTCCGGCTCGCCGGGGCCCGCGCGCTCACCCTGACCCTGGACCTGGCCTCGCGGCCCCCGCGCGCGGTCGTCGACGGGTCGAGCCGGTGGGTGCACCCGCTCTCGACCCGGCACGCCGAGGTGCTCGTGCTGCTGGCCCGCGCCGGGGCGCAGGGGATGGACGCGGGCGCGCTGTCGGCCGCCCTCTACGGCGACCGGGAGCACCTGGTCACCGTGCGGGCGGAGATGAGCAGGCTCCGCCGGGGCCTGGGCGGGCTGCTGCTCGCCCGGCCCTACCGGATCGCCGCCGACGTGCGGGTGGAGCTGCCGGACGTCACCCCGCTCGCGGCCACCAGCACCGCCCCGGGGATCAGAGCCCTCAGCTCGTGATGTCCTTGCGGTGGAAGCGCCAGGCCGCCGCGCCGAAGAACACCGCCGCATAGGTCACGCTTCCGAACACCCCGCGCGTCATGTTCCCCCAGTCGATCTGCGAGGCGAGCAGGTCCGACCAGGAGTTGGCGTAGTGGGTGGGGAGGTAGTCCCGCAGGCCCTCCAGGGCCGTGATCTGGTCGAGGATCTGCGAGACGATCGACGCCATCACCGCGCCGCCGACGGCACCGAGCGGCGCGTCCGTGGTCACCGACAGCAGCAGCGCCAGCCCGGCCACCCACAGCAGGTTCACCACGACGTACACGCCGCCGAGCAGCACCCGGCCGACCGCCGTCCAGTAGGGCAGGGACTCGCCGGTGGGGCTCACCAGGTCGCCCGCCCCGTACGCCAGGGTGCCGACGATCAGGGCGACGATCGGCAGGAACAGCACCCCGGCCGCCGACAGCAGGCCCGCCACCAGCGCCTTCTGCCGCAGCAGCCGGGCCCGGGGGACCGGGGCCGCGAGCAGGTAGCGCAGCGACGACCAGGACGCCTCCGACGCCACGGTGTCGCCGAAGAACAGCGCCACCACCACGACCAGCAGGAACCCGGCGGACGCGAACAGCGCGAAGATCGCGAAGTTCGTGCCGCTGCCCTTGGCCAGGTCGACCAGATTCACCGAGGTGGCCGCGCCGCCGTTGCCGCTGGTGAGGGAGAACGCGATCCACAGGATCACCGGCAGCAGCGCCACCAGCGCGAACGCCACCTGGGTGCGCCTGCGGCGGAGCTGGCGGACCAGCTCCACCCGCAGCGGCAGGGTGCGCTCCGGCCGGTACTCGGTGTGGGGCGACCCGTCGTCGCGCAGGGTCCCGACGTGTCCCTTGCGGGTGGACACGTCCGAGTACCGGGCGTCCCGGTGGAGCCAGTCCCGGCTCTGGTCGGGCTGCGTCACGGTGCTCCTCCGATGTCGCTCACGGAGCTCCTCCGGTTGTCGATCACGGAGCTCCCCCGATGTCGCTCACGGAGCTCCTCCGATGTCGCTCATGGAGCGGTGTCCTCTCCCACGAGCTGCAGGAATGCGTCCTCGAGGCGCCGGCGCGGGCCCGCGGACTCCACCGAGATGCCGGCCGAGACCAGGGCCTGGACGGCCGAGGCACGCGGGGTGCCGTTGAGCTCGGCGTGCACGAGCCGGCCCTCCGCCGCGACGTCGTGCACCCCGTCGAGGGCGCCGAGCACCGCGACCGCGCGCTCCGGGGCGTCGACCCCGAAGCTCGCCGCACCACCGCCCGCGATGATGTCGTCGACCGTCCCGTCCGCGACCACCTTGCCGTGGTGCATCACGACGACGTGCGAGCAGGTCTGCTCCACCTCGGCCAGCAGGTGGCTGGAGACCAGCACCGTGCGGCCGCCTTCCGCGTAGCGGCGCAGCAGCTCGCGCATCGCGTGGATCTGGGGCGGGTCGAGCCCGTTGGTGGGTTCGTCGAGCACGAGCAGCTCCGGGAGGCCGAGCATGGCCTGCGCGATGGCGAGCCGCTGCCGCATGCCCTGGGAGTAGGTGCCGACGCGGCGGTGCACGGACTCCCCGAGCCCGGCGATCTCCAGCGCGTCCTCGAGCCGGGCCTCCTCGGTGGGGCGGCCGGTGGCGGCCCAGTACAGCCGCAGGTTGTCCGCGCCCGAGAGGTGCGGCAGGAAGCCGGGACCCTCGACGAACGCCCCGATCCGGGCCAGCACGGGGGCACCGGGGTCGACCGGCTCGCCGAACGCGCGGATCGTGCCGGCGGTGGGGGAGATGAGCCCCATGAGCATGCGCAGCACCGTGGTCTTGCCGGCGCCGTTCGGGCCGAGCAGGCCGAGCACCATGCCCGGCGCCACGGTGAACGAGACCTCCTTGACCGCGCTGAACCCACCTCGGTAGGTCTTCGCGAGACCCGTGATCTCCAGCGGCGGGGCATCCGCCGCGCCGGGCGGCGGGACGTCCGCGCGCCGGCGCCGGACCCGCGCGACGAGCCAGGCGGCCAGTGCGAGCACGAGCACCACACCGATCCCGACCAGCGGGAACAGCGGCACGGTGCTGGCGGTGACCGCGCGGCCCGGCACGACCGGGACGGAGATCGAGGAGCCGTCCGCGAGGCCGACGGCCCACACCGCGGGCTGGGTGGGCGAGGCGTAGCCCTGGTCCGTGGTCGCCACCGACACCAGGAGCCGGTTGCCGGCCTCGAGCGGGGCGACGACCCCGGGCAGGGTCACCGAGACCCGCGCCGGCGAGCCGTCCGCGGGCACGGCCACCCGGATCGGGGCGACCGCGCCACCCAGGAGCTGCTGGAGCCCGTCCTGCCCGACCTCGAAGACCCGCGCGAACAGCACCGCCTGGTCGGCGGCGGGCTGGCCGGGCACCCGGGCGACGGTGAGGTCCACCCGCGGCGCGCCCGCGATGTCGACCTGCGAGGCCAACGGCGCGGTGGTGAACTGCGCGGCCTGACCGGGGAGCTGCGCGGTGAACGCCGACAGCCGCCCGGAGAGGGTGCCGAGCGCGCCGCCGAGACCCGGCAGCGAGGTGATCGCCGCGGGATTGCCGCCCGCCGGGTTGGCGACGACCTGGGGCCCGCCCTGCAGCGGGAGGGGCCGGGTCTGCACGGCCGCGGCTCCCGCGAGGCCGGGATAGTCCCCGGCCACGACGGTGCGGCTGGTCGCGGTGGTGCGGCCGGCGCGGATGCCGCTGTCGACCTCGTAGGAGAACGTGGTGCCGGGGTCGGTGCCCTCGCCGCGGAGGTGGAAGTCGAACCACTTCCCGATGTCGTCCCGGACGGCCTGGTCGGGGGCCCCGCCGTCGTGCCCGCCGGAGTACCAGGCGAGCTTCACCGTGCCGCCGGCCGCGGCGATCTGGCGGGCGTTGGCGTCCGCCTGGTCGAGGCCGAACAGGGTGTCCTGCTCGCCCTGGACGATCAGCGTGGGCTGGGTGATCCGGTTCGTGACGGACGCCGGGGACGAGCGCTCGAGCAGGGCCTTCGTCGCGGGGGAGAGCCGGCCGGTGGTGGCGGACTCCGTGTAGGCGGCGCAGACCGCGGCGGTGAAGCGCCCGCAGGTCACGGGGGGTGCGGTCGGGGGGACCGAGGTCGCGGGGGTCCCCGACGCCGAGCCGCCCGCGCCGGAGCCGCCCCCGCCCGCCGGGGACGCCCCGGAGGAGAAGAACACCCCCGCCCAGCCCTTCTTGAACACCCCGTCGTCCCCGAAGGTCCCCCGCGCCGGGGTGTCGGCCGGCAGCCCGCCCGGGCCTCCGGCCTGCGGGAACAGGGCCTGCGAGAGGTCGTTCCAGGTGATCACCGGGGCGAGCGCGTCGATCCGCTTGTCGTAGCCCGCGAGCAGCAGGGAGAGCGCGCCGCCGTACGACCCGCCCGTCACCCCGACCCGCGGGTCGCCGGGGGCGTCCTGCTGCACCTTGGGCCGCGCGGCGAGCCAGTCGACGAGCTGGGAGGCGTCCGCGACCTCGTAGTCCGGGGAGTCGAGCGCGATCTGTCCGCCGCTCGACCCGAACCCGCGCGCCGACCACGTGAGCACGACGTACCCGCGGTCGGCCAGCTGCCGCGCGTCCGTGTCGACGGACCGCTTGCTCCCGCCGAACCCGTGCGCGACCAGAACCGCCGGAGCGGGGGTGCGCGCGGGGAGGTAGAGGGTGGTGTCCAGGGAGACAGTGCCCGGCACGCCGGGCCCGCCCCGGACATCGATCCGCTGCTCGGTGCTCTTCACGTCGGGCGCGGACGGTGCGGTCGAGCTCGCGGACGCGGGACCGGCGACGAGCAGCAGGAGGACTGCCGGCAGCACCAGCAGTGCGCCCGCGCGGGGAATCCACGCGGGCCGGGGAGGGCGGGACACCCCGGAACCGTATCCGCGGGGACCGACAGTCCGCGCGGACAGCCTCAGGTCGCTCTCAGCCGGGCGGCAATCGTCATGTTCCGGACGAACCTCACCACCGGCGGCGGACCCCGTCCGGCCCGTCGGTGCCGGGGCGCCGGGGGCCGACACCGCCCGGTTCATCCGGAAGTGTCCGGTGCGTTGGGTCACCCCGGATGGCGCGCCGGTCCGCGGGGCGGGCATACTCGCCGGTAAGCACCGCAGGGGAGTATCCCGCTCGCGGTGGCGTCGTCAGCACGGACGAGGGCCCGCAGCCCGGTACGGACAATCATGCGGGTCCGGCACCCCGGCGCCATCGCTCCGCACGGCCCGATCGAGGGCGGCGGAGGGGAGAGACCTCGGAGCAGCTCGATGCTGCCCGAGAGTCCTGGAGGCCTCCGACGTGAACGTTCCCCTCTGGTTGTGGCTGGCGACGATCGGTGGCCTCGTGGCCATCATCCTCGCGGACCTCTTCCTGGTCGATCACAAGCCGCACGCGGTGACGATCAAGGAGGCCACCCGCTGGGTGCTGTTCTACGTCGCGCTCGCCGTACTCTTCGGCCTGGGCATCTGGTGGTTCGCCGGCGGCCAGTACGCAGGCGAGTTCTTCGCCGGGTACATCACCGAGTACTCGCTCTCGGTGGACAACCTGTTCGTCTTCGTGATCATCATGTCGAGCTTCGCGGTGCCGGCCATCCACCAGCACCGGGTGCTGCTCGTGGGCATCGTGATCGCCCTGGTGATGCGCGGCGCGTTCATCGCCGTCGGTGCCGCCGCCATCGAGGCGCTGAGCTGGATCTTCTACATCTTCGCCGCCTTCCTCGTGTACACCGCCGTCAACATGGTCCGCCAGGGCATGGGCGAGAACGAGGAGTGGAAGGAACCGCGGATCGTCTCCCTGGTCCGCCGGGTGCTGCCGGTGACCGAGAAGTTCCACGGCTCCAGGACCACCGTGCGCCTCGACGGCAGGCGCTGGGTCACCCCGATGCTCATCGTGATGATCGCGATCGGGCTCACGGACCTGCTCTTCGCGCTCGACTCGATCCCGGCGATCTTCGGCCTCACGCAGGAGCCGTTCCTGGTCTTCACGGCCAACGCCTTCGCGCTCATGGGCCTGCGCCAGCTGTACTTCCTGCTCGGTGGCCTGCTGCGGAAGCTGATCTACCTCTCCTACGGCCTCGCCGTCATCCTCGCGTTCATCGGCGCGAAGCTGGTGCTCCACGCGCTGCACGAGAACGAGCTGCCGTTCCTCAACGGGGGCCGGCCGATCCCGGTGCCCGAGGTGAGCATCGCGGTGTCGCTGATCGTGATCGTCGGCGTGCTGGCGATCACCACCGTGGCCAGCCTGGTGGCCGTGCGGCGCAACCCGGCGCTGGCCGAGGGCCACGGCGGGGCGGTCACGGTGCCGGTGGCGCACAACGCCGAGGAGGCCGCCGAGATGGACAGGCACGACCGCGAGATCGACGAGGAGACGGCGCGGTACGACCGCGAGCACCGCTAGTCAGAGGTGGTGCAGGTCCACCCACCGGAGCTCGCCGTTCTCGGCGGTCGCGGTGAGGAACGTGTGGGTGGGCTGACGCCGCCGGTCCGTCGGGGAGCCGGGGTTGAGCAGGCGCAGGCCCGTCGACGCCGTCGAGTCCCACGGGATGTGGCTGTGCCCGAAGATCAGCACGTCGACGTCCGGGAAGCGGGCCGCCATCCGGCGCTCGCGGCCCTGCGCGGTGCCGGTCTCGTGGGTCACGGCGAACCGCAGGCCGCCGGCCTCGAAGTACGCCACCTCGGGCAGCCGCTCGCGCAGCTCGGGGCCGTCGTTGTTGCCCCAGCAGCCGACGACCCGGGGCGCGCGGGCCTCCAGGGCGTCGAGCAGGCCCGGGTCCATCCAGTCGCCCGCGTGCACCACCAGGTCGCAGGCGTCGACCGACTCCCACACCCGGTCCGGCAGATCTCTCGCGCGGACCGGGACGTGGGTGTCGGACAGGATCGTCAGTCTCACCGCACGGCGAGCAGGTCCACCACGAAGATCAGCGTCTCGCCGCCCTTGATGACGCCACCCGCGCCCCGGTCGCCGTAGCCCATGTGCGGCGGGATGACCAGCCGGCGGCGCCCGCCGACCTTCATGCCCTGCACGCCCTGGTCCCAGCCCTGGATGACCTGTCCGGCGCCGAGGCCGAACTGCAGGGGCTGGCCGCGGTCGTAGGAGGCGTCGAACTGCTCCCCGGTCGAGTGCGCCACACCCACGTAGTGCACGGAGACCTGGGTGCCCGCGGTGGCCTCCTGGCCGTCGCCGACGCTGAGGTCGGTGACCTCGAGGTCGGTGGGGGCGGGGCCGTCGATCGGGTCGACGTCGGGCTTCTGTGGGGCCACGTCGGGTCCTCCCTGTCGTCTCGTCCGGCCGGCTCCGGCTGGAGTCCGGGCCGTGCTCCGCCGGTCGGCGGCTCGTCCTGTGCTCCGCCGGTCGGCGGCTCGTCTTCTGCGCCGCCTTCGGCGGCAACGGCGGCCCAGCCTGCCAGACGCCGCGCGGGCTCGTCCGGCCGGAGGTACCGTCGCCGGGTGCCGACCCCCGAGACGCCGTGAACCCCGGAACGCCGTGAAGCCCGGGATGCCGTGAGCACCGCTCCCGCCCCGCCGGACACGGAGGACCACACGCCGGATCCGCGCCGGTGGAAGGCGCTGTGGGTCACCCTCGCGGCCGGCTTCATGACCCTTCTCGACGTCAGCATCGTGTCCGTCGCCCTGCCCTCGATCCAGCAGGGTCTGGGCACCAACCCGGCCGGCGTCCAGTGGGTCGTGTCCGGCTACGCGCTGACGTTCGGGCTGGCCCTGGTCCCCGCCGGCCGGCTCGGGGACGCGTTCGGGCGGCGGACCCTGTTCCTGATCGCCCTGGTGGCGTTCGTGGTGTTCAGCGCCGCGTGCGGGGCCGCCCCGACGATCGAGCTGCTGATCGTCGCCCGGCTGCTGCAGGGGTTCGCGGCCGGGACGCTCGCCCCGCAGAACTCCGGGCTCATCCAGAGCATGTTCCGCGGCGCGGAGCGGGGGAGGGCGTTCGGCTTCTTCGGCGCCACGGTGGGAATCTCGACGGCGGCGGGCCCGATCGTCGGCGGGCTCCTGCTGGCGCTGTTCGGGACGTCGTCGGGCTGGCGGTGGATCTTCTACGTCAACGTGCCGATCGGCGTCGTGGCGGTCGTGCTCGCGGCCCGGCTGGTGCCGAGGGTGGGGACCACGGGCGACCGCAAGCCGATCGACTGGACCGGGGCGCTGCTGCTCGGCGGGGCCGTGCTGGCGCTGCTGCTGCCGCTGGTCCAGGCCGAGTCCGGCGGGATCACGCGGTTGTGGTGGCTCTTCCCGGTCGGCGTGGTGCTCGGCGTCGCGTTCGTGCTGTGGGAACGGTTCGAGCTGCGCCGCCGCCGCGAGCCGCTGCTGGACCTGCGGTTGGTCACCGAGACCTCCGGCTACGCGCCCGGCGCGCTGGTCGGGCTCGTGTACTTCACGGGCTTCTCGGGCATCTGGATCGTGCTCGCCCAGTTCTTCCAGACCGGGCTGGGCTACACGCCGCTGCAGTCCGGCCTGTCCGTCACCGCGTTCGCCGTCGGCTCGGCCGTGTCCGCGGTGGTGGCGGGGCGGCTGGTGGAGCGGTACGGCCGCCGCCTCACCGTGATCGGGCTGGGCCTCGTCGCGATCGGCCTGATCGGCACGTCCGTGGTCCTGCTGCTGGTGCCGGGTCACGTCGCGGGGTTCTGCATCATCCCGACGTTGCTGGTCGGCGGGATCGGCGGCGGCTTCACCATCTCGCCGAACATCACCATGACCCTGCGCAACGTCCCCGTCCGGATGGCCGGCTCGGCCGGCGGAGCGCTGCAGACCGGGCAGCGGGTGGGCGCCGCGGTCGGGACGGCGCTGGTCGCGGGCGTGTTCTACGGCGTCCTCGCCGCATCGGGCCGGACCTATCCGGTCGCGATCGCCGGGGCGCTGGGCGTCGCCGTGCTGACCACGCTGTTCGCCCTCGGCGTCGCGATCGGGGACCTGCGGCACGAGCTGCGCGGGGCGGCCGACCCGGAGACCGGCTACCCGCAGACCGTCTCGCACGACTAGGGGATCGGGACCCCGAGCGCCTCGCGCAGGAACTGCACCTGCAGGAGCAGCAGGTTCTCCGCGACGACCTCCTGCGGCGTCATGTGCGTGACCCCCGAGAGCGGCAGCACCTGGTGCGCCCGCCCCGCGGCGAGCAGCGCCGACGACAGCCGCAACGTGTGGGCGGCGACCACGTTGTCGTCCGCCAGCCCGTGGACCAGCAGCAACGGCCGGTTCGTGTTCTCGGTGGCCGCGTCGGCGAACAGCGACGAGCGCTCGTACGCCGCCGGCTCCTCGGCCGGCCGGCCCAGGTAGCGCTCGGTGTAGTGGGTGTCGTAGAGCGCCCAGTCCGTGACCGGCGCACCCGCGACCGCGGCGTGGAAGACGTCCGGGCGGCGCAGCACCGCGAGCGCGGCGAGGTAGCCGCCGAAGGACCAGCCCCGGATGCCGACACGGGTCAGGTCGAGGTCCGGCTGCTCGACCGCGAGGGCCCGCAGCGCGTCGATCTGGTCGTCGAGCACGGGCTGGGCAAGGTCGAGGTGCACGGCGCGCTCGAACTCCGGCCCGCGCCCCGGCGTCCCCCGCCCGTCGACGACGACCACGGCGAAACCCTGGTCGGCGAACCACTGGCTGGTCAGGTGCGCGTTGCGCGACTGCAGGACGCGCTGGGCGTGCGGACCGCCGTAGGGGTCCATCAGCACCGGCAGCGGCACGCCGGGCTCCCACCAGCGCGGCAGCAGCAGCGCGGTGCGGAGCGCGCGCTCGCCGAGGGTGTGGAGGGAGATCCTCGGCACCAGCGCCGGCTCCACCGCGTGCGAGGTGATCGTCCGTCCGGCCGCCGTCGTCCGGGCCGCCGAGGCGAGGTCCGCCGAGGTGAGCACCAGGGTCCCGCCGGAGAGCCGGCCGGAGTGGACGCCGTCGGCGGGGGAGACGCGCTCGAGGCCCGCGGCCGGCGACCAGGTCCACACGCCGACCGACGTCGGGTCCTCGGACGCGCTGAGCAGCAGCGTCTCGCCGTCGGCGTCGATCAGGCCCCGGACCTGCAGGGACGTCGGCGTCACCGGTTCGCCGCCGACGAGCAGGCGACGCGCGCCGTCCCGGTCGTCGATCTGGACCAGCGTGCCGTCCGGGGTGCGAGCGGGGACGCCGGGGACGATCTCCACCCACACCGGGTCGGTGCGCTCGTCGAACAGGGTGGTGGCGCCGGTGGCGAGGTCCACGGTGAGCGTGCGCAGCGCCTTCTGGTCCCGCGGCTGCACCACGATCATCAGGCCGTGGGCGTCCCAGACGACGTCGGCGAGGTACTCGTCCCCCTCATGGTCCCAGGTCACGGGTGTGCGCACGCCGTCGAGCCGGATGATCTGCAGCGTGACGACCGCGTTCCGCGTCCCGGCCGCCGGGTAGGCGACCGGCGTGGGCTCCCGGTCCGGGTTGGCGGGATCGGCGATGTAGAGGCGGCCGACGGGCGACTCGTCGACCCGGGCGACCACCAGCGCGTCCCCCTGGGGCGACCACCAGTGCCCGCGCATGCGGCCCATCTCCTCGGCCGCCGCGAAGTCCGCGAGACCGTAGGTGACCTGCTCGCCGTCCGGCGCGGCCAGCAGGACGGTCTCGCCGCCGAGCTCGTGGACGTGCAGCGCGCCACCGGAGACGAACGCGATCCGGGAACCCGTCGGGTCGAGGCGGGGATCGACGACCGCGCCCGCGGTGGGGATCTCGCGGGCGGCCGGCACACCGGTCAGCTCGGCGACGTAGAGCTTCCCGGAGAGCGCGAACGCGGCCCGGGTGAGCTCGCGGTCCGCGGCGTACCCGACGATCCCGCCGGCCTGCTCGCGGGCGCGCTCGCGCCGGGCCCGCTCCTCCGGGGGGAGGTCCTCCTCCGCGGTGTCGTCGAGCAGCAGGGGATCGACGACCAGCCGTTCCTCCTCACCTTCCAGCGACCACAGGCAGGTGACGGGGTCCGTGCCGCCGCGGCTGCGCAGGAACACGATCCGCCCGCCGTCCGGGGAGATCGTGATCCCGCGCGGGGCGCCGAGGGTGAACCTGCGGGTGCGGGCGTGCAGGCGGGGGAACGAATCGGCGACAGGCTGGCTCACGCTGCCAGTCTGCCCGTTCGCCCCACCGGCCCCACCGCTCGCCCCTTTTCACCGTCTCCCGCGTCCCCGGGCCGCGTTTGCCGCACATCGCCGCCAACGGAGGTGACGCATGATCAACGTGTACCTGTCCGCCAAGGCCCTCGCGGCCGCCCGCTCCGTCGACCCCGGGATCTCGCCCGCCGCGGTGCACGCGGCCGTCGAGATCGCGCTCGTCGAACAGCTGCGGGAGGTGTCGAGCTGGCCACCCGAACGGATCCGGGAACGCGCGGCCAGCATCGCGCGAGAACTCGACTACTAGCTCACGCAGGGGACGCCGGCCGCGTCGATGACCGGGCGCACGGACTGCGGCTCGGTGGTCGTCGGGGCCGGCGTGGTGGTGGGGGTGGGTCCGCTCGCCCGCACCGCCGACGGCGCGGGCTCCTCGGTGGTCGGCGCGTCGCTGGCCCGCGGGTCGACGTAGAGGACGGTGTGCACGAAGTCCCGCACCCGGTCCGGGTCGACCTCCACCGCCACACCGTCGTACGGCGTCCGCAGGTCGGGCCGGATCGTCGGGATCGTGCGGAACACGACGTCCGCCCCGGCGAGGTGGCCGAGCTGGCCCACCACCTGGTCCAGGTTCCACCCGGAGTCGATCACCACGTACTTGGTGACGACGCCCAGCAGGCCCGCCACCGTCGAGGGGTCGGTGAGCGTGCCGGCGCCGATGACCTGGTGGGTCAGCCCGGCGAGGAAGGCCTGCTGGCGGGTGATCCGGTCCAGGTCGCCGCCGTCGAGCCCGTGCCGCTGGCGGACGAAGGCCAGCGCGGCCGCACCACCGATCGTCTGCGGACCGGCCGGGAGGTCGACGCCGGAGTACGCCCGGTCGTCGACGGCCTGGGTGAGGCAGACGGGCACGCCGCCGATGGTGTCCGTGAGCGCCACGAACCCGGCCAGGTTGATCTCCGCGTAGTGGTCGATCGTGACGCCCGAGGCGGCCTCGACGGTCGAGATCAGGGTCGCGCGGCCGGCCTCGCGGCTGCGCAGGTCGAGCTGGGTCCCCGTGACGCCCTGGGCCTGCAGCTTCTTCTGCTCGGCGAGGTAGCCGCGCCCGTACGCAGAGTTGATCTTGTGCTTGCCGCTGCCGTCCGCGATGGCCACGTACGAGTCCCGCGGGAAAGACACGGTGACGACGGGCGCGGACGGGTCCGCCGGGACGTGCACCAGCATGATCGTGTCCGTGTGCAGCTCGCCCTCGTCGTCCCCGGCGTGGAGCTGGGCGAGGAGGTCCGGCGGCAGCGGGTTGCCCTGCGCGTCGGTCCGGCTGTCGAGACCGACGAGCAGGGCGGTGTAGCTCTGCCGGGGCGCGGTCGCCGCGGCGGAGGCCGCGCCGCCGGGGCGGGAGGCGAGCACACCGCTGGTGGTCAGCCCGGTGGCGAGCGTGCGGTAGGACGTCCAGACGTACCCCGTGCCGGCGAGCACGGCGACGGCCAGCAACGCGACCAGGGTGCGCCCCGTGCCGAGCAGGATGCGGGCGGGCGTCGATCGCCTGGTTCGGTCCATCGGTCCTCTCACGACCACAGGTCGGAACGGTCCCGACGGCGCGACCGCGCGGCCTTCACGGGCCTCGTCACCGACAGTACGGCGCAGGGTCGTGTGGCGCCCGTGAGCGAACGGGGAGACACCCGTCCGGCCGAGCGCGACCGCCCGGTCAGGGCGGTCCCGTCTGCGCCGCGTGTGCGCGTGATCACAGTCCGGTGTAGACACCCTCGGCGCGGAAGCGCAGGCCGGGCTCGGTGTACTCCTCGAGCGCGTGCGCGACCCAGCCCGTGATCCGGGCGACCGCGAACACCGCCTCGCCGGCGTCCGGCGGGAGGCCGTACCCGTGGGCGACGGCGGCGAGCGCGAGATCGACGTTCGGGAAGCCGCCGGGCCGGTCCGCCAGCCGCTCCGCGAGCTCGTCGACCACGGCGACGACCGGGGCGCCCGCCGCGCGCAGCGGTGCCAGGACGATCTCCACGCGGGGATCCCGCCGCCGGTACACGCGGTGCCCGAAGCCCGGCACCGCCAGGCCCGCGCGGCGGCGCTCGGCGATCGCCGCGATCGGGTCGTCGAGGGCCTCGGCGAGGAAGCGGTGGGCGAGCGTGCTCGCCGCGCCGTGATACTGGCCGTCGATCGCGCCGAGCGCCGCCGAGACCACCGCGTACGGATGGGCGCGGGCGCTCGCCGCGACCCGGGCGGCCAGTGTGGACACCGCGAGATCGTGATCGGCCATGACGACGAGGAGCCGCGTCAGCAGGGCGGCCTCGGACGGGGTCGCGGGACGTCCCGAGAGGGCGGGCCAGAGGCGGTGGGCCAGGGAGCCCGGGCCCGTGGTGTCGTGCCCGGCATCGCCGGGCACGGGGCCTGCCGCGGTCGGGGCACGGCGGGTCGGGGCGCCGGCATCGTGCGCGCCGTCGGACGGATCGCCGCTACGGGGGATCGCCGGCGAGGGACCCAGCGCGTCCGCGACCGTGGCGAGGATCGCCTCGGCCCGCCGCACCACCGCCGCCGGATCGAGGTCGTGGCGGAGCGGATCGGCGGCGGCCGCCGCCGCGACCGCCACCCGGATCCGGTCGGTGAGCCGCGCCGTGCCGGGGAGCGCCGCCACCGCCCCGCGCGCCGCCGCGACCTGCCCGGGCAGCGCGTCGAACCGGGTCGCGCGGAGCTCGCCGGTCCACAGCAGGTGGGCGACCGCCTCGGCGGACTCCTCCGCGGCGAGGACGGAGACGGGCCGGCCGCGGTAGAACACGTCGTCGTCGGAGAGGCGGGTGAGGGCGGTGCGGATCCGCTCGATCGCCCCCGACGGACGGCGGGCCTCCCGGCCGCGGCCGGCGAGCCGGTCGACCTCGGACTGCGCGAAGCGGCTGCCACGGCGGTCACCGGCGCGGACGTTCGTGAGCAGCCCGCGGCTGACGTAGGCGTAGACCGTGTCCGGCTTCACGTCGAGCCGCCGGGCGACCTCCGCCGTGGTCAGCAGCCGATCCTCGGACACGCGGCCTCCCGGGTTGATCCGATCAATATTGACAGTAGTTGATTTCCGGACGGATCGTCGGCTCCACCGAGACACCACAGGAGGTGGGCACATGACCGGACCGGTCACCGTCCCCGCAGGGCTGCGGAACGTCGTCGTGACGTCCACGGAGCTGGGCGACGTCCGCGGCGACGAGGGCTTCTACCACTACCGCCAGTACTCGGCGGTCGACCTGGCGCGCACCCGCGGCTTCACCGACGTCGCCGCCCTGATGATCGACGGCGCCCTCCCGGACGGGCCCGGGTTCGCCGCGGAGATCGCGCCGCTGCGGGTGCTCCCGGCGGCCGTCCGCGACGTGCTGCCCGCGATCGCCGCGGCCGGCGGCAGCCCGCTCGCCGGCCTGCGCACCGCGCTGTCGCTCACCGGTGCGGCGCTCGGCCTGGCGCCCCTGTGGGACGCCGACCCGGGCACCCGCCGCGCCGACGCCCTGCGGATCTGCGCCCTGACCCCGACGATCCTCGCCGCCCTGTACCGGCTCCGGCACGGCCTCGCGCCGGTCGATCCCGATCCACGACGCAGCCCCGCAGAGGAGTGGCTGCACATGGTCACCGGCGCGGAGCCGCTGCCGGAGCACGTGCGGGCGGTCGAGCGGTATCTGGTCGCGACCGTCGACCACGGGTTCAACGCCTCGACCTTCACCGCCCGCGTCGTCGCGTCCACCGGCGCGGACCTGGCGGCCGCCGTCGTCGCCGCGATCGGCGCCTTCTCCGGCCCGCTGCACGGCGGCGCCCCGGACCGCGCACTCGCGGCGCTCGACGAGATCGGCTCGCCCGACCCCGTCCGGATCGACTCCTGGGTGCGGGAGAAGGTCCTCGCGGGCGACCGGATCATGGGCTTCGGGCACGCGGTGTACCGGACCGAGGACCCGCGGGCGCGGCTGCTGCGCGAGACCGCCCTGGAGCTGGGCGGGGACCTCGCGACGTTCGCCCTGGCCGTCGAGGAACGAGTGGTGGCGGTGCTCGCCGAGCTCAAGCCGGAGCGGAAGCTCTACGCGAACGTCGAGTTCTACGCCGGCGTCGTGATGGAGAGGTGCGGGCTCCCCCGCGAGATGTTCACCCCGACCTTCGCCGTGAGCCGCGTCGTCGGGTGGGCGGCGAACATCCTGGAACAGGCGGGGGAGCGGCGGATCATCCGCCCTGCCGCCCGCTACGTCGGGCCCGTCCCCCCTCAGCCCGTCCCCGCCTGATCGCCGTCCCGGACCCGTCGCGCCGACGCGGCGTTGACGGGTCCGGAACGGGCCGGGTGCCCACTCAGCGCATGCGGAAGGCGCTCCCGATCATGAGCTGATCGCACGAAAGGGTGAACAGGAGCGTCCGGGGTGACCAACCGTGGTTCCGCCGTAGAGACTTGCCGCGCCAGGTACGGCCAGACCTGAGGGGGTCAGCGACGGTGAGCACGCACAGGGCGCCGCAGAGCGGTCCGGGTGGATCCGGCGGCGTGAGCGCCTCGGGCGGCTACCGGCTCGACCGGGCCGAGCGCACTGACCGCCCGGTGCCCTACCAGCGCCACGCCGCTCCGGACGGCCCGGTCACCGCAGCCGCCGCCACGGCGCCGACCACGGTGGGGGAGCAGGCGGCCCGCGCCGGCTGGACCCCCGCCCCACGCCCCAGCCCGGCGCACACCCCGCCCCGCGGCCAGCAGATCCCGCGCGCGGCCCGCGCCGCGCGGACCGGCGACGGCCGCGCGCTGACGGTTCTGCGCACCGTCACCTACGTGCTGGTCTCCTTGGCGAGCCTGCTCTTCATCCTGCTGGTGGTCTACGGCGGCATCGAGTTCTACCGCCTGAGCACCGAGTTCCCCCGCCTGCTCACGCCGGGGACCTGAGACTCCGCCCGGCGGCCGGCCTCCCGCCGCCGGGCGGGCACTCTCACCAGCCCCGCGCGCGCCAGTCCGCGAGGTGCGGGCGCTGCTGGCCCAGGGTGGAGTCGTCGCCGTGGCCCGGGTAGAACCACGTGTCGTCCGGGAGATCGGCGAACAGGCGCTGCTCGACGTCGTCGACCAGGGACGTGAAGTCCTCCGGTGATCCGGTCTTGCCCACTCCGCCCGGGAACAGGCTGTCGCCGGTGAACAGGTGTGGGTGGTCCGGGCCGCGGTAGAGCAGCGCGATCGAGCCGGGCGTGTGCCCGCGCAGGTGGATCACCTCGAGGGAGATCTCGCCGAACTCGACCCGGTCCCCGTGCGAGACCAGCTCGTCCATGGGGATCGGCAGCTCGGGCGCGTCGAGCGGATGGGCGATCTGGCGGGTCTGGAACATGCCGGCGACCGCGCCGAGCGCCTCCCAGTGGTCCCGGTGCCGGTGCGTGGTGACCAGATGGCGCAGCTCGGGCCGCCCGTCGTCCGCACCGACGAGGTCGGCGATCCGCTCCGGCTCGTTCGCCGCGTCGATGAGCAGCGCCTCGTGGGTGGCCGTGCAGACCAGCAGGTAGGCGTTGTTGTCCATCGGGCCGACGGAGACCTTGGCGATGGAGAGCGGCCCGGTGTCGCGCCGGATCGCTGCGCCGCCGGGATCGGTGTGCCCGCTGTAGCTGTCGAGGACGTCCACGGGGGAAGCGTAGCCAGCCGGGACGACGCGGGGGTGGTTGCGACGCGATCGAACATGCGTGCGACAGTAACCACGGGGTACGACGGTCCCGGGCGGGAAGCTCCGGCGGGCGTGCCGCGTTGAAGGGGGCGTCCGGCGCTCCCGGGCGTGCACCCGCCGACGGTTTCCCTCGCGGTGCCGCTGCGCGCGGTTTCTGTCGGACCCCCGGCTTAGCATCGGAGTCCGGGTCGCCCGCCCTGCCGCGGGCCCCCGGAGACGAGTTCGAGGACGACGAAAGGGAGGCGCCCCCGTGGCCCAGGCCCGCACCCCGCACGAGCCCGGTGGATCCGTCGGCGACGGGTCGCGGCTCGTGGTGCGCGGCGCCCGCGAGCACAACCTGCGCGGCGTCGACCTCGACCTGCCCCGGGACAGCCTCGTGGTCTTCACCGGCCTGTCCGGCTCGGGCAAGTCCAGCCTCGCGTTCGACACGATCTTCGCCGAGGGCCAGCGCCGCTACGTCGAGTCGCTCTCGGCCTACGCGCGCCAGTTCCTCGGCCAGATGGACAAGCCGGACGTCGACTTCATCGAGGGCCTCTCCCCGGCCGTCTCGATCGACCAGAAGTCCACGAACCGCAACCCGCGCTCGACGGTCGGCACGATCACCGAGGTGTACGACTACCTGCGCCTGCTCTACGCGCGCGCCGGTGTCCCGCACTGCCCCGTGTGCGGCGAGGTCATCGAGAAGCAGACCCCGCAGCAGATCGTCGACCAGGTGCTGGAGATGGAGGAGGGCGCCCGTTTCCAGGTGCTCGCCCCGGTCGTGCGCACCCGCAAGGGCGAGTTCGTCGACCTGTTCTCGAGCCTGCAGTCCCAGGGCTACTCCCGCGTGCTGGTCGACGGCACCGTGCACCAGCTGTCGGACCCGCCGAAGCTGAAGAAACAGGAGAAGCACGACATCTCCGTCGTCGTGGACCGCCTCGCGGTCAAGGCGAGCGCCAAGCAGCGGCTCACCGACTCGGTGGAGACGGCTCTGCGGCTGGCCGACGGGCTCGTCGTGCTCGACTTCGTGGACCTCGAGGACGCGGACCCGCACCGCGAGCGCCGCTTCTCCGAGCTCATGGCCTGCCCGAACGGGCACCCGCTCACGCTCGACGATCTCGAGCCCCGCACGTTCTCCTTCAACTCGCCGTACGGCGCGTGCCCCGAGTGCTCCGGCATCGGCATCAAGAAGGAGGTCGATCCGGAGCTCGTCGTCCCCGATCCGGACCTGAGCCTGGCCGACGGTGCGGTGGCCCCGTGGAACACCGGGCACACCAGCGAGTACTTCGGTCGGCTGCTCGCCGGGCTGTCGAAGGCGGTCGGCTTCCGGATGGACACGCCGTGGCGCAAGCTGCCCGCCGAGGCGCAGAAGGCGGTCCTGCACGGCAGCGACGACCAGGTGCACGTGCGGTACCGCAACCGGTACGGCCGCGAGCGCTCGTACTATGCGAACTTCGAGGGCGTCATCCCGTTCCTCGACCGCCGGCTGGACCAGACCGAGTCGGACAGCCAGCGGGAGCGCTACGAGGGCTACATGCGGGACGTGCCGTGCCCGTCCTGCAAGGGCGCGCGGCTCAAGCCCGAGGTCCTGGCCGTCACGCTGGGGGAGCGGTCGATCGCCGAGGTCTCGTCGATGTCCGTCGACGAGTGCGCGAGCTTCCTGGGCGGCATGGAGCTCGACGAGCGGCAGGCCCTGATCGCGGGCCGGGTGCTCAAGGAGATCCAGGCCCGCCTCGGCTTCCTGCTCGACGTCGGGCTGGACTACCTCTCGCTCGACCGCGCGGCCGGCACCCTGTCCGGCGGCGAGGCGCAGCGGATCCGGCTCGCCACGCAGATCGGGTCCGGGCTGGTCGGGGTGCTCTACGTGCTCGACGAGCCGTCCATCGGCCTGCACCAGCGGGACAACCGGCGGCTGATCGACACGCTGAGCCGGCTCAAGGAGCTGGGCAACACGCTGATCGTCGTCGAGCACGACGAGGACACCATCCGGGCCGCGGACTGGGCGGTCGACATCGGTCCCGGGGCGGGCGAGCACGGCGGGATGGTCGTGCACTCGGGCACGGTGGCGGACCTCGAGTCCCACGACACGTCCCTCACCGGCGCCTACCTGTCGGGGCGGCGGAGCATCCCGGTGCCGGACGTGCGGCGCACACTGGATCCGGCGCGCACGATGACGATCGTCGGCGCGCGCGAGCACAACCTGCGCGACATCGACGTGGAGATCCCGCTGGGCGGGCTGGTGTCGGTCACCGGTGTGTCGGGCTCGGGCAAGTCGACACTGATCAACGACATCCTGGCCACCGTGCTGGCGAACAAGCTCAACGGCGCCCGCCAGGTCCCCGGCCGGCACACCCGGATCACGGGGGTCGACCAGCTCGACAAGCTCGTCCGGGTCGACCAGTCGCCGATCGGCCGCACACCGCGGTCCAACCCGGCGACCTACACCGGCGTGTGGGACAAGATCCGCACCCTGTTCGCGTCGACCACCGAGGCGAAGGTCCGGGGCTACCAGGCCGGCCGGTTCTCGTTCAACGTCAAGGGCGGTCGCTGCGAGGCGTGCTCGGGCGACGGCACGATCAAGATCGAGATGAACTTCCTGCCGGACGTCTACGTCCCCTGCGAGGTCTGCAAGGGGGCCCGGTACAACCGGGAGACCCTCGAGGTCCACTACAAGGGCAAGACCGTGGCGGACGTGCTGGACATGCCGATCGAGGAGGCCGCGGAGTTCTTCGCGCCGATCACCTCGATCAGCCGGTACCTGGACACGCTGGTCGACGTCGGGCTGGGGTACGTGCGCCTCGGCCAGCCGGCGCCCACGCTCTCCGGCGGTGAGGCGCAGCGCGTCAAGCTGGCCAGCGAGCTGCAGAAGCGGTCCAACGGGCGGACGATCTACATCCTCGACGAGCCCACCACGGGCCTGCACTTCGAGGACATCCGCAAGCTCCTCCAGGTGATCAACGGCCTGGTGGAGAAGGGGAACACGGTCGTCGTGATCGAGCACAACCTCGACGTGATCAAGACGTCGGACTGGGTGATCGACATGGGCCCGGAGGGCGGCTCGGGCGGCGGCACGGTCGTCGCGCAGGGCACGCCGGAGCAGGTGGCGGCCACCGAGGCCAGCTACACCGGCATGTTCCTGAAGGACCTGGTGACCCCGGCCCGCAAGCCGGCCCCCGCGAAGCGCCGGCGCAAGGCGGCCGCGGCGAGCTGACCCGCCCCGGACGAACCCCGAGATGAACCTCGGCCACCTCCCGGCACGGCCGGCGGGTGGCCGAGGTTCATCTCGGCGAGGTGTTTGAGCACTGTGTGAGCGGTTCGTCGCGGAACGTGCCGGTTGCCGAAGTGCGATCGGACGGCATCGTCGCCGTAACACGCGGGCAACGCCGTTGAACCCGGGGCTTCCTAGCCTCTGCGGGTCGGCGCGTCGGGGACTCGGGCGCCGGGCACCGCCAGCGCACGGCCGGCGAGGCGGGGGTTCCCGCCCGGTCGGTCGGCGCCCGCACGTCGTAGGAGACCGCCACATGACGCTGCTCGTCCCGCCGAACTCGCCGAACCGCCAGGGCCAGGGCCCGGGTGCCAGCCGCCGCGACTTCCTGCGCCTCGCCGGCCTCGGCCTCGGGGTCGGCGCCGCCGGGGTGGCCCTCGCCGCCTGCGGCGGAGGGTCCGGCAGCGCGGCCGGCGCCGCATCGGCGTCGCCCGGCCAGTACGGCAAGATCGCCCTGCAGCTCTCCTGGATCAAGAACATCGAGTTCGGCGGCGAGTTCTTCGCCGACTCGAAGGGCTACTACAAGGCCGCGGGCTTCGACTCGGTCGACCTGGTGACCGGGCCCGTGGACAGCGCGGACGCGCTGGTCCTGGCCAAGACGGTCGACGTCGGCCTCTCCGCACCGGACGCCACCGCGCGCTTCATCACCGAGCAGGGCGCCCCGCTGAAGATCATCGGCAGCACCTTCCAGAAGAACCCCTTCTGCATCCTGTCGATCGCCGAGGGCAAGCCGATCCGCACCCCGCAGGACCTGGTGGGCAAGACCATCGGCATCCAGTCCGGCACCAACCAGACGATCTTCAACGGCTTCCTCAAGGCCAACAACATCGACCCGAAGTCGATCAACCAGGTCGTCGTCCAGTACGACCCGGCACCGGTCATCGAGGGCCAGGTCGACGGCTTCATGGCCTACCTGACCAACGAGCCGTTCGCCGCGAAGAGCCGCGGCAAGACGCCGGTCACGCTCTCCTTCGCGGACAACGGGCTCCCGCTCACCGCCGAGACCTTCACGGTGCTGCAGGAGACGATCGACAAGGACCGCGACAAGCTGAAGGCCTTCCTCACCGCCGAGGTCAAGGGCTGGACGGACGCTGTGGCCGACCCGGCCGGCGCCGCGGCCCTCGCCGTGAACACCTACGGCAAGGACAAGAACCTCGTCCTCGCCGACCAGACCGAGCAGGCCGTCGCCCAGAACGGCCTGATCGTCAGCCCGGACACGAAGACCCACGGGCTGTTCACGCTGACCTCCGCGCTGCAGGGCCAGATCATCACGGCGCTGGGGAACATCGGCGTCACGATCAAGGCGGACGAGCTGTTCGACCTCACCCTGCTCGACGAGGTCTACAAGGCGGACCCGAGCCTGATCAAGGCGTGAGCGTGCAGGCGCGCGAGGGCGCGGCCCGGCTCTCCACCACCGATCCGGTGGCGGAGCCGGGCTCTGCGACCGGCATCAACATCCAGGGCCTCGAGAAGGTCTTCACGATGGGCCGCGACTCGGTCCGGGCCCTGGCCCCGACCAGCCTCGGGACCACGCAGAACTCCTTCCTGTCGCTGCTCGGGCCCTCGGGCTGCGGCAAGTCGACGATCCTGCGGATCCTGGCCGGCCTGGAGAGCCCGAGCGAGGGGGCCGCGCTGATCAACGGCCGGTCGACCCGGGAGATCCAGCGCGACCACCAGCTCGGGATCGCGTTCCAGGAGGCCGCGCTGCTGCCGTGGCGCAGCGTCGCCGCGAACATCCGGCTCCCGCTGGAGGTCGCCGGGCTCACGCCCGAGCCCGGGCTGATCGACGGCCTGATCGAGCTGGTCGGGCTGTCCGGCTTCGAGAAGGCGAAGCCCGCCCAGCTGTCCGGCGGCATGCGCCAGCGCGTGGCGATCGCGCGCTGCCTCGTCGTGCAGCCGACCGTCATGCTGCTCGACGAGCCCTTCGGCGCGCTCGACGACATGACCCGCCAGCGGCTGAACGTCGAGCTGCTGCGGATCTGGACGGAACGCCCGGCGACCACGCTGATGGTCACCCACGGCATCGCGGAGGCGGTGTTCCTCTCGGACGTCGTCGCCGTGATGAGCCCCCGGCCGGGCCGCATCGCGGAGGTCGTCGAGATCGACCTGCCGCGCCCGCGGCTTCCGGAGCTGCAGCGGACCCCGGAGTTCCACGCGTACGTGGACCGGCTCTCGGAGATCCTCTTCGGCCGGGCCGCCGCGCCGGAGGAGACCGGATGACGGCGGCGGCGCCGGCCCGGCGGTTCAGCGCGCCGCCGTGGTTCGGCGGGGTCGTCGGGGTGGTGCTGATCGTCGCGGTGTGGTGGATCGCGTCCGCGACGTTGTTCCAGGCCAGCCGCGCGATCCCGTCGCCGCCGGCCGTCGTCGCCCGGTTCCTCGACGGCGACCAGTGGGTCGCCACGCTGAACAACGCCGCGGGCACCGTGTCCTCGGCGGGCCTCGGCTACCTGTGGGGGAACCTGGCCGCGATCGCCCTGGCCGTCCTGGTGCTGCTCGTCCCGCCGCTGGAGGAGCTGGTCAACCAGGTCGCCGTGGTCACCTACTGCATCCCGCTGGTGGCGATCGGGCCGGTGATCGTGATCGTCTCCGGGCGGGACGCGCCGTCCGGGGCGTCGATCGTGCTGGCGGCCATGAGCTGCTTCTTCACGACGGTCGTCGGGGCACTGCTGGGCCTGCGGGCGGCGCCGCGCACGTCGGTCGACCTGATCCGTGCCTACGGCGGCAGCACCTGGACCGTGCTGCGCAAGGTGCAGCTGATCTCGGCGCTGCCCAGCCTCTTCGCGGCGCTGCGGATCGCCGCGCCGGCCGCGTTCCTGGGGGCGATCCTCGCGGAGTACCTCGGCAGCGGCGGCGACTCGACACTCGGGCAGGCGCTGATCGCCGCGCAGACCCAGGCCGACGCGCCCCAGCTCTGGTACCTCGCCCTGGTCAGCGGCCTGATCTCGGGCCTCGCGTTCGTCATCGTGGGGCTGGTCGCCCGCCTGGTGACGCCCTGGACGACCGGCGCGGACACCCCGGCGGGTGCCCGGTGACCGCCGCCGCAGTGGGTGTCGCCGCCCCGGCCCGGGGCCAGGGGAGTGCGGTCCTGCGGAGGGCGGGACGGGCACTGGTGACGATCGTGGTCGCCCTCGTGGTGCTGGCGCTGCTCTGGCAGGTGCTCCTGCTGCTGTTCGACGTGTCGTCCTTCGTCGGGAAGTCCCCGCTGAACGTCGTGCAGTACCTGTTCTCCGAGGCCCCGCCGCGGGGGATCCGGCCGGCGTCGCTCAGCGCCGCGCAGGCCCGGGCGGACAGCCTCGGCGCGCTCGGGACGACGCTGCTCAACGCCGCGATCGGCTTCGCCGCCGGCATGGTCGTCGCGACGCTGCTGGCCATCGCGTTCGTGCTGTGGAAGCCGGTGGAGTTCGCGTTCCTGCCCATCGCGATGCTGCTGCGGTCGGTGCCGCTCGTCGCGATGGCGCCCGTGCTGCTGCTGATCTTCGGGCAGGGCAAGGCGGGGATCGCGGTCCTCGCCGGGATCGTCGTGCTCTTCCCGGTGCTGGTCAACGTCGTGGTGGGGCTGAACTCGGCTTCCCCGCAGTCGCTCGACCTGATCACGGTCAACGGCGGCTCGGCGCTCACCGCGCTGCGCAAGGTCCGGCTCCCGGCGGCGCTGCCGCAGTTCCTGGCGTCGGCGCGGATCTCGGTGCCGGGCGCCATCGTCGGGTCCATGCTGGCCGAGTGGCTCGTCGGGTTCCAGGGCATGGGCGGCGTGCTGTCCGGCTACAAGGGCTCCGGCAACTACGGCGGCGTCTGGACGATCGTGGCCCTGTCGGTGATCGCCTCGATCGTCCTGTACGAGCTGGCGACGATCGCCGAGACGTGGGCACTGTCCCGCTGGGGCCCGAACGCCGGCCTCAGCACCCGCCCCTGAAACCTGCGTTATGGCTCCATAACGCGGTCAGGGGGCCCCGAAACGTGCGTTATGGCTCCATAACGCAGGCCGGGGGCCTCGAAACGTGCGTTATGGCTCCATAACGCGCGCCAGGGCCCCGGAGACGTGCGTCATGGCTCCATCACGCTCAGGGCGAGGGCCTGTCGGAGGGCGGCGGGGTCGGGGGAGGGCGTGCGGGCGGCGAGGTAGAGGTCCGGGCGGATCAGGAACGAGCTGCCGTCCGTGGCCGCGTAGGCCGCGCGGAACTCGCCCTCGGCGTCGACGACGGTGGGCACGCCGGTGACCGGGTCGAGCTCCGCCGCGACCACGGCGAGGACGTCGACGCCTGAGGGGAGCGCGGCCGCGGTCGCGCGGATCCACGCCGCCGCGTCGGCCGAGTCCGCGTAGAGGACGACGGTGTGCCGCGGGCTCCCCAGCAGCGGCAGCAGCCGGAGCGGGTACTGCGCGATCTCGCGACGCAGCCCCCGCGCGTCCGGCGCCCGGTCGCCGGGCTGGGGTGCGCCGGCGGGCAGGTCCGGGGCGGGCGGCCCGACGATCGGGCTGCCCCGGTAGCCGACGAGGAGCTGCGCCTCGCGCCGGACCGCGACCCACGGGTCGTCCGGGTCGATCACCACGCCGTCGCCGCGCGCGGCCGCAGTGGTGCGTCCGACGACCTCCTCGCCGACGGGCCGACGCTCGGCGTCGTAGCTGGCCAGCAGGCCCGGTGCGGCCTCGCCGCGCACGGCGAGCGCGAGCTTCCAGGCGAGGTTGACGGCGTCCTGGATGCCGGTGTTCATGCCCTGCCCGCCGGTCGGCGGATGGATGTGTGCGGCGTCGCCGGCGACGAAGACCCGGCCGCGCGAGTAGGCGTCGACGATCCGGTGGCTGATCCGGAACACCGACGACCAGCGCAGGGTGCGTGCCGTCGCGGCTTCGGGGGCGAGGCGGTCGAGCACCGTCTGGAGGTCGGCGAGCGTGGGCCGGCGGCCGCCCTCGAACCCGTGGGCGATCTCGCCGTCGGCGGGCGGCGGCGTGCCGAGCTCGGGCGGGGCGAGCATGGTCAGCCGGTAGCGGTGGTCGCCGGGCAGCGGGATCGCGACCAGCAGGTCGTCGCCCTTCGCCAGCCGGACGGCGTGCCCGGCGGGGAGCGACCAGTCGACCTCGACGTCCCCGAGCATGTACTCCTCGCTGAAGGCCGCGCCCTCGAAGGTGAGCCCGAGTCCCTTGCGGACGGTGCTGTGCGCGCCGTCGGCGCCCACGAGGTACCCGGCCCGGATCTCCTCGCCGGAGTCGAGCAGCGCCGCGACGCCGGTGTCGTCCTGGGTGAATGACGTGAGCCGGACGCCGCGCTCGACCACCGTGCCGTACCCGGCGAGGGTGTCGGCCAGGATGCGCTCGGTCTCGTACTGGGGCAGCGCCGTGAAGCCGAACGGCATGTCGGGCGGGAGCTGCATCCGGACGTCGGCGACCAGCGCGCCGTCCTTGTAGACGAGCTGGCCCCGCAGGGCGAGCGCTGCGTCGAGGGCGGCGGGGAGCACACCCGCGGCCTCCCACAGCTCGAGCGTGCGGGGCTGCACCCCGACCGCCTTGGCGTACTGCGGCGGCTCGCTCAGGCCGTCGACGATCCGGCAGGCGATCCCGCGCCGCCGCAGCTCCAGGGCGGCGGTGAGGCCGACCGGCCCCGCCCCGACGACGAGCACGGGCGTGGACGAGACCGCGACGCTGTTGCTCACACCGGGCTATTCGCCGCGGGCGTTCCGGACGTTTCGCCGCACTATGGAGCCACAACTGTCGTTTCGAGGGCCGGAATCGACAGTTGTGGCTCCATAACGCGCCTACGGGGTGGAGAGGGCCTCGTACGCGGGGCGGAGGAGATCGCGGACCTTGTGCCGGCGGGCCTCGATGGGGAGCTCCGGCACCTGGTCGAGCACGGCGCCGGGCTCGGGCACCGGTGGGGCGAAGCGGGCCAGGTCCGGGTCGCCGGCGGCGAAGAAGCTGTCCAGCAGCTCCCCGAGTGGGACCGCGTCCTCCTCGACGACCGGCTCGGGCGCCGTGGAGCCGCGGCGGCGGCGCAGGTTGGCGAGCAGCGTCTCCCGGTCCCGCCCCCGCAGCGCCAGGACCTCGAACGGGTCGGCGTCGAACCGCTCTGCGAGCAGGTAGAACACCGCGGCGAGGTGCTTGCACGGGACCGTCGAGTCCGGGCAGGTGCAGTCCATGGTCAGGTCCCGCTGCGAGGTCGGGAACAGCGCCAGGCCCAGCCCGTTGAACAGCTCCTCGATCTCGGTGGGCATCCCGCCGGCCAGCAGCGCGGCGGCGTACCAGGCGTCGTCCGCCAAGGCCTGTTCCGCCCGGCCCCACTCCTCCTTGCCCCAGGCCGGGATGCCGATCCGGACCTTGTACGGGGTCGGCCGGGTGCCCTGGACCAGCGCGACGACGGAGCCGGCGTCGATCTCGCAGGACACGATCTGCCCGGAGCGGGCGTAGCTGCGGCCGCGGTGCAGCCGGCCCCCGACGCCCAGGGCCTCGAGCACGGCGAGGAACCGCTTGGACCACCAGGTGCGCGCGACGGTGCCGCGGGTGGAGTGGATCTGGATGCCGTTCTCGACCCGCAGCGCCCGCTTCGGGTAGTCGTCGGCGGCCCAGAAGGGCTGGTCACTCATCGGCCACCGCCTCCGCCCCCAGGGCGAAGACCGACCTGAGCTCGCCTGTCGACAGCTCGGTGAGCCAGTTCTCCCCGTCGCTGATCACCATGTCCGACAACGCCTTCTTCGACTCGATCAACGCGTCGATTCGCTCCTCGACGGTGCCCGGGCACACGAACTTGCGCACCTGCACGTTGCGCTTCTGCCCGATCCGGAACGCCCGGTCCGTGGCCTGGTCCTCGACGGCCGGGTTCCACCACCGGTCCAGGTGCACGACGTGGTTGGCGGCGGTGAGCGTGAGCCCCGTGCCGCCGGCCTTGAGGGAGAGCAGGAAGATCGCCGGCCCGTCCGCGGACTGGAAGCGCTCCACCATGGCGTCCCGCTGCTTCTTCGGGGTGCCGCCGTGCAGGTGCAGGATCTCCTGGTCGAACCGCGCGGACAGGTGCGGCACCAGCATCGAGGCGAACTCGGTGAACTGGCTGAACAGCAGCACCTTGTCGCCCTCCGCCAGGATCTCGGTCAGCAGCTCCTCCAGCCGCGCGACCTTGCCGGACCGCTTCCCGACGGCCGACCCGTCGTGCAGCAGCTGCGCGGGGTGGTTGCACACCTGCTTGAGCTTGGCCATCGCCGCGAGGACGTTGCCGCGCCGCTGAATGCCCGTGGAGTCCTCGATCTTCTCCATCATGTCGTCGACGATCGTGCGGTAGAGCGACGCCTGCTCGCGGGTGAGGCGGTACTCCTGCCGGATCTCGATCTTCTCGGGCAGGTCGTCGATGACCGTCGGGTCGGTCTTGAGCCGCCGCAGCAGGTACGGACGGGTGATGCGCCGCAACGACTCCGCCGCCTCCGGGCTGCCGTGCCGCTCGATCGGCACCGCGAAGCGCTGCCGGAAGCGCTCCGGCGTGCCGAGCATCCCGGGATTGAGGAAGTCCATCACCGACCACAGCTCGGCGAGGCGGTTCTCCATCGGGGTGCCGGTGAGCGCGATCCGGTGGCCCGCCACGATCCGGCGGGCGGCCTTCGACGGCGCGGCGTTGGCGTTCTTGATCGCCTGTGCCTCGTCGAGCACGAGCCGGTGCCAGGGGAGGGCCTCGAACTCCTCGATGTCCCGCGAGGCCGTGCCGTACGTCGTGACCAGGATGTCCGTGCCGGCGAGCCGTTCGCGCAGCCGCTCGCCCCGGTCCCGGGTGGGGCCGTGGTGGGCGTACACGCGCAGGTCGGGGGCGAACTTCGCGGCCTCGCGCTGCCACGTGCCGACCAGCGACATCGGGCAGAGGATGAGCGTTGGGCCGTCCGCACCGCGGGATCTCTCGAGTGCTTCGAGAGCCAGGAGCTGCACCGTCTTGCCCAGCCCCATGTCGTCCGCCAGGCAGGCGCCCAGCCCGAGCGACGACAGGAACGCCAGCCACGAGAGCCCGCGCTGCTGGTAGGGGCGCAGCGTGGCGCGGAAGCCGGGCGGCGGGTCGATCGGCTCGAGCGTGCGGTCCGCGGTGCCGCCGAGCAGGTCCCCGACCCACCCCTCGGCCGTGACGGCCGTGACCGGCAGCGGGGTGTCGATGCCGCCCTGCAGGGCGGTGAGGGTCTCCGCGACGGTGGGCGCCCGCCGCGCGTTCTGCTTCCGCAGGAACTCCAGGCCGCGGGCCAGCGCCTCGGCGTCGACGGAGACCCACTGGCCGCGGACCCGCACGAGCTTGGCCTTGGCGGCGACGAGCGCGGCGATCTCCTCCTCGTCGAGCTCGTCGTCCCCGGCGGCGAGGGTCCAGCGGAACTTCGCCAGCTCCTCCCGGCCCAGCCCACCACGGGTGACCACGCCCGGCGCCGCCGGCGACGACACGGAGAGCCTGAGCCCCAACGGTTTGCGCCCGTTCCACCCGGCCGGCAGCTCCACCCCGAACCCGGCCGCGACCAGTCGCGCCGCGTCTTCGGTCAGGAACCGGTGGACGTCGTCGAGCTCCTCGAGATCGAGCTCCTCGGGCCGCGCGCGGCGCAGCGCCGCGGTGAGCGGCGGATAGACGAGCGCGGCCCGGCCGAGCTCGGCGAGCAGCAGCTCCTGGGCGGCGGTGATCAGCCGGTCCGCGCGGCCGGCCCACACGTCCTCCGCCGTGACGACGAGGCTCGGGTCCTCCGTCGACTGCAGCTGGAACTCCAGCACCCAGCGCGTGCCGTCGCCGGTCTGGTCGAGCGGGTCGTCCCCGGGGTCCGCCGGATCGTCGAGGGTGTCGATCTCCGCGAGGCGGAAGGTGGCGCGGGCGGGGCCCGTCTCCTCGGTGGTGACCGCGTCCCAGGGGGCCAGCGCGTCGACGAGGGTGGCGAGCTCGCGCTCCGGCGCGGTGAAACGGGGATCGGCCGAGGCCAGCGCGGCGAGCCAGGCCTCGGTGGCGGGCAGGCTCTTCGGGACCCGCCCGGACCGGGGCGGGACGAGGGCGACCGGCACGTCCGCGCGGCCCAGCCGCTCCCGGACGGCGGCGTCGACGAGGGTCGCGAGCGCACCGTCGACCAGCAGCTCGGGGGAGTGCCCGGCGGTGTCCCCGGAGCGGCGCTGCTCGGCGCGCCCGACCGGCGGGACCGTCTCGACGAGGGCCCGCCGGGCCACCGCGTCGAGCCCCTGGACGACAGGGCGCCAGCGCGCCTCGGGCCCCGATGCCACAGTGGGGAGCACGCGGCCGCGGGACACCAGATCGTCCGCAAATGCGAGCAGTTCTCGCAGGTGGGAGACCGAACGCCCGTACCGCACGTCCTCGGCCGGGTCGGTCAGCTCGGCCGGGTCGACGACCAGGCCCGGGACGGTCCACGGCACCAGCGAGATCTCCGCCGAGCGCCGGCCGCCGGGGCGGGCGCGGACCAGCTCCGGCGACTCGACCGGCCCGGTCGCGCGGCTGGGCAGCAGCAGCGTGACGGAGGTCTGCTTGCCGGGATGGATCCCGGCCAGCTGCGAGGCCGGAACCGCGAACGGGTGCGGCCGGGCGCTGCGCAGCGAGCGGCGGGAGGTGGTGGCGGGCCGCTCACCGTCCTCCGCCCACAGCACCGGACCCCGGCCGGGGCTCCAGAAGGCGTGGACGACGAGCACACCCCGAGACTACGAGCCACCCCCGACAATTCCCTGCCCCACCCACGTCCCCGCGGGTCGGCACGGCAGGGTCGGGAGGCCGGATCTGACGCTGACGAACGTCGTGAACGTGTGGTTCGGCCTACCGAATGTGCCGACTCGCGGGGGTGGGGCGGTCAGAGGTCGTAGAGGGGGCGGACTTCGACGGGGACGACGTCGAGGTAGTCGGGGTGCTTGGCGATCCAGGCCCGGATGAAGGGGCACTGCGGGTGGACCGCCAGGCCACGCTTCCGCACGGCGTCGAGGGCGTGGCGGGCGAGCGTGCCGCCGAGGCCCTGTCCCTCGTACGCCGCGTCGATCTCCGTGTGGATGAAGGTGATCACCCCGGGCTCCACCTTGTACTGCGCGAAGCCCGCCAGCTTGCCGTCGACGTGGATCTCGAAGCGCGACCACTCGGCCACGTCGAGGATCATGGGTTCCGTCACGAGCTCGAGCCTCCCAGACCGCCGTGGGGCACGTAGGACGCGGGGATCACGCCGAGCTTGCCCTTCTGGTAGTCCTCGAACGCCGTCATGACCTCCTCGCGGGTGTTCATCACGAACGGCCCGCCCCAGGCCACCGGTTCACGGATCGGCCGTCCGCCGAGCACCACGACGTCGAGCGCCGGGGTGCGGGAGTCCTGCCCGACGTTGCCCGCCACCGTGATCAGGTCACCGGGCCCGAACACGGCCAGCTGCCCCTCGCGGATCGGCCGGGCGTCCTTGCCGACGGTGCCGGCGCCGGAGAGCACGTAGACGAGCGCGTTGAAGTCCCGCCGCCACGGCAGCCGCAGCTGTGCGCCGGGGGAGACCGTCGCGTGCATCATCGCCATCGGCGTGTAGGTCGATCCGGGTCCGTCGTGCCCGGCCAGCGAGCCGGCGATCACGCGGATCAGGGCGCCGCCGTCCGGGGTGGTGAGCAGCGCGGACTCGCGTGCCCGCAGGTCCTGGTACTTCGGCTCCAGCCACTTCTGCGCCTTGGGCAGGTTCACCCAGAGCTGCAGGCCGTGGAACAGCCCGCCGCTGGCGACGAGGGCCTCCGGGGGCCGCTCGATGTGCAGGAGCCCGCCCCCGGCCGTCATCCACTGGGTGTCGCCGTTGGTGATGTTCCCGCCGCCGCCGTGGCTGTCCTGGTGCTCGAACTCGCCGTCGATGATGTAGGTGACGGTCTCGAAGCCGCGGTGCGGGTGCCAGGAGGTGCCCTTGGGCTCGCCGGGCGCGTACTCGACCTCGCCCATCTGGTCCATGTGCAGGAACGGATCGAGGTCCTTCAGATCCACGCCCTGGAAGGCGCGGCGGACGGGGAAGCCCTCGCCCTCGAAGCCGCGCGGGGCGGTGGTGATCGACCGGACGCCGCGGTCGAGCTCGGTCGGACCGGGCTCGGGGACGCGAGGCAGGGTCGTGACGTCGGAGACGGTGACGGCGGGCATCGGGACCTCCCATATGGTTGCGAGTGCAACTACTGCTCTCCCGAACCGTGGCGCCCGCGAGCCTATTCCGTGCCAGGGTGGGGCGTACCCGGCCGACAGCGAGGAGGCTGCCGCATGGAGACCGTGCTCCGTGACCTGTCGTTCCTGGAGGGCCCGCGCTGGCGCGCCGGCCGGATCTGGGTCAGCGACTTCTACACCCGGCGGGTGCTCTCCGCCCTGCCCGACGGCTCGGACCTGCGCGTCGAGGCCACGGTGCCCGCCCAGCCGTCGGGCACGGGCCTGCTCCCGGACGGACGGGTGCTCATCGCGTCCATGCGCGACCAGGTGGTCCTGCGCCGCGAGCCGGACGGGTCGCTGGTCACCCACGCCGATCTCGCCGGCCTCGCCCGCGGCGTGCTCAACGACATGGCGGTGGACCCGCAGGGCCGCTGCTGGGTGGGCTGCTTCGGGTTCGACCTGATGGGCGGCGCGGCGATGGAGCCTGCGGTCCTGATCCGCGTGGACCCCGACGGGCGGGCGGAGATCGTCGCCGAGGACATGTGGTTCCCCAACGGGACCGTCTGCGACGGGCGGACGCTGGTCGTCGCGGAGAGCTTCGGCAACCGGCTGACCGCCTTCGACGTCGGTCCGGACGGCGGGCTGGCGAACCGCCGGGAGTGGGCCCGCTTCGGGGAGCCGCCCACGAGCCGGGACGTCGGCGCGGTGCTGCCCGGGCTGGCCGTGGTCCCCGACGGGATCAGCGAGCCGGACGCCGAGGGCGCGATCTGGGTGGCGGACGCGGACCACGGCCGGGCGATCCGGGTGCGCGAGGGCGGCGAGATCGCCGACGAGGTCCGGCTGCCCGAGGGGCTGCACAGCTACGCGGTCGCCCTCGGCGGAGACGACGGGCGGACGCTCTTCCTCTGCGCCGCACCGAGTTTCCTCGAACACGAGCGCCGGGACACCCGGGACGCGGCGCTGCTCGCCACAGGGGTCGAGGTGCCGCTCGCGTGACGGACTGGCTCGGCAGGGCCGCCGCGCACCCCGTCGCGCGGCTCGCCACGATCCGCGCCGACGGCACACCGCGGCTCGTCCCGATCACCTTCGCCGTGGTCGACGGGCTGGTCTGCTCGGTGGTCGACGAGGTGAAACCCAAGCGCAGCACCAGGTTGGCGAGGCTCGCCGACGTCGGGCGGGACCCCCGCGCCGCCGTGCTGGTGGACCACTACGACGCCGACTGGACGGCCCTGTGGTGGGTCCGGATCGACGGCACCGCCGCGGTCCACGAGTCCGGCGACCTGCGGGCCCGCGCCCTGGAGGCGTTGTGCGCCAAGTACTCCCAGTACGCGGAAGCCCGCCCGGACGGGGTGGTCCTGGTGATCACCCCGACCGAGGTCCGCGGCTGGTCGGGCGAATGAGCGAGCGGCCCCCTCGCTCACTAGGTATGAACGAACGCGCCGTTCGCTCACCCGGAGCAGCGGGGGGCCTCGGCGGACCCGCGGCGGTGAACGGGCCGCTCGTTCATTAGGTATGAGCGAGAGCGCCGTTCGCTCAGTCCGTGGAGCCCAGCCAGGTGGTGATCGTGCCGTCGACGAGGGCGGGGCGGTCGAGGTGGGGGGCGTGGCCCGCGTGGGGGAGGAGGAGGTCGACGGGGCCCTGGGCGGCCTCGCGGACCGCGAGGACGTGGACGTCCGTGCCGTAGGGGTCGTCGTCGCCCTGGATGCCCAGGACGGGGCAGGTGATCCCGGTGAGCTCGCCGCGGATGTCCCAGTCCGCGAAGGCCGGATCGAGCCACACGTCGTTCCAGTTCCGGAAGGTCACCTCGGCGTCGCGGTGGTGGCGGGCCATGCGGGCGGCCAGGTCGCCGCCGTCGAACGCCTCACGGGCGGCCTCGATCGCCTTCAGCGCCATCGGTTCCACGAGCACGTGCGGGGCCAGCACGACCAGCCCGGAGACGGGGAGCGCGGCGGCCGCGAGCAGCGCGATCGAGCCGCCGTCGCTGTGCCCCACCAGGACCGGCTCGCCCAGGCCGAGTGCCTCGACCAGCCGCGGCACGACGGTCCGGGCCTCGGTCGTCATGAAGTCGGGGGTGCGCGGGGCCGGCGGGAGGTCGGAGAAGCCGTGCCCGAGGCGGGAGTAGGCGACGGCGCGGCGGCCGGTCGCGGCGGCGATCCGCTGCGGGAGGCCCTTCCACAGCCCGACCGAGCCCAGCCCCTCGTGCAGGAACAGCAGCGCGGGTCCGGCGTCGGCACTGCCGGGGACGTCGTCGTACTCGTAGCGGTACCCGTCGAGCTCGATCACGCTCCCGAGTCTCGCACCTGCGCGGCGAGCTTCTTCGGGGCCACACACAGGTAGGCGTCGCGGACGATGCCGCCGATCTCCGTCCAGTCCTCCTCGGACAGCGGCACGTCGAGGTACACGCCGAGCCAGCCGCGGTGCCCCACGTACGGCGGCCGGAAGAACCGCACCGGGTCCGCCGCCACCAGCTCCTCCTGGACGCCGGGCGGTGCGGCGCACCAGAACCCGACGCGGTCGTCGTGGTGGTGGTCGGACAGCGACACGAACACCTTGCGCACGAACCAGGTCGGCTCGCCGTGGCTGACCTTCTCCGAGGCCTCGGGCAGGGCGAGGCAGATCCCCCGCAGCCGGTCGACGGCGCTCACGGGGGCGACGGCCGGTACGTCCCGAAGCACCACACGTTGCCCTCGGGGTCGGCGACCGCGAACTCGCGCGAGCCGTAGGACTGGTCGGTGAGCCCGTACACGAGCTCCGCACCCGCGCCGACGGCCTTGTCGTGCAGCGTGTCCGGGTCGTCGGTCGTCAGGTAGAGGACGGCGCGGCCGGTGTCGAAGCGCTCGTCCCCACCCCGCGTCCCGATCATCACCGCGGTGTCCTCCCAGTACACCTCGGCGTGACCGACGGAGCCGTCGTCCGCGGTCATGACGTGGCCGGGGACGAGCCCGAGGGTGCCGGTGAGGAAGTCGAGCGCCGCCCGCGGATCGGTGTAGCGCAGTGTCACGTGGATTCCCATGGCGGCCAACCTAGGACGCCGTGACCGGCGCGTCTTGAAGGAATGCGCGCCGGTACCCGGTCGGGGTGACGCCGGCGAGCGCCCGGAACTCCCGGGTCAGGTGGGCCTGGTCGGAGTAGCCGCAGTCCGCCGCGACCCCGGCGAGATCCGGCCGGGCGACGACGAGCCGGCTCGCCCGCTCGAACCGCAGCACCCGCGCGGCGGTCTTGGGGGCGAGGCCGACCTGGCTGCGGAAACGGGTCAGCAGGTGCCGGCGGCTCCAGCCCGTCTCGGCGGCGAGGGCCTCGATCCCGACGTCGCCCGATCGGTGGACGAGCAGCTGCCAGGCGTGGGCGACCTCCGGATCGGGCTCGCGGGCGGCGCCCGCGAGCAGCCGGGCGCCGAGGAAGGACTCGAGTCGGGCGAACCGGGCGGCCCAGCCGGGGTCGCCGGCCAGCCGGTCGGCGAGGGCGGCGAGCTCCGGATCGTCGAGCAGGTCGAGCTCCGGGACCTCGTTGGTCAGCTCCGCCATCGGCCGGCGCAGCAGCACGAACGCCCCCAGCGGCGAGAGATCCACCTGCATACCGGCCTGGTGGCCGTGGAACTCGGTGCGCACGGCGGCGTCGTGCATGCCGGCGAGGAAGGACCGGGCGACGGTCGGGCCGGCCGGTCCGTAGAGGCGCAGGCGCTCGCCGAAGCTCAGGATCAGCGCGCACGAGCCCACCGGGGCCTGCAGGCGCCGCCGGGGCCGCGCGCTGTACTCCCGGTAGCCCTGCAGTCGCCGGACGTAGCGGCGCAGGGCCGGTGCCGGGGGCCGCTCGACGAACTCGTCCGAGTCCACGGGGGGAGTATGCCCCGTGTCGCCGGCGCCCGCCGACGTCCATAATGCGCGCATGACCGGGCCGCTGCGCAGGCCGGCACCCGAGCCCGCGCGGCACGGGGTGCCGGTGGGCGGGGTCGTGGCGCGGCTGCCGGCCGGCATCTTCGCCCTCGACGCCCACGGCGCCGTCCTGCTCTGGAGCCCCGAGGCCGAGCGGCTCACCGGCTGGGGTGCGGGGGAGGCCCTGGGCCGCAGCGGTCTGCGGCCCGAGCGCCGCCCGGTGGACCTGCGCGCGGTGCGCGAGATGTTCGCCGCCGCCTGCCGCAGCCGGGTCAGCCTTCCGCTGCCCGCCGAGGTGCCCACGGGCCGGAGCCTCTGGGTGCACGCCGGGCCGGGGGAGGGCGAGGTCGCGGTCGTCGGGATCCTGCAGGAGCAGGCGGACGCGCAGGCGGGCGCCGAGGCGTTCTCGCTGCTCGACGCCCTGTGGCAGAACGCCCCGGTGGGCCTGGCGTACTTCGACACCGAGCTGCGCTACCGCCGCGTCAACTCCGCCGTGACCGCGATCGACGGCGGCACCTCCGACGAGCGCGACGGGCGCACGGTCGAGGAGGTCCACGGCGAGACCGGCGGCCGGATCGGGGAGGTGCTGCGGCGCGCCCTCGCCGAGGACGCGCCACAGACCGACGTCCGGGTCACCGGGCGGCTCTGGCACGGCACCGGCCCCGAGCAGTCGTGGGTCATCAACTGCTATCCGGTGCACGGCTCGGACGGGAGCATCCAGGGCGTCGGCCTCGTGGTCTCGGACATCACCGAGGCCGAGCGGACCCGCCGCGAGCTGGCCGAGGTGGCCACCGCCCGCGAGCAGCTGCTGCGCCGCTACCGCAGCCTGGTCGACGCGACGGCGTCCGCGGTCTGGATCCGGGAGCCGGACGGCAGCGCGAGCGAGGACTCGCCCAGCTTCCGGGCGGTCACCGGGCAGAGCGAGGCGGAGTACCGCGGCTGGGGCTTCCTCGACGCGGTGCACCCGGACGACCGGGAGGGCAAGCGCGAGGGCTGGCAGGCGGCGGTGGCGCGGGCCGGGTCGGGCGGCCCGGGCGGCTTCGAGCACGTCCATCGCCTGCGGACGGCCCGCGGCTGGCGCTGGTTCCGCTCGCGCGCCGAGCCGGTGCGCGAGGACGGGCGGCTGCTGGAGTGGGTGGGCACCGAGACCGACATCGACGACGAGCGCCGCTCGCGCCACCGGCTCGACGTCCTGGCCGGCGCGACCCTGGCCGTGAATCGGGCCCTCGACCCGGAGACCGAGCTGCTCGCGCTCGCCGACGCCGTCGTCCCCGAGTTCGCCGACCTGTGCCGGGTCTACCTGGTCGACGAGCAGGACGGCCTCGAGCCGGGCCGCGCGGTGCACGGCCGCCGGTCGGTCACCAGGGCGCGGGAGGGCCTCCCGCCGGTGCCGGGCGGGAGCGACCGGTCCGCGCGCTTCGAGTTCGGCCCCGGCCACCCGCTCGCCCGTTCCGTGCGGACCGGGCAGCCGGAGCTGGAGCAGGGGCCGCCGGACTCCGCACACTGGGACGGCACCCCGCAGATGCTCGAGTGGAGCCTCCGGGTCGGGATGAACTCCCGCCTGGTCGCCCCGGTCCTGTCCGGCGGCCGGGTGATCGCCGGGCTGCTGTTCGCGGCCTGCGGCGACCGCCCCGCCTACACCCGCGACGACCTGGCCCTGGTCACCGAGCTGGCCGCCCGGGCGTCCGCCGCGGTGGAGCACGGCCGGCGCTTCCAGCGCACCCGGCAGGTGTCCCTGGCCCTGCAGGAGTCGATGCTCACCGAGCCTCCGGTCATGGCGGACATCGGGATCGGCGGCATCGACGTCGCGGCCCGGTACCGACCGGCGGCCGCGGACGTCGAGGTCGGCGGCGACTGGTACGACGTGTTCCGCCTCCCGTTCGGCGACCTCGCCCTGACCGTCGGGGACGTCGCGGGGCACGACCTCGCCGCCGCCGCGACCATGGGCCAGCTCCGCAGCATGCTGCGCGCGCTGGCCTACGACACGGACGGCGCCCCGTCGGACGTGCTGCGCCGGCTGGACCGGGTGGCCTCGCAGCTCGACGTCACGCGGTTCACCACGCTGCTGCACGGGCGGATCCTGCTGCGCGGCGAGCAGCGGCTCTTCCGCTGGTCCAACGCCGGGCACCCGGTGCCGGTGCTCCTGGAGGCGGACGGCACGGCCTCGTTCCTCGGGGGTGCGGTGGACGTCGTCCTCGGGGTGGACCCGGACCGGCTGCGCCACGACCAGGAGATCACCCTGCCGGCGGGGGCCACGCTCGTCCTGCACACGGACGGGCTGGCCGAGCGCCGCAACGACCCGGACGACCGCGCGGCCCGGGACCTGCTGGCGCTGGTGCGGTCCGGGGCGGGCCTCGAGCTGCAGGCCTTCTGCGAGCACCTCGTCACCGGCAGCACCGCCGACACCGGAGACGACGTGGTGGTGCTGGCCGTGCGGGTCTCGTGACCGACCTGCTCGACCGGGCCCGCGCGCTCGCCGCCCGGCCCGGTCCCGCGCTGCTCGGGATCGCCGGGGCACCCGGCTCGGGCAAGTCGACCCTCGCCGAGCACCTCGCCGCGCGGGTCGAGGGCGCGGTGCACGTGCCGATGGACGGCTTCCACCTGGCCGACGTCGCGCTGGATCGGCTCGGCCGCCGGGACCGCAAGGGCGCCCCGGACACCTTCGACGCCGCGGGCTACCTCGCCCTGCTGCGCCGGCTGCGGTCCGGCGAGCCCGGCACGGTGTGGGCGCCCGCCTTCGAGCGGGAGCTCGAACAGCCGCTCGCCGGGGCGATCGGCGTGCCACCGGACGCCCGCCTGATCGTGACCGAGGGCAACTACCTGCTGCTCCCGGACGACCCGTGGCCGGCGGTTGCCGCCGAGCTCGACGAGGTGTGGTTCTGCGACCTCCGCGAGGATCTGCGGCTCGACCGCCTGGTGGCCCGCCACATCCGCTTCGGCAAGGCCCCGGCGGAGGCGGCGGAGTGGGCGGAGCGGGTCGACGGCCCGAACGCCGTCCGGGTCCGCGCGACCAGGGACCGGGCGACGCTGGTGCTCCCGAGCGAGGACCTGGAAGCGCTGGGCTAACCGCAGGGGCGCAGGGAGCAGTCCTGGGCGGGGGGCGGCGCGGTCGTCGTCGTGCGTTGCGGTGTGGTGGGCGAACGCCCCTGGCCGGGGTCCGCGTTGCGGCGCGGCGGTTCCGGCTCGGTGGTCGGGACGGCCCCGGAGCCCGGTTGCGGTAGGGCGCTCGGGGCGGCCGGGTCGACCGGGGTGGCCTCGACCGACGCCGACGGGGGAGCGCTGCTGCTCGGCGCGGCGCTCGCCGAGGCCTGCTCGGGGGCGTTCGGGGGCAGGTCGGACGGCGGGGTGCCGATCGGGCGGAACGTGCCGAAGCTCTGCTGGCTCGCCGGCTCGTCCGCCGTGGCCTGCTGCATGAAGTTCTGCCAGACCTTGCCCGGCATCGTCGCGCCCTCGATCGGGGTGCCCGACGACGTCTTGATCGGCGAGTTCATGTCCGTGCCGACCCACACCGTCGTCGCCAGGTCGGGCGTGAAGCCGGAGAACCAGGCGTCGTTGTTCTGGCCCTCGAACCGGGACTGCACGGTGCCGGTCTTGCCGGCGACGGGGCGGCCGATGGTGAGCCCGTCCGCCGGGGCGACCCCGCTCATCGCCTCGACGACATTGCGCGCCACCTGCTCCGGGAAGCGCCGCTCGCCGCCGGAGTCGGGAGCCTGGTAGAGCACCCGGCCGTCGGACGTCACCACCTTGGAGACCAGGTGCGGGGCGTGCCACACCCCGCCGCCGGCGATCGTCGCGTAGGCCGAGGCCAGCTCGAGCGGGCTGACCTCCTTGTTGCCCAGGGCGAGCCGGGCGTCCGGATTGGTCAGCGGGGAGGTGATGCCGGCGGCGCGGGCGGCAGAGGCCACCGCGTCCGGCCCGACCTTCGCGGCGAGCTTGGTGAAGATGACGTTGTTGGACAACGTCATCGCCTGCTTGATGTCGCAGCGGTCGCAGTCGGCGCCGTCGGCGTTGCGCAGGCCCGTCTCCTCCTTGCCGTCGAACACCGTGCCGAGCCCGATCGGCGGATCGTGCATCAGCGCCGCCAGCACCACGAACGGCTTGAAGGTGGATCCCGGCTGCTTCTTGACCTGCGCGTAGTCCAGCCCGACGCCGTTGTCGCCGCCGTAGTACGCCGTGATCGCGCCGGTCTTCGGGTCGATCGCGACGACCGACGAGCGCAGGTTGTCCGGCTGCCCGGCGAGCGCCTTCTGCGCCGAGGCGACCGCGCGGTCCTGCTGGTCGGCGTCGATCGTGGTGGTGATCTGCAGGCCGCCCTGGGCGAACTCCTGGTCGGTGATGCCGAGCGAGTCCAGCTCGGACTTGACGGCCGTGACGAGGTGGCCGCGGCTGTCGCCGAACGAGCCGCTGGACATCGGCTTGCGCTGCTGGGTCGCCGGGAACGTCGCGGCGTCGCGTTGGGACGGGCTCAGCCAGCCCTGGCTCACCATGCCGTCCATCACGAACCCCCAGCGCTGCACCGCCTTCTGCGGGTCGATGGCGGGATCCCACCGCGACGGCGACTGGATGACGCCGGCCAGCAACGCACCTTCCGCGGGCGTCAGCTGCCCCACGTCCTTGCCGAAGTACGCCTGCGAGGCGGACTGGATGCCGTAGGCGCCGCGTCCGAAGTAGATGGTGTTGAGGTAGTCGGTGAGGATCTCGTCCTTCGACTTCTCCTGGCTCACCTTCAGGCTCACGATGAGCTCTTTGTACTTGCGCCACAACGACACCTGGTCGCCGACGAGCGCGTTCTTCACGTACTGCTGGGTGATCGTCGAGCCGCCTCCGACGCCGCCCTGGAGCTGGCTCCAGGCCGCGCGCAGGATGCCGGAGAGGTCGAAGCCGGGGTTCGAGTAGAAGGTGCGGTCCTCCGCGGCCAGCACCGCCTCGCGCACCTGGACCGGGATCTGGTCGGTCGTGACCTTCGTGCGGTTGCCCGCCTCGGGCACGAGCCGGGTGAGGTCGGCGCCGTCGGCGTAGGAGATCGTCGCCACCTGGTTGTTGACGGCGTCGTCGGCGGTGGGGATCGCGAACGCGATCCAGCCGATCCCCAGCAGGAGCAGCGGCAGCAGGACCACCGCACCGAGACCGCCGAGCAGGCCCCACCTGATCCGGCGCCGCCGGCGGGCCGCGCGCTCCGCCGTGGTGAGCGGCCGACGATGGGCGGTGGGGCCGAAGCGGCGGCGCAGCAGGGCGAGCGGGCCGGTGGGGCCGGTGGGTTCGGCCTCCGCCTGCGCGGTGCCGACGGCGGTGGCGCGGGTGGTCGCGGCGCCGCGCCGGCCGCGCTGGTCGGGGGTCTGCCACCAGGCGACCCCGGCGGCACGACGGCGCCCGGAGCGGTGGCTGCGGCGACGGGTGGGGGTGGGGGTGTGGTCGGTCGACGCGCTGCGGGCGGCCGCGGTGGCGGCGGAGCGGGTGTCCGGCGGGGTCGCGGTGCGGCTGTCGGACGGGGTGGTGGTGCGGGTGTCCGACGAGGACGTGGTGCGGCTGTCCGACGGGGTGGTGGTGCGGGTGTCCGACGAGGACGTGGTGCGGCTGCCCGACGAGGAGGCGGTGCGGCGGGCCCCGGCCGCACGTGTCGAGGTGGGGGTGTGGGCGGGGGAGTCTGCGGCTCGGCGGCGAGCGTCTCCTCCTGTGCGGCGCTCGGTGGGCGTGCCCGAGGTGCGGTGGGCGGTCGGTGCGTCCGTGGTGTGTCGCCCGGAGGGGGCGTCTGGGGTGTGTCGCCCGGAGGGGGCGTCCGTGGCGCGGTGGCCGGTGGGTGCGTCCGTGGCGCTGCTGCCCGCGGGGCCGGCCGTGGTGCGGCCGTCCGTGGCGGCCTTCGGGGTGCGACGGTCGGCCGGGGAGTGCTCGGGGCTGCGGGCGCGGGGCGGCGACGGGCGCTCCGCTGCCGGGCGGGGGGCCGACGGGCGTTCGGGCGCGGGCCGGGGGGCCGGGGGACGGTCGGGCGTCGGGCGCGGGATCGGCGGGAAGGAGGGGTGGCGGCCGTCCGGGGTGGGGGAGGCGTGGCGCGGCCCGGACTGCGCCGGGGATGCGGGGCGACCCGGTGCCGGACGATGGGAGGCGCCCTGGACCGACGGGAACGACGGATGGGTGGAGCGGGACCGGGCCTGGCGGGCCGCTCCGGGCCGGCCCGGGGCACCGGGACCGGGGTGTGGCGACGAGAGGGACTGAGCCGAGGCGGGCCGCGACGAGGCGAACTGCGACGAGGCGAACTGCGACGAGACGGGCTGTGCCGAGTGGACCTGCGCCGGGTGGACCTGTGCCGACGGGGCATGCGGCGAGGAGGAGTGCGGCGAGGAGGGGTGCTGCGAGGTACGGGGTTCCGGCTGCCGGGGCGCGCCCGGGCGCTGTGCCGGGCCCTGACCTCCAGCGGGCACGCTCGTTCCCCTCTCGTCGCGGCCACGCCCTCGGTCGGGCGGGGTTGGTCCGTGCGGAGCACCCGTTCACTCCGTTCGGGCTCCACGTCGTCGTCAGAGGGGTCAACGGCGACGCCCGGGGGGCGGTGCGGCCACAGGTCGAACTCACCCGAATGACGGCACCGGACCAGGGCTTCGGCGGGGTGACCGGCAACCCTGCGTGATCACGGCGGGCCGGCGATCCGCCGTCCGGATGTGAGCGGACCGGCCCGGGCCCGCCGACCGGCGACCAGCGGCGCCGCGCACCGCCCGCCGGATCCCTCGGCTCGCGGGTCGATCACGCTCGACGGCAGGAAGGTCGACGCGCGGTCCGCCGCCACGACGGCATCGCCCTGGTGCGGACCGCGATCCCGGGTGCGGTGCCCACGGACCCGCACCCCTGTGCGGCGCCGGGGGGCCGTGTACGGCGCGGAACAGGGGACGGGCCGGCGCGGATGCCGTGGTCAGTGCGGGGGCAGTAGCGCGGCCATCCGCTCGCGCAGCGCGGTCGCGGCGGAGTAGGGGCGGATCATGACGGTGAGCTCGGCCAGGCGCCCGTCCCGCTCGCGGAGGATGTCGACCCCCTCGAGTGCCCGGTCGCCCACGCGGGCCTCGAAGACCAGCACGTGCCCGCCCTCGCCCTGGTACTCGGCGGTGTACCGGAAGTCCTCGAAGACCTGCACCACGGCGCGCAGGATCGCCCGCAACGCCTCCCGGCCCTCGTAGGGGCGGTGGACGATCGGCGAGTGGAACCGGGCGTGGTCGATGAAGAGGTCGGTCGCGGCGTCGGCGTCACCGCGCTCGACCGCGGCCCGGAACTCGGCGGCGGGCGTGCTCGTCATGGGAACAGGGGACCATCCGGCGGCGCCGGGTGCCACCGCGGACCGACCGGCTGCCGGATCGGCTCCGGGGCAGCCGCCGCGCCGTGTCCCCACGCGACCGCTCGTCGAGTTCCCTGGGCTCGGCTCGAGGGGGCCGTCACGCGGAAACGAGCTGATCCGTTCAGGCGTATCACGTACGGCCGAATGCGTGATCATGAGGCGACGTCGATCGGCCGCCGCGCGGCTCCCGGACAGGGCGCGGGCCAGGGGTTCGGTGTCGGCGGAAAACGGCCGTGATCCTCTCCGCGCCCTACCGACCCCGGAAGAGGGGCGTCCCGACGCCGGGCCGCCGTTCCGGGGGCTGGCGTTCGGGGGTCCGGCGTACGACCGTGCAGCCCTGTGGCCTCTCGCCGAATGGGCCAATCGGCTGTACCCCGAAGGGGCTGAGGAGCAATAGTTCTCTCGCCGTGTGAGAGACTTTCGCGTGGCCGATCCGGAAAGCGTTTTGCGATCCCTGGCGACAATGGCGGGGGTCTCATTCGCATGCGTTCTCGACGGCCGGTCGGCGACAGTCGTGAAAACTGCTTCCGGTGAGGATCCGCCGATTCCCCCGGAAGGGATCATCGGGGCTCTGCAATCTGCCGGAAACATTGCGGGCCCGCGCGCCGGAAATCTGCACACGCTGGTCGTGACCGATCGTCGCACGGTTCAGGTCCTGGCCCCTGTGATGCTCGACGACGACTCCCGTGCCGGTGTCCTCTACGCCCGGCTCTCCCGCTCCCGGGCGAATCTCGCAGCGGTCCTCCGGGAGATCGAGTCGGTCGCGCCGCGCCGGTCCGCCCGCCCGGCCTCGCGCCCGGTCGGTCTGCCGTCCGCCGTCGCTCCGAGGGCCGTGCCGGCTCCGCGCGTCTCCTCTCCCGGGGGGCCTGACGGTCGGCCGGTCGGCCGGGACGGCGGTGGCCGGCTGAACGGGTTGCGCGGTGCGCCGGGCGCGCCCGGCGGAGGGCTGCCCAGCGGGCCGTCGGACGGTCCGGATGGCGAGCAGTCGAACGGTCGGAACGGGGCGCCGAGCGTGCGGGGTGGCCTGTCGGTGGAGCGGGGCGGGCCATCGACGCGGCAGGGCGGCGGGCCCTCGGACGGGCGGGCCGGCGGGTCGTCGAGCGTGCGGTACAGCGGGCCGTCGGATTGGCAGGGCAGCCGGTCGTCGAGCGGGCAGGGCGGCGGGTCGTCGAGCCGCCGAGCCGGTGGGGCGTCGAGCGGGCAGGGCGGCGGGCTGTCGAGCGGGCAGGGCGCCGGACCGACGGCCGACCGGGTTGGTGAGCCTTCGGGTGCGCGGGGCCGTGCGGCGTCGGGTGGGCGAGGCCGCGAGGGGTCCGACGGGCTGAGCGAGGGGTTGCCCCGCGCGCGGGGCAGGGGACCCTCGAGCGACGAGGACGGCGGCTCGTCGAGGGGGCAGCGGGCGCCGGGAAGGGCTGTCGAGGGTGGTCCGCAGCGGAGCCGGCGGCAGGCCCCGGGCTCCCGGCAGGGCCGCACCGGGGGAGCGATCTCGGCGTTGCCCACTCCGGGATCCGCTCCGCTCCGCTCCCGCCCGGCCGCGGTTGCTCCGCCCGGTCATGCGACAGAAAGCTCTGCAGCGCAACGAGAGTCACCGGGTGTCGGCGGTCGCGGTGACGTCGCGGCGGGTACCGATCCCGGCAGTTCCGCACCCCGGCGACCGTCAGCGGCGGTCGACGTCGAGGTGGATCAGCGGGCCGTCGACGCCGGAACCCCGTCGAGCAGTGGTCGGGGGAGCGGCGTCCCGGCGGCTGCCGGCCCGGCGGCCGCCGGCTCGGCACGCAGCCGTTCGGCCGGCAGCGGCCCGGCACGCAGCGGCTCGGCACGCAGTAGCTCGGAAGGTAGTGGCCCCGCAGGCAGCGGCCCGGCAGACGGTCGCGCCGCAGTCAGCGGCGCGGCGAGCAGCGAGCTGGCGGACAGTGGCCCGGCGAACACTGGCCTGGAGAGCAGTCGGCCGGGCAAGGGCGGCCCGGCGAGCGACGGCCTGGCGGGCAGCGGCGCGGCGAGCAGCAGCCCGGCGAAGGGTGGCCAGGCGAAGGGTGGGTCGGCGAGCGGCGGCCCGGTAGGCGGCAGCCCGGCGAACGGCGGACCGCGCCGCGGGTCGCGCGCACCGAGGGCCGCTGCCGATGCGGCGGCCGACCGGGCCGAGCGCCGCCCGGAGCCCGGGCCGGATCCCGTGGCGGTGCGCTCCGCCTCCCTCGCCGCGGAGTTCTTCGCGGCGGCCCATCGGGCGCGCCCCCCGCTCCCGCCCCGCCCAGCCCCGACCGCCCCGGCCCGACCTTCCGCGCGGCCGGCTCCCGGGCCGGTGTCGCGGTCCCGACGGGCCCCGGCGGGCCGCGCGGAGGAGCCGCCGGCGGTCCCGTCCCCCCGGACCGCCGACGGCGACGGGACGGCCCTGCCCCGCCGCCGGAAGGACACCGTCATCCCGCCGCCCCGCGAGCCGGAGGGCGAGCAGGAGCGTGCCTGGGCGACCGACGTCCCGACGCTGCGGCGGTTGGCGGAGGGCCTGCGGCGGCGTCTGCGCTAGGTGCGGGCGGTGCTCGGCGGGCTCGCAACGACCGGGCGCCGGAACGGTTCTGCTCCATTCGGATGACTTCGGTGAAAAGATCCGCAGAATCGGTGACCGCGGTCCGGTCCGCCGAATTCCTACGCTAGCCTGACCGTTCCCCTACCCCACCACTTGATCGCCGGCTCCACCATTTCCGAGGCGGTGATCGGAGGCAGACATGAGCTCTCTCGAGCATTCCCTCGACATGGCGGCCAACATCAAGGGCGCCTTCGCCGTGGCGATCGTCGACTACGACAGCGGCATGACGCTCGGCTCCCGCGGCGGCAGCGCCGAGTTCGACCTCGAGGTCGCGGCGCCCGGCAACAGCGACGTCGTCCGCACCAAGATCGAGGTCACGCAGAAGCTCAACCTGCGCGAGCAGATCGAGGACATCCTGATCACGCTCGACAACCAGTACCACCTGATCCGGCTGATCCGCGGCCTGCCGGACGAGAAGCTGTTCTTCTACCTGGTGCTCAACCGGGCGCAGGCCAACCTGGCCATGGCGCGGCGCGACCTCAAGGTCATCGAGCAGGAGTTCTACATGTCGCACCCGAACGCGGGCGCGCGCCCGGCCCAGGGCGGCGACAGCCAGTACTTCCAGGCCAACGCCCAGCGCTGACCCGCACCGAGGAGGTTCGACGGCGTGCCCGGCATCCCCGGTAGCCCCGGAGTCCTGCGCACCGCCGCGAGGGAGGTGCTGCGCCAGTCCTGCGTGCTGGCCTGCGTCCTCGTCGACGCGGAGAGCGGGCTCACGCTCGACGCGGAGACCGCGGAGCGGGCACGGCTCGAGACCGAGGCCGTGGCCGCCGCGCAGGCCGAGGTGATGCGCGCGTCCGGCGTGCTGTCCCGGGTGGTCCGCGGAACGCCGACGGAGATCGTCATCCGGCAGGGGACCGCGGCGCTGCACGTGCTCCGCGGCCTCCCGGACCCGTACGGCCCGGGCCTGGTGCTCGCCGTGCTCGTGGCCCCGCCCGAGCGGAACCTGCGCAAGGTCCGGCGGGCGCTGGACAGGATCGACCCCGCCGCCCTGGTCCCGCCCCGGCCCCACTCGTCCCCCGCCGCGGGTTCCGGACCTCCCCCGGACCCCGGATCGCCCGGCATCCACTCGCCCGGCATCCACTCGTCCGGTCCGGTGCCCCGAGTGCCTGCTCCCGTGACGCCTCCCGCGCAGGAGCGCGCTCCCGTACCCCCACCGGACCCCGGCCGGTTCCGGGCCTTCGCGGCGTCACCGCAACCGTTCGGCTCACCGCGCCCGGTCCTCCCGGCACCGGCCGCGCTCGCGGCGCCCCCGGGCCACCCGGGTGACGGCAGGCGGACCGTGCCGGGGCGAGCGGGAGGACAGCCCCCCAGGGAGCTCGCCGCCCGGCCCGTGGACGCGGGCGCGCCGCCGCTCCCGCGCCGCGTTCCCGCCGCTGCAGCGACCGGGGGGCTCGCTCCCCGCCCGGCCGCGCTCCCGGAGCCGCCGCGGCCCGTGGACTGGTTCGCGCCCGCCGTACCGGGGGAGCCGCCGCCCCCGCGGCGCGTGGTGATCGAGCAGGAGGAGCACGAGGAGGCGGACCCGTACCGGGTGGCCCACGCCGTGCCGCGCCGACGGGAGTGATCGGCCCGGGTGCCACGGGAAACCCGTTCGCCGCGCACCTCTAGCATCGAGGCACACCGTCGTTCGGAACCTTCCTGGAGGCACCTCGTGTCCGCAGTCCCCGCCCCGCCCGCGGCTGAATCGGGACCCGTCCTGGTGCCGGCCGGGACCACGGCGGGCGCCCGGGTCCGCGAGGCCGGGCTGCCGACCAGCGGGCCGCAGGCGATCGTCGTCGTCAAGGACGCGGACGGGGCGCTGAGGGACCTGGCCTGGGCCCCGGAGGCGGACGCGGAGGTCGTCCCGGTCGCCGCGGACACCGACGAGGGCCGCAGCGTGATCCGGCACTCGGCCGCGCACGTCCTCGCGCAGGCGGTGCAGCAGCTGTACCCGGAGGCGAAGCTCGGCATCGGCCCGCCGATCACGGACGGCTTCTACTACGACTTCGACGTCGAGAAGCCCTTCACGCCCGAGGACCTGAAGAAGCTCGAGTCGGCGATGAAGAAGATCATCAAGGCCGGCCAGCGGTTCTCGCGGCGCCGCTTCGCCGACAAGGACGAGGCGCGCACGGAGCTCGCCGGCGAGCCGTACAAGCTCGAGCTGATCGACCTCAAGGGCCCCGAGGAGGACGTGGTCGAGGTCGACGCGAGTGGCGAGCTGACGATCTACGACAACGTGCACGCCCACACCGGCGACACGATCTGGTCGGACCTCTGCCGCGGCCCGCACCTGCCCACCACCAAGTACATCCCGGCGTTCACCCTCACCCGCTCCGCCGCCGCGTACTGGCGGGGGAGTGAGAAGAACCCGCAGCTCCAGCGCATCTACGGCACCGCCTGGGAGTCGCAGGAGGCCCTCGACGCCCACCTGGAGCGGGTCGCCGAGGCCGAGCGCCGCGACCACCGCCGGCTGGGCTCCGAGCTCGACCTGTTCTCGTTCCCGGACGAGATCGGCTCGGGCCTCGCGGTGTTCCACCCCAAGGGCGGCGTGATCCGCAAGGAGCTGGAGGACTACTCCCGGCGCCGCCACGAGGAGGCGGGGTACGAGTTCGTCAACACCCCGCACATCACCAAGGGGCAGCTGTTCCGCACCTCCGGCCACCTCGAGTGGTACGAGGAGGGCATGTACCCCGGCATGATCCTCGACGAGGAGCTGAACGCCGACGGGACCGTCCGCAAGCCCGGCCAGGACTACTACCTGAAGCCGATGAACTGCCCGATGCACAACCTGATCTTCGACGCGCGCGGCCGCAGCTACCGCGAGCTCCCGCTGCGGCTCTTCGAGTTCGGGACCGTGTACCGGTACGAGAAGTCCGGTGTGATCCACGGTCTGACCCGGGCCCGCGGCTTCACCCAGGACGACGCCCACATCTACTGCACCGAGGAGCAGATGGAGGGCGAGATCGCCTCCCTGCTCGACTTCGTGCTCGGTCTGCTGCGGGACTACGGGCTCGACGACTTCTACCTGGAGATCTCCACCCGCAACCCGGACAAGTCCATCGGGTCGGACGAGGAGTGGGAGCGCGCCACCGCCGTCCTGCGCAAGGTCGCCGAGGACACCGGTCTGCAGCTCACCGAGGACCCGGGTGGCGCCGCCTTCTACGCGCCGAAGATCAGCGTCCAGACGAAGGACGCCATCGGCCGCAGCTGGCAGATGTCCACCATCCAGGTCGACCTGATGCTGCCCGAGCGCTTCGACCTCGAGTACACGGCGTCGGACGGCAGCCGCAAGCGCCCGGTCATGATCCACCGCGCGCTGTTCGGCTCGATCGAGCGCTTCTTCGGCGTGCTGCTGGAGCACTACGCCGGCGCGTTCCCGGCGTGGCTCGCCCCGACCCAGGTCGTCGCGATCCCGGTGACGGACGAGCAGGTCCCGGCCGTCGAGGAGATCGTCGCCGCCCTGAAGGCGAAGGGCGTGCGGGTCGAGCTCGACGCCGGCGACGACCGGATGCAGAAGAAGATCCGCACCCACACGCTGCAGAAGGTCCCCTTCCTGCTGCTCGCGGGGGCCCGGGACGTCGAGGCCGGCGCGGTCAGCTTCCGCTTCCGCGACGGCACCCAGGTGAACGGCATCCCGGTCGCGCAGGCGGTCGAGGCCATCACGGCCTGGATCGCGAGCCGGACCAACGCCAGCCCCACCGCCGAGACCTTCACGGTCTGAGCGAGCGCGGCAACTGCGCAGTTGTACGTACGCGCCGGGGGGTGACAGGCACCCGACGCCGGCTCCATCATCGAGGGCCTCATCACAGTGTTGTGAGGTGGTCCCGATGCCGAAGCTGGCGCTCGAGTTCGAGATGCACGCCGATCTGGCCCTGCACGACGCGGGTGCCGGCCCGTTCGGGCAGCGGATGCTCTTCACGGTCACCGGCGGCGACGTCGCGGGTGACCGCGTCAAGGGCCGGCTGGTCGGCGCGAGCGGGGACTGGCTGCTGGCCGGGCCGGACGGGATGGGCCGGCTGGACGTCCGGGCCACACTCGAGACCTCGGACGGCGCGATCGTCCTGATCCAGTACCACGGCGTCCTCGAGCTCTCGCCCGGCGTCATGGCCGCGGTCGGCGGCGAGGGCCCGGCGACCGAGTACGGGGCGCAGTACTTCTTCACCGCGCCACGGGCCGAGACGGGCGACGAGCGCTACGCCTGGATGAACCGGACGGTCTTCCTGGGTCAGGGGCGGGTGCTGCCCGGACCCGCGGTCGAGTACCGGGTGTTCCGGGTCGACAACGACTGAGGGCGACGCGGCGCGGCGGCCTCGGCGGCGGCGCCCCGACGCCCGACTAGGATCGGGCGCGTGCACGAGGCCGCCGACGACGCCCCCGAGATCGAGGGGAGGGACGGGGTCGGCACCCCGGACGGGTTCCGCCGGCTCTGGACGCCGCACCGGCTGGCCTACATCAAGGAGGCCGGGGAGGGCGGCTGCCCGTTCTGCCGCATCCCCTCCCTCCCGGACGACGAGGGGCTGGTCGTCGCACGCGGTGAGAGCGTGTTCGCGCTGCTCAACCTGCACCCGTACAACCCCGGGCACCTGATGGTGCTGCCGTACCGGCACGTCGCCGATCTCGAGGACCTGACGCCGGCGGAGTCGCACGAGCTGATGCTCTTCACCCAGCGCGCGATCCGGGCCATGAAGAAGGTGTCCGCACCGCACGCGTTCAACACCGGGCTGAACCTGGGGACGGTGGCCGGCGGCTCGCTGGCCGAGCACCTGCACCAGCACGTCGTGCCCCGGTGGGGCGGGGACGCGAACTTCATCGCCGTCGTCGGGCAGACGAAGGTGATCCCCCAGCTGCTGTCCGAGACGCGCGAGCTGCTGGCCGGGGCCTGGGAGCCGGGCTGGGAGCCCGCTGAGAACGGCGTGGAGGACCGGCACGACCGGTGACGTGCGCCCCGACTAGTCTGGCGTCCCGCGGGACCACCGCGGATCCCGTCCGCCAGACCCGGCAGGAGTCGGCCCCACCCGATGCTGAACGTCCGATGTTGAGCGGCTCGGCCCGAGTCCACGTCAACCGCGTCACCGACCCGGTCGGCCGGGCCCTCGTGCAGCGAGGTGTGACACCGGACGTCGTCACCGTGATCGGGACGGTCGGGGCCTCGGCCGCCGCGCTGTGGTTCCTGCCGCGCGGCGAGCTGGCGATCGGGCCCTGGATCATCACCCTGTTCGTGCTGCTCGACCTGGTCGACGGCGCCATGGCGCGGGCGCGCGGCAAGGGCACCCCGTTCGGTGCGGTGCTCGACTCCACCTGCGACCGGATCGCCGACGGCGCGCTGCTCGCCGGGCTGACGTGGTGGTGCCTCGGCGTCGGGAACGAGCGGGTGCTCGGCGTCGCCGCGATGATCTGCCTGGTCAGCAGCCAGCTCATCTCGTACGTCAAGGCGCGGGCCGAGGGCATGGGGCTGGACGCGAACGGCGGGCTGGTCGAGCGCGCCGAGCGGCTGATCGTCGTGCTGCTGGGCACGTTCCTGCAGGGTGTGGGCGTGCCCTACGCGCTGCAGGTGGCGCTGTGGGGGCTCGCGGCGGCGTCGGTGTTCACGGTGTTCCAGCGGATGTGGCTGGTGTACCGCAGCGCCCAGGAGCAGGCCCGGGAGACGAGCGCGTGAAGGCCGCGGAGCTCGGCTACGCGGCGGCCTGGCGGGGGTTGCGTCACGTCCCCGCGCCGGTCGCGGCGGCCGTGTTCCGCGCCGGAGCCGACCTGGCCACCCGCCGCGGGGCGACCGGGGTCCTGCGCGCCAACCTGCGCCGGGTCCGTCCGGACGCCTCCGGGGCCGAGCTCGACCGCCTGGTCAAGGCCGGGATGCGCAGCTACGCGCGCTACTGGAACGAGGCGTTCCGGCTCCCCGCCCTCGACCCGGTCCGCGTCCACGCCGGCATGGCCCCGCACACCACGGGCGTCGACAGCGCGATGGAGGCCATGCTCGAGGGCCGCGGCGTCGTGTTCGCCCTGCCCCACGCGGGCAACTGGGACGCGGCCGGCGTCTACATCATCGAGGAGATGCGCCGCCGGGGCCTGACCCCGGAGATGACGACGGTCGCGCAGCGGCTGCAGCCGGAGTCGCTCTACCGGCGGTTCGTCGGCTACCGCGAGTCGCTCGGCTTCGAGATCGTGGCGCAGGACGACGGCCGGCGCGCCCACCTCGCGCTCACCCGGCGGCTGCGGGCCGGCGGGATGGTCTGCCTGGTCGCGGACCGGGACCTCACCGGTACCGGCATCGAGGCACCGTTCTTCGGCGAGACGGTCCGGTTCCCGGCCGGGCCCGCCACGCTCGCCGCGCTCACCGGCGCCCAGCTGCACGCCATCGGCCCCTTCTTCACCCCCGGCGGCTGGGGCGCCACGATCTCCGCGCCCATCCCGGTGCCGGACCGGGCGGGTGTGCCGAAGGCGACCGTCGAGCTGGCGCGACACTTCGAGGAGCACATCTCCCGGTACCCGCAGGACTGGCACATGCTGCAGGAGCTGACCCGGTGAGGATCGCGGCCAGGTGAAGATCGGGATCGTGTGCCCCTACTCGCTCGCGGTGCCGGGCGGGGTGCAGGCGCACGTCGTCGACCTGGCCCGGGCGCTGCGCTCGCTGGGTCACGACGTGTCCGTGCTCGCCCCGGCGGACGAGGACACGGTCGTCCCGGACTTCGTCACCCCGGCCGGCAAGGCGCTCGGCGTGCCCTACAACGGGTCCGTGGCGCGGGTGACGTTCGGCCCGGTGACCTACGCGCGGGCCAAGCGGTGGCTCGCCGCGAACCGCTTCGACGTCGTCCACCTGCACGAACCCACCACCTTCTCGGTCTCGGTGCTGGCGCTGCTCGCCGCCGAGGGGCCGATCGTCGCCACCTTCCACACCTCCACCGAGCGCTCCCGCACGCTGCAGGCGTTCGGTGGGGTGCTGCGGCCGCTCATGGAGAAGGTCACGGCGCGGATCGCGGTGTCCACGCTGGCCCGCCGGGTGCAGGTGGAGCACCTCGGGGGGGACGCGACCGAGATCCCCAACGGCGTGGACGTCGCCCGGTTCGCCCGCGGCCCGCTGCTCCCGAGGTACCCGCGGACACCGACGATCGGGTTCGTCGGGCGGTTCACCGAGCCCCGCAAGGGCATGCCGGTACTGCTGTCGGCGCTGCAGGATCCCGCCCTGCGCGAGCTCGACGCGCGGCTGCTGGTCGTGGGCCGGGGCAACCCGGACGACCTGCGGCGCGAGGCCGGGCCGGTGGCGGACCGGCTCGAGATCCTCGGTGCGGTCGACGAGCGGACCAAGGCCGCCGCGCTGCGCTCGGTCGACGTGTTCTGCGCCCCCAACCTGGGCGGGGAGAGCTTCGGCATGGTGCTGACCGAGGCCATGGCCGCCGGCGCGCCCGTCGTGGCCAGCGACCTCGAGTCCTTCCGCCGGGTCGTCGACGGCGCGGGCGTGCTCGTCCCGCCGGGCGATGCGGCCGCACTGGCCGCGGCCCTGGGCGGGCTGCTCGCGGACCCGCTGCGCCGGGCCGCGCTGTCCGCGGCCGGGCGGCAGCGGGCGGAGACGTACGACTGGCCGGTCGTCGCGGCCCAGGTGCTGCAGGTCTACCAGGCGGCGATCGCCGCGGACCCGCGCCAGGTGGTGCGGCCGGCGTGACCGGGCTGCCGTCGGGGCTCGTCGCCCTGGGCGTGGCCGTCGCGCTCGTCGTCGTGGTCTGGGTGACGGTGCTGTGCGTGGCCCGTGTGCGCCGGCTCGACCGGCTCCACCAGCGCACGGACGCGGCGCGGGTCGGCCTGGAGTCCGCGCTGGCCAGGCGGGCGGAGGTCGGGCTGCGGGTCGCGGACGTGCTCGGCCGGCCCGACCTGCGCGCCGTGGCCCTGGCCGCCGGGGGAGGGGCGGTGCAGGGCCTGCCGCGCCGGGCGGAGGACGGCATCCACGCCCGCGAGCTGGTGGAGAACGCCCTCACCCGCAGCCTCGGCGGCGTCGACCGTTCCGCGCTGCCCCTCGCGCTGCTCACCGAGATCGCCGACGCCGAGCAGCTCGTCCTGCTGGCCCGGCGCGTCCACAACGACGCGGTCCGGGACACCCTGGGTCTGCGCTCCCGGCGGCTGGTGCGCTGGCTGCGCCTGTACGGCACCGCACCGCTTCCCGGCTACGTCGAGATCGCCGACCCGCCCGCGGCCGCGGTGCCGCCCCCGTTCGCCGCTCCGACGCTGATCGTGCCCCCGACCAGGCCGGACCCGGTCGGCTGACCGGGTCCCGCCGGGCGGATCCGGCGGCGAGAGCGCGCAGGGCCGACGCGTACCATCGAACGGGCCGCTCGTCCACGCCCTCCGGGCGCGGAGCCCGGCCGGAGTCGTCGTGCAGGGTCGTCGAGGGCTCACCGTCGTCGAGTCCCACCGTCGTCGAGTCCCACAGTCGTCGAGAACAAGGAGCACCACAGTGTCGTCCGAGCAGGCCGGTCACGAACTGGGCACCGCCCGCGTCAAGCGCGGGATGGCGGAGATGCTCAAGGGCGGCGTGATCATGGACGTGGTCACGCCCGAGCAGGCGAAGATCGCCGAGGACGCCGGTGCCGTCGCCGTCATGGCCCTCGAGCGGGTTCCCGCGGACATCCGCGCCCAGGGCGGCGTGGCGCGCATGAGCGACCCGGACATGATCCAGGGGATCATCGAGGCCGTCTCCATCCCGGTCATGGCGAAGGCGCGCATCGGGCACTTCGTCGAGGCGCAGGTCCTGCAGTCCCTGGGCGTCGACTACGTCGACGAGTCCGAGGTCCTCACCCCGGCGGACGAGGCGCACCACATCGACAAGTGGGCCTTCACGGTGCCCTTCGTCTGCGGTGCGACGAACCTGGGCGAGGCACTGCGCCGCATCTCCGAGGGCGCGGCGATGATCCGCTCCAAGGGCGAGGCCGGCACCGGCAACGTCGTCGAGGCCACCCGGCACATGCGGCAGATCCGCGCGGACATCCGCCGGCTCGGGACGCTCGACGAGGCGGAGCTGTTCATCGCCGCCAAGGAGCTGCGGGCCCCCGTGCAGCTGGTCGCCGAGATCGCGCAGGCCGGGAAGCTGCCGGTCACGCTGTTCACCGCGGGTGGCATCGCCACCCCGGCGGACGCGGCGATGATGATGCAGCTCGGCGCCGAGGGCGTGTTCGTGGGCTCGGGCATCTTCAAGTCCGGCGACCCGGCCCAGCGTGCGGCGGCGATCGTGAAGGCCACGACGTTCCACGACGACCCGGACGTCATCGCCAAGGTCTCCCGCGGCCTCGGCGAGGCGATGGTGGGCATCAACATCCCGGACCTGCCCGCCGAGCAGCGCTACGCCCAGCGCGGCTGGTGACCTGACCCGAGCTCTCCCGAACGCCCCCGCCGGTCCGCCGGCGGGGGCGTTCGCGTGTCTCGGGGGTGCCGCCTCCCGATGATCGCTCCGGTCGTGACGGGGCGGTTGCCGGTGCCGCGGTGCGGTCGCTCTCGTCGTGATCGTGCTCCGGGTGATCGCCACGAGGGCGCCCGGAGGGTCGGACGGCGCCGCAGACGGTGACTCCCGCGGCGATCATGGTGTGGACGCGGGGGCGTGCGCGGTCGGAGCGCCCCGTTGCGGTGGCCGGTCGCGCTCCGTGAACACCGTCGCGACCACCGTCCGGACGCCTTCCGGGTGCGGGATCGCGCCCGGGGCCTCGCGACCTGCTCATCTCACCCGTCCGAGGAGGGCTGGCCTCGACCGGACGTTCGACTCCCGTTCGTCGCTGTGAGTCGACCGATGGCCGTGACCCGGTCGAATCGGGCGCGACGGAGCGTGTCACCCGGTGCGGTGGTGCTTCACACGACGTGGTGAATCAGGGACTCATGGTGACTGTGTGCGCTCTAGTGTCCGTTGTGACAGCAGTGGTTCGAGTGGTGGAGGAGTCCGATGAGGCGAAGCGTGACGATCGGCGGCATCGTCGTGGCGACGATGCTCGCGGGGTCGGTGGCGGCCTTCGCAGCGCCGGCCGACCCCTCGGCCGCGGCGACCGCGACCTGCCCGCCGGCGGTGTCGGCCCCGGCCGACCCGACGGCCCCGGCCGACCCGACGGCCCCGGCGGGTCCGGGCGCCGGCTCGGGCACCGCGGCGGATCCGGCCAAGGGCGGCAACGCCTCCGGCTCGGGTGGCTCGGGCACGGGCACGTCGGGCTCGGGCGACCCGGGGAAGGAGGCCTCGGGCTCGGGGGACTCCGGTACCGGGGGCTCGGACACGAAGGCGGCGGACGCCGATCACCAGGCCGCGACCGCACCGGCCTCGAGCATCGCCGACCGGGCCGCGGCGCTCCGCCGGACCGCGGCCGACCAGGCGGCGGCCATGCGGGAGACCGCGGCGGCGCAGTCCGCGGCGATCCACCAGGCTGCGGGGCAGACCCCGGCCACCCCCGCTCCCACGGTCGACCAGGCGGCCGCGCCGGCCGTCCCCGCCGCCGGTGTCCCCGCCGTCGGTGTGGCCGTGCCCGCGGCGCCGGCCGCTGCCCCTGTGCCGGCTCTGCCCGCGCTCCCGGCGCCCGCAGCGGCAGTGCCCGCAGCGCCCGCGGTGCCCGCGGTGCCGGCAGTGCCCGCAGCGCCCGCGGTGCCCGCGGTGCCGGCAGTGCCCGTGCCCGGTACTCCGGTCCCCGGTGCTGCCACGCCGAGCACCCCCGCGGCCGGTGGCACTCCCACGACAGCCCCGGGCACCGCACCCGTCATCGCACCCGGGGCCCCGACCCCGGCTCCCGCGGCCGGAGCGACCCCCGGCGCGGGCCAGACCCTGCCGGCCCAGCCCTGCCCCGCGCCCTCGGGCGACGCCGGTGCGGACACCAGCGCCGCCGTGATGCACGACTGGGGCACGCCGAACCGCGTCGACTCCTTCGACGGCACCTCACTGAGCGACGAGTGGGACACCTACGACGGCCCCGGGCACGGCGGCAACGGCCGGCGGACCCCGGACGCGTTCTCGGTCAAGGACGGCCACCTGACCGTCACGGGCGACTCCAGCGGTGCCACCGGCGGCATGGCCTGGAACCCCGGACAGATGTACGGACGGTGGGAGGCGCGCGTGAAGTCGCCCGCGAGCGACCCCAGCTACCACGCGCTGCTGCTGCTGTGGCCCGACGCCGAGAACTGGCCCGTCGGCGGTGAGGTCGACTTCATGGAGATGATGGACGACACCCGCCAGACCACGAACATGTTCCTGCACTACGGCCACGACAACTCGCAGCTCTCCGGCGACGTCGACATCGACGCCACCCAGTGGCACAACTGGGCCGTCGAGTGGACGCCGGACCACATCGCCGCCTACGTCGACGGCAAGGAGTGGTGGCGCACGACCGACACCTCGACCCTCCCGCCCGGCCCGATGCACCTGTGCATCCAGCAGGACTGGTTCCCGGACGGCGGCGGCAAGGTGGAGGAGTCCTACATGTACGTCGACTGGGTCAAGCAGTACTCCTACGACAGCAAGGGCGACGCGAGCGCGACCACCGCGAAGGACAAGGCGGAGGGCACGGCCGACGTCGCCTCGGCGGCCGCCGCGACCTCGGTGGGTGCCGCCACCGGCCGGGTCACCGAGGGTGCGCCGGACGCCACGGTCGCCGGTCCGGCGGACACCTCGTCCCCGGGCGGCGTGGCCGACCCGCGGCGGCGCGGGCTGGTGAGCGGCGCGGTCCGCGCCGGCTGACCGCGGACCTCGGCCGAGCGGCCGTCCCCGGCTACCGGGGGCGGCCGCTCACACGTACTCCATGACGAGGACGCCCGCGGTCCCGGCGTCGAGCGCCTGGTAGGAGTGTGGCCGGTCGCCCGGGAAGCAGGCGTAGTCGCCCGGGCCGAGCTCGACCTCCTCGCCCTCAGGACCTGCCCGCCACCGCCCCGCGGTGACCACGAGGTGTTCGACCGTTCCCGGGATGTGGGCGTGGGCGCTGCGGGGCGCGCCGGGCTCGGCGGTGATGACGTGCAGGTCCCGCCGCGCCCCCGGCGGGCAGGCGGCCAGCAGGGTGCCGGTGAAGGGGGAGTGCTCGCTCGGGATCGCGACGCCCTCGCCGGCCCGGATCACCCGCACCGCCCGCACCGGCGGGTCGACCAGCCGGGAGAACGGGACGTCGAGCACCACGGCGATCGCCCAGAGCGTCTCCACGCTGGGGTTGCCGGCACCCGCCTCGAGCTGGGACAACGTCGACTTCGCGATCCCCGCGCGGCGCGCGAGCTCGCCGAGGGAGAGCTCCATCCGGGCGCGTTCGCGGCGCACGGCGGAGGCGATCACGGCGAGGGGGCCCTCGCCGGGCGACCGGCGCGGTGCGGGTGTCCCGCCCGCGGGCTCGCTCATCGTCCGTCCTCGCCGCGCGCCGACGACGCGCGCCCGGGCGCGCTGACCGCGGCGGGCCGGGTCGCGCCCCGGCATGTTCGGTTCATCGGACCTCCTATTCGGCTTGACGAACGCGTGCGCTCCGTTCACCGTAGCGGCCATGTGTTCGGTTCGACGAACGGCGCTCGCTCCCGGCGACCTCCGGGACGCGCTCGCGCTGGCCGCGGCGGTGACCGTGGTCGGCATGTCGTTCGGGGCGCTCGCCGCTGCCGCGGGCATCCCCTGGACGCTCACGATGGCCATGTCGCTGCTGGTGTTCGCCGGCGGATCGCAGTTCCTCGCCGTCGCGGTCGTCGCCGCCGGGGGCGCTCCGGTGGCGGCGGTCGCGGCCGGGCTGCTGCTCAACCTGCGGCACCTGCCGTTCGGGCTGGCGATCGGCGGGATCGTCGGGCGCGGCGCGCTCTCCCGTGCCCTCGGCGCCCACGTGCTGATCGACGAGTCCACCGCGTTCGCCCGCGCCCGTGGCACGGGTGCGCGGGCGACGGCGGCCTACCGGCTGGTCGGGGCGCTCCTGTTCGTCGGGTGGAACATCGGGACGGTCGTCGGGATCCTCGGCGGTTCGGCCGTCCCCGATCCGAACGCGTTCGGGGTCGACGCCGCGTTCCCGGCCGCTCTGCTCGCCCTGTTGCTGCCCTCGCTCAAGGCGGCGGACGCGCGGCGGGTCGGCATCGGGGCGGCGGTGATCGCCCTGGCCGCGACCCCGTTCCTGCCACCGGGGCTGCCGGTGCTCGTCGCCCTGCTCGCCCTCGTCCTGGCCGGGAAGCCGGACCCGGCCGAGGAGCGACGCCGCGGCACGGACGGTTCCGGGCATGGCGACGGGGCACCCGCATGACCTGGGCCGCCGTGCTCGCGCTCGCCGCGGGCACCTACCTCGTCCGGCTCTCCGGGATCGTGCTGCGCAAGCGCGTCACGCTGCCCGAGCGGGTCGCCCGGCTCACGGACCTCGGCGCCACCGCGCTGCTCGTCGCGCTCGTCGCCACCGCCGCACTGACCGAGGCCGGCGGGTTCGCCGGCTGGGCGCGACCGGCCGGGGTGCTGGTCGGGGGCGCCGCGGCGCTGCTGAAGGTGCCCTTCGTGCTGGTGGTGGTCCTGGCCGCCGGCACCACCGCCGCCCTGCGCGCCCTCGGCGTCCCGTAGCTCGCGGGCGGTGGAGGTCACGATTTCGTGATCAGCGCGGGCGGCCGGCGGGGCAGGGGCCAGACTGCCCGCGTGCGTCCCTTCGCCGCCGTCGCGGGCCTCGCCGCCGTCGCCGTCTCCGTGGTGTTCGCGATCCTGACCGTGCAGCCGCCGGGCCCGCAGACCGACCCGGCCGCACCGGGACCGTCCGCCGCCCGGGCGTTCACCGACGTCGAGCGTCTCGGTGCCCGCCCCCACGTCGTCGGCTCCGCGGCGAACGACGCCGTGCGTGGCTACCTGGTGGACACGCTGCGCGGCATCGGGTTCGCTCCCCGCGTCGAGGACACGATCGGCGTCAACAAGGGCTCGCTGTCGGGCGGGACCGCCGCGGCGGCCCGGGTGCGCAACATCGTCACGCTCGTCCCGGGGACCGCGGCCGTTCCCGCCGCCGGCCGGGTGTTCGTGGTGGCGCACTACGACTCCGTCCAGTCCGGACCGGGCGCCAACGACGACGGCGCGGGCGTCGCGTCGCTGCTCGAGACCGCCCGGCAGCTGAAGGCCCATCCGCCGCGCAACGACGTCGTCCTGCTCGCGACGGAGGGGGAGGAGGCCTGCCTCTGCGGCGCGGAGGCGTTCGTGGCCGCGGATCCGCTGGCGGCGGACGGCGGGGTGGTGCTGAACGTCGAGGCCCGCGGCACCTCGGGCCCCGCGATCATGTTCGAGACGACGGCCGGCAACGCGAACGTGGTGCGCACCTTCGCCGCCGCGGCCCCGCACCCGGTGGCGACCAGCTTCGCCGTCGAGGTCTACCGGATCCTCCCGAACGACACGGACTTCAGCCCGTTCCGGGACGCCGGCCGGTTCGTGGGCCTGAACTCCGCCTACATCGACGGCTCGGCGGCCTACCACGGCCCGCAGGACACCCCGGGGCGGATGAACCTGGGCTCGCTGCAGATGCACCTGGACAACACCACGGCCCTGGTCGCGGCGTTCGGGGCGGCGGACCTCGCGCAGGTCCGGGCGTACTCCGGGGACGCGACATACTTCCCGGTCTTCGGGTGGCTCCTGCGCTACCCCGGCCAGCTGGTGTGGCCGCTGGCGATCCTCGCTGTGGTGGCCGTGGCCGCGGCGGTCCTGGTGGCGCGCCGGCGCGGGCGGACGAGCGTGCCGCGCTTCCTGGCCGGGACGGCGGCGGCGCTGGTCCCGCTGGTCGTCGCGCCGCTGCTCGCCCAGCTGGGCTGGCGGCTGCTGGTGGCGCTGCGGCCCGGGATGGCGGCGATGGACGACCCGTGGCATCCGTCGCTGTACCGGGCGGCGGTCGTGTGCCTGGTCGCCGCGGTCGTCACGGCCTGGTACTGCCTGCTGCGCACGCGGATCGGGGGCGTGGGCCTGGCACTGGGCGGGCTGGTGTGGCTCGCGCTGCTCGGGGTGGGGCTGGCGGCGCTGGCCCCCGGCGGCTCGTACCTGACGGCGGTCCCGGCGCTGGCCGGCGGGCTGGCGCTGCTGTTCCTCGGGCGTGAGGGCGGCCCGAGCGGTGGGCGAGCGGGAGCACAGGATGTCGAGGCGGACGGCGCGCAGGGCGTCGGGCGGGGCGTCGGGCAGGACGTCGGGTGGGGCGTCGCCGAGCAGGTCGCCCGGGTGCTCGCCGCGGTCGTCGCGGTGATCGTCCTGGTGCCCACGGCGGTGCTGTTCTTCCCCGCCCTCGGCCTGACGGTCGCGGCCGTCCCCGCCGTCGTCCTGGTGCTCCTGGGCCTCGCGCTGGTGCCCGTGCTGGAGTGGCTGCCGCACACCCGGTGGACCCGGCTGCTGCCCGTGGTGCCGCTCGTCGTCGCACTCGTCCTGGGTGGGATCGGCCAGGCGCGCAACGTCTTCACCGCCGCCGATCCCGCCCCGAGCCAGCTCATGTACCTGCTCGACGCGGACGTCGGCACGGCCCGCTGGGTCAGCGCCGAGTCCACTCCGGACCCCTGGACGGCGCAGTACGTCGGCGGTCGGGAGCAGCTCGACGGCATCCCGGGCTTCGAGGGGGAGTACGCGACGGGCCCGGCGCAGGTCGCCGCCCTCCCGCCCGCCGCCGTCAGGGCGCAGACCACCGGGACCACGGTGACAGTCCGCGTGACCCCGCAGCGCGCCGACCGGCTCGTCGCGCTGCGTTCGGAAGGGGCGACGGTCCGCTCGGCCACCGTCAGCGCCGGCCCGACGACCGGCACGCCGGTCCCGGTCCGCGACGGCCGCCTCGACCTGCTCTTCCACGCGCCGCCCCCGGAAGGGATCGAGCTGCGCCTGGAACTGTCCGCCCCCGGCCCTCTGCAGCTCCGCGTGACGGACGGCTCCGACGGCCTGACCGGCCTCCCCGGCTTCTCCCCGCGCCCCGCCGACGTGGGCGTCGCGGGGAGCCACACCAGCGAGCTCGTCGCCGTCACGGCCACCCACCGCATCGCCTGACCCGGAACCCGCGAGTCGGCACGCGGGCGGAGCCCGCAGTCGGCAGGGCTTGGAGGCCGAGACTCACGCCGACGACGTCGCAGATGTGTGTTTCGGCCTCCCGAATGTGCCGACTCGCGGGTTGTGGCGGCGCGACTCGCGGGTCCGGGCGGTCAGAACTGGACGGTGATGCAGGCGGCGCGGTCGCCCGCGGTGCCCGCCTTGCCCGGCTCGGTGGCGGTGGGCTTCGCGTGCACCACGACGGACTGGGGGGCGGCCTGGTCGGTGAAGGCCCACTGCGCCTGGGTGGCGGTGACGGAGGCGGCGCCGGCGGCGTCCGTGGTGAAGTCCAGCCAGACCTCGTTGGTGGCGTTGGCGTAGGCCGGGTCGACGCTCGGGCTGACCGGGTCCTTCGTGTGCTGGAAATGCGCGCCCGAGTCCGCGGCGGTGGGGCCGCACGCCTTCTGGTGGGCGTGCGAGCCGTAGGTCCGGTTCGGGACGAGGCCGCTCACCTTCAGCGTGACCGTCGAGCTCGGACCCGTGGTCGACGACGTGACGGTCGCCCTCGCCCCGGCCGGGACCAGGTCGGGCAGGTAGGTGATCGCGGTGCCGGTCGTCGCAAAGACGGCGTCGACGTTCGCGGCCCGGGCGGGGGCCGCGGCCGGCGCCTCCGGGGTGGAGCCGCAGCCGGCGACCGCGAGGGACAGGACAGCGGCACCGGAGAGGACGCCGAGGACGAATCGCGGAGAGCGCATGGATCAGACATACCCCATGGGGGTGTGTGACCAAGACGTGGCCCTCCGGACGTATCCCGGGGCCCACCCGATCGTGTGGACCGGCCCCGGCGCGCGGGGACCGGCCGCAGGCGCGACGATCGGCGGGTGCGATGTCTGGTGATCGGTGCGACCGGCTACGTCGGCACCCGGCTGGTGCCTCGGCTGCTCGCCGAGGGCCACGAGGTGCGCTGCCTCGTGCGCTCGCCGCAGAAGCTCGCCCGGACCGGGTTCGCGGACCGCGTCGAGCCGGTCACCGGCGACCTGTCCGGGCCGCTGGACGCCGCGTTCGCCGACGTCGACGCCGTGTTCCACCTGGTCCACTCGATGGACGGCCCGGGTTTCGAGGAGCGGGACCGCGTGGCGGCCCGCGCCGTGGCGGACGCGGCGGCCCGTGCCGGTGCGCGGCGGATCGTCTACCTCGGGGGGCTCCAGCCGCCGGGCGAGGCGAACTCCGCGCACCTGGGGTCGCGGCGCGAGGTGGGGGAGATCCTGCTGGCCGGGCCGGTGCCCGTCGCGGTGCTCCAGGCCGGGATCGTCGTCGGCCGCGGGTCGGCGAGCTTCGAGATGATCCGGCACCTGGCGGAGTCGGTCTTCGGCGGCCCGCTCGTGCTGCCCTTGCCGGACCAGGCGTGGAACCGGATCCGCCCGATCGCGGTCGACGACGTGGTCCACTGGCTGACGGCCTGCCTGCGGCTGCCGCCGGACGTGTCGAGGACCTTCGACGTCGGCGGACCGGACGCCCCCACCTACGTCGACCTGCTGCGCGGCTACGCGCGGGCGGCCGGGCTGCGCCGGGCACTGACCGTGCCGGTCCCGGTGGTCGCCCCGCGCCTCGGCGCCCGGGCGATCGACGCGCTCACGCCCGTGGACCGGGCACTGGCCCGGCCGCTGCTCGAGTCCATGGCCTACGACCTGGTCGGCGAGGACCTCGACGCCCTCCCGGCGTTGGTCGGGGCCCCGCCCGGTGGCCCGGCGCCGTACGCCGAGGCGCTGCGGCGCGCCCTCGCGGAGGACGGCGCGGCCGGTCCGGCCGGCACCGATCCCGAGGGCGCGGGGCCGCCGGAGCTCGTCGGCGAGCACGTCGAGGAGGTGGACGCCCCCGTCGAGGTGCTGTGGGAGGTCGTGTCCGGGCTCGGCGGCGCGCAGGGCTGGCGCACGATCCCGGGAGTCTGGGCGGCCCGCCAGACGATCGACGGCTGGCTCGGCGGCGTCGGCCTGCGGCGCAGCCGCCCGGAGCGGCTCGCCGTGGGGGAGGCGCTGGACTGGTGGCGCATCGAGGGCGTCGAGCCGGGGCGGGAGCTACGGCTGCGCGCGGAGACGCGGATGCCGGGGGTCGTGCGGATGCGGCTGACCGTGGAGCCGCGGGGGCCGCACCGCAGCACGTACCGCCAGCACGTCACGTTCCGTCCGCGCGGGCTCGGCGGACGGGTCTACTGGTTCACCCAGAAGCCGGCCCACGATCTGGTCTTCGGCGTGACCGCGCGGATGGTCGCGCACGAGGCGGAGCGCCGGTCGGTCGAGAGCTGAGGGCCGATCGGCCGAACAAGACTCTCAGAAACGGCGTGACCGAAAAGAGATCGTTGCAGCGTCATCTTCCGTTACAGCACGAGGCCGTGACGTTCGGCTCGTTGACCCGGTCAGACGGTCACCGAGAGCATCGCTGCAGCCGTCCGCTCCCCGCAACGGCAGCACCCGTTCGGCCGCTCCCCGCGTGCGTGACGGGTCGCCACGAACCGCTGCGGGCGGTGCCCCGCACCCTGTGCGGGCACCGCCCGCGACGGTCGGCCATCGCCCTCCGCCGAGGGTCGCTACCGCTCTCCGCCGAGGGTCGCTATCGCTCCGCATACCGCGCGAAGGCCCGGGTGAACGTCGCCGTCCCGGCCGTCATCGCCCGCAGCTCGATCGCGTACCGCAGCAGCTCCGCGGCCGGCACCTCCGCCCGCACCACGCTCCGCCCCGCCCGTCCCGACGGATCCGGATCGGTACCGAGCACCCGGCCGCGCCGCGCCGACAGGTCGCCCAGCACGGTGCCGAGATGATCGTCCAGGATCGACACACCGACCTCGTCGACCTGTTCCAGCAGCCGCACCCCGCACTCCTCGGCCGCCTGCCGCAGCGCCAGCGCGCCCGCGGTCTGGAAGGCCGCATCCGACGAGTCCACACTGTGCGCCTTGCCGTCCACGAGCGTCGCCCGCACGTCGACCACCGGATGGGACTCGCCCTCGACCGGCAGACCGCGTTCGAGCTGCGCGCGGATGCCCTTCTCCACGCTCGGGACGTACTGCGTCGGCACCGAGCCGCCGACCACCGCGGACCGGAACTCGAAACCCGAACCCGGCGGCAGCGGCTCGAACTCCACGTGGCACACCGCGAACTGGCCGTGCCCGCCGGACTGCTTCACGTGCCGCCCGGTCACCTTGGCCCCGTGGTCGAGGGTGACCCGCATCGGCACCCGGACCTCCTCGGTGTCGACGTTCGCGCCGGCGTCCCGCAACCGGGAGAGGACGACGTCCGCGTGCGCCTCACCCGTCGTCCACAGCACGGTCTGGTGGGTCTCGGCGCTGCGCTCCAGGCAGAGCCCGGGATCGGCGGCGACCAGCTTGGCCAGCGAGCGGGCGAGGGTGTCCTCGTCGCTGCGGTCGTGGGCCACGACGGCGATCGGCAGCAGCGGCTCGGGCAGGTCCCAGGCCCGCAGCAGCAAGGGATGGGCCGCGTCGGACACCGTGTCGCCGGTCTCGGCGCCGCTGAGCTTGGTGAGCGCGCAGATGTCCCCGGCGCCGCACTCGTCGACCTCCTGGAGGGTCGCGCCGAGCGGGACGTAGAGGTGTGCGAGGCGCTCGTCGGTGTCGTGGCCGGCGTTCTCGGGTGACGACCGCGGTGCCGGCACGTGCCCGCTGACGTGGATCGACGTGTCCGCGCGCAGCGTCCCGGAGAACACCCGCACGAGCGAGACCCGGCCGACGTAGGCATCCGCCGAGGTGCGCACGACCTCCGCGGCCAGGGGCCCCTCCGGGTCCGCGCCGAGCTGCTCGTGGTCGCTGCCGTCGATACCCGAGACGAAGGGGAGGGGATGCTCCAGTGGCGACGGGAAGCCGCCGACCAGCAGTTCCAGCAGCGCGTCGAGCCCGGTGCCGCTCGCCGCGCACACCGGCACGACCGGATGGAACGCGCCGCGCGCGACCGCGGTCTCGAGGTCGTCGATGAGGGTCTCGACGGCGATCTCCTCGCCCTCGAGGTAGCGCTCCATGAGCGACTCGTCCTCGGACTGCTCGATGATCCCCTCGAGGAGGGCGGCGCGGGCGTCGTCGGCGCCGGGCGGGGGAACGCCGGGACCCTGGCTGAGCAGGCCGTACAGGCCGTCACCGGCGGGGAGGTAGAGCGCGGCGACCCCGGAGCCGAAGGCGTCCCGGCACGCGAGCTGGGTGGCCTCGACGTCGGCGCGGGCCTGGTCGCAGCGGGCGACGACGACCGCGCGGGGCATCCCCACGGCGGCGCACTCGTCCCACAGCGCGATCGTGGCGGGGTCGATGCCGCTCTCGTCACCGGCGGTGGCGGGGACCACGAAGAGCGCGGCGTCCGCGGCCCGCAGGCCGGCGCGCAGCTCCCCGACGAAGTCGCCGTAGCCGGGCGTGTCGATCAGGTTGATCTTGGTGTCGGAGTGCCGGAGCGGGGCGACCGACAGCGTCACCGAGCGGTGCTGGCGGACGGCGGCGGGATCGTGGTCGCACACCGTGGTGCCGTCGAGCACGCTGCCCTGCCGGGGGATCACGCCCGTGTGCGCGAGCAGGGCCTCGACCAGCGTCGTCTTCCCCGAGCCGGACGGCCCGACGAGGGCCACGTTGCGGATCCGCGCGGGATCGGTGCCGGTCCCGGTCCCGCCGGCCGTTCTCCTGTCCGATCTGACGGTCATCGCCGCACCTCCGCATCGCCCGGGCGGCACGCCGGTGTGCCGCCGGTCACATCGATTGGACTCCCCGGGTCGGGTGGGCACAACCCCTCAAGGGACGCCCAATTCGGGGACGGACGTGAGCGGGCCTACAGCACCCCCGTGAGTAGGGTCCGTGCCGTGCCCATTCCCGGTCCCGGATATGCCATCACCGTCCGCGTCGAGGCGCCTGCCTCCGCGAGTGCCGCGGGGGATCTGGCCGTCGCGGTCGGCAACGTCGGCGGGGTCGTCACGGCGTTCGACGTCGTCGAGTCCCGTTCCGCGTCGATCGTCGTCGACATCTCCTGCAACGCGCTGAACTCCGATCATGCCGACGAGATCACCGCCGCGCTCGGCGCGGTGCCGGGCGTGACCGTCCGCAAGGTCTCCGACCGCACCTTCCTGATCCACCTCGGCGGCAAGCTGGAGGTCCAGTCGAAGGTCGCGCTGCGCAACCGCGACGACCTCTCCCGCGCCTACACCCCCGGCGTCGCCCGGGTCTGCCAGGCCATCGCCGCCAACCCGTCGGACGCCCGGCGGCTCACGATCAAGCGCAACACCGTCGCCGTCGTCACGGACGGATCGGCGGTGCTCGGCCTGGGCAACCTCGGCGCGGCCGCGTCGATGCCGGTCATGGAGGGCAAGGCGGCGCTGTTCAAGCGCTTCGCGAACGTCGACGCCTGGCCGGTCGCGCTCGACACGCAGGACACCGAGGAGATCATCCGCACGGTCCAGCTGATCGCCCCGGCCTACGGCGGGATCAACCTGGAGGACATCGCCGCGCCGCGCTGCTTCGAGATCGAGCGCCGGCTGCGCGAGATGCTCGACATCCCGGTCTTCCACGACGACCAGCACGGCACCGCGGTCGTGGTGCTGGCGGCGCTGCGCAACGCGCTGCGGGTGGTCGGGAAGTCGCTGTCGGAGTGCTCGGTGGTGGTGTGCGGGGTCGGCGCGGCGGGCTCGGCGATCATCCGGCTCCTGCAGTCCGAGAAGCCCGGCGACGTGGTCGCGGTCGACATCGACGGCATCGTCCACGCCGACCGTCCCGGGCTGGACGAGAACCTGCAGTCCATCGCCGCGCAGACGAACGCCACCGGCAGGCGGGGCTCGCTCGCCGACGCGCTGGTGGGTGCGGACGTGTTCATCGGCGTCTCGGCGCCCAACCTGTTCGGCGCCGCGGAGGCCGCCACGATGGCGGACGACGCGATCATCTTCTCGCTGGCCAACCCGGACCCGGAGATCGATCCCGCGGTCGCGATGCAGCACGCCGCCGTCGTCGCCACGGGCCGCTCGGACTACCCGAACCAGATCAACAACGTGCTGGCCTTCCCGGGCGTGTTCCGCGGCCTGCTCGACGCGCAGGCCCACGACATCACCGACCGCATGCTGCTCGCGGCGTCGGCGGCGATCGCGGACGCGGTCGCCGAGCCGAACGCCAGCTTCATCATCCCCAGCGTGTTCGACCAGGCCGTCGTCCCGGCCGTCGCCGACGCGGTCCGCCACGCCGCCGAACAGGGCGCCGCGGCGGGCGAGGTCACCGCAGGCCTGTAACCCCGCGAGTCGGCACTTCTCGTAGGCCGTATGTGACGGTGACGACGTCGTGGGCGTGCGTTTCGGGCGACGAGGAGTGCCGACTCGCGTGGGGCTGGGTGGGGGGCGCGGGGACGGTGGGGTGGCGTGGGTCACCGTCTACGCTGGTGAGCGTGGTGAACGCGTCCCCGACCGTCGGTGTGCTGGCTCTGCAGGGCGATGTCCGGGAGCATCTCGCGGCGCTCACCGCCGCGGGGGTCGCGGCGGTGCCGGTCCGGCGGGCGAGCGAGCTCGCGGCCGTCGACGGGCTGGTCCTCCCGGGCGGCGAGTCGACCACGATGAGCAAGCTGCTGGAGATCTTCGAGCTGCTCGAGCCGCTGCGCGAACGGCTCGCGGACGGGCTGCCCGCCTACGGCTCCTGCGCCGGGATGATCCTGCTGGCCGGCGAGGTGCTCGACGGCCGGCCGGACCAGCGCCAGCTCGGCGGGCTGGACGTGGTGGTGCGCCGGAACGCGTTCGGACGCCAGGTCGACTCCTTCGAGACGGACCTGGACTTCACCGGGATCGGCTCGGTGCGGGCGGTCTTCATCCGGGCGCCCTGGGTGGAGAAGGTCGGCTCGGACGTCGAGGTGCTGGCCGCGGTGCCCGAGGAGGCCGCCCAGGCGTCGGGCCGGATCGTCGCGGTCCGGCAGGGGAACGTCCTGGCCACGTCCTTCCATCCGGAGCTGACCGGCGACGGCCGGGTGCACGCGCTCTTCGCGGACGTCGTCCGCGCCGCCTGATCTGACACCGAACGGTTGTGCTTCGGCGCTGCCTGCCCTAACGTACAACCTCATGGTTGTAGAACAGCTGGGGGACGAGGAGCTCGACCGGCTGTTCCACGCCTTCGCGGACGCGACCCGGCGCGACATCCTCGGCCGGGTGCTGGACGAGCCCCGGTCGATCTCCGAGCTGGCCGGGCGCTACGCGATGAGCTTCGCCGCGGTGCAGAAGCACGTGGCGGTGCTCGAACGCGCCGCACTCGTCACCAAGGAACGACGCGGGAGGGAGCAGCTCGTGCACGGGAACCCGGACACGCTGCGGAGGGCGTCGGAGGCGCTCGACGCCTACGAACGGATCTGGCGCCGCCGCGCCCGCACCATCGAGGACCTGCTGAAGGAGGAGTCATGACCGTGGTGAGCACACAGAAGGACCCCGAGAACCTGACGTTGACGTTCGTGGCGGAGTTCGCCGCGCCCGTCGACAAGGTCTGGCAGGTGTGGGAGGACCCGCGCAAGCTCGAGCGCTGGTGGGGGCCGCCGACCTACCCGGCGCCACGTCGAGCTCGACGTGGCGCCGGGGGGCCGGGCCGCCTACTACATGACCGGTCCGGAGGGGGAGAAGCACGGCGGCTGGTGGCGCTTCCTCGCCGTCGACGCCCCGCACCGGCTGGAGTTCGAGGACGGCTTCGCCGGGCCCGACGGCGAGCCGGCCGACATGCCGACCACCCGGACCGTCGTGACCCTCGAGCCCCTGGACGGGGGGACGCGGATGACGACCGTCGGCACCTTCGGCTCGCTCGAGGCCATGGAGCAGCTGATGGCCATGGGGATGGAGGACGGCATGCGGCTGGCCATGGGCCAGATCGACGCGCTGCTGTCCTGACGACACGGGCAGTAACGACGTTTCGTCCGGTGGCGAGTCCGTGCGCGACGATCGTCGCGGTCCCCCGACCGCGGGGCGTCCTGCCGGAAGGAGCGCCGTGCGCTTCGACGCCCCGCTGCCCGACGTCCACGTCGTCGAGTTCGGTGACCGTGGGGACGGTCACCCTCTCGGCACCTATCGGCAGGTGGCTCGGCACGTCTGGCACGAGGACGGCCTCGACGGCGCCCGGGACCTGTTCACGTTCACCGAGGTGCGCCGGGCGAAGTCGGCGATCACCCTCTACGACCGTTCCCGCAGGGTCACGCTCGAGCTCGACCTGCAGCTCGGGCTGGTCACCTACTCCGAGTCCGGTGGGACGGCCCGCGCCCTCTATGCGATCACCGAGGTCTCGGCCAGGCCGAACGGTCGGCTGACCAACCTGGTGACCGTCGGGGGCGGCTACTACATCCAGGCCGGCCCGGCGGAGTGGCTGGAGTGCTATCCCGACGGCAACGTGCGGGCCCGCTATCCCGAGTCCCGGCGTGACGACTGGTCGATCTACCTGCGCGATCCCGCCCGCCGGGCGAACGTGCAGCTCGACCTGCACCGTGAGGAGGTCCGCTACCGGACCGACGGCGGCGCCGAGAACGTCCTCGGCCGGGTCGTCGAGGCGACCGGCGGGGTGACCGGTCGGCTCGTCAACCGCGTCGAGTTCGGGACGTCGACGCGGCACTGGGCCGGCACGTTCCGCCAGACCGGGCCGGCGACGTGGGTCGAGGACAGCCGCACCGCCGGACCGGACCGCTTCGAGTTCCACGAGACCGCCCGCGACGACTGGTCGGTGTACCTGCTGGACCGCAGCCGTGACGTCGGGCTGCAGCTGGATCTGCACACCGGGATCGTGTACCTCACCGTGGGAACCGGGCCCCGCGGGGAGCAGTACCGGATCGTCGGGTCCGACGAGGTGACCACCGTCGGTGCGGCCGACGGCCGGCGGGTGAACTGGATCCTGACGGGCTCGGCCGACGGTCTGCCAGGGGTGACGTTCCACCAGACCGGCCGCCGCCACTGGGCGGCGGGCGACCGGGTGCTGGAGGAGGTGGGCCGCACCCGTGACGTGATCCACCTGCGCGGTGCGCGGCCGGGCGCCGACCCGGTCGAGTTCGACCTGGTCACGGGCGTGTGCACCGGGGGCCGCGTCCTCGACACCCGCTCGCACCTGAACGGCTGGCTGCTGAGGCGGGTCGAGCTCGGCAGCGACGGGACGTGGACGGGGCGGCTGCGCCAGGTCGGCTGGAACTCGTGGGTCGAGGACACCCCGCGGGCGCCCGCCGAGTTCGTGTACGACGAGACCGGCCGCGACGACTGGACCGTGACCCTGCGCGACACGTCCCGTGGCGTGGACATCGTCGTCGACCTGTACTCCCGGACGGTCTCCGGTCGCGAGATCGCGTCGGCGGCGGGCGGGCCCGAGCCCTGGCGGCACCGGCAGCCGATCACGAGCCGGTCCGTGCTCACCGCGGCCCCGGAGGTCGACCCGGTCACCAAGGTCGTCACCGAGCGGCCCGTGTACCGCACCTCGGTGAGCGTGCCGAGGGCCGCCGTGTACGCCGACGTCTGGGCGTCGGAGGAGGTGACGCTGGAGATCGACGGCGTCGCCCACGTCGTCGACGGGGTCCGCCCGGTGCGGGTCCGGCCCTCGCGCCTGTCCCGGATCTCGATCGCCACGGCGGCCACCTCGCTGAGCTGCCCGCAGATCTACCTGCGCACCAACCTCATGACGGCCGCGCAGCGGCACGTCCTGATGCCCGACGTCGAGACGCACAAGAAGGTCGTCGCACTGAAGCCGGGCGACCTCTTCGCGGCGCGGACCGCACTCGGAGTACCCCACCTCGACGCCGAGCAGGCCGACGCCCTGCAACGCAGCCTGGTCAACGTCGCGAGCTCGGTCCAGCACACCTACAACGACACCCCGCACGGCGTGCACCACGACCGGGCCGTGCACCCGGCGAACATGGAGCACCCGCACTTCCGCCTCGACTTCACCGGCGGCGTGTCGTACACGCCGCTGACGGCCGCGCAGGTTCGTGCCCACACCGCGAACGCCCGCCGGCTGGAGCTGCCGGTCGGGCAGGGCCTCTTCGACGGCATCGCGGAGTGGTTCCACAAGGCCGAGGCGATCGTGGTCCACACGGTGACGGCGGTGGCGCACGACATCGTCGAGACCGTGGAGCACGTCGCGAAGGACGTGGTCGAGACCGTCGACCACGTGGGCGAGGACCTGGTCCACGGCGACCTGCTGAGCGCCGGGAAGGACCTGCTGCAGGGCGGCGAGCACCTCGGGACGGACCTCGTGAGGGGAGTGGCCGGCGTCGCGACGGACGTGGTGAAGGGTGCCGGGCAGCTGCTCGTCGTCACCGTGGCCGCCGGCAAGGAGGCGGTGCAGTGGGTGATCGACCACACTGGGGTGCTCGGCGAGGCGCTCGGCTGGCTGCTGCACAAGGCCGGGGTGGCGTTGGGGGACGCGGTCGGCTGGCTGCTGGACCGGGTCGGCTGGCGGACCGACGTGATCGCCACGCACGACGGGCTGGAGGACCTGCTGGTGTCGGCCTTCGGCGGGCTCAAGGTGTTCCCGGCGCGGCTGCGGACGGAGGCCGACGGCTTCTTCGCCTCCCTGGCCACGACCGTCGAGGACGGCATCGACTCCGCCCTCGACCGGCTCGGGATCGACGCGCTCGCCCCGCAGCACGGGCCGGTCGCGGGACATTCGGCAGCGGTCGAGACCCTGGAGTGGCTGCTGGGCCAGGTCGTCGGCGGGCCGCCCGCCCTGTCCTTCGCCACGGCGTTCGCGAGCGGTGGGACCGGCGGAACCGGCGAGGGACCGGGTGGTGCGGTCCTGGCGCTCCTCGAGGACGCTCTCGGCGACGCGGACGACCCCGCCGTCGCCGCGTTCGGCGACGCACTGCGCTACCTGCAGCTCGCCGTCAGCGGGTCCGAGCACACGCCCGAGCACCTGATCGGCGCGCTGCTGGAGCTCGTCAAGGGCATCGCCCTGATCGGGATCAGGATCGTCGGGGCTGTCGCCGACGCCGTCCTCGACCTGGTCGCCGCCGTCGTCGACGGGCTGGCGAAGGTCGCCCAGCAGCCTCTGGACCTGCCGTTCCTCTCCGACTTCTACGAGGGCATCACCGGTGGGAAGCAGCTCACCGTGCTGAGCCTGACGTGCCTGGCGGTCGGGGCCCCGATGACGATGCTGTACCGGTCGATGTTCCACGCCCGCCCGTTCGCCGACGGGGCCCCGGTCGAGCTCACACAGATGGACGGCCTGGGCCGCAACACGGGTGTGCTCTACGCGACGGGGCAGATCTTCGCCTCGGTGACCTCGACGGCGTCGGACGCCTACAGCTACACGAGCCACGAGTCGGAGCGGCAGGGCGGCGAGGACGGTGACCGCGAGCTGGACACCTTCGGTGGTGGCGACGGCCCGCCCCTCGCGGGTGCCCCCGCCGGCGACCCGGCGGTGACCTTCCTCGCCCTGAACAGCCTGACCGGCCTGCTGTGCATGGTCGGGGCGAACCCGGTCTCGTGGGCCGAGAAGCGCAGGGCCCGGCAGATGCTCGCCGGGGAGGAGCCCACCGACGACACCGCCCCGCTCGACCTCACGCGACGCGACGACCCGAGGGAGGCCCCGTCGTTCTGGAGCTGGGTGATCTGGACCTACCAGTTCCCGCTGTGGTTCATCGACGTCGCGGTCGGGATCGGGATGATCGCCGGGAAGAAGGCCCGCGGCGAGACCAGGGGGCTGGCGATGGCCGGCGGCGTGTACCGGGTCTTCGTCGCCCTCGGCGGCGCGGGCACGATCGTGCTCATGGGTGTGCTCGCCGCCGCCGACGACGGCAAGGCCCGCTACCTGCGCACCGGGACCACGAACCTGTCCGACGAGGACCAGCAGTACCTCGCCTGGGCGGAGACGCCGCAGGCCCGTCGGCTCAAGGCCCTCGGCAACATGATCGACGGGGTCCCGGCCGTCGCCCAGGTGCTCGGGATCGACCAGGTCGTCGAGGCCACGGAGGGCATCTCGCTGGTCGGGCTGCTGGCGGTCGACGCCCTCGGGCATCTCGGCGAGGGCATCGTCTACGCCGTCCGGACCGGCCAGGATGCCCTCTACTGAGGCCGTCCGGGTCGGGCATCTCGACACGGGCGTCGATCCCGCCCTGGCGAGCCGGGTCGAGCGGTTCCGGACGGTCGACCGGGACGGGCTCGACAGCCGGGACACGGTGCCGTCGGACCCGCACGGGCACGGCACCGTCACGGCGGAGCTGATCATCGGTGCGGCCCCGGACGCCGTGCTGTGCTCGGCGTCGGTGATCGAGGACGGCAACATCGTCGCCCGCATCCTGCTGGGGCTGGACTGGCTGGCGGCGTGTGGCGTGGGGGTGGTCTGCCTGCCGCTGGGCCTGCCGTCGCGGACGCCGGCGCTGCGGTCGGCGGTGCGGGCGCTCGTCGAACGGGACGTCGTGATGGTCGCGCCGATCGGCAACGGCGGGGCGGGCGCCGCGTGCGCGCCGGGCTGCTACCCCGAGGTCCTGTCGGTGGGGGCGAGCCGGGCGGACGGCCGGGTGGCGGCGTTCTCGGGCAGTGCCCACGGCGAGGACGGTGGATGCGTGGGGCCCGACGTCGTCACGCAGGGGGTCGAGGTGCCCGTCGGCGGGCGCCTGTCGAGCGGAACGTCCGCCGCGGCGGCGCAGGTCGCCGGCGTGGTCGCGGCGTTGCGACGGGCCGTGCCGCACGCCTCGGCCGGTGCGGTGCGGCGGGCGCTCGCGCTGTCGGCGGCCGAGCCCGCGGCGGACCAACGGCACCGGGTCCGGTTCGGGACCGTGCGGGTGGACGCGGCGCTGGCCGAGCTCGCCCGGCATCCGTCCGGCGGAGAGCATCTGGCGACGGGGGAGGTGGGGTTCGTGGACCCGCGCCTGGTCGCGTTGCTCGGCCGCACCGCGCCGGAGGCCCGGGTGGATGCGGTCCTCGAGCTCACCGACGACGGCGCCGCGGAACGGGTCGCCCGGGGCCGGCGCGCGGTCCGCCTCGGGATCCGCCCGATCGTCGTGCTGCGGGACCGCGCCGAGGCCGTCGGCGCCCTGCTCGACGACCCGGCGCTGATCATGGCCTCGGCGGCCGACGTCGACCGCACGCTCTGGCTGCGGTAGGCACCGGGCCGACCCGGCGCCGCCGCGGTGGGGTCAGTGACCGGCGGCCCTGAGCTGGCCGTCGATCCACGGGTCGTACGAGCGGGCGCGGCCCTGGTCGTCGGTGTAGCCGCAGGCCCGGTTGGTGATCTCGTCCGGGTGGGCGGGGTCGCCGAACTCCGGCGGGGACTGGAGGTCGCAGGTGTAGAGCTGCTCGACCGGGCCGGTGACGGTCACGCGGAGGGGCGCGGCGTCCGCGGCCGGGGCGGTGGCGCCCACGACCGCCGTACCGCCGGTGGCGAGCACGGCGGCCCCCGCCGCCGCGAACCCGAACCGGGTCAGGGTCCGCCGCTGCTGTGTCGCGCTGTGCCTGCCCATGTCCCGCACCCCCTCGTGTGTCTCTGGGGGGCTTATCGCCGTGACCGGCCCGGATGTGAACGCCGAGGGCCCCGTTTCACCGATGCCGGTGAGATACCCGCGCAATGCGTAACGAATCCGGTGCGCAGCGTGATAAGCACCGCTCGCGCGGCCGACGGGTGGCCGTCGGTAGACTCGACGGGATCTGGCAGGTGGCCCGTCGGCCCCTGCGCGCCCGGTGGGGAAGCGTCCGGGTGCCACGCGCGAGCACGGAGGGACGGGGCAGCCGATGAGTGGCCACTCCAAATGGGCGACGACCAAGCACAAGAAGGCCGTCATCGACGCCCGGCGCGGCAAGATGTTCGCCAAGCTCATCAAGAACATCGAGGTCGCGGCCCGGACGGGCGGCGGCGACCCGGACGGCAACCCCACGCTCTACGACGCCATCCAGAAGGCCAAGAAGAGCTCGGTGCCCAACGACAACATCGACCGCGCGGTCAAGCGCGGCTCCGGTGCGGACGGTGGCGGCGCCAACTACGAGACGATCACGTACGAGGGCTACGGCCCGAACGGCGTCGCGCTGCTCATCGAGTGTCTGTCGGACAACCGCAACCGCGCGGCCACCGAGGTGCGCACGGCGATGACCCGCAACGGCGGGCAGATGGCCGACCCGGGCTCCGTCTCGTACCTGTTCACGCGCAAGGGCGTCGTGGTGCTGCCCAAGGAGGGTCTCTCGGAGGACGACGTCCTGCTGGCGGTGCTGGAGGCCGGCGCCGAGGAGGTCAACGACCTCGGTGAGAGCTTCGAGGTCGTCTCGGAGGCCACGGACCTCATCGCGGTGCGCACCGCGCTGCAGGAGGCCGGGATCGACTACGACTCGGCGGACCCGACGTTCCTCCCGTCCATGCAGATCGAGCTCGACGCCGAGGGCGCCCGCAAGGTCTTCAAGCTGATCGAGGCGCTCGAGGACTCCGACGAGGTCCAGAACGTCTACTCGAACTTCGACGTGTCCGACGAGGTGCTCGACGAGGTCAACGCCTGACCCTCGTTCCGCAGGAGGGACCCGCCGGCTCGTCCGGCGGGTCCTTTCTTCTGTGATCATCACCGCACGGCACGAGCTTTACGGGCAACGGCGTTATCTGGAACGCTTCCAGAACACGCCAACGGCGGCGCTCCCCCTCTCCTCCGTGCCGAAAGCAGGCCACAGCCGTGTCGCTGATCAACTCGACGATCAAGCCGTTCTCCGTCAACGCCTTCCAGCAGGGCGCGTTCCGCACCGTCACCGACGAGGACCTCAAGGGCCGGTGGAGCGTGCTGGTCTTCTACCCGGGCGACTTCACGTTCGTCTGCCCGACCGAGCTCGAGGACCTGGCGGACCACCACGCGGAGTTCCAGGCCCTCGGCGTGGACGTCTACGGCGTGTCGACCGACAGCCACTTCGCGCACAAGGCCTGGCACGAGACCTCCGCGGCCGTCGGCAAGGTGCAGTACGCGCTGCTCGCGGACCTGACCCACCAGCTCTCGCGGGACTTCGAGGTCCTCATCGAGGACGCGGGGCAGGCGCTGCGCGGCACCTTCGTCATCGACCCGCAGGGCCTGATCCGCACGGTCGAGGTGCACGACAACGGCATCGGCCGGGACGCCACCGAGCTGCTGCGCAAGGTCCGCGCCGCGCAGTACATCACCGCGCACCCGAACGAGGTCTGCCCGGCGAAGTGGGAGGAGGGGGCCGAGACCCTCACGCCGTCGCTGGACCTCGTCGGCAAGATCTGATGCTCGACGCGACCCTGAAGGCCCAGCTCGCGGCGTACCTGGAGCGGCTCGTGAAGCCGGTCGAGCTCGTCGCGTCCCTGGACTCGTCGCCGGCGTCGGCCCGGACCCGGGAGCTGCTCGCGGACGTCGCGGCGGCCAGCCCGAAGGTGACGGTGCGCGAGTCGCCCGACCCGCGCGTGCCGTCGTTCCTGGTCACCACCCCGGGCGAGGACTCCGGCGTGCGGTTCGCCGGCGTCCCGATGGGCCACGAGTTCACCTCGCTGGTGCTCGCGCTGCTGCACGTGGGCGGGCACCCGGCGAAGGAGGACGCGGCGCTCCTGGAGCAGGTCCGCGGGCTGTCCGGCCCGCTGCACTTCGAGACGTACTTCTCCCTGACCTGCCAGAACTGTCCCGATGTGGTGCAGGCGCTGAACCTGATGAGCGCGCTGAACCCGGGGATCACCCACACGGCGATCGAGGGTGGGGCGTTCCCCGCGGAGGTCTCTTCCCACGGGATCCTGAGCGTGCCGGCGGTGTTCCTGAACGGCGAGCCGTTCGGACAGGGGCGGATGGAGCTGGCGGAGATCGTCGGGAAACTGGACGCCGGCTCGTCCGACCGTGACGCCGAGGCGATGGCGGCGCGCGATGCCTTCGACGTCCTCGTGGTCGGGGGCGGGCCTGCCGGCGCCACCGCGGCGATCTACGCCGCGCGCAAGGGGATCCGCACCGGGCTCGTCGCGGACCGCCTCGGCGGCCAGGTGCTCGACACGGCCGGGATCGAGAACTTCCCGTCCGTGCCCCGCACCGAGGGCACGCACCTCGGTGCCGCGCTCGAGCAGCACATCCGGGCCTACGAGGTCGACCTCATGCCGCGGCAGCGGGCCGTGTCCCTGACGCGGGAGGACGGCCGGCTCGAGGTCGGGTTCGAGAACGGGGCTGTGCTGCGGGCGCGGACGGTCGTCGTGGCGTCCGGTGCTCGCTGGCGCAACCTCGGCGTACCCGGCGAGGAGGAGTACCGGAACCAGGGCGTGACCTACTGCCCGCACTGCGACGGTCCCCTGTTCAAGGGGAAGGCCACCGCGGTCGTCGGCGGCGGGAACTCCGGTGTCGAGGCGGCGATCGACCTCGCGGGGATCACCGCGCACGTCACGCTGCTGGAGTTCGGCCCCGCGCTGCAGGCGGACGAGGTGCTGGTCCGCAAGCTGCACAGCCTGCCGAACGTCACCGTGGTCCTCTCCGCGCAGACCACGGAAATCGTGGGGGACGGGCGGAAGGTCACCGGGCTGCGGTACACCTCGCGGGCCGACGGCTTGTCCCACGAGGTGCCGGTCGAGGGCGTGTTCGTGCAGATCGGGTTGCTGCCGAACACGGACTGGGTCCGCGGCGCCGTCGCCCTCACCCCGCACGGGGAGATCGAGATCGACGCCCACGGCCGGACCAGCCTCGAGGGCGTGTTCGCCGCCGGGGACTGCACGACCGTGCCGTACAAGCAGATCGTGGCCGCGGCGGGGGACGGGGCGAAGGCGGCGCTGAGCGCTTTCGACCACCTGATCCGCAGTTCGGTCCCGGCCTGACGTCCGGGCGGCCCTACCGCATCCCCCTCCGGGGCGCGGAGGGTCGCCCGGCCGAAAACTGTCGGGGGTCGGTCCTAGACTCCGCCCCGTGAGTGCGCCTGCGAAGACCGACACCAAGCGACTGCTGCTCCTCGACGGGCACTCGTTGGCCTACCGGGCCTTCTTCGCCCTGCCCGCGGAGAACTTCCGCACCGGCACGGGGCAGACCACGAACGCGGTCTACGGCTTCACGTCCATGCTGATCAACCAGCTGCGGGACGAGCAGCCGACGCACCTCGCCGTGGCGTTCGACGTCTCCCGCAAGACGTTCCGGTCGGAGCGGTACGCGGAGTACAAGGCGAACCGCACGACCACGCCGGACGACTTCCGCGGCCAGGTGGACCTGATCAAGGAGGTCCTGGGCGCGCTGAACATCCCGGTCTTCGCGGTCGACGGCTTCGAGGCGGACGACATCATCGCCACGCTCGCCACGGCGGCCGAGGCCGAGGGGTACGACGTCCTGATCACCACCGGGGACCGGGACGCGTTCCAGCTGGTCACCGGCCAGGTCACGGTGCTGTACCCGAAGCGTGGGGTCTCCGACCTCGCGCGGATCGACCCGGCGGAGGTCGATAAGCGCTACGGCCTCACCCCCACCCAGTACCCGGACTTCGCGGCCCTGCGCGGGGACCCCAGCGACAACCTGCCGAACATCCCCGGCGTCGGGGAGAAGACGGCGGCGAAGTGGGTCCGCGAGTTCGGCTCGCTCGGCGAGCTGACCGACCGGGTCGACGAGGTGAAGGGCAAGGCGGGGGACGCGCTGCGCGCCCACCTGGCCGGCGTCCTGATGAACCGGCAGCTCACCGAGCTGGTGCGGGACGTCCCGCTCGACACCGTGCCCGCCGAGCTGGAGGTGCGGGCCTGGGACCGGGACGCCGTGCACCGGCTGTTCGACGAGCTGGAGTTCCGGGTGCTGCGCGAGCGCCTGTTCGCCACGCTGCAGAGCGTCGAACCGGAGGCCGAGTCGGGCTTCGACCTGCAGGGCAGTGTGATCGAGCCGGGGGCGCTCGGGGCCTGGCTGGAGCGGCACGCCCATGACGGGCGCCGGGTCGGCGTCGCGTTCTCGGGCGTCACCGGCGGGATCACCGAGCGGGACTTCACGGGCATCGCGTTCGCGACCGGGGAGCCGTCGCTGGAGGACCGGGCCGCCGGGGCCGAGCCGGGCGTGCCGGTGGCCGGGTACGTCGACGTCCGGACGCTGCTGCCGGAGGACGAGAAGGCCCTCGGGGCGTGGCTGGCCGATCCGGCGGTGCCCAAGGCGTCGCACGACGTGAAGGCCGTGCTGCACGCGCTGCGCGGCCGCGGCTGGACGCTCGAGGGGCTGACCAGCGACACCGCGCTCGCGGCCTACCTCGCCCGGCCGGGCCAGCGCTCGTTCGACCTCGCGGATCTCGCGCTGCGCTACCTGCGCCGCGAGCTCGCGATCGAGGGCACCGAGGGCGACGGGCAGCTCTCGCTGCTCGGCGCCGCCGATGTGCTCTCCGCCGACGCTCCGAGCGGTGAGGAGGAGGCGGACAAGCAGCTCGCGGACGGCGAGATGGTGTCCGCGTCGGCGGTCGCCGAGCTGGCCGACGCGCTGGGCGCCGAGCTCGCCGAGAAGGAGCAGACCCGGCTCCTCCTCGAGCTGGAGCAGCCGCTGGCGTTCGTGCTGGCGGACCTGGAGGCCGCCGGCATCGCGGTCGACCAGGCACACCTCTCGCGCCTGGAGGAGGAGTTCGCCACCCAGGTGCGGGACGCCGCGGAGGCCGCCTACGGGGTGATCGGCAAGGAGATCAACCTCGGCTCGCCCAAGCAGCTGCAGGTCGTGCTGTTCGACGAGCTGTCCATGCCGAAGACCAAGCGCACCAAGACCGGCTACACCACGGACGCGGATGCGCTGCAGAGCCTGTTCGAGCAGACCGAGCACCCGTTCCTGCTGCACCTGCTGCAGCACCGGGACGCCACCCGGCTCAAGGTCACGGTCGACGGGCTGCTCAAGTCCATCGCCGCGGACGGCCGGATCCACACCACGTACTCGCAGACGATCGCGGCCACCGGGCGGCTGTCGTCCACCGACCCGAACCTGCAGAACGTGCCCATCCGCACGGCGGCCGGGCGCCGGATCCGCGAGACGTTCGTGGTCGGCGCGGGCTACGCCGAGCTCATGACCGCGGACTACTCGCAGATCGAGATGCGGATCATGGCGCACCTCTCGGAGGACGCGGCGCTCATCGAGGCGTTCAACTCTGCTCGCGACTTCCACTCGGAGACCGCGTCGAAGGTCTTCGGCGTCGACGCGTCCGAGGTCACGCCCGAGCAGCGCGCCAAGATCAAGGCGATGAACTACGGCCTGGCCTACGGGCTGTCGGCGTTCGGGCTGTCCGGGCAGCTGCGCATCTCCACGGAGGAGGCGCGCGGGCTGATGGACGGCTACTTCGAGACCTTCGGCGGGGTGCGGGACTACCTGCGCTCGATCGTCGACGTCGCCCGCAAGGACGGCTACACCGCCACCATGCTGGGCCGGCGCCGCTACCTGCCGGACCTCACCAGCGACAACCGCCAGCGCCGCGAGATGGCCGAGCGGATGGCGCTCAACGCCCCGATCCAGGGCAGCGCGGCGGACATCATCAAGGTCGCGATGCTGGGGGTGCACCGGGCGCTGGCGAAGGAGGGCCTCCGCAGCCGGGTCCTGCTCCAGGTCCACGACGAGCTGGTGCTCGAGGTGGCGGAGGGGGAGCGCCCGCAGGTGGAGACCCTGGTGCGGCGCGAGATGGCGGCGGCCGAGGACCTCTCGGTGCCGCTCGAGGTGTCGGTGGGCTACGGCCGGAGCTGGGACCAGGCGGCGCACTAACCCCACCCGCGCTCCCTCCGGGTGATCATCAGGACCCCACCGTCGGACGATCATGAAGAATCTGCGGTCCCGCGGGGTCGGCCACCGGCTCGCCGTGGTGATCATCAGGACCTGGCGGTCATGCGGGGCCGCTCGCCGGCCCGCCCGGGTGATCATCCGGGCGTGATCGTCGGAGGATCATGAAATATCGGCACCCGAGCCCTGATGATCACCACTGGGCGTGATCACGAGGACCTGGGCGTCGAAAACGGGGTGATCAGGGACGGGTGTGCAGGCAGGATGGCGCGGTGACCGTCGCCGGCGCCGGGCTGCTCGGGCCCGCGGACTCACTGCCCTGCACGCCTCGGCGGATCCTGCTCGCCGGGGCCTCCGGGGCGGGGAAGACCACCCTCGGGCAGGCGCTGTCGGCGCTCACGGGGATCCGGTACGTCGGGCTCGACGCGTTGTACCACGGCCCGAACTGGACCCAGCGGCCCGAGTTCGAGGCCGACGTGAAGGCGATCGCGGGGACCGACGCGTGGATCACGGAGTTCGGCTACGGCCGCGCCCGCCCGCACGTCGGTCCCCGCGCCGAGCTGCTGGTCTGGCTCGACCTGCCGCGCTGGCGGGTGATGACGCAGGTCGTCCCGCGCACCGTGCGCCGTCGGCTCAGGCGCGAGGAGCTGTGGAACGGCAACGTCGAGCAGGCCTTCCACACGATCTTCACCGATCCGGAGCACATCGTGCGCTGGGCCTGGACCACCCACGGCAAGACCGCGGTCCGGGTCGGGCAGATGAGGGTGCAGCGTCCGGAGCTCCCGGTCGTGCGCCTGCGCAGCCGCCGCGACGTCACGACCTGGCTCGCCGGTCCGGCCCGGACCCTCGGCCCCGCATGATCACCGTTTCGGACTCATCGCGGCCGTATCCGGCGCCGATGTCGCCGAATCGGTGATCATGATGGGGAGACCACCTCGGCGTGCCCCGGTCGGACCTGCCCCGGTCGGTCCGGCGAGGGAGCTCGCCCCGGGGTGACGCGGCTCGGCGTCATCGGCGCCGTGTCGGGTCGCGACGGGGGCGGTCGTCCTCGGACGAATCGGCGTGGCCCCGCGCTGACGGACCAGGTCAGTGATCACGCGGTCTCGGCGGCGCGGTCCACGGTGAAGGTGACGGGGCCGCGGCGCAGGACCCCGTCGGTCAGTGGTGTGCAGCGGATCCCGCCTCGGCGCCGCAGGGCGCGGAAGGCGCCCGGGGCGAGCACCACGTCCATCCAGCGGCACGGGTTCGCGGCGCGGGTGGCGCGGAACCGGACCGGACCGTCGCCGCTGTCGAGCGTGAACTCGCTGCCGACCAGGGTGTCCACCTCGGCCCCGCGGAGCACGATCGTCCGCCTGGTGAGTGCCGGGTCCAGCGGTCCGGCACCGAGCTCGGCGGCCACCGCGTCGAGGGACTCGGCGGCGATCACGGTCACCGGGGCACCGCGGTGCGCGGGGTGGGCGTAGTACCGGTCGCCGACGACCCCGAGCTCCGCGCGCAGCGTGATGGAACCCCGCCGGGGGTCCTGCGGATCGGGCCGCGGGCCGTCGCCCGGCCGCCCCTCGAAGCGTGCACCGGGGACGCGACGAGCTCGACGATCTCGACCGGGACCACGAGCACGATGATGCCCTGGTCCCGGGGTCATGCCCGTCGCGGTCCGTCAGAGGTCGCCGGTCTCCAGCAGGGTCTTCAGGTCCGCGAGGATCCGTGGCCAGCCCTGGGACACCATCCCCACCACCGTGCTGTCCTGCCGGTCGGCGGAGTGCACCACGGTCAGCTTGATCGCGTCCCCCTCCGGCGAGATGTCGAACGACACCCGCGAGCGCGGCTCGTCGACCAGCTCCGCCACGGTCTCGTCGTCGACTCCCGCCGCCTTCGCCCACTCGTCGGAGAAGGTGTGCCAGGTGTAGGCGAGCCGTCGCGGACGGTCGGCCTCCAGCACGACCTGCTCCGGATCGGAGACGGCCCGCCCGTTCTCCTCCCAGGTCATCGGTGCTCCCACGGTCCAGTCCGTGGTGAACGCGACGCCCCAGTAGCGGCGGGTGAAGTCCGGGTCGGTCAGGGCGTCCCAGAGCTTCTCGGGGGTGGTCCGGACGTAGGTGGTGTACACGAACTCGGCGGTCACGGCGTCCTCCAACGCGGTCGTGAGCTCGGTCAGCGCGCGGACCCGGGGGCGGGCGAAGCGGCCGATCCAGCGGTCGGTCAGGCGGTCGATCGGGCCGGCGTCGAGGTGGTGGAGCTTTTCCCGGCCCCGGCGCAGGGTGGTGACCAGGCCGGCGGCCTCCAGCACGGCGAGGTGCTTGGTGAGCGCCTGCCGGGTGAGGCCCGAACCGTCGGTCAGCTCGCGCAGGGTCTGGCCGCTGCGCTCGTGGAGCCGGTCGAGCAGCGCGCGCCGGTGCGGGTCGGCGAGCGCCCGGAAGACGTCCGCGTCCCCGATCGGCAACTCCATGGTTGCCTTTTATAGGCAACCCAGAGGTTGCCTGTCAAGCGCCCGGATCGGGCGGCGCGCCGACCCGGGGTCCGATGCGCTCCGCGGGTAGCGTCCCCCGCGACGAGGGGAGTGCGCGTGCGGGTGCTCGGTGTCGACCCGGGCCTGACCCGGTGCGGCCTCGGTGTAGTCGACGGGACGGGCGGGCGGCAGGTCTCGTGCGTCGACGTCGGCGTGGTGCGCAGCGACGTCGACCTGCCCGTGGACCGGCGGCTGCTGGTCGTCGCGGACGAGGTGGAGCGCTGGATCGCCCGGCACCGCCCGGACGTCGTGGCGATCGAGCGCGTGTTCGCCCAGCACAACGTGCGCACGGTGATGGGGACCGCTCAGGCCAGCGGGGTGGTCGCGCTGGTGGCGGCCCGGGCCGGGCTCCCGGTCGCGTTCCACACGCCGAGCGAGGTCAAGGCGGCCGTCACCGGTGCCGGCCGGGCGGACAAGGCCCAGGTCACGACGATGGTGACGCGCGTCCTCGGCCTGGCCGAGGCCCCGAAGCCCGCCGACGCCGCGGACGCGCTCGCCCTGGCGATCTGTCACTGCTGGCGGGCCCCGATGATGTCGCGCATGGCCGAGGCGGAGAAGCGGGCCGCGGAGATCGCGAAGGCGCACAAGGCCCGCCTCGCCGCGGCGCGCAAGGAACGCGAGGCCCGGGGCGAGCCCGAGAGCGCCGCGATGCGCGCCTACCGCGCCGCCGACGCCACCCGCCGCCCCTGACCTCCGCCACGCCCTCCCTCAACCCCTGCGAGTCGGCACTTTCGGGAGCATGAAACCCACGTTCACGACGTCTCCGGAGTACGCCGGACGCGTCGCAGATGTGTGTTTCGGCCTACCGAAAGTGCCGACTCGCGGGGGGTGGGGAGGCGGACACGCCGTCGGGGGTGGCGGGGGCGACGGGCGGGTGGCCGGTAGCCTTCGGGTCGAACTTGTGTTCGTAGGGATGTGAGGGGGAGTCGTGATCTCGTCGGTTCGGGGGCCCGTGCTGGAGATCGGGCTGGACCATGCCGTCGTCGAGGTCGGGGGGGTCGGGTTCGCGGTGTTCTGCACCCCGAACACCCTCGCCGGGCTGCGGCGCGGGAACGAGGCCCGGCTGTCCACCACGCTCATCGTGCGCGAGGAGTCGCTGACTCTCTTCGGGTTCGCCGACGCGGACGAGCGGGAGCTGTTCCTGCTGCTCCAGACCGTGAGCGGGATCGGGCCGCGGCTCGCGCTGGCCACCATCGCGGTGCTGGAGCCGGACGTCCTGCGCCGCGCCCTGCACGACGGGGACCTGACGACGTTGATGCGGATCCCGGGCGTCGGCAAGAAGAGCGCGGAGCGGCTGGTCGTGGAGCTGCGGGACAAGGTACTGGTCGGCCCGGCCACGCTCCCGGCCGCCGCCGGGGCGCCCACCGCGATCTCGGGCAACGCCCGGCGCGACCAGGTGGTCGAGGCGCTGGTCGGGCTGGGGTTCACGCAGAAACCGGCCGAGCAGGCCGTCGACTCCGTGCTCGCCCAGGACCCCGCCGCCGAGCCGTCGGGCCTGCTGCGCAGTGCCCTGTCGAGCCTCGGCCGCAGCCGGTGACTCTCGCCGCCCGGTGCGGGGCCGCACGCGTCGCCACCCGGCGCCGAGATGAACCTCAGGGCGATTCCGACCATGATCGAACCGCCCTGACGTTCATCTCGGCGCCGGGCGCGGTGAGGGCGGCGCCCGGGAGCGCGGTGCCTGGGAGCGCGGTGCCTGGGAGCGCCGCACCCGGCAGCGCGGGGTGGCGCAATGGGTGAGGACGAGGTTCGGGGGGTCACCGCCGAGGTGGTGCCGGAGGATCTCGACGTCGAGAACTCCCTGCGGCCGCGGCGGCTGTCGGAGTTCGTGGGGCAGGCCCGGGTGCGGGAGCAGCTCGAGCTGGTGCTCGAGGGCGCGCGCCGGCGCGGCGACCCGCCCGACCACATCCTGCTCTCCGGGCCGCCCGGGCTCGGCAAGACCAGCCTGAGCATGATCGTCGCGGCCGAGATGGGGGCCGCGATCCGGCTGACCAGCGGTCCGGCGCTCGAACGCGCGGGCGACCTGGCAGCGATGCTGTCGAACCTGCTCCCGGGCGACGTCCTGTTCATCGACGAGATCCACCGCATCGCCCGCCCGGCCGAGGAGATGCTGTACCTGGCGATGGAGGACTTCCGGGTCGACGTCGTCGTCGGCAAGGGGCCGGGGGCCACGTCGATCCCGCTGGACATCGCGCCGTTCACGCTGGTCGGGGCCACCACGCGGGCCGGCTCGCTCACCGGGCCGCTGCGCGACCGCTTCGGGTTCACCGGGCACATGGAGTTCTACGAGCCGCACGAGCTGGAGCGGGTCCTGACCCGGGCGGCCCTCATCCTGGGCGTCGACCTGCACCCCGACGGGGCCGAGGAGATCGCCGGCCGCTCGCGCGGCACGCCCCGGATCGCGAACCGGCTGCTGCGCCGGGTGCGGGACTTCGCGGAGGTCCGGGCGGACGGTGCGGTGACCCGCGCGGTGGCCCGGGACGCGCTCGAGGTCTACGACGTGGACGAGCTCGGCCTGGACCGCCTCGACCGCGCGGTGCTGCGTGCCCTGGTGCAGACCTTCGGGGGAGGCCCGGTCGGCGTGTCGACGTTGGCTGTCGCGGTGGGCGAGGAACCGGGTACCGTCGAGGAGGTCTGCGAGCCCTACCTGGTGCGGGCGGGGATGCTGGCCCGGACGCCGCGCGGTCGTGTCGCCACGCCTGCGGCCTGGAGCCATCTCGGCCTGCGCCCGCCCGAGGAGTCCGGCGGCGGGGCGCCGCCGCTCTTCTAGGGGCGGGCTCGCGGAGAAACCGCACGTCACGGGGGCGTCACGAAGCCGGGTCGACCGACCGGGTATCGGGCCCGAATGGCACACTCGGCCCTCCGACGTGCCCGGAGATACGGAGAAACGCGACATCATGGACATGACCCTGCTGTTCCCGATCCTCATCCTGCTGCTCTTCATCCCGATCTTCCTGTCGGGGCGGAAGCAGAAGCGCCAGGTGGCCGAGCAGCAGCAGATGCAGAACGCGCTGTCGGTCGGGGACGTCGTCACGACGACCTCCGGCCTGCGCGGCACGATCACGGACGTCTCGTACGAGGACACCATCGACCTCGAGATCGCTGACGGCGTGGTGACCACCTGGCTGCGGGCGGCCGTGCGCGAGAAGGTCGCCACGGACGACGCCGTGCTCGCCGAGGACCACACCGACGAGCACGCCGACGACGCGTCCCCCTCGGCCCTGCCGAGCACGAACGGCAGCGCCAACGGGAGCACCAACGGCAGCACCAACGGGACGGCCACCAACGGCAGCTCCGCGGCCACCGGTTCCGCCCAGGACGCCGTGGTGGAGCCCGCCTCCGGGACCACCACCGAGTCCGGCACCGGCACCACCGCCGACGACAAGAAGTAGGCGCACTACACGCCAGGACCGACGGGGTCAACGGGTGCCGGGGGGCGCTCGGTAGCATCGCCGACGGTCCTGCGGCGCCGGTCGGCTGTCGCGGGCGGCGCAGGCCGGTGACGGCAGTTCGGCAGTAGGAGTCAACACACGTGGCAACGACCCCGGGGCGTATCCGCCCCTGGCGGTACCTGGCAGGGTTCGCCGGCATCGTGGTCGTCCTCTACGCCCTCGTGGCGTTCACAGGGGACCGGTCCTTCGCGCCGAAGCTGGGGATCGACCTCCAGGGTGGGACCCGGGTGACGCTCACGGCGCGCACCCCGGACGGCGCGGTCCCCCCGAGGGACCAGCTGGTGCAGGCCCAGCAGATCATCGAGCAGCGCGTGAACGGGCTCGGTGTCAGCGGGGCCGAGGTCGTGCTCGACGGCAACAACATCACCATCACGGTGCCCGGTGACGGCGGCGAGCAGGCGCGGTCGCTCGGGCAGACCGCGCAGCTGCGCATCCGCCCGGTGGCGACCGACGGCAGCGGCAACCCGATGGTGATCAACGCGAGCCCCGCCGGTCAGCCGGCCGCGGGGGGTTCCACCGCTCCGGCGCCCAGCACGGCTCCCGCTCCGGCGAGCACCCCGCCGAGCGGGGCGAGCCAGCCGCAGGGCCTGGGGGACGGGACCGTCGAACGGGCCGTCCAGCCGGTCTCCTACAGCACGGCGCTCCCGGCCCAGGCGCCCACGCCGACCCCGGCCCCACCGGCCGCGGGGAACGGCTCGGTCGACCCGGCCAAGGCCGCCGCCATCGCGCAGGCGAAGGCGACCCGGCAGAGCCAGGACCCGACCACCCTCCAGCAGGCGCTGGTCGCGCTCGACTGCACCGCACCGGACCCGTTGCAGGGCAACGACGACCCGGCGCTGCCCCTGGTGGCGTGCGACCAGACGAAGGCCGCCAAGTACATCCTGCTGCCGGTCGTCGGCTACAACGAGGACGGGACGCTCCCGCAGGGCGTCACACCGCTCAACGGCACCGAGATCGACAGCGCCCAGGCCCAGCAGAACCCGCAGGGCGTCGGGTTCGTGGTGAACCTGACCTTCAAGTCGGGCGGCGCCGCGACCTGGGGCACCTACACCGCCGCGCACGTCGGCCAGCAGGCCGCGTTCGTGCTGGACGGGGAGGTCGTGTCCGCCCCGACGATCCAGGGCGCGCTCTACGGCGCCACCCAGGTCTCGGGCAACTTCAACCAGGAGTCGGCGCAGAACCTGGCCAGCATCCTGCGGTACGGCTCGCTGCCGCTGTCCTTCGAGTCCTCGGACGCGCAGACGGTCTCGGCGACCCTGGGCCTCGCCTCGCTCGAGGCGGGCCTGATCGCCGGTGCCATCGGCCTGGTGCTGGTGTTCGTCTACTGCCTGTTCTACTACCGGATCCTGGGCATCCTCACGATCCTGTCGCTGGTGCTGTCCGGCGCCGTCGTCTACGCGGTGCTGGTGCTGCTCGGGCGCTGGATCGGGTTCACCCTCGACCTCGCCGGCGTCGCCGGGTTCATCGTGGCCATCGGCATCACGGCGGACTCGTTCGTCATCTTCTTCGAGAGACTCAAGGACGAGGTCCGCGAGGGCCGGTCGTTCCGCTCGGCCGTGCCGCGGGCGTGGGTCCGCGCGCGGCGCACGATCCTCACCGCGGACGCGGTCAGCTTCCTGGCCGCCGCGGTGCTCTACATCCTCGCCGTCGGCCAGGTGAAGGGCTTCGCGTTCACCCTCGGCATGTCCACGGTCCTCGACCTCGTCGTCGTGTTCCTGGTGACGCACCCGCTGGTCGCGCTCGCGTCGAACTCCAGGGTGTTCGGCAGCCCGGCCTTCTCCGGCCTGGGGGCCGTGGCGAGGATCGGGACCCAACGACGACGGCAACCGGCCGAGAAGGGTTCGACGGTCGGCTCCGCGAGCTCCGCCTCCGCCTCCGGCACGAGCAAGGGAGCGGGCGAATGAGCGCCCCCGCGAGGACCGAGAAGCCCCGGAAGGACAAGCGCAGCGTCTTCACCCGGCTCTACTCGGGGACCGGCGCGTTCGACGTCGTCGGCCGCCGCAAGACCTGGTACATCGCGTTCGGCCTGCTCGTCCTGGTCAGCGTCCTGTCCATCGCCATCCGCGGCTTCAACCTCGGCATCGACTTCACCGGCGGCTCGCAGCTGCAGATGCCGGCGGCGGGCGCCAAGGGGACGATCACCAGCCAGCAGGCCGAGGACGTCTACAAGAGCACCCTGAACATGGACCCGGCCTCGGTGCAGTCGGCGGGCTCGGGGAACTCGGCCACGATCCTGATCCGGTCGGAGGCCCTCGACGCGACCCAGCTCGCGTCGCTCAAGGACGCCCTGTTCGCCCAGCTCCAGCCGCTCGACGGGCAGGGCAAGCCGTCCGAGGCGGTGATCAGCGACAGCGCCGTCAGCGGCACCTGGGGCGGCGAGATCACCCGGCAGGCGCTGATCGCGCTCGCCGTGTTCCTCGTGCTGGTCACGATCTTCCTGGCGCTCTACTTCGAACGCTCGATGGCCGTCGCGGCCCTGGTCGCGCTGGTGCACGACGTCGTGGTCACGGCGGGCATCTACTCGCTCATCGGCTTCGAGGTCACCCCGTCCACCGTCATCGGCCTGCTCACGATCCTGGGCTTCTCGCTCTACGACACCGTCGTCGTGTTCGACAAGGTCAAGGAGAACGCCCGGGGGATCCTCAACCTGACCCGGCGCACGTACCCCGAGGTGGCGAACCTCGCCGTCAACCAGACGCTGATGCGCTCGATCAACACCTCGCTGATCGCGGTGCTGCCCGTCATCGGGCTGATGGTCGTCGGCGTCGGGCTGCTCGGCGTCGGCACGCTGGCGGACCTGGCGCTCGTCCAGCTCGTCGGCATCATCGCCGGGTCGCTGTCGTCGCTGCTGCTCGCGACGCCGATCCTGGTCGACCTGAAGATGCGGGACCCGAAGTACCGCAAGCACGCCGAGCGGGTCGCGGCCCGCCGGGCGCGCTCGGCCGTGGCCCAGGGCGCGGACTCGCCGACCGAGGAGATCGACCTCGACATGGCGGACGACGAGGCGGTGGCCCGGGAGCTGCGCAAGGAGCGGGCGCTGGCCGCGGCGGCCAGCACCCCGCAGCGGGCGCGGCCCGGGAGACCCCAGGGCAAGGCCGCCCAGGGCAGGACGGGCCGGCCCAGCGGGAAGAAGCGCCGGTGAGCGCCGCGATCAGCGACGACGCTCACGACGACGACACCGCGTACGAGCTGGAGCGGGTCCGGGACCTCGTGCGCGCGGTGCCGGACTACCCGGAGCCCGGAGTGCTGTTCCGGGACCTGACGCCCGCGCTCGCGGACGCCGAGGCGTTCGCCTCCCTGACCACCGAGCTGGCCGCTCGCGCGGGCAACGCGGACGTCGTGGCGGGCGTCGAGGCGCGCGGGTTCCTGATCGGGGCCGCGGTCGCGCTCGTCGCCGGCACCGGGGTCGTCCCGATCCGGAAGGCGGGCAAGCTGCCGGCGGTGGCCGCCTCGCGGACCTACGACCTCGAGTACGGCACGGCCACGCTCGAGCTGCCGGCGGGCACCGTGGAGCCGGGCAGCCGGGTCTTCGTGGTCGACGACGTGCTGGCGACCGGCGGGACCGCGCAGGCGGCGTGCGCGCTGCTCACCGAGGTGGGGGCGGAGATCGTCGGGTTCGGCACCGTCATCGAGCTGGCGGCGCTCGGCGGCCGCGCCCGGCTGGGTGACATCGCCGTGCACAGCCTGCTGACGTACTGACCGTCCCGCCCGCGGCGAGGGTTATCCTCCCGTGGGTGGACATTCACGATGGAGGCGGCGGGCCCGTGACCGACGTCCGACACGAGGCGTCCACGGCGAGCGAGGCCCGCCCCGCACCCGCTGAGCAGGCCGAACAGCCGCCGGTACGGCCGCGCACCCCGGAACCGGCCGCGCACGACCCCGCCCGCCCGTCGGCCACCCGGCGCGTCCGGGCCCGGATCGCGCGGCGGATGACGCCCCAGCGCGTCGCGATCGTCAAACCGGTCCTCGAGCCGCTGGCGACCGTGCACCGCCGCCTGCACCCCAAGGCCGACCTGGTGCTGCTGCAGCGCGCCTACGACGTGGCCGAGGACAAGCACGCCGGGCAGAAGCGCAAGTCCGGGGACCCGTACATCACGCACCCCCTGGCCGTCTCCACCATCCTCGCCGAGCTCGGCATGGACACGACGACGCTGGTCGCGGCCCTGCTGCACGACACCGTCGAGGACACGGACTACTCGCTCGAGCGGCTGCGGACCGACTTCGGCGACGAGGTGGCGCACCTGGTCGACGGCGTGACGAAGCTGGACAAGGTCGAGTTCGGCACCGCGGCCGAGGCCGAGACGATCCGCAAGATGGTCGTCGCCATGGCCCGGGACCCCCGGGTCCTGGTGATCAAGCTGTCGGACCGGCTGCACAACATGCGCACCATGCGCTTCCTGCCGCCCGAGAAGCAGGCGAAGAAGGCCCGCGAGACCCTCGAGGTGATGGCGCCGCTGGCGCACCGCCTGGGCATGGCCACGGTGAAGTGGGAGCTGGAGGACCTGTCCTTCGCGATCCTGCACCCGAAGAAGTACGAGGAGATCGTCCGCCTCGTCGCCACCCGCGCGCCGTCCCGGGACACCTACCTCAAGCAGGTCATCGACGAGATCACCCGCCAGCTGGAGTCCGCGCGGGTGCAGGGGCGCGTCGAGGGCCGACCGAAGCACTACTACTCGATCTACCGCAAGATGATCGTCAAGGGGCGCGAGTTCGACGACATCCACGATCTCGTCGGCGTGCGGGTGCTGGTCGACGAGGTGCGGGACTGCTACGCCGCCATGGGCATCGTGCACGCGCTGTGGCAGCCCATGCCCGGCCGGTTCAAGGACTACATCGCGCAGCCGCGCTTCGGCGTGTACCAGTCGCTGCACACCACGGTGATCGGGCCGGACGGCAAGCCCCTCGAGGTGCAGATCCGCACGCAGGAGATGCACCGCACCGCCGAGTACGGCATCGCGGCCCACTGGCGGTACAAGGAGACGCGGGGCCAGAACGGGCAGGGTTCGGCCGGGGGGACCGTCGAGGTCGACGAGATGTCCTGGATGCGGCAGCTGCTCGACTGGCAGCGCGAGGCCGCGGACCCCGGGGACTTCCTGGAGTCGCTGCGCTACGACCTCGCGACCAAGGAGCTGTTCGTCTTCACGCCCAAGGGGGACGTGCAGACCCTGCCGGTCGGCTCGACCCCCGTGGACTTCGCGTACGCGGTGCACACCGAGGTCGGCAACCGCTGCATCGGTTCCCGGGTCAACGGCCGCCTGGTCGCGCTGGAGCGCACGCTCGAGTCCGGGGACGTCGTCGAGATCTTCACCTCGAAGGCCGAGGGCGCCGGGCCGTCGCGGGACTGGCTGGCCTTCGTCCAGTCGCCGCGGGCCAAGAACAAGATCAAGCAGTGGTTCGCGAAGGAGCGCCGCGAGGAGGCCATCGAGGAGGGCAAGGAGGCGATCACGCGGGAGGCCCGGCGCACGGGCATGCCGCTGCAGCGCCTGGTGTCCGCGGACTCGATGGCCGCCGTCTCCCGCGAGCTGCACTACGCCGAGATCTCCGCGCTGTACGCGGCGATCGGCGAGGGCCAGGCCAGCGCCCGCCACGTCGTCCAGCGGCTCCTGGCGCTGCTGGGCGGCATCGAGGACGCCGAGGAGGAGCTCGCCGAGCGGGCCACCCCGTCCACGGTGCGGGTCCGGCGCCCCACCGGGGACGCCGGCGTCGTCCTGCAGGGCGAGGACGGCAAGGTGATGGGCGACGTCTACTGCAAGCTCGCCCGCTGCTGCACGCCCGTCCCCGGGGACGAGATCCTGGGCTTCGTGACGCGCGGTGGCGCGGTCTCGGTGCACCGCACGGACTGCACGAACGCCGAGGACCTCAAGGCCCGCAGCGAGCGCCTCGTCGACGTGGCCTGGTCGGTCTCGCCGGCGTCGGTGTTCCTGGTGGCGATCCAGGTCGAGGCCCTCGACCGGCACCGGCTGCTCTCGGACGTCACCAAGGTGCTGGCGGACGAGAAGGTCAACATCCTCTCCGCCTCGGTCACGACCTCACGGGACCGGGTGGCCGTCTCCCGCTTCTCGTTCGAGATGGGGGACCCGAAGCACCTCGGCCACGTCCTGCACGCGGTGCGGAACGTGGAGGGCGTGTACGACGTGTACCGGGTCACCAGCGCGGGCTAGGAACGCCCGCCCCGGTGACCCGGCAGCTCACGCCCTGCTTCGGAGGCTCACGCCGCGACCTTCGCGCTCTGGATGGTGACGGCCGTCTTCGGCTTGCCGTCGCCCGTGCCGTTGGAGTCGTCGGTGCCGCCGGCGGCGACCTTGTCCAGGGTGGCGAGGCCGGCCGCGTCGACGGTGCCGAACACGGTGTAGTCCGGCGGGAGCGTCGAGTCCGCGTAGACCAGGAAGAACTGGCTGCCGCCCGAGTTCGGGGCCGAGGTCTTGGCCATCGCGACGGTGCCGCGCGGGTAGATCACGGTGCCCGACGAGCCTCCCGGGGCGAGGTTCTTCGGGGCCTCGTCCGCGATCGTGTACCCGGGGCCGCCCGTGCCCTGGCCCGTCGGGTCGCCGCACTGCAGCACCTTGAGGCCCTCACCCGTCGTCAGGCGGTGGCAGGGGGTGTTGTCGAAGTAGCCCTGGCCCGCCAGCGACACGAAGCTGTTGACGGTGCAGGGGGCCTGGGCGCGGTCGAGGGTGAGACCGATCGCGCCGGCCGACGTGGTCACGGAGACGGCGACCGTGCCCTGCGCGCTGATCCCGCTGGTGGGCGGCGTGTTGTTGGGCTTCGCCGCCTGGCCGGTGGTGTCGGCGGGGTACTGGCACGAGACCGTGCCGTCGGCGGCCACGCCGGTCGGTGGGGCCGCGGCGTCCGCCGTCCCGCTCGACTTCCACGGGGCCGTCGTGAGCAGCACCACAGCCACGACCACCACGACGACCGCACCCGCGGACGCGATCGTGGCGGTGCGCTTGCGCTTGCGCGCCTGCTCGGCCCGCCGCTTCTGCTGGCTGGCCAGCTTCCTCTTGGCCGCTTCCCGGCGCATCTCGTTCGTGGCCACTGTTGTCGGTCGTCCTCCCGCTCGCGGTGATCGCGCCGGAGGGTATCGACCGTTCCTGAGAGTGGCGTGTGCAGGTCAACTAGGGTGGCCGGGTGCTCGTCGCCGGCTTCCCTGCAGGAGCGTTCCAGACCAACTGCTACGTCGTGGCCCCCGCCGCCGGGGAGGCCTGCGTGGTGGTCGACCCCGGGCAGGACGCGACCGAACCCCTGGAGGCCCTGCTCGCCGAGCACCGGCTCTCCCCGGTGGCGGTCCTGCTGACCCACGGCCACTTCGACCACACCTTCAGCGTGCAGCCGGTGTGCGACGGCAACGACATCCCGGCGTGGATCCATCCGGAGGACCGCGAGATGCTCGCCGACCCGATGAAGGGCATCTCGCGGGAGTCCGCGGCCTTCTTCGGCGGCCGGCTGGAGCTGCGCGAGCCCGCCGAGGTGCGCACGCTCGACGACAAGGCCGATCTCGACCTCGCCGGACTGCGGCTGCGGGTCGACCACACACCGGGCCACACTCGCGGCTCGGTGGTGTTCACGACGACGACGGAGGACGGGACCGAGGTGATCCTCGCGGGGGACACGCTGTTCGCGGGCTCGATCGGGCGGACGGACCTGCCCGGCGGCTCGCACGAGCAGCTGCTGGAGAGCATCCGGGAGCGGTTGATGGGCCGCGCCGACACGGGCGTGGTGCTGCCGGGCCACGGCCCGACCACGACGATCGGGCGGGAGCGGGCGTCGAACCCGTTCCTGCGGAACACGGGGCCGGGGCTGTGACGACCGTGAGCGAGAAGATCACCGCCTTCGCCGCGCCGAAGGGGATCCCCGAGTACTACGAGCCCGGGTTCACGCACGTCCGGGACACGCTGTCCACGGCCGCGGACCGGGCCGGCTACGGCTACATCGAGCTGCCGATCTTCGAGGACACCGGGCTGTACGCGCGGGGCGTCGGGGAGTCCACGGACGTCGTCTCCAAGGAGATGTACACGTTCGCGGACCGCGGTGAGCGGTCGGTGACGTTGCGGCCCGAGGGCACCGCCGGGGTCGTCCGGGCCGTGATCGAGCACAACCTGGACCGCGCCGGCCTGCCGGTCAAGCTCCGCTACGCGGGCCCGTTCTTCCGCTACGAGCGCCCGCAGGCGGGCCGGTACCGGCAGCTGCAGCAGGTGGGCGTCGAGGCCATCGGCGTGGACGATCCGGCGCTCGACGCCGAGGTCATCGCGGTCGCGGACGAGGGCTTCAAGGCGCTCGGGCTGACCGGCTACCGCCTGGAGCTGACGTCGCTGGGAGACGCGGAGTGCCGCCCGGCCTACCGCGCGCTCCTGCAGGAGTTCCTGGCGGGCCTGGACCTGGATCCCGCGACGCGGACCCGCGCGGAGATCAACCCGCTGCGGGTGCTCGACGACAAGCGGCCCGACGTGCGGAAGCAGATGGAGGGCGCGCCGCTGCTGCTCGACCACCTGTCGGAGACGTCCGCGGCGCACCACGCCGCTGTCCTCCAGCACCTCGACGACCTCGGCGTGGCCTACACCGTCAATCCGCGGATGGTGCGCGGGCTGGACTACTACACCAAGACGACCTTCGAGTTCGTGCACGACGGCCTGGGCGCCCAGTCCGGGATCGGCGGCGGCGGCCGCTACGACGGCCTGATGGAGACGCTCGGTGGCCAGGCCCTCTCGGGCGTCGGCTTCGGCATCGGGGTGGACCGCACGCTGCTGGCCTGCGCGGCCGAGGGCGTGCAGCCCTGGTCGACGGCCCGCGCCGAGGTGTTCGGGGTGCCGCTGGGGGAGGCGGCCAAGCGTCGCCTCGTCGTGATCGCCGCGGCGCTCCGCAAGGCCGGTGTCCGCGTTGACCTGTCCTACGGGGGCCGCGGCCTGAAGGGCGCCATGAAGTCCGCGGACCGCTCCGGCGCGCGGTACGCACTGGTCCTGGGGGAGCGGGACCTCGAGGCGGGCACGATCGGGGTGAAGGACCTGCAGTCCGGCGACCAGCGGGAGATCGCCCTCGACGCGGTGGTCGGGGAGCTGGTGGCCGAGCTTGCCGGCTGAGCGGCCGGCGCTCTCGTGCTGCTCGCCCTCGGCGGCGGGCCCGCGCCCCTTCGATGAGCGAGCGGCGCTCTCGTTCACACCTAGTGAGCGAGCGGGCCGTTCGCTCACGGAGGGACCGGGGTGAGCGAGGCCGATCGGGAGCGATGGGACGCCCGGCACTCGGCGGTCGGGGCGGGGGTGCCGATGCCGCCGGACGGTCTCCGCGGCCGGCTTGATCTCCTCCCCGGCGCTGACCTGCCGGGTGCCGACCGCGGCGGCGTGCCCGGTGTCGACCTGTCGGGTGTCGACCGCGGCGGCGTGCCCGACGCCGACCAGGCCGTCACGCCCAGGGCTGACCGCAGCTCCCTGCCCGCCGGCGGTCGGGCGCTCGACGTGGCCTGCGGGCGCGGTGCGGTGGCCGTGTGGCTCGCCCAGCAGGGCTTCCTGGTCGACGCCCTCGACGTGTCCCCGGCCGGCCTCGACTCGGCCCGCGACCTCGCGGACGCCGAGGGGGTCGAGGTGCGCTTCGTGGCGGCCGACCTGGACGACGGTCTCCCCGTCGACGGACCGTACGACCTGGTCGTCTGCCAGCGGTTCCGCGATCCCGTGCTCTACCCGGCCCTCGCGGCAGCCCTCGCCCCGGGCGGGCTGCTCGTGATCACGGTGCTCTCCGAGGTCGACGACGAACCGGGCCCCTTCCGCGCCGCCCCCGGCGAGCTGCGGGCGGCATTCGCCAGCCTGGAGATCCTGGCCCACGAGGAACGCAACGGCGAGGCCACGCTCCTCGCGGTGAAGCCCTGATGATCAGGGCTCGCGTTGATCACCAGGGCAGCAGTGCTGTCACAGCTCGATCGTCGAGCGCTGGGGTCCTGATGACCAGCGTCGGGGGTGATCACCAGGACAGCAGCGCGTCAGGGCGTCAGGGCCGCTCGCGGCTCGCGACGACGGCGGCCAGGGCGGTGGTGATGGGCACCGCGGCGACGAGGCCGATACTGCCGACCAGCGTCCGGACGATCTCCGTCGCGACATCCTGCGAGGTCAGGACGTCGGCGGGGCCCTGGCCGGTCACCGTGAACAGCAGCATCAGGGGCAGGGCCGCGCCCGCGTAGGCGAGGACGAGCGTGTTCACCGCGGACGAGACGTGGTCGCGCCCGATCCGCATGCCCGCCGCGAACAGCTCCCGGGCGCCGAGCGCCGGATTGGCGGCGCGGAGCTCCCAGACGGCGCTGGTCTGCGTGACCGTCACGTCGTCGAGCACCCCGAGCGCGCCGATCACCATGCCCGCCAGCAGCAGGCCACGGGCGTCGACGGGGGCGCCGAGCGCCGCGATCAGGCTCGACGTCGTGTCGTCGAGACCGGTGAGCCGGGTGGCCGCGCCGAACACGGTGCTGAGCAGCGCGATCAGCAGGAGGGACACGAGGGTGCCCAGGACCGCCGTGGAGGTGCGGGCCGACGGACCGTGGGTCAGGTACAGCACCACGAACATGATCAGGCAGGCGCCGACCACCGCGACCCACACCGGGCTCGAGCCCGCGAGGATCGCCGGCAGCACGAACAGCACCAGGACGACGAGGCTCGCCCCGAGCGCGACCAGGGCCGCGAGTCCTCGCCAGCGGCCCAGCACCAGCACGGCGGCGGCGAACGCGATGCCCAGCCACACGAGCGGCGTGCCGCGCTGGAACTCCACCACCTGGTAGGAGCCCGGATCGGCGGGGTCCGCCCCGGACCACGCCACCCGCACGCGGTCGCCGACCGCGAACCGCGGCGTCGACGGCTCCACGGGCACGATCTGCACGAGATCGCGGCCGGGGAGCGGGCCGTCGTCCATGTGCAGGGTCAGGCCGGCGCACGCCTTGTCCCCGGAGCCCGGGGTGCAGTCCGCGGCCTGGGCGGCGATCACCTCGGCGTCCACCAGCTGCTGGACGGGCTGGCTGGTGTGGGGGAGCGCACCGTGCGGCCAGAACAGCACGAGCCCGACGAGGGTCGCGAGGGCGGCGGGGACGAGCAGGGCGGCCAGCAGGAGCCGGGCGCGGCGGCCGGCCGGGGTGGCGGGCCCGTGCCCGTGGCCGTGCCCGGTCGCCGAGGCCGGTCGTGGGGATGCGCCGTCCTCGACGGGTAGCCCGGCCGCAGCTCCGGCGAGGTCGTGCCCGGGCTCGACCGGCGGTCGCGGGCCCTGCTCGGCGGCTGGTCCGGCAGGAGCGTCGGCCGAGGTCGCCGCGTGCCGCCCGACCGCCACGGAAGGGGCGGAGCCGTCGGCAGGCCGCCGGTCGATCGGCGGCCGGGGCTCGCCCGGGCCGAACGCACGGGCTCCGACGACGGGGATGGGGATCGTGTTCGCGTCTCCCGCCGGTGGTCCGGGCGCGGGTGCCCGTCCGCGGTGACGGGGAGCGGCGGCCTCCGGCTCGCCCGCCGGCTGTCGACCGCTCGCGGCTGCTCCGTCCTGGGCCTGCCCGTCCCAGGGGGTGGTCGCACGGCGCGGCGCCCGGGGACCGTTCGGCTCGGACGGGGGCACCCCCGCATCCTGGTCGCCGCGCCGGGAAGGCCTCGCACCCGGGGCCGGGTAGGCCCATCGCGGCGGCAGAACACGAGCGCCGACCGCACGCCCGCTCCCTCGTCACGTCTGTGCGAGCACCACGCCTGTACGAGCACCACGCCTGTGCGAGCACCACGGCTCGCGTCGGCGCGAAGCGCGACCCGTCGGAAGACCGACGAGCACGGTGACGGCCCCGATCATGATCGCCGATCGCGTGCGCCGAAGTCGATCGAGGCTGTGTGCACGCACGCAGACGGTGATCGTGAAGGCGAGCCGGAGCGGTGTTCAGCGGCCGGTCCCGAGCGCCGCCAGGATCCGGTCGACCGTCGCCTCCGGATCCCCGCCGCCCCTGTCGACGATCACCGGCTCGTCGGGGCCCGGCTCCTCGAGGGTGTCGAGCTGGCTCTGCAGCAGGGCCGCCGGCATGTAGTGGCCCGTGCGCCGGCCGAGGCGCCCCTCCAGCTCCGCGTGCCCCACCGCGAGGTACACGAACCGGACCGACGGGTGCCCCGCCGTCAGTACCTCCCGATAGGCGCGGCGCAGGGCCGAGCAGGTGACCACGCCATCACGCGACGCGGACTCCTGCGCCCCGATCCAGTCCGCGATCCGGCGCAGCCAGGGCCATCGGTCGTCGTCCGTGAGCGGGTGGCCGGCGGCCATCCTGCGGCGGTTCGCCTCGGGATGCAGGTCGTCGCCCTCGGCGAAGGCCCAGCCGGTCCGCCGGACGAGGGCCTCGGCGACCGTGGACTTCCCGGCGCCCGACACCCCCATGACGATCACCGTGGTCGTCGCGTGCACCCGTGCAGGGTGACCGATCCCGGGCGACCGGGTCCACTCAGCCCCGGGCGCGGGCGCAGGGCAGCCGGGTGCGGCTCCCGCGGACACCGCGGGCGCGGTGACCCCCGCGGCCGACCACGTGCGGCTGCGGCCGCCCCGGGTCCTTCCCCTGGGGAGAACCGTCGGCCGGCGCGGCCCTGAGCTCACTTGCCCGTGGATCGAACATGTGTTCGACTCTAGCCCATGCGGTGGGAACAGCAACAGCTGGACGCGGGGGAGGAGCAGCTCCCCGGCCTGCCCTCCCTGCGTGGCCTGGTCCGGTCCGTCCGGACGCCGGAGTTCGCGGGCACGGTGTTCCACGAGGTCCTGGCGAAGTCCGCGCTCAACCACGTGCCGGGCAGCTCGCCGATGCCGTTCTCCTGGACGGTGAACCCGTACCGCGGCTGCTCCCACGCCTGCGTCTACTGCTTCGCCCGCACCACCCACACGTACCTGGACCTCGACGCGGGGGCGGACTTCGACTCGCAGATCGTCGTCAAGATCAATGTGGGCACGGTGCTCGCGCGCGAGCTCGCCCGGCCCCGCTGGGCCCGCGAACCGGTCGCGATGGGCACCAACACCGATCCCTACCAGCGGGCGGAGGGCCGCTACCGGCTGATGCCCGACATCATCACCGCGCTCGCCCGCTCGGGCACGCCGCTGTCGATCCTGAGCAAGGGCACGGTGCTCGGCCGGGACCTCCCGCTCCTCGCGGAGGCGGCGCGGGACGTGCCGGTCGGGCTCGGCGTGTCGATCGCGCTGCTCGACCGGGAGCTGCAGGCGCACCTCGAGCCGGGCACGCCGTCGCCCCGGGCCCGGCTGGACCTCGTCCGCAGGATCGCCGACGCGGGGCTGGACTGCGGGGTGATGGTGGCGCCGGTGCTGCCGCTGCTCACGGACTCCACCGAGGCGCTCGACGCCCTGTTGACGCAGGCCAAGGAGGCGGGTGCGGCAGGGGTCAGCGTGATCGCGCTGCACCTGCGGCCGGGCACGCGGGAGTGGTTCTTCCGCTGGCTCGCCCGCGAGTACCCGGCGCTCGTCCCGCGCTACGAGCGGCTCTACCGCCGCGGCGCCTACGCCGACCCGGGATATCGGAAGGCCCTGTCCGCCCGCATCCGCCCGTTGCTGCGTCACCACGGCCTCGATCGCGGCAGCGGCGTCCAGCGCGGCACCGGGCCCGACGACGGCGCCTCGGCGGGCGAGGTCGCGGCCCAGGCGGGCTTCCCGGCGTCCGGGGTCCGCCGGGCCCCTCCGGCCGAGCACCTCGCCGCCCCCGTCGCCGAGCAGCTCACGCTGCTCTGAGCGTGCTCGCACACACCTCCGGTGCCCGGCACACCAGCCGCAGCCGTGGTGCGAGGCGCCGGAGCGGTGTGCGGGGGCCGGGAGGGGGAGGGAAACCTGGTCGCGGGGGCCCGGGGCCCGGCGGATAGCCTCTTTCCCCGTGATGCGAACCCACCCCGTCGGCACCCTCCGTGCCGAGCACGCCGGCCAGACCGTGACCCTCGCCGGATGGGTGGCCCGTCGCCGAGACCACGGCGGCGTGATCTTCGTCGACCTCCGCGACAGCTCCGGCTCCGCCCAGATCGTGTTCCGCGAGGGCGAGATGGCCGAGCGCGCGCACCGCCTGCGGTCCGAGTTCTGCCTGCAGGTGACCGGCGAGGTCGTCGCGCGCCCCGCGGGCAACGAGAACCCCGACCTGCCGACGGGCGCCATCGAGGTCACCGTCACGGACCTGGTCGTGCTGAGTGAGTCCGCGCCGCTGCCGTTCCAGATCGACGAGCAGACCGTCGGCGAGGAGGTCCGGCTCAGGTACCGCTACCTGGACCTGCGGCGCGAGGGCCCGGCGTCGGCGATCCGGCTGCGCAGCAAGGTCAACCACGCCGCGCGCACGGTGCTCGAGGGCCACGACTTCGTCGAGATCGAGACGCCGACGCTCACCCGCTCCACCCCCGAGGGCGCGCGGGACTTCCTGGTCCCCGCCCGCCTGCGGCCGGGCTCCTGGTACGCGTTGCCGCAGTCCCCGCAGCTGTTCAAGCAGCTGCTGATGGTCGGCGGGATGGAGCGGTACTACCAGATCGCCCGCTGCTACCGGGACGAGGACTTCCGCGCCGACCGGCAGCCGGAGTTCACCCAGCTCGACATCGAGATGAGCTTCGTCGAGCAGGACGACGTGATCGCCCTGGCCGAGGAGATCCTCGCCGCGCTGTGGAAGCTCGTCGGCCACGAGGTCGGCGAGATCCCGCGCATCTCCTACGCCGAGGCCATGTCCCGCTACGGCTCCGACAAGCCGGACCTGCGCTTCGCGATCGAGCTCACCGAGCTCACCGAGTACTTCGCCAAGACCGAGTTCCGGGTGTTCCAGAACCCGTACGTGGGCGCGGTCGTCATGGACGGCGGCGCGTCACAGCCCCGCAAGCAGCTCGACGCCTGGCAGGAGTGGGCCAAGCAGCGCGGTGCCCGCGGGCTGGCGTACGTGCTGGTCGACGAGGACGGGACCGTGTCCGAGAAGGGCCCGGTCGTGAAGAACCTGAGCGAGGACGAGCGCGCGGGGCTGCCGGCCGCGGTCGGCGCGAAGGCCGGCGACTGCATCTTCTTCGCCGCCGGCACGCCCAACGAGGCCCGCGCCCTGCTCGGTGCGGCCCGAGGCGAGATCGCCCGCCGCACCGGCCAGCTCGACGAGTCCGCCTGGTCCTTCGTCTGGGTCGTCGACTTCCCGATGTTCGAGAGCACCGCGGACACGACCGACGTCGCCGTCGGCAAGGGCGCCTGGACCGCGCTGCACCACGCCTTCACCTCGCCGACCCCCGAGTGGATCGACACCTTCGAGCAGGACCCGGGCGAGGCGCTGGCCTACGCCTACGACATCGTCTGCAACGGCAACGAGATCGGCGGCGGGTCGATCCGTATCCACCGCGCCGACGTGCAGAAGCGGGTCTTCGAGATCATGGGCCTCGGCGAGGAGGAGGCGCAGGAGAAGTTCGGCTTCCTGCTCGACGCCTTCGCCTTCGGCCCGCCCCCGCACGGCGGCATCGCGTTCGGCTGGGACCGGATCACCGCCCTGCTCGCCGGGCAGGACTCCATCCGCGAGGTCATCGCCTTCCCGAAGACCGGCGGCGGGTTCGACCCGCTCACGGCAGCTCCGGCGGCGATCACCCCGGAGCAGCGCAAGGAGGCGGGCGTCGACTTCACGCCCGAACCGCCCAAGTAGATGCTGCACATGCGGGTCGTCACCCCCGCGGAGACGACGCCACGGGTGAGGGAGCTGTTCGAGGCCGAGCCCGGGGTGGCACACCTGGTGGTGCTGCCCGGGGCAGCGGTGAAGCCCGAGGGTGATCTGCTGCTCGCGGACGTGGCCCGCGAGTGCGCGGACTCGCTGCTCAGCGCCCTGCGCCGGCTGGGCGTCCCGCGGGACGGGTCGATCACCGTCGAGCCGCTCGACACCGTCCTGTCCGACGCCGCCGTGCGGGCCGAGGAGGCCGCGCCCGGCGAGGGCTCCGACGCCGTGGTGTGGGACGAGCTCACCGGCCGGATCGGCGAGGACTCCCGCTTCACGGCCTCGTACCAGGCGTTCCTGACGATCGCCTGCCTGCTCGCCGCGATCGGGGCCATCACGGACTCCCCGGTGCTCGTGGTGGGCGCGATGGTCCTGGGCCCGGAGTTCGGCCCGCTGGCCGCGATCGCGGTGGGCCTGGTCCTGCGTCGCGGGGCGTTCGTCCGGCGGGGTGCGCTCGCGCTCGTGGCGGGCTTCCCGCTGGCCATGGCCGTCACGGCGGGCGCGACGCTGCTGTTCGACGCGACCGGCCTGCTGTCCTCGGGCACCCTGGACCATCTCGACGAGGTGGCGTTCATCTACCAGGTCGGCCCGTTCTCGTTCATCGTCGCCGTGCTCGCCGGCCTGGCCGGCATCCTGGCGCTGACCTCGGCGAAGTCCGCGAGCCTGGTCGGGGTGTTCATCTCGGTGACGACGGTGCCGGCGGCGGCGTTCGCGTCCGTCGCCCTGGTGGAGGGGCGGCTGCGCGAGGCCGGGCTCTCGGCGCTGCAGCTCGTGGTCAACCTGCTGGGGATCGTGATCGCCGCGACCCTCGCGCTGCTCGTGGCGCGGCGGACGCGGCGCCGCCGCATCCGGGGCGTCGCCCGACCCGCAGGGTAGGGTCGTCGTCGATGACACGTGACCTGGCCGATTTCCCCAGGCCCGTGCTCGCCGCGTTGGCCGCGGCGGAACGCCTGCTCACGCGGCGGGCGGGTGCCACCGTCGTCCTCGCCGATCCCGAGGACCTCGGCGGCAGCGAGCGGTCCGTGGTGGCGCGTGCCCGGGTGGCGCGCAACCCGTTCTCGCTGCCGCGCACCCTCGTGGTCAAGCACTACCTGGGGGAGCCGGCGGCCGACCGGCCGAACCCGTTCCATTTCGAGGTCGCGAGCTGTCAGCTGTTCACGGCGCTGCCCGCGGACGCGCGGCCGAGCCCGGTCCTGATCGCGCACGATCCGCAGGCGCGCCTGCTGGTCATGGAGGACCTCGGCCGCAGCTCCACGCTGGCGGACACGCTGTTCGGCACCGACCCGGTCGACGCGCGGCGCTGCCTGCTGAGCTGGGCGCGGGCCCTCGGCCGGATGCAGGCCGCCACGGCGGGCCGGGAGAACGACTTCGGGGCGCTGCTGCGCCGGCTCGGGGAGAAGGCGCGCCGGGACCCGATCGCGGACGAGGCCCGCGCGGCCCTCGCGGGCGTGCCCGGCCTGGTCGGGGAGATGCTCGGCGTCTCGCTCCCGGCGGGGGCGGAGCTGGAGGCGCGGGAGACCGCGAAGCTGCTGGGCGGCACCCGGTACCGGGCGTTCAGCCCGTCGGACACCTGCCCGGACAACAACCTGGTCACCAGCCGCGGGGTCCGGTTCGTGGACTTCGAGTGGGGCTGCTTCCGGGACGTCGCGCTCGACGCGGCGTACTTCCGCGTCCCGTTCCCCGCCTGCGAGTCGAGCTTCACCCTGCCCGACGGCCTGGCGGACGCGATGCTCGAGGCCTGGCGCAACGAGATCGCCACCGTGTGGCCGGACCTCGACGATCCGGAGCTGCTCGGCCGTCGGCTGCTCGACGCGCAGGTGCTCTGGGTGTGGCTCTGCACCTGGTGGCTCCTGCCCCGCGCCCGCAACGGCGACGTCCGGCTGGGCACCGATCCCGGCCGGTCCCCGCTGGTCAGCGCCGCGCTGACGGACTACTGGCAGCGGCTCGCGCCGGCCGCGGCTGCCGCGGGCCGGCCCGCCACGGCCGAGCTCGCCGGCTCCATGGCCGACGCGCTGGTCCGCCGGTTCGGCCACGAGGGCGAGAAGGCGGGGCTGCCGCTGTACCCGGCGTTCCGCGGCTCCGCCTGACCCCGGGGCCCTCACCCGCCTCACTCCCCGCGACGGCCCGAGGTTTTCCCCGGCCGTCCCCGACACGTCACCGCCGGCTCATCTCGGCGGAGCGGGGCGCGGCGATCATGCCCTCGTGTCCGTGAGCGAGCCCCGCCCCGTCCGCACCCTCGCCGCGCTCGGCGACTCCACGGTCGTCGGTCTCGGCGACCCGCTGCCCGACGGCGGCTGGCGGGGCTTCCCGGTGCTGCTGCGCGACGCCCTCGGGAGCCGCACCCGGCTGCTCAACACCGCCCGCAACGGGGCCCGGATGGCCGATGTCCGGGCCCGCCAGCTGCCCGTCGTCGCGGCGGCCCGGCCCGAGGTGGCGGTGGTGTGCGCCGGCATGAACGACACCCTGCGCTCGGACTTCGATCCCGCCGCCATCCGCGCCGACCTGGCCGGGGTGCTCGCCGGCCTGCGCGAGGCCGGCACGTTCCCCATCGTGATGCGCTACCACGACCACACCCAGGTCTTCCGCCTCCCGGGCCGGCTCCGGACGGCGCTGCGGTCGCGGGTCGAGGCCCTGAACGGGGCCATCGACGGTGCAATCGACGGGGCGGGCCGGGTGGGGGTGCTGGACCTGCACGAGCTGCCCGGCGGCTACGCGCGCGAGTCCTGGAGCGTGGACCGGTTGCACCCCTCCGAGCTGGGCCATCGGCTCCTCGCCCGCGGGGCGGAAGAGCTGCTGGCGGGAGCGGGGTTCGCCGTGGCCGAACCGGTCGGCATCGAGTGCGGCGGTGGCCGCGAGGTGACGACGGCGCAGCGGACCGCGTGGATCGTCGTGCGGGGGGTGCCGTGGCTGGTCAAGCGGGGACGCGACCTGGGCCCGGTGATCCTGCACGGCCTCCTGACCGGCGGCGCCCCGGCCCCGCACGCCGCCGAACGCGCCGGCCGGGTCGCCCGGCTGCGTCCGCGCCGGCGCTCCACCCCGCAGTCCCGGGCCGCCTAGGGAGGGGGTCACCAGACGCCCCCTGACGTTTAGGTCAGTGGGACGTCTCGCCCCCCGGGGCCGCTAGGCACTCACGGGAAGTCGCGCCGGCAGCACCGGCAGGTTGGTCTCGAACTCGAACACGTAGAGGCGTGTGCAGGGCCCGCAGACCCAGCTGACGACCCCGTCGGTGTGGTGGCTGCTCCAGGCCAGCCCGCGGGCGTCACCCGTGGTCCGGGGGGTGGAGCACAGCGTGCAGTGGGAGGGGCGAGCGCCCGCAGATCGTGCGATGTCGTCCATGCCCGTAGAGGATGGCCCGGACGCGTTGCCGGACTGTGAACGCCACGCCGTGCAGTGTTGCGATCCGGCGAACGTTAGAGCGCCGAGAGGAAACGCTCCATCCGGACGAGTGCTTCCTCCAGCTGGGGGAGCGCCGTGGCGTACGAGCACCGGATGTGGCCTTCGCCGCTGGGCCCGAACACGTTCCCGGGCACCACGGCGACGCTCTCCTGCTTGAGCAGGCGCTCGGCGAAGGTCTCCGAGTCCAGGCCGGTGCCGCGGATCGACGGGAAGGCGTAGAACGCCCCGCCCGGCTCCGGGCACTCCAGCCCGATCTCGCGCAGCCCCTTCACGAACACCCGGCGGCGGCGGTCGTAGTCCGCGACCATCTCCCGCACGTCCCCGTCGGCGCTGCGCAGTGCCTCGACCGCGGCCAGCTGGGAGACGTGCGGCGCGCACAGCATCGTGTACTGGTGCACCCGCACGCACAGCTCCGCGACGGCCGCGGGCGCGCAGATCCAGCCGACCCGCCAGCCCGTCATGGCCTGGGCCTTGGAGAAGCCGCCGAGCACGATCGTCCGCTCGCGGGCGCCGGGCAGGGCGCCGAGGCAGATGTGGGTGCCGTCGTAGGTGAGCCGGTCGTAGATCTCGTCCGAGATCAGGTAGAGGTCGTGCTCCTCGGCGAGCCGCACGAGCGCCTCGAGGGACGCGCGGGGCTGCACGGCGCCGGTGGGGTTGGCGGGGGAGCCGATCAGGATGGCCTTGGTGCGCGGGGTGATCGCGGCCGCGACCGCCTCGGGGTCGATCGCGAAGTCGTCCTCCCACCGGGTGGCCACCCGCACGGGCGTGCCGGCGGCGAACGCCACGCACGGCTCGTACGCCACGTAGCAGGGCTCCGGGACGATCACCTCGTCACCGGGGTTGAGCAGCACCCGCAGCGCGAGGTCGAGGCCCTCGGAGACACCCGTCGTGATCAGGCACTCCGTGTCCCACGCGTAGCCGGCCGCGTAGCGCTTCTCCAGCTCCGCGCAGATCAGCTTCCGCAGCTCCGGCAGGCCCGCGTTCGACGTGTAGGTGGTGTACCCGTGCTCGAGGGCGTAGATCCCGGCCTCGCGGATCCGCCACGGCGTGACGAAGTCCGGTTCGCCGACGCCGAGGGAGATGACGTCGTCCATCTCGGCGGCGATGTCGAAGAACCGCCGGATGCCCGACGGCGGGCAGGCCGCGATGGTCTCGTTGAGCGGCTTCACGGGGTGACCCGCAGCCGGTGGTCCTGCTCGGGCTCGGCGAAGCTGTCGCCGTCCTTCTTGTGGGTCTTGAGCACGAAGTGCGTGGCCGTCGCGGTGACCCGGTCGATGGTCGACAGCTTCTGGCTCACGAAGTCGCTCACCGCCCGGATGTGCCGGCCGGTGACCGTGCAGCGCAGGTCGTGCCCGCCGGAGACCAGGTAGACGCTCTGCACCTCGTCGAAGCGCGAGATCCGCTCGGCGACGTCGTCGAACCCGACGCCGCGCGCCGGTGCCACCGCCACGTCGATGAACGCGGTGACCTCCGGGGAGTCGTCGCCGTCGACCTTCTCCCAGTCGACCACCGCCTTGTACCGGCGGATCACCCCCGCCTGCTCCCAGGAGGCGATCTGCGCCGTGACGTCCGCGACCGGGAGGCCGGTCATGGTCGCCAGGGTGTCGTGGCTCAACGTGGAGTCCCGCTCCAACAGCTCGAGGATCTCGCGCACGACCGGGACATTACGTCAGGCGCGCCACGCGGTGGCCAGTCGATCGACCGCGATCTCCAGCAGGTCGCCCGGGTAGGTGGCGAAGCAGAGCCGCGCGGCGCTCGTGCGGGCGGTGTCGCCGGCCTCGAACGCGCTGCCGGGCACGAAGCCGACCCCCTGTCCCAGGGCCTTCGGGAGCAGCGCGGTGGTGTCGGTGCCGTCGGCGAACTCGAGCCAGACGAACATCCCGCCGGTCGGGGTCGAGCGGACCACGGCGTCCCCGAACCGGGTGTCGACGGCCGTGGTGAGGGCGTGGGCCCGCCGGCGGTTCTCGGCTCGCACACCCCCGACGTGACCGTCGAACCAGGCCGTGTCGGAGAGCAGCTCGGCGGTGATCGCCTGGGTGAGCGAGGAGCTGCACAGGTCGGTGCACTGCTTGAGGCGCTCGACGGCGGCGGTGAGCTCGGGCGGCCCGACCAGCCAGCCGACCCGCAGCGCCGGCGCGATCACCTTCGACGCACTGCCCAGCCGGACGATCCGCTCACCGTGCGCCGCGATCGGCTGCGGCGGAACGCCGTCGAACGCGAGCAGGCCGTAGGGATCGTCCTCGACGACCAGGAACCCGTACCGGTCCGCGAGCTCGGCCAGGGCCCGGCGGCGCCCGGGCGCCATGGTCACGCCACGGGGGTTGTGGAAGCTCGCCACGGTGTGCACGAGCCGCGGCCGGAAGCCCTGCGCCAGCCGCTCGGCCAGCACGTCGACGCGGAGGCCGTCGTCGTCCAGCGGGAGGGCGTGGACCTGCGCGCCGGACGCCTGGAACACCTGCAGCGCACCGACGTAGACGGGATCCTCGACGGCCACCGGGTCCCCGGGATCGAGGACCGCACGGGCCACGAGATCCAGGGCCTGCTGCGATCCACTGGTGACGACGACGTCGGTGGGCGCGACCGGCCGTCCGATCCGCCCGGTCTCGTGGTCGGCGATCACGGCGCGCAGCCCGGCGACCCCCGCGGTCTCGCTGTACTGCACGGACGCGCTGTCGGTCAGGGCGCGGGCCGCGGCCTCGGCGATGCGCTCGCGGGGCAGCTGGTCGGCGGCGGGCAGGCCGCCCGCGAGGCTGAGCACGTCGGCGCGGGCGGTGAGGGTGAGCAGGTCGCGGATCGCGGAGCCGCGAACCTCGGACAGCCTGCGGGACAGGGGGAACGGGGTGACGGGAGTGCGCACGGGAGGACCTCCGGGAGGGAAGGGGCCGTCGCCGGGCGCGCCGCGCGGATCTCGCGACGCCACCCGGGCGGACCGTCCCGCGGGGATCGTCCGCGGTGGGCAGGGGCGGCGGTCGGGTGGACCGGCGCCCGCAGACAATGGTGCCATCTATCCTGACATCCGAAACCGTGATCCCACTCCGTAGGACAACACCCGCGAGTCGGCACTTTCCGTAGGCCGAAACACACATCTGCGACGTCCTCGGCGGCGGGCGCGGCCAAGCGTGCGTCCGGGACCGTCGGTGGGGAGTGGCAGGCTGGAGGGCGATGAGTACCGACGGCCTGTTCGACATCGAGGAGCCGGAGCCCGCCGCGGCCCAGGAGGAGCACCGCGCCGCGCCCGGCTCCCCGCTCGCCGCGCGCATGCGGCCGCGGACGCTCGACGACGTCGTCGGCCAGCAGCACCTGCTCAAGGAGGGCGCGCCCCTGCGGCGCCTGCTGGAGGGTGGATCGGCGGCGTCCGTGCTGCTCTACGGCCCGCCCGGCACCGGCAAGACCACCCTGGCCCGGCTCATGGCGGGCGCCGGCGGGACCGACCGGCGGTTCGTCGCGCTCTCCGCGCTCTCGGCCGGCGTGAAGGAGCTGCGGGCGGTCATCGACGACGCCCGCCGCCGTCGCGACCTGCACGGCGGCTCCACGGTGCTGTTCATCGACGAGGTCCATCGCTTCTCCAAGACCCAGCAGGACGCGCTGCTCGGCGCCGTCGAGGACCGGGTGGTGCTGCTCGTCGCCGCCACGACCGAGAACCCGTCGTTCTCCGTGGTCTCGCCGCTGCTCTCCCGCTCACTCGTCCTGCAGCTGCAGTCGCTCGGGGAGGACGACGTCCGCGAGGTCCTGCGCCGCGCCGTCTCCTCCGAGCGGGGTCTCAACGGTGCGGTGACCCTCGCCCCTGACGGCGAGGACGCGCTGGTCCGCCTCTCCGCCGGGGACGCGCGGCGCTCGCTGACCGCCCTCGAGGCGGCGGCGGACGGCGTGCTGGCGGACGGCACCGGCGTGGTCGATCTCGCCGCCGTCGAGCGGGCCGTCACCGAGGTGGCGGTGCGCTACGACCGGGCGGGCGACCAGCACTACGACGTGATCAGCGCGTTCATCAAGTCCATCCGCGGCTCGGATCCGGACGCCGCGGTGCACTACCTGGCGCGGATGCTCGTCGCGGGCGAGGACGCCCGGTTCATCGCCCGCCGCCTGATGATCCACGCCAGCGAGGACATCGGCCTCGCGGACCCCACCGCCCTGCAGGCCGCCACCGCCGCGGCACAGGTCGTTCAGCTCGTCGGGATGCCGGAGGCGCGGATCGCGCTGGCCCAGGCCACGATCCACCTCGCCACCGCCCCCAAGTCCAACGCCGTGGTCACGGCCATCGACGCGGCGATGGGCGACGTGCGGGCGGGCGCCGTGGGCAGCGTGCCCGCGCACCTGCGGGACGGCCACTACGCCGGGGCGGAGAAGCTCGGCAACGCCGTCGGCTACCGGTACCCGCACAGCCACCCCGACGGCGTCCTGGCCCAGCAGTACCCGCCGGACGACCTGGTGGGGAAGGACTACTACGAGCCCACGACCCACGGCGCCGAGCGCGTCCTGGCGGAGCGGGTTCCCAAGCTCCGCAGGGCGGTCCGCGGCGGGCGCTGAGGGCCGGGATCGGCGCGCGGGTCCGGAGGGCGCCACCCCCGGCGGGTCTCCGGACGCCAGTGCTGATCATGGAGGGTCAGGGCCTGCGGCCGAGCTGGGTCAGCACCTCGCTCCAGGGGTCCGCCCGGTCGTCCACGGCGAGGGACGGGCCGAAGGCCGCTCCGGGCGCCGTGCGCTGCTCCCCGTCCGGAACCTGGCGAGCACTGGTCAGGACGACGGCGGCGAGCTCCGGATCCGGCCGCCACGTCCTCCCCGGGCCGTGGGGGAGCGAGGCCGCGACATCCCAGGCGTGGACGGCGCTGTCCAGGGTGTGGAAGGCGATCACCAGGGACATCGGGAAGCGCTGCGTGGTGCTGATCTCGGGCAGCAGGACGGCGTTCGGGTCCGGCGTCTCCCGGGCGTCCCGGAGGTTCTCCACCGAGCGGATCCACTCCGCGAGCCCGGCCCCGGCGACCGGGGCGAAGGCGGCAGGGTCGACGGCCTCACCGCGGATAGCGGTGGCGAAGCCGTGGTTCTGGCCGACCATGTGGGCGAGGAGGGCGGCGAGGTCCCACCCGGCGCAGGGGGTCGGGCGGGTGAGGTCGGCGGGCCGGACGGCGGCGACCTGGGCGGTCGCCAGGTCGAGGGAGCGGTCGTGGAGGGCAGGGTCGAGATCGATCGTCTGCATGAGTAGATGGTCTACCATTGTAGACGATATGTCCACCGCTATCGTCTCCCCGTGCCCGACATCGAGCTCGCCGCCGCGTTCCACCGGCTCGCCAGGACGGCGATCGACGCCGAGCTCCCCGTGCTGCGTGCCCACGACCTCCAGATGTGGGACTACGCGGTGCTCCGGGGGCTGCGGGAGGGGCCGGCGCAGACCCAGGCGACGCTCGCCGACGCCGTCGGCCGGGACCGCACCCGGCTGATCCCGATCCTCGACCGGCTCGAGGCCCGGGGGTTGCTCCGGCGGGAGCCCGATCCGGGGGACCGGCGGAACAGGATCGTCTCGATCACGGGGGAGGGGCGGGAGCTCACGGACTCCGCCGCCGCCGGGATCAGGGCCGTCGAGGAGGCCGATCTTCTCGACGGGCTGGAACCGGCCGAGCGCGCCGCGCTCCGTTCCCTGCTGGCCCGGCTGCTCGACGACTGAAGCGCCGGCGAGGTGGCTGCGACCGAGACCGGGATGTGCGTCGGACAACCTTCTCTGTCCGATGGACGGCTCGATCGACTCACGGGTCCGCGGGGCCGATCGGACGTCGCAGATGTGTGTTTCGGCCTACCGAAAGTGCCGACTCGCGGGGTTTGGTGGGTCAGGCGGTCTTGAGGGTGAGGTTGAGGGCCTGGAGGGCGGCGTCCATGGGGGTGAAGTAGGCGGTGCAGCGGTCGCCCCCGCCGGAGTGGATCCCCTGGGCCTGGCCGGCCGCGGTGATGTACGGGCCGCCCGAGTCCCCGGACGCCGAGCACAGCGCCGCGACCACCATGTTGCGCTGCTGCTGGCCGTCGAAGTTGACCGTCCGGCCCCGGGCGGTGATCGTGCCGCAGCTCTTGCCGCTGGTGCTGCCGTAGAGGCAGACCGACGCGCCGACCGGGGCCGGGGTGCTGCCGTGCACCGTCACCGTCGACACCGCGGGGCTCGCGACGGTGGCGGCGGTCACCGGCACCGCGCCGACGTCCACACTCGACTGTGCGGTGACCGCGCCGGTGCCGATCACGGCGCCCGACTGGTCGTCCCACTCGTCGGACTCACGGGTGCAGTGCCCGGCCGTGATGATCCAGTCCTGGGCGCCGCGGGCCGCGGTGAAACCGAGCGTGCAGCGCGTGGCGCCGCCGGTGATCTTCTGGCCGCCGCGCAGGTCCTGGTGCTGGGGGACACCGGCCCCGGTCTCGATCCGCACCAGGGCCGGGTCGATCCCGGCGAGCAGGCCGTCGACCGCGGCCGTCCGCGCGCCGGACAGGCGCATGTCGACCGTGTCGCCGTCGATGCCGTAGTCCGCGATCTCCGGCGGCATCGCGGCGGCGGTCCGGGTGTCCAGCAACGCCATGACGGCTCCGGCCCCGGCCAGCGGCGCGGCGGCCTTCGGGTCCTGCGGTGACGCGGCGGCGACCCCGGCCCCGGCGAGCGACGCCACCGCGGCGACGACGAGCGCGCCGCGCAGGACGGTGCGGAATCGGATGCGCGCCACGGGTTCCCCCTCGTCGCCGGACCGGACACCCGCCCAACGAGGCGCACCGGGTCCGCGAGGCGGCCGATCACCCCACCGTGCGTCACTCGAACGGGGCATCGCGGACCAGCGGGCAGCTCATGCACCGCGGCCCGCCGCGGCCCCGGCCCAGCTCGCTGCCGGGGATCTCGATCACCTCGATCCCGTTGCGGCGCAGGTAGGTGTTCGTGGTGACGGTCCGCTCGTAGGTCAGCACCACGCCCGGGGCCACCGCGAGGACGTTGCACCCGTCGTCCCACTGCTCGCGCTCGGCCGCGTGGACGTCCTGCTCCGGGGTGAGCACCCGGATGCCCGGCAGCCCCAGCGCGCCGGCGATCGCGCGGTGCATGTCCTGCGGCGGATGGTCCGTCACGACCATCTCCTTGTCCGAGCTGCCGGGGCGCACCAGGTAGGACGGCAGCATCCCGAGCCCGGCGTACTTCACGAACGTCTCCGGGTCGGCCATGGTCAGCACGGTGTCGAGGTGCATCAGCGCCCGCGTCTCCGGCATCCGCAGGGCGAGGATCCGGTCCACCTCGCCGCCCGCGAACAGGCTGCGCGCCAGGCGTTCCACCCCGGCGGGCCGGGTGCGTTCGCTCATCCCGACCAGCACCGCGCCACCGCCGAGGACGAGCACGTCGCCGCCCTCGACCGTCGCCGGCCCGTTGGCCGAGCCCGCCGACCAGACGGCGAACCCGGCGTCGGCGAAGAGCGGGTGCCACCGGTAGACGGCCTCGTAGTGCACGGACTCCCGCATCCGCGCCTGCTTGCGCATGCTGTTGATCGCGACGCCGCCGCCGATCCACGCGCTGGTGTCGCGCGTGTAGAGGTGGTTGGGCAGCGGTTCGAGCACGAAGTCGTCCGGGCCCAGCACATGAAAGGCCACCGACCGCGGCTCCGGGATCCGGTCCAGCACCTCGCGCTTGGTGATCCCGCCGATCATGTGGTCGGTCAGCGTGCGGGTGTCCAGGGCGTCGAACAGGTTGCGCAGGGCATCCACGGCCAGGGGGCCGTAGATGCGGTCGTCGAAGATCCGGCCCAGCACGTACGCGCGCGCCTCGGGCAGCTCCAGGGTCTCGCGCAGCAGCTCGCCGAACAGGTGGACCCGCACCCTGCGGTCGCGCAGGACCGCGGCGAAGCGGTCGTGCTCCTCCTGCGCGCGCTGCACCCACAGCACGTCGTCGAACAGGAGCTGCTCCTTGTTGCCCGGGGTGAGCCGCTTGAGCTCCAGCCCGGGCCGGTGCAGCAGGACCTCGCGCAACGCACCCACTTCGGAGTCCACCCGGTACACGCCGTCCATCGTGGCCGATGATGGCCGCATGCGCCCGGACGAGCTCGACGACCGCCTGATCACCCTGCTGGTGGCCGACGCGCGGCGCAGCTTCGCCGATCTCGGCGCCGAGGTGGGGCTCTCGGCGTCCGCGGTGAAACGGCGGGTCGACCGGCTGCGCGCCGACGGGGTGATCACCGGGTTCACCGCGCAGCTCGACCCGGCGGCCCTGGGCTGGACGGTCGAGGGCTACGTCGAGCTCTACTGCCGGCCGAGCACCCCGCCCGCCGCCATCCGCAGCGCCGTCGAGGGCCTCGCCGAGGTCGTCGACGCCAGCACGGTGTCGGGGGAGGCGGACGCGATGGTGCACATCGTGGCCACCGACATGCGCCATTTCGAGCGCGTCCTGGAGCAGATCGGGGCGGAGCGGTTCGTCGAGCGGACCAAGTCCGTGCTGGTCCTCTCGCCACTGATCAGGAGATCATCGCCGACGCACTGAACGTGCGCCTCGTCGTCGCAGGACGCCCGGATCGTGCGCAGATGGGCAACGGAACGGCGTTGTGGCGCGTGAGCCGTCCTCCCTACGGTGGACCCAAGTCCCGACGAGGTGACTCCCGCTCTCCAGGGAGGTTCCGTGACCGCCGTCCTGCACGATCCCGCCGCTCCCGCCGCCCGCACCCCGATCCGCCGCCACTACGTGATGTGCCCGCCGACGCACTTCGCCGTCGAGTACGCCATCAACCCCTGGATGCGCCCCGACGTGCCCGTCGACCGCGGTCTCGCGCTCGACCAGTGGGAGGCCCTGCGCCGCACCTACGTCGCGCTCGGCCACGAGGTGACCGTCGTCGACGCGGAGCCCGGCCTGCCGGACATGGTGTTCGCCGCCAACGGCGCCACGATCGTCGGCGGGCGGATCTACGGCGCGCGCTTCCGGTACGCCGAGCGCGCCCGCGAGGCCGAGCTGTACCGCAAGGCGCTGGTCGACCTCGGCCCCTACACCGAGCCCCGGTACGTCAACGAGGGCGAGGGCGACCTGCTGGTGGCGGGGGACGTGCTGCTCGCCGGGACGGGCTTTCGCACCGACCCGCGCGCCCACGCCGAGGCCGCCCGGGTGCTGCACCGCCCGGTGCTGAGCCTGGAGCTCGTCGATCCCCGCTACTACCACCTCGACACCGCGCTCACGGTGCTGTCCGACCACGACGTCGCCTACCTGCCCGAGGCCTTCTCGCCGCGCTCCCGCGGGATCCTCGCCGGCCGCTACCCGCACGCGATCCACGCCGACCCGCTCGACGCCGCGGTGCTGGGCCTCAACGCGGTGTCCGACGGCCTCCACGTCGTGCTGCCCTCGGCCGCGACCGGCCTCGCCGCGAGCCTGCGCGACCGGGGCTACGAGCCGATCGGCGTCGACCTGTCCGAGCTGCTCAAGGGCGGTGGCGGGCCCAAGTGCTGCACGCTGGAGGTGCGCGCGTGACCGTTCCCTCGGTCGTCCCGGTCTTCCCCGCCGTCCCCGCGGGCTCCGCCTCCGTCGCCGAGTCCGCGACCATCCACCACGAGCGCCTGGTCGCCGCCCACTCGGCGAACAACTACCATCCGCTCTCGGTGGTGATCGCCTCCGGCGACGGCGCCTGGGTCACCGATGTCGAGGGCCGCCGCTCTCTCGACTTCCTCGCCGGCTACTCGGCCCTGAACTTCGGCCACGGCCATCCCGCGCTCCGCGCCGCCGCGCACGCCCAGCTCGACCGCGCCACCCTCACCAGCCGCGCCTTCGGCAACGACCAGCTCGGCCCCTTCTGCGCCGAGCTCGCCGACCTGATCGGCAAGCAGATGGTCCTGCCGATGAACACCGGCGCCGAGGCCGTCGAGTCCGGGCTCAAGGTCGCCCGCAAGTGGGGCTACGAGGTCAAGGGCGTGCCCACGGACCGGGCGCGGATCGTGGTGGCCGCGGACGGTTTCCACGGTCGCACGATCTCGGTCGTCTCCTTCTCCACGGATCCCGACGCCCGGGGCGGGTTCGGTCCCTTCACCCCCGGGTTCGACGTGGTCCCGTACGGGGACGCCGCCGCTCTGCGCGCCGCGATCACGGACGACACGGTCGCGGTGCTGCTCGAGCCGATCCAGGGCGAGGCCGGGGTCGTCGTGCCGCCCGCGGGCTATCTCCGTGCCGTCCGGGACATCTGCTCGGAGCGGAACGTCCTGTTCGTCGCCGACGAGGTGCAGTCCGGCCTGGGGCGCACGGGACACGTCCTGGCGACCCGGGCCGCCGACACGGACGCCGACGTCTACCTGCTCGGCAAGGCCCTCGGCGGGGGAGTGCTGCCGGTCTCCGCGGTGGTCGCGGACGCGGACGTCCTGGGCGTGCTCCGCCCCGGCCAGCACGGTTCGACGTTCGGCGGCAACCCGCTGGCCTGCGCGGTCGGGCGGGCCGTCGTCGGGCTGCTGCACGAGGAGGACCTCCTGGGCCGCGTCCGCGCCCTGGGAACCGCCATGCACGCCCGGCTGCGCCGCATGCCGGGCCTCACCGCCGTGCGCGGGACTGGCCTGTGGGCGGGGATCGACGTCGACCCGGCGATCGGGACGGGCCGGGAGCTGAGCGAGCGGCTCGCGGTCGCGGGCGTCCTCACGAAGGACACCCACGGACCGACGCTGCGGCTGTCGCCGCCCCTGGTGATCGACGAGGCCGACCTGCACCTCGCCCTCGACCGCCTGGAGGCCGAGCTCAGCCGCGGGTGACCGTCAGGTGCGGGACCGTCGCGGTCTCCGCGGACGCGAACCGCTTCCAGGACTGCGGGTCGGTCTCGTCCGCGGCCTTGAGCATCACGGTGCCGGAGGTCGCGCCCGCGGCCGTCCAGGCCTGCACGAGGTCGGTGACGTCGACGCTGCTCCAGCCCGCCGCGCACGCCGCCCCGCCGGCCGGGTTGCCGCGGGTGTCGGTGCTGGTGGCCCAGCGCTTCTCGCCCGATGGCTGGTTCGCCCAGCGCAGCGCCGGCCCGACCCGGCTGCCGGCCGGCAGGCTCCAGACCTCCCAGGCCGTGGGGCGGCAGGACGCCGTCCAGGTCTGGTAGAGGTCCAGCGTGGCCCTGTTGATCGGAGCAGTCATCGGAGCAGCGGCCGGAGCGCTCCCGAGCGGTGTGAGGTCGAACGCGAGGTAGCTGCGTGCGGCCTGCGTGCCGTCGTAGCTGCCGATCCGCAGGTCGGGATCGCCGGACGAGTCGGTGGTGCGGATCGTCGTCTGGGTCGTCGTGTCGAAGGGGACGGGCGCGGTGGACGTGGGCGGCGCCGCGGCGACCACCCGGTCCACGGACGACTCGGCCTCGGTCATGGCCTGATGGGTGGCGGCCGTCCGCTGCAGGACGAGCTGCGGCGCGGGTGCGGGCGGTGTGCCGTCCCTGCGCACGGAGGCGACGAACCCCGCGCGGGTGGCCTCCACGACCAGGTCGTAGCCCGGCGCGGCCTGCGGGTAGGTGGCGGTCGGGCCGTCGAGCCGGGGCGCGGGCAGCGGGGTCGGCCAGGGCACGGCGGCCGAGCCGCCGTCGGTGAAGCGGACCGACGGGCCCGTCGAGGTCAGGGTGAGGTCCTGTGGCGCGGAGACGGGCCGGACCGTGCCGTCCGGCCCGGCGGCGAGCGTGAGGTCGACGGGCACCCACTCGGCGCCGCGCTGCACGCGGACCGGGCCGGACCACAGGGTGGTGACGGTGCTGGTGGATGCCGTGCCGGGGGTGGCCGTCGTGTCCTGCGGCGCGGGAGGGGCGGCGAGCGCCGGGGTGGCGGTGAGGAGGGTCGCGCCGGCGGCCACGGCCGAGAGCAGGCAGAGCAGGGTGGCGGTGCGGGACACCGCGCGTCGATCCATGATCGTCAGATGTAGTGACGGCGGGTGGGCGCGGCAAGGAACGGGCCCGCGCCGGGCCGAGGCATCACCCGATCGGGACCGCTCGTCGCAGCGATTCGGCCGCCTGTCGCAGGGTCGGTCAGCGGCCGCCGAGGAAGGGCCGCTCGCCGCGAGGGGCCTCCGCCAGGAGCTCCGGTTTGAGTACCCCGAACATCACGCTGAGTAATAATTCGGCCGTCTGCTCGGGGGGCTCGTGGGGGCGGTTGACGGCCCTGATCAGCAGGATGTTGATCACGATCCCGCCGATCTCCGGGGCCGGAGGGAAGGGGTGGAGCTCGCCCGACGCCTGGCCGTCCTCGATCAGGCCGATGACCGTGCCCGGGATGGGGGCGATCGTGCGCGGGTCGCCCTCGTCGTCCGGGTCGGGTGGCCCGCCGGCCCGCGTGGCCATGTAGTCCTGCACGCCGAACCAGAAGGCGGTGGTGAGGCCGCGGTGTCGCCTGCTGGTCCGCGTCAGGGCTCTGACCTGGTCCTTCAGGGCGTCGACGACGGGGCGGCCGGAGGTTCGGTCCGCCTCGGCCTGCTCGATCAGGGGGGCCACCAGCGAGGCGTAGGCGTGCCCGATGAGGGCGTGCTTGCTGGGGAAGTGGTTGTACGCGGTGGCCGCACTGACCTCGGCCGCGGTGGCGATGTCCTCGATCCGGGTGCGGTTCCAGCCACGGGTGGCGAACAGGGCGTCGGCAGCGTCCAGCAGCGCCCGCCGCGTGCGGTCGCGCTTGGTCCGCGCGGCCCGCGCGCGGGCGTCGCTCGAACGGCCCGGCTGGACATCGCTCATTGCACGCACGGTAGCCGAAATCCGCCGAGTTGGGGTTGACTCAAGCTTGGCCGTCACCCAAGATGGTGACCACGTACTTGAAATTCGAACTGTCCGGCGGCAGGGCACGGCCTCCGGAAACCACGGTGCGGGTCTCGGGTACGGGCATCACCCGTCCACGCCGTCGTCAGGCGGCGCTCGGGTGGTGCCGCACGCGCAGTGCAGAAGTGTGCAGTGCAGGAGTACCGAGCAGTACCCCCGAAGGCGTCGAAGGGCACATCGGTTCCCGAGGGGTTCTACCGCAACGCTGCAGAGGGCAGCCCGTCCGCGGGCGATGCCTCCTGCGCAGGGGAGGGGATTCCCGTTGTCCGTCACCACCTTCTATCCCGGTCTCTCGCGATGAGCGCGCCGTTGAGCGTCTCCGCCGTGGAGCCGCCCGAGCCTCCCGCGCGGCCGAACCTCGTCGCCGTCCCGGACCTGCCGGCCGAGCGGCCGGTGGAGCAGCAGGGTCGCCCGGCCCGGCCGGTTCCCGCTCCCGCGCTCCTGGAGCAGTACGTGGCCGGCGCCGTCGCGGGCGACACCCGTGCCCGTGACCTGCTCCTCGCCGAGATCCGCCCGCTGGTCCTGCGCTACTGCCGCGCCCGGCTGGGGCGCCAGGAGAGCGTCATCGGCTCGGCCGAGGACGTCGCCCAGGACGTGTGCCTCGCGGTGCTCGCCGCCCTGCCGACCTACACGGTCAAGGGCCTGTCGTTCCGCGCCTTCGTCTACGGCATCGCCGCGCACAAGGTCACGGACACCTTCCGGGCGATCGGCCGCAACAAGTCCGAGCCCGTCGCCGAGGTCCCGGACACCAGCGTCCTGCTCGACGGCCCGGAGCACCTCACGCTGACCGCGGAGCTCAACGCCCGCCTCGGTGAGCTGCTCGGCATCCTCACCGACCGCCAGCGCGAGGTCCTCGTGCTCCGCGTCGTCGTCGGGCTGTCGGCGGAGGAGACCGCGCAGATGGTGGGATCCACGCCCGGCGCCGTGCGCGTCACCCAGCACCGGGCCCTGGCCCGGCTGCGCCAGGTCGTCACCGGCGAGCGCCCCACGGGCCGCGGCGGCGAGGTCGGCGGAGCCCCCGAGCAGGACCGAGGCCGCGCCGCCGGGTGATCAGAACCGGACGTCGGGGTCGGCGGCCCGGGGAGTAGCCTGACCGCCGATCTCCACGCCGTGGCGATCGTGACAGAAGTCGGATCGCTGGAGGAGTACGTGTCAGCTGGTCAGATCGCGGCGCTGATCGCCGCGATCGCGTTCGTGGTGCTCGTGGTGCTGCTCGCGATCCCGCTCCTGAAGCTCGGCCGTACGCTCGACGAGGCCACCATCGCGATCCGCAAGGCGCACGAGGGCTCCGCCCCGCTCCTCACGGATGCCCACGCGACCCTGACCAGCGTGAACACCCAGCTGGAGCGCGTCGACGGGATCACGTCGAACGCCAAGGCCGTGTCCAGCAACGTCTCGGTGCTCACCTCGCTGTTCACCGCCACGCTCGGCGGCCCCCTCGTGCGCGCCGCGGCGTTCTCCTACGGCCTGAACAAGGCTCTCAAGGCCCGCCGCGCCGGCAAGGACGCGGGCCAGCACTCGCGCAGGCGGGGGCGGAAGAAGTGAAGCGGCTCTTCTGGATCGGCGTCGGAGCCGCCGCGGGCGTCTACGTCAGCCGCCGCCTCGCCGACGCCAGGCAGCAGCTGACCCCGCAGGGGATCGGCGCCAACCTGGCGGACGGGCTGCGCGAGCTCGGCGCCGGCCTCGGCGCGTTCGGGGCCGAGGTGCGCGCGGGCATGCAGACCCGTGAGGACGAGCTGACCCAGCTCGTCGAGAAGCGGACCGGCGGGCAGCTGCCGACCTACGGCGAGGCCCTGCGCAGCGAGAACAGCGGAGAGCGAGCGCCCGGGGCGGGTTCCTGATCCGCCGTCTCCCGTTCCGTCCCTCCTGGCAAAGAGAGTCATCGTGCAGACCCACGAGATCGTCCGTCGTTTCACCGAGCACTTCGTCGGCGCCGGGCACACCCCGGTCGCCAGCGCGTCGCTGATCCTCGACGACCCGAACCTGCTGTTCGTCAACGCCGGCATGGTGCAGTTCAAGCCGTACTTCCTCGGCCAGGTCCCGGCGCCGTACCCGACCGCGACGTCGATCCAGAAGTGCGTGCGCACCGGCGACATCGACGAGGTCGGGCGCACCACGCGTCACAACACGTTCTTCCAGATGGCCGGCAACTTCAGCTTCGGGGACTACTTCAAGGCCGGGGCCATCGAGCACGCCTGGAACCTGGTCACCGGGGACGTCGCGTCCGGCGGCTTCGGGTTCGACCCGGACCGCATCTGGGTCACCGTCTACGAGACGGACGACGAGGCGATCGCGCTCTGGAAGCGGATCGCCGGCCTGCCGGACGAGCGGATCCAGCGCCGGGACGGCAAGGACAACTACTGGGACATGGGCGTGCCCGGTCCCGGCGGCCCCTGCTCGGAGATCTACTACGACCGCGGGGCCGAGTTCGGCCGCGACGGCGGCCCGGTCGTCGACGAGGACCGCTACCTCGAGATCTGGAACCTCGTCTTCATGCAGGACGAGCGGGGCGAGCTCTCCCCGAAGGTCGGCCATCCGCCGATCGGCACCCTGCCGTCGAAGAACATCGACACCGGCATGGGCGTGGAGCGGGTCGCGTACCTGCTGCAGGGCGTCGCGAACGTCTACGAGACGGACCTCGTCCGCCCGGTGATCGCGCGGGCGGAGCAGTTCTCCGGCAAGCGTTACGGCACCAACGGCGAGGACGACACCCGCTTTCGGGTGATCGCCGACCACGCCCGCTCCGGTGTGATGATCATCGGCGACGGGGTCACGCCCTCGAACGAGGGTCGCGGCTACGTGCTGCGCCGGCTGCTCCGCCGCATCGTCCGCTCCGCCCGGCTGCTGGGCGTCGAGGAGCCGGTGCTCAAGGCGTTCGCGGAGGTCGTGCGGGACGAGATGTCCCCGACCTATCCCGAGCTGACCACGGACTTCGAGCGGATCTCCGCGGTCGTCGAGGCGGAGGAGGAGGCGTTCCGCGCCACCCTGTCGTCCGGGACCCGGATCTTCGACACCGCTGTCGCGGAGACCCGCTCCTCGGGACAGCTCGTGCTGCCCGGGGACAAGGCCTTCCAGCTGCACGACACGTACGGCTTCCCGATCGACCTCACCCTGGAGATGGCCGCCGAGCAGGGCCTGTCGGTCGACCAGGAGAAGTTCACCGCGCTCATGCTGGAGCAGCGGACCCGCGCGAAGGCCGACGCGGCGTCGCGCAAGCAGGGCCACGGGGACGCGTCCGTCTACCGGGCCGTGCTCGACACCCACGGCGTCACGGACTTCCTCGGCTACACCGAGGTCGCGGCGGAGGGCTCGATCGTCGGCCTGCTCGTCGACGGGCAGCCGGTGCCGGCCGCGGCGGAGGGCTCGGCCGTCGAGGTCGTGCTGGACCGCACGCCGTTCTACGCCGAGTCCGGTGGCCAGCAGGCGGACACCGGCACGCTGCGCTCGGACAGCTTCACCGTGCGGGTGGACGACGTGCAGTCGCCGATCGCGGGCCTTCGGGTGCACCGCGGGGTCGTCACGAACGGGACGGCCACGGTCGACTCGCCGGTCGTCGCGGAGATCGACATCGCCCGGCGCGGCGCGATCTCCCGCGCCCACACCGGCACGCACCTGGTGCACGCCGGCGTCCGCGGCGCGCTGGGCACGTCGGCCGCGCAGGCCGGGTCGCTCAACGCCCCCGGCCGGCTGCGGTTCGACTTCACCTCGCCCTCGGGCGCGGTGTCGCCGACCCAGCTCGCCGAGGTCGAGGGCGAGATCAACGCGGTGCTCCAGGAGAACCGCGAGATCCAGACCTACGAGACCAGCATGGACGACGCCAAGCGGCGCGGCGCCATGATGCTGTTCGGCGAGAAGTACGGCGACCGCGTGCGCGTGGTCGACATGGGCGACTACTCCCGCGAGCTCTGCGGTGGCACCCACGTCGGCCGCACCGGTGAGATCGGCCTGATCAAGGTGCTGTCCGAGGGGTCGATCGGCTCCGGTGTGCGGCGCGTGGAGGCCCTCGTCGGGCTCGACGCGTTCTCGTACATGTCCAAGGAGCACCTGCTCGTCTCGCAGCTGGCCGAACAGCTCAAGGCCAAGCCGGAGGAGCTGCCCGAGCGGGTCAACGGGCTCGTCGAGCGGCTGCGGGACGCCGAGCGCGACCTGGAGAAGCACCGTGCCGAGGCGGTCCTGGCCTCGGCCGGGACGCTGGCCGCGCAGGCCGAGGACCTCGGCGGGGTGTCGGTCGTCGCGGTCGAGGCCCCCGCGGGGCTGGGCGGCAACGACCTGCGCAACCTGGCCTCGGACGTCCGCGGCAAGCTCGGGAGCGTGCCCGGCGTCGTGGCCCTGTTCTCGGGCGACGGGGACAAGGTCGCGTTCGTCGTGGCCACCACCGCCGCGGCCCGGGACAAGGGCCTCGCCGCCGGCAAGCTGATCCCGGCCTTCGCGCCGGCCGTCGGGGGGCGGGGCGGCGGCAAGCCGGACCTGGCCCAGGGCGGCGGCACCGACCCGTCGGGGATCGCGGCGGCGATCCAGAAGCTGCGCGAGGCGGTCCGGGGTTGAGCCGCCCGGCAACCCGAGTGTCGCCGTGATCGAGCCCCGCGGGCGCCGGCTGGGGCTCGACGTCGGGTCGGTGCGCGTCGGGGCCGCCCTGTGCGACCCCGACGGGCTGATCGCGACCCCGCTGGAGACCGTCCCCCGGGACGGTGCGGCGGCGCGGATCGCCGAGCTCGTCGAGGAGCACTCGATCGTCGAGATCGTGCTCGGCCTGCCCCGCACCCTCGCCAACCGCGAGGGTCCCGCGGCCGAGGCGGCCCACGGGTTCCGTGAGGAGCTCGCCGGGTTGCCGGTCCCGGTGGTGCTGCACGACGAGCGGCTCACGACGGTCGTCGCGACGCAGCAGCTGCGGGGCCGGGTGAAGGGGCGCAAGCAGCGCTCCGTCGTGGACCAGGTCGCGGCGGTCGCGATCCTGCAGAGCTATCTGGACGCGCGTTCCCGGTGACGGATCGGACCTGAAAGGGACGGATCGGACAGCCCCGGCAGGGGTGTGTCCCGGCGCGTCGACGCGTGGCCGTTACTCTCCGGGACTGTGAACCTGAGGTCGCGGCGGCGTTCCCCCCGGGATGCGGGCCGATGAGCCACGACGTCGGGCCGCCGCTCAGCCGCCGCGAGGAGCTGTCCGCGCGCCGGGCACAGCTGCGCGAACGGGCCCGCCGTCGGCGGCGCCGCGGCCTGGTCCTGCTGCTCGCCGCGCTCGTGCTGCTCGGCGTGGTCTTCGGCGGCGGGGCCTACCTGCTGGGCTCGACGTTCTTCACGGACGACTTCGACGGCACCGGGCAGGGCGACGCCGTCGTCCGGGTGCTCGACGGCGACTCCACCCGTCAGATCGGGACGATGCTGGCCCGGCGCGGGGTCGTCGCCAGCCCGGAGGCGTTCACCGAGGCGGCGTCCGAGGAGAAGAAGGTCCTCGCCATCCAGCCCGGCTACTACCAGGTCAAGCTGCGGATGTCGGGCGAGTCGGCGGTCGCCGCGATGATCGACCCGGCCGCGCGCGTGGGCCGGCTGGAGATCCGCGGCGGCACCCAGCTCGACGACACCCGCTCCCCGGACGGGGCGGTCAGCCCGGGCGTCATCAGCCTGATCGCGCAGGCCACGTGCGCCCGGATCGACGGCGAGCGGCGCTGCCTCGCCGCGGACGACCTGCGCACCACCATGGCCACCGCGGACCCGGCGTCGCTCGGGGTGCCGGACTGGGCGGTCCAGGACGTCGCGCGGGCCGAGCCCAACCGCCGCTTCGAGGGGCTGATCGCCCCGGGGATCTACGACGTCGCGCCGGGCACCCCCGCCGCGGACGTCTGGAAGTCCCTGCTCGCCGTGTCCGTGGCACAGCTGGAGGCCAACGGGCTGGTCGGCACGGCGTCCCACGACGGCCTCGCCGCCTACCAGCTGCTGGTCCTCTCCTCGCTGGTGGAGAAGGAGGCGATCACGCCGGACATGCCGAAGGTGGCGCGGGTGATCCAGAACCGGCTGAGCATCAAGCAGCGCCTCGAGCTGGACTCCACGGTCAACTACCCGCTCGACGTGCAGGCCCTGCGGACCACCGCCGAGGCGCGCAGCTCGGGGAGCCCGTACAACTCGTACCAGAACACCGGGCTGCCGCCGACGCCGATCGCGGCCCCGGGCAAGGCGGCGATCGCCGCGGCCCTGGCCCCGGCGGCCGGGCCGTGGACCTTCTTCGTGCGCTGCCAGAAGGACGGCACCTCGTGCTTCGCGACCACGCTGGCGGAGCACCAGGCGAACGTGGGGCGGGCGATCGCCAACGGCGCCTTCTGAGCGCTCCGTGGCCGCGTGGCACCCCCACCGGTGATCATCAGGACGTCAGGGCGAACTCGGCATGATCATCCGACGGTGAGGTCCTGGTGACCGTGCACGACCGTGATCATCAGGACGCCTCTGCGGCTACTGGCCGAAGAAGCCGGGCGGGGGGATCGGGGACGGGGTCGTCGCCCCGTCGTGGCGGACCGCGATGTCCCCGGCCAGGTCCCGGGCCGCGGCGTCGCCGAGGACCCGGGCCCGGAAGGGGTCCGCGGCAGTGCGCCGGGAGAGGTCCGGGACGGGGAGCGCGGCGTCCGAGGCCACCAGCACGAGGTTGCCGAAGCGCCGGCCGGCGAGGAGATCCGGTGCGGCGATGACCACGAGCTCCGGGAAGGTCGCGCCGACGGTCGCGATCTGGCTGCGTGCGAAGTCCAGGGTGCCGCCGTCCGCCACGTTGGCGACGTAGATCCCGCCCGGGGCCAGGACCCGCCGGACGTCGGCGACGAACTCGGCCGAGGTCAGGTGCGCCGGGGTGCGGGCGCCGGCGAACACGTCGAGCACGAGCAGGCCGGCGGAGTCCGCGGGCTGCCGGGCGAGCATCGCGCGGGCGTCCCCGCTGGTCACGGCGATGCTGTCGTCGGCGGGCAGCCGGGTGGCGACGAGCTCGACCAGGGCAGCGTCGAGCTCCACGACGAGCTGGGCGGAGCCGGGACGGGTCGCGGCGACGTAGCGGGGGAGCGTCCACGCCCCACCGCCGAGGTGCAGCGCCCGGACCGCCGCGGTCGGCGGCGCCACCAGGTCGACCACGTGGCCCATCCGCCGGACGTACTCGAACTCCAGGTGCTCGGGATCCGCGAGGTCGACGTGGGACTGGGCGGTGCCGTTGACGAACAGAGTCCAGGCCAGCGGCCGCTCGGGATCACCGACCAGCTCCGCCTGGCCGTGGTCGACGTCGGCACGGATGACCGCGGAGGCGAGCGGGGGGCGTTCGGGCACGAGGACGATCCTCCCGCCCCGGAGGGCGTCCTCGTGCTCCGGGCCGGGTGATGCGCACTACCACCGGGCACCGACGGAGTCCGCCCGGACGGCCGCCGCAGGTGCGGGTTGTCCACCGGATCCGGGGCCTGGGGACGGATTCGCGTGATCGTGCCCGACGGCCGGGGTCGGGGGTGACCATTCCCTCGAGGAGTGGACGGGTCCCTCGAGGAGCGGACGGGCCGTTCCTGCGGAGCAGGGTCCCCGTGCCGCCGGCCGATCCCGGAACGGCCCGTCGGGGAGGTGACCGGCGGGCCGGACGGGTGAGCCGTCGGGGGCTCCGGTGGCGTCGGTGGGTACGAGAGCGGCGGCCGTGATGCCGTGACGAGAGACGGAGACGAGATGATCTTCCTGGCAGGCGTGACGGCACCCGCGGCCTCGGCCGCCGCGGTGACCTGGACGGGGTGGGCCGTCGTCGGGCTCGGGCTCGGTGTCCTCACCGGGGCGGCAGGGCGGGTGCTGCTGCGACGGCTGCGGCGCGGGACCCGGGTGCCGCCGCCCTGGTGCGAGGCCGTCGTGGGCCCGCTGTGGGCCGCGCTCGGTGCCGCGGCCGGTGGTGGTGCGCTCCCGTGGTCGTGGGTGCCGCTCCTGGCCGCGGCGGCGTGGTTCGGTGTGGTCGCGGGCGCGGTCGACATCCGGCACCACCGCCTTCCTGACGCCCTGACCCTGCCCGCGCTCCCGGCCGTCCTGCTGCTGGTCGTGCCCTTGGGCGGTGCGGCGCTCGGCAGAGCCGCGGCGGCCACTGTCCTGCTGGTCGGGGCCCATCTCGTGGTCCACACGGTGGCACCGGCGTCGCTCGGTGCGGGCGACGTCAAGCTCGCGGCTCCGGTCGGTGCCCTGCTCGGTGCGGCGGGATGGCCGGCGGTCCTCCTCGGCTGCGCACTCGCCGCGCTGGTCAGCGGCGTCCTGGCCGTGCTGCTCGGCCTCCGGGTCGTCGGCGGGCCGGCGGGAAGGGCCGGCTCGACGCGCCGAGAGGGGCGGATGCCGAGATCCGGGCGGGAGATCGGCCGGCTCCTGGAGGCGTCCATGCCGAGGGTGGTGCCTCCGGCGGGCGCAAAGCAGGCAGCTCGGCCGGCAGCTCGGCAGGCAACGCCTCTGCGGTCCGCGGTGGGTGGCGGGCCGATCCGCCGCCCGGCCGGGGAGTCCGGCCGTGCGGGGCACCGGCGGATCGAGGTGCACGGGCGGATCGAGGTGCACCGGCGGATCGAGGTGCCCCACGGCCCGTCGATGGTCGGTGCCGCGTGGCTGGTCGCGGTCGTCGCGGCCCTGGGCTCCGGCGCGGGGCCGATCCTGGCGGGAGGCGTCGGTGCGGGGTGAGCGGTGGGGCGCGCGGGTGAGAGAATCCCTCCGTGCTGCGTTGGATCACCGCCGGGGAATCGCACGGGCCTGCCCTGATGGCCGTGCTCGAGGGCATGGTCGCCGGGGTGGAGATCACCACGAAGGAGCTCCAGGCCGAGCTGGCCCGGCGCAAGCTGGGCCATGGCCGCAGCCCGCGGATGGCCTTCGAGGCGGACGAGCTCGAGGTGATCGGCGGCATCCGGCACGGCCTGACCCAGGGCGGCCCCGTCGCGGTGCGGATCGGCAACACCGAGTGGCCGAAGTGGGAGACCGTCATGGCGGCCGACCCCGTGGACCCGGAGCTGATCGCGAACCGGGCGCGCAACGCGCCGCTCACCCGGCCCCGCCCCGGGCATGCGGACCTCGCGGGGATGACGAAGTACGGCTTCGACGACGCGCGGCCGGTGCTGGAGCGGGCGAGTGCCCGGGAGACCGCGGCGCGGGTCGTGATGGGCACCGTGGCGAAGGCGTTCCTGAAGCAGGCCCTCGGGGTCGACGTCGTGTCGCACGTCGTGGCGATCGGTGCGGTCGACGCGCCGGAGGACGACCCGGTACCCGGCCCGGAGGACCTGGAACGCGTGGATGCCAGCCCGGTGCGGGCCTTCACCGAGGAGACCTCTCGCCGGATGATGGCGGAGATCGACTCCGCGCACGAGGAGGGCGACACCCTCGGCGGCGTGATCGAGGTGATCGCCTACGGGATGCCGGTCGGCGTCGGCTCCTACGTGCAGGCGGACCGCCGGCTGGACGCGCTGCTCGCGGGTGCGCTGATGGGCATCCAGGCGATGAAGGGTGTCGAGATCGGGGACGGGTTCCGCACCGCGCACCGGCGGGGCTCCGTGGCCCACGACGAGATGCTCCCCGGGGACCCGGTGAAGCGGGTCAGCAACCGGGCCGGCGGCATCGAGGGCGGCATGACCAACGGTGAGCCGGTGCGGGTGCGGGTCGCGATGAAGCCGATCTCCACGGTGCCGCGGGCGCTGCGGACGATCGACACGGCCACCGGTGGCGAGGCCACCGCGATCCACCAGCGGTCGGACGCCTGCGCGGTGCCGCGGGCCGGTGTGGTCATCGAGTCGGTGGTCGCGCTGGTGCTGGCCCAGGCCGCGCTGGAGAAGTTCGGCGGGGACTCGATCTCCGAGACCCGGCGCAACCTGGTCGGCTACCAGGAGGACGCGGCCCGCCGCCTGGGCCACCACTCGGGTTCCTGACCCGTACCGCGCCCTCGCACGACAGCGGTAGCTCCGCGTCCCGGTCAGCCGGGAGTCGGCCTCGAGCCCGACCCGATCGGGGCCGGCGGCCCGCTGGCTAGGATCGGCGGATGACTGACTCGGCCAGGCCCGTACTCGTGCTGGTGGGGCCGCCCGGGGCGGGTAAGAGCACCGTCGGGCGGGTCCTCGGGCGTCGCCTCGGGGTCGCGTTCACCGATGTCGACACCGAGATCGAGGCCCGCATCGGCAAGTCCATCGCGGACATGTTCACCACCGAGGGCGAGGACGCGTTCCGCGCCGTCGAGCGTGAGGTCGTCGCGGACCTGCTGGCCGTGGACTGCGGGGTGCTCGCGCTGGGCGGGGGATCGGTGCTGGCCGAGTCCACACGGGTGCTGCTGCGCGGGCACCGGGTCGTCTCGCTGAAGGTCGGCCTGGCGGACGGCATCCGCCGGACCGGGATGTCCACCGCACGCCCCCTGCTGGCCGGGGTCAATCCGCGGGCGGCGTTCCGGACGCTCCTCGAGGCCCGGGCGCCGCTGTACGCCGAGGTCGCGACCGTCGAGGTCGACACGGTCAAGCGCAGCGCCAACCAGGTCGCGACGACGGTGCTCGCCGAGCTCGGCCTGCGCCCCCACGACCAGGCACCGCCACCCGACCCGAAGGACGACGTCGTCGAGTCGGCGGAGGACGCGGCGTCCCTGCCCGACCCGGTCTTCGGCCGCCCCACCCCCTGACCGCCCAGCCGAGATGAACGCCGGCCACGTTCGATCATGGTCCCGACGTGGCCGAGGGTCGTCTCGACCTCGGCCGGACCCGGCCGACCCGTCTCTGCCCACCCGGCCTCCGGCCGTCTCCTCCCCGTTAGGCTCCTGACATGGACGAACCCGCCCCCACCCGCATCCGCGTCGCGGCCGAGCGCCCGTACGACGTGATCGTCGGCCGGGGTGTGCGCGCGTTGCTGCCGGGCGTGCTGTCTGACGCCGGCATCGGGATCGCGCTGCTGGTCCACCAGCCCGCGCTGGCGGAGGCGGCGGAGGACGCGCGGCAGGAGCTCGAGGCTGCGGGGATCGACGCCCACCGCATCGAGGTGCCCGATGCCGAGGAGGGCAAGGCGCTGTCCGTCGCCGGGTTCTGCTGGGAGGTGTGCGGCCAGATCGGCCTCACCCGCCGGGACGCGGTGATCGGCTTCGGCGGCGGCGCGGCCACGGACCTCGCCGGCTTCGTCGCGGCGACCTGGATGCGCGGGGTCAAGGTCGTGCACGTCCCCACCACGCTGCTCGGCATGGTCGACGCGGCCGTCGGCGGCAAGACCGGCATCAACACCGGCGCCGGTAAGAACCTGGTCGGGGCGTTCCATGAGCCGGCCGCCGTGCTCGTCGACCTCGCCACCCTGGAGACCCTGCCGCGGCCCGAGCTCGTCGCAGGCATGGCCGAGGTGATCAAGGCCGGGTTCATCGCGGACCCGGTGATCCTCGAGCTCGTCGAGCGCGATCCCGAGGCCGCGATCGATCCGACCGGCGAGGTGCTGCCCGAGCTGGTGCGCCGCGCCATCCAGGTGAAGGCGGACGTCGTGGGGGCGGACCTGCGGGAGTCCGACCTGCGGGAGATCCTCAACTACGGCCACACCCTGGGCCACGCGATCGAGCGCCGGGAGGACTACACCTGGCGGCACGGCTCCGCGGTCGCCGTCGGCCTGGTGTTCGCGGCGGAGCTCGCCCGCGCCGCCGGCCGTCTCGACGACGCCACCGCCGACCGGCACCGCACGATCCTGGAGTCGATCGGCCTCCCCACCACCTACGTGGCCGGCGTGCTCCCGGAGCTGGCGGAGACCATGAAGGGCGACAAGAAGTCGCGCGCCGGCACCCTGCGTTTCGTGGTGCTCGACGGGCTGGCCAAGCCCGGCCGCCTGGAGGGCCCGGCCGCCGAGCTGCTGGAGCAGGCCTACGCGAGGGTGGGGGCATGACGCGCGTCCTGGTCCTCAACGGGCCCAACATCAACCGTCTCGGCACCCGCGAGCCGGAGATCTACGGCCGCACCACCTACGCCGATCTCGTCGCCCTCTGCGGGAAGACCGGCCGCGAGCTGGGCCTCACCGTCGAGGTCCGCCAGACCGATGCCGAGCACGAGCTGCTCGGCTGGCTGCACGAGGCCGCGGACGAGGGCACCCCCGTCGTCCTGAACCCGGCGGCGTGGACCCACACCAGCGTCGCCGTCCGGGACGCCTGCGCCATGCTCACCGCGCCCCTGATCGAGGTGCACATCAGCAACGTGCACACCCGTGAGGAGTTCCGCCACCACAGCTACGTCAGCGCGGTGGCCACCGGCACGATCGTCGGCCTCGGCGTGCAGGGCTACGTGCTCGCCCTGCGCCACCTGGCGGGCCTCTAACCGAACGCCATCACGAACTCCTCCGCCGAGCGGGGGCGGAAGACCACGTTGGAGCGGCGGACGTCGAGCAGCGGGGCGTGCGGGTCCTCGGAGTAGCGGTGTCCCGGGTAGACGACCGGGTTGCCGGCGAGCGAGCCGAGGCGCTGCAGGCTCGTGTACATCGCCTCGACGTCCCCGCCCGGGAAGTCGGTGCGGCCGCAGCCCTGCAGGAACAGGGTGTCGCCCGCGATCAGGCGGCCGTCGACGAGGAAGCACTGGCTGCCCGGGGTGTGGCCGGGGGTGTGCAGCAGCCGGATCGGGATGGCGCCCACCTGCACCACGTCGTCGTTCTCGTGCGGCACGAGATCGGTCACGCCCGTGACCTTGGTGACCCAGTCCGCCTCGGCCCGCTGCACGTGCACGGGGACCTGGACGCGTTCCAGCAGCCCGGTGAGCCCGTCGAGGTCGAAGCCCGCCATCTGACCGCCGACGTGGTCCGGATGGTGGTGCGTGGCGAGCGCCCCGACCAGCCGCATGCCGTCCGCCTCGAGCACGTCGAGCAGGTCGCCGGGGGCGTACGCCGGGTCCACGACGACCGCTTCCCGGGTCTCCGTGTCCCCGATCAGGTACGCGAAGTTGACCATCTGGGTGGCGACCCGGTCGCCCACCGCGAAGTCCTGCCCGGACAGCAGCTGGCGGAAGTACAGCTCACTCATGCCGCTCAGCCTAAGGTCGGCGGCATGCCCCTTCCCACTGCCGCGCGCCGCGACGCACTCCGGGCCCTGCTGCGGAAGGCGGATCTCGACGGGCTGCTCGTCACCGACCTGGTCAACGTCCGGTACCTCACCGGCTTCACCGGCTCGAACGCCGCGCTGCTGCTCAGCGCCGTCGACGACGCCGCCAGCCGGTTCGGCACGGACGGCCGCTACACCTCCCAGGCCGCCACCGAGGTCCCCGACCTGCCCCCGGTGATCGAGAGGTCCACGGCCGTCGCGCTGGCCTCGCGGGCCACGGGCCGGATCGGGTTCGAGTCCGACGCCGTGACCGTCGACGCCCACGCGGCTCTGGTGAGCGCCGCCGAGGGGGCCACGCTGGAGCGCGCGCCGGGGCTGGTCCAGCGGCTGCGCGTGATCAAGGACGACACCGAGCTCGCCGCCCTGCGCCGCGCCTGCGCGGTCGCGGACACCGCGCTCACGGACCTGATCGCGGAGGGCGGGATCCGGCCCGGCCGCACCGAGCGCGAGGTGGCGCTCGATCTGGAGACCCGGATGCGCGCCCTGGGTGCGGACGGCCCGTCGTTCGAGTCGATCGTCGCTGCCGGCGCGCACTCCGCGATCCCGCACCACAGCCCGACCGAGGCCGTGCTGCAGGCCGGTGACCTGCTGAAGCTCGACTTCGGCGCGCTGGTCGCGGGCTATCACTCCGACATGACCCGCACGCTGGTCCTCGGCCCGCCCGCGGACTGGCAGCGCGAGCTGTACGAGCTGGTCCACGCCGCGCAGGCGGCCGGGGTGGAGGCCGTGGCCGCCGGTACGGCGACGTCCGCCGTGGACGCCGCCTCGCGGGACGTGATCGCGGACGCGGGCCGCGGGCCGGAGTTCGTGCACGGGCTCGGACACGGGGTCGGTCTCGAGATCCACGAGGCGCCGGCGCTGTCGGCGACCTCGGCGGACGTGCTGGCCGCAGGGATGGCGGTGACCGTGGAACCGGGCGTCTACCTGGCCGGACTCGGCGGGGTCCGGATCGAGGACACCCTGGTCGTGCGGGGTGCGGGGCCGGCGGAGCTGCTCACGGGCTTCCCGAAGGAGCTGCAGGAAGTCTGACCGGTATCCTGGGCGGCGGCTCGGCGAGTGAGTACGTCGCCGCAGAAACTCCGCCGCGTGCGGTCGTCCCGGTTCTCCTGGCTCGGCAGGCGCGCGCCCCCGATCGCGAGCAACCGCGACAGATCCGAGGAGAGACCCGCACGTGGCCACCACGAACGACCTCAAGAACGGCCTGGTCCTCAACCTGGAGGGCCAGCTGTGGACGGTCCAGGCGTTCCAGCACGTCAAGCCCGGTAAGGGCGGCGCCTTCGTGCGCACCACGCTGAAGAACGTGATGACCGGCAAGGTCGTCGACAAGACGTTCAACGCCGGCACCAAGGTCGAGACGGCGACGGTCGACCGCCGCGACATGACCTTCCTGTACAAGGACGGCCAGGACTTCGTCTTCATGGACGGGGACACCTACGACCAGCTGAACATCCCCGCCTCGGCCGTCGGTGACAACGCGAACTACCTGCTGGAGAACCAGGTCGCGCAGATCAGCTTCCACGAGGAAGCGCCGCTGTTCATCGAGCTGCCCACCTCGGTCGAGCTGGTCATCAGCCACACCGACCCCGGCCTGCAGGGCGACCGCTCCACCGGCGGCACCAAGCCCGCCACCCTGGAGACCGGCGCCGAGATCCAGGTCCCGCTGTTCCTCGAGACCGGCACCAAGGTGAAGGTCGACACGCGCGACGGCCGGTACCTCGGCCGCGTCTCCTCCTGACGTGCGGGCACGCACCAAGGCACGCAAACGCGCCCTGGACATCCTGTTCGAGTCCGAGGCCCGCGGCGAGGACCCGCTCGAGGTGCTGACCCAGCGCCGCGAGACGGACGACGCGCCGCCGGTCTCGGACTACGCGGCCCTGCTCGTGCGCGGCGTCGTCGAGAACCGGGAGCGGATCGACCAGCTCCTCTCCGAGCACGCCGAGGGCTGGACGATCGCCCGCATGCCAGCGGTGGACCGCACCCTGCTGCGGATCGGCGTATTCGAGCTCCTCTGGGTGGACGAGATCGACGACCCGGTCGCGATCACCGAGGCGGTCGAGCTCGCCCGCACCCTTTCGACGGACGACTCCCCGCGCTTCCTCAACGGCGTCCTCGGCCGCATCGCCGACATCGCGTCCCACCTCCGCACCACCCTGTGAGGGCGGGTCGCCCCGGCGGGCGATGAGCCCTCACGGCCCCTGGCCACCTGGTACTTTCGGGATCGGCGCGCAGGGCGCCCCCGGGTCCGCGGGCAGGGCAGAGCCCACCTGAGCTGGACTCGAGGCACGAGCTCACCCCTTCCTTTCGTGCCCGGACGCGGACCGCGGGCGCCGGAAGGAAGGCGTCATGCCTGTCTCGCTGCCGTCCGATCCCGATCTCGGCCAGCTCCGCCGCCGGGCCCGGGAGCTGCACCGTTCCGCCGCCGCGGGCGACCCGCAGGCCCTGGCGGTGATCGCGGAGCACGTTACCGCTCACGTCGGGCCGGTGGCCCTGCACGTCGCGCAGCTCGCCCTCGCCCGCTCGTACGGCTTCGGGGGTTGGCCGCCCCTGGTCCGGTACGTCGAGACGGTCACCAGGTACCGCTGGGACCCCTCCGACCCTGACGACCCCGACGACGAGGCGGCGGGCGGGGGAGCCGGAGGGCCGGCCGAGGCCTCCGGTGCCGGGCACGAGGCTGCCGGGTTCGATGCCACGGGGGCCGACGGGGCTGGCCGGGACCCGCGGAGGGGCACTTCTCTCCCGAACTCCTTCCTCCGCCTCGCCTGCCTGACCTACGCCGACGACTCCCCGGCCCGCCGCGGGCGTGCGACGGCGATGCTCACCGCCGATCCCGGGCTCGCGGAGCACTCGGTGTTCGCCGCCGCGGCGTGCGGACGAGCGGATCTCCTCCGTGGCCTCGACGCCGCCGGCGCGAACGCCGAGGGCGGGCCCTACGGCTGGCCCCCGCTGCTCTACCTCGCCTACGCCCGGCTCGGCGTCGGTGACCCCGTGGCCGCGGCATCGGCGCTGCTCGACGCGGGTGCCGACCCGAACGCCGGCCGCCTGTGGCACGGGCTGCCGACCCCGTTCACGGTGCTCACGGGCGTGCTGGGGGAGGGGGAGCGCGGGCCGGTCGCGCAGCCCCGGCACCCCCGCTGGCGGGAGCTCGCCGAGCTCATGCTGAGCCGGGGTGCCGACCCGAACGACGGACAAGGGCTCTACAACCGCATGTTCGGCGACGACTCCCCGCACGGCAACGCCCACCTGCGCCTGCTGCTCGACCACGGTCTCGGGCGCGGCGACGGCGGGCCCTGGCGCGAGCGGCTCGGCGGGGCGGTCGAGACGCCGCCGGAGATGGTCGCGGGCCAGCTCCGGTGGGCCGTGGGCCACGACCTCCCGAACCGCACCCGGATGCTCCTCGAGGCGAGGACCACCCCGACCCGGAGCACGCACCCGACGGGCGGAGCCCACTCAGCCGATGGCGGCGCCGGCGGCGACCTGGGGGATCGCGCCGATAGGGCCGACCGGGCCGACAGGGCCGACAGGGCCGACAGGGCCGACAGGGCCGACAGCGGCGACAGCGGCGACAAGGGCGGTCGGGACGGCCTCGGCGCTGCCGGCTCACCGGATCTTGCGGGCCTCGCCGCGGACGCGGCCCGGCTCGGTCACGACCGCTGCGCCGCGGTCCTCGCCGAGTTCGGGGCACCGGCGCCGCAGGTCAGCCCGGTGCAGCGCTTCCTGGGGGCGGTGCTGCGCGGCGAGAGCGTCGACGGCACGCCCGCGGCGATCGTCGACCGGGCCCGGCGGACGCGCGGCTGGGTCCTGGTCTGGGCGGCCGGGCGAGGCAACCTCGGCGCGGTCCGGACCCTGCTCGCCCTCGGTTTCGACGTGAACGCCCGCGGCCGCGGGGACATCCCCGCGTCGAGCACCTGGGAGACGGCGCTGCACCAGGCCGCCCACCGCGGCGACGCGGCGATGGTCGAGCCCCTCCTCGCCGCCGGCGCCGACCGGGAGGCCCACGACGAGCGCTTCGACGCCACTCCCGCGGACTGGGCGGCTCACGGTGGCCATCCCGCCCTCGCGGACCGCCTCCGGCAGCAGTGAGGTGCTGGTGATCATCGCCGCGCGGGACGACCGCACGTCCGTGGCGCCCCCCGCCACGACGTTGACGCCCCGGTGATCAGCTCCGAAGAAGATCATCAGAGAGTCAGGGTCGGATGATCAAGAAAATTCCACCCTGGCGCCCTGGTGATCATGAGTGGCTGGCGGTGGGGCACCGGCGATCGCGGGCCGCCAGCAACCACGCCCTGGTGATCATGGACGAGCGGCGGTCACGCACTGCTGATCAACCGCGACCGGGAGCCCCGAGCGTCGCTCCGTGGTGCTCGGGGTCCTCGAGTGGCGGCGCCTCGGCCGGGGCGGCGCGCTGGAACGCGCGGACCGCGTCGTCGTGCCGGCCGCACGCTCGCCGCGGCCCGCGGCGGAGGTCCTCGCCCGCCCGGTCAGCCGAAGCGGCGGGAGGCCCTCGCGAAGAGGGTGGGGGCGGCCCCGTGGACCTTGGCGCCCAGGGTGAGCCACTTTGGTGTCACCACCTCGACCGCGTCGCGGCGGATCCCGCGGACGATGTCCTCGGCGACCCGCTCGGCGGGGATCGGGCGGGGGAAGCGGCGGTCGTACTCCTGGCCCCGGCGGCCGAAGTACGGGGTGTCGACGGCACCGGGCAGGACCGTCGTCACCCCGACCTCGGGGACCTCGATCCGGACGGCGTCGGCGAACCCGCGCAGCCCGGCCTTCGTCGCCGAGTAGACGGCCTCCCCGGCCACGCCCAGCGCGGCGATCGAGGCCACGAACACGAGATGCCCCCGTTCCGCGCGCAGGCCCGGCAGCAGGGCCCGGGTCAGCTGGATCGGCGCCCGGAGGTTGAGGTCGATGAGCTCGTCGACCCGCGCGGGGGCCAGGTCCTCGAGGGGCCCCGCCGCGCCGACCCCGGCGTTGTGGACCACCAGGGCGGGCCTGCCCGGCAGCGCGTCGAGCAGCGGTTCGACCCCCGCCGCCAGATCGGCGACCACGGCCTTCCCACCGGTCCGCGCGGCCACCTCCTGGACGCGGTCGGGGTCGCGCCCCGTCACCACCAGCCGGGCACCGTCCGCGGCCAACCGGACGGCCAGCGCCCGCCCGATCCCCGACGACGCCCCCGTCACCAGCACGAGCCGATCCGCGACCCTCACACCCCACCCCCGCGCGTCAACGACCCTCGAAACCGCATTATGGATCCATAACGCGCCCAGGAGCCCTCGAAAACGACACTATGGATCCATAACGCGAACGACCGGAGCCGCACCGCCGCTCAGCCCGGGGCCACGTCGGGGCGGCCGTGGCCGGCGGCGGCGCTCTCCTGGTCCAGCTCGTGGAGCAGCCGGGTGCCACGCAGCGTGATGAAGGCGATCCCCGCCACGACCACGGCGGCCGCGACGCACTGCCAGGCCAGCAGGGCGGGGGAGTAGTCCAGCCGCTCGCCCAGCCACGAGACCCCGATCAGCACCGCGACGACCGGGTCCACGCTGGTGATCACCGCGACCGCCGGGGAGACCATCCGGCCCTGCTGGAAGGTGTTCTGCGACAGCAGGAACCCGATCGGGCCGAGGATGCAGACCGCGTAGAGGGTGAGGTGCTGGAAGGGTTCGAGCAGCCCCACCCGCAGCTGCCCGGTGATGACCTTCATCAGCCCCGCCGTGACCCCGTACATCACGCCGGTGGCGAGGGCGAGGGCGAGAACCCGCACCGGGTGCCTCACCACCGCGGAGAACGCGATCGAGCCGACGACGACGGCCGCGAGCCCGATGCCCAGAGGCATCCCGCCCCAGAAGTCGAGGTGCTCGTCCGTGGCGGAGGGGACCGGGCGGGCCAGGAGCAGGAACGCGGCGATACCGGCGGCGCACAGCAGCGCCCCGAAGAGGATCAGCGGATCGGGCCGGCGACGCGACATCAGCGACGAGAACGCGGCCGCGAACACCACCCCCGTGACCAGCAGGGGCTGGACCACCGCGATCGCCCCGAACGCCAGCGCCAGCAGCTGCATGAGCAGCGCGATGATCGTCGCCAGCAGCCCGAGCAGCCACATCGGGCGCTTGAGCAGGTGCCCGATCAGCCGCGGGGACAGCGTCGGCGCCTCCTCCACCTCGTGGGTGGCGCGTTGCTGGGCGGCGGTCGCGAGCCCGAAGCCGGCGGCGCCGAGCACGGCGGCAGGGACCGCGATCAGCATGTCGCCGTCCACCGTGACCACCCCCCGCCGTTCCCCGTGCCGATCATTCCCCCGGTTGCATACTCCCCAACGACCGCCGGAGGCCAGCGGGTATTCCCTCGATCACGGGAACGATCGCCGTGTCGACGGTGATGCCGAGGCAGGTGTACCTGCCCCAGTGCATCGCCCCGACGGCGAGCCCGACGCCCTCGCCGAGGGGCAGCACGGGCTGCACCTCCCGGATCAGCCCGCCGCGGAAGTGCAGCGGTCGCCGGGCCCCCGGCATCACGGACGCGATCATGTGGAAGAACCGCCGCCCGTACACGAGCCGGACCAGGGGTTGCTGCAGCCGACCGGGCAGCAGACCGAGTCCGGCGAGCACGGCCGCGGCCCCCTCGGGCTGGCCGGCGGACGAGCGGGCCGTGATCTCCCGGTCCAGGAGGGAGACCCGTTCGGCGGGTGTCATCGGCCCGGTCGGCAGGTCGACGGAGACGGCGGCGGTGCGGTTGCCGCTGGCGGCGCTCGCCACCGCGGCGCGGGTCCGGGTGGTCATCGGCACCATCGCCCGGACGCGCTCCCCGGAGCACAGCTCGTGATGGAGAGTCTCCGCGACCAGCGCCAGGACCAGGACCGTGGTGCCGACGCCGTGGGCGCGGGCGGCCTTGCGCACCTCGGCCCCGTCGAGGGTCACGGCGATCCGTCGCGGCCCGGGTGCCGACCGGCCGACGAGCGGGGACCGGCCGGCGGTGCCGGCGGTCGCGAGGCTCGCGATCCCCCGGGCGACGAGCGCGGCGTGCCGGACCCCGTCCCACCGCCGGGGCGGGGCCGCGGAGCCCGCGCGGCCGGCCGGCGTACCGGCGTTCTCGTCCGTGAAGAGGCGGATCAGCTGGTCGGTCACCGCGAGCCCGTCGCCGAGCGCGTGGTGCACCCGGGCGAGGACGGCGGAGTCCCCGGTCTCCGGCTCGTGCGCGGCCTGGAGCTCCCAGCCCCGGACCGGGTCGAGCCGGTCGGCGAAGAAGGCGGTGGTGGCGTCGTCCCAGGTCGGGTGGTCGCCGCCCGGGCCGATCGTCCAGGTCCGGCGCCGGACGTGCCGGTGCGGGTCCGGCGCGGGGACTCGCCGCCAGAACAGGGGGCGGCCCGGTCGGGCCGGGGCGAGCGAGCGGGTGAGCAGCTCGAGGTGCGGCGCGCGGGTGCGGACCAGCATGTCCAGGTGCTCGGTCCAGCCCTCGCCCGGCGCCCCTTCGACCACGACCCGGGCCCCGACCTGCTGCGGGACCGTCGGGGTGGAGGCGTGGACGAACAGCGCGTCCTGTGCCCGCACCCTCTCCTCGGCGTCCACCGCCCGCCCCGCGGGGGCCCCGGAACCCGGCCCGGGCCTGCGCAGGTCCGCCAGGGCCGCGACGTCCGCGTCCAGGTCCCCGGCCTCCCGTCGCCGCCACAGCTCCTTGACGACGGCGGCGCGCGCCCCGGGATCGGCCAGCTCGGCCACCGCTGTGCTCACCCCGGCCCGGCCGCGGCAGATCCGGGCCAGCCCCGCCTCGGCGAGGATCTCGGCGTTGGCGCGCCCGTGCCCCGGGATCGGGTCCGCCAGCAGCAGCGGCCGGGCACAGGCCAGGGCCTCGAGGGCGGTGGCCCCACCGCCGTTGGTGATCACCAGGTCGGCGTCGGCGGTCGCGGCGGCGGGATCGTCGATCCAGTCCACGACGGTCAGCCCGGGCCGGCCCAGCGCCTCCAGCCGGCGCCGCAGCGCGGGCAGGCGCCCGGTGCTGACCAGCACGTCCGCACCCCCGTCGAGGGCGCCCTGACAGATCGACACGACGTCGCCGAAGGCCAGCGACCCGCACGACACGAGCGCCAGCGGCCGGCGCCGCGGCGTGGGTTCCCGAAGAGCGAACCGCGACACCACCGGCAGCGCCGCCACCCGGACGACGGCCCCGGGGGCGGCCCGACCGAGCAGCCGCGCGCCCTCCTCGGTGCTCACCAGGTGCAGGTCCAGCGCGGCCGAGGCCCACAACGGGTGCGGCGCCGGATCGGCGACCAGCGCCACGGCCGGCATCGGCAGCAGGCCGCGCTCTCGCAACCACGCCAGCCCGGTGATGCCCTCGGGGAACGTCGCCACCACGAGGTCCGGCCGGTGCTCCGCCAGTGCGTGCGAGAGACCCCGCCCGCTCCACCGCCCGATCACCGCACGGGTACCGGCGCGGAAGAAGGGCACGTGCCACAGCAGGCGGAAGTAGAGCTCGTAGAGCCACGGGAGGTACCGGACGGCACCGGCGTAGACCGATCGGAAAAGCGGTCCGGCACCCATCCCGTCGAGCGTCTCGGTCCAGACGACCTCGACGCCGGGCCACACCCGTTCGGCGCGCTCCTCGATCGCCCGCGCGGCCGCGTGGTGCCCGGCGCCCATGCTGCCGGTGACCAGCAGCAATCGTTGCGGATGGTTCATCTCGTCCTCACCGTGCAGGGGAGCGGAAGGGGAGTACGGTGTCCTGTGTGGACGGTGATACGCCCCGGCGGGTACTGGTTCTCTCGGCGCCGGTCGGAGAGGGGCACGTCGCCGCGGCGCGCGCCCTGGCGGCGCGGATGCGCGAGCTGTGGCCCGAGGCCGAGGTGCACGAGGTGGAGAGCACCAGCGGCCCGGTCCGGGACCGGGTGCTCACGCGGAGCTACGCCACGACCATGCGGTACGCGCCGGGCCTCTACGGCCTGGGCTACGACCTGCTGGTGCACCATCCGCGCTTCGCCGAGCTGTGCAAGCGGATCGCCGCCGCCCAGGTGGGCCGGTCGCTGGCGCCGCTGCTGCGCGAGGAGCACCCGGACCTCGTGGTGTCCACCTACCCGATGATCTCCGGCGGCCTGGCCTGGCTGCGCCGCCACGAGCAGCTCGGCGCGCACACGGTCGCCGTGGTCACGGATGTGGCGGTGCACCCGTTCTGGGTGTGGGCGGACGTCGACGAGACCTGGACGCTGCTGCCGGCCTCGCGGGAGCAGGCGACCCACCTCGTCCCCGCGGCCGAGGTGCGGGTCGCGCCCGCCGCCGTCGACAAGCGGTTCCACCCGGGGGACCGGGTGGCCACCCGCCGGGAGCTCGGCCTGCGCGAGGACGCGTTCGTGGTCCTGGTGACCGGCGGCTCGCTGGCCTTCGGCGGGATGGAGGGCGTGGTCGACGCGGTGCTCGCGGGCGCCGAGGGCCCGGGCCCGGAGGTCCACGCGGTTGTGCTGTGCGGGCGCAACGAGCGGCTCCGCCAGCGCCTCGGGGCGCGGGGGATCGACGCCCGTGGCTGGACCGACCAGGTGCCCGAGCTGATCACCGCCGCCGACCTGGTGCTCACCACGGCCGGCGGGATGATCGCGAGCGAGTCCCTGGCCGTGGGGACCCCGGTGCTGTTCGCCCGCCCGGTCCCGGGCCACGGCAGGGCCGGGGCGCGGATGACGGAGGAGGCCGGCCTGGCGGTCGTCTGCCCCCGCCGGGAGGACGTGACGGCGGCGGTCCGGCGGCTGCGGACCGATCCGGCCGAGCGTGCGGAGCTCACGCGGCGGGCCCGGGAGTACTCGGCCCGCAGCCTCGACGCCGAGCTCGAGGAGCTGGCCGGGAGGATCTAGGCGCGGCAGCGCCTGCCGGCGGAGCCGGCCCGACGGTGCTAGCCGACGCGCACGGGCCGGGCCGGCACGCCGATCCGCAGCCCGATGCCCTCGCCCGCCAGCGAGCGCTTGAACCACCAGAGCGAGAGCCCGATGCCCACGGCGACCATCGAGTACGAGCCCGCCGTGGAGACCATCAGGAAGTTCCCGACGGTCTGGGTGGCCAGCACGGCGAGGGTGGTGGCGCCGTTGACGAGGAAGACCGCCGCCCAGAGCAGCGAGACCTTCTTGAAGAAGCGCTTCATCCGCGGGTGCTGGGTCAGCGCGTCGGGGAAGGCGCAGAAGTCGTCCGCGAGCTTGGCCAGCAGCGGCCGCTCGAGGCCGATCGTGACGAGCAGCAGCCCGGCGAACAGGAAGTTCTGCACCGTGGGCTGCAGGAAGTAGAGGAAGGCCGAGCCGGTCCAGAGCCCGACCACCGTGCGCGCGACCAGCAGCGACGTGGTGAGCCAGAGGACGGCCGGGATCTTCTGCCGGGTGACCACGCGGCGGCCGATGGCCAGCGCGGACCAGGACAGGGCGCCGATGATGCCGGCGTCGAACCCGGCGTGGGTGAACAGGATCCAGAACAGGGCCAGCGGGATGAGCGTGGACTCCAGCAGCGGACGTCCGGCATGACGAAGCAGTGACCCCACGGACGGGAGGTGGATCAGTGTCGTCATGCGGTGCTCCGGCATTCAGGCCCTCTTCAGGTCGGGGTACCAGCACGCGCCCTGTTCTAAACGCGTTGGCGGGAGTGTAGCGGTCCTCATCACGAGGAGATAACGGCCTCGGCGCCCGTTGTGAGTTCGGCGTCACGGACCGTTCCGTTACAGCTCCCACCAGCACGTTCTTCACCGCAGAACCACCATCACCGGCGTGTCGTCAGGCCCCGGCGGCGGTGCGGATCGTGTCCCGCAGCGACCCCATGGTCGCGAAGACCGCCGAGGGCTCGTAGCCGCAGTGCGCCATGCAGTTGGCGCAGCGGTCGTCCTTGCCCCGCCCGTAGGCCTCCCAGTCCGTGTCGTCGATCAGCTCCTTGTAGGTCTTCACGTACCCGTCGTCGAGCAGGTAGCAGGGCTTCTGCCAGCCCAGCAGCGAGTACGACGGGATGGCCCACGCGGTGCAGGACAGGTCGACGCGGCCCTCGAGGAAGTCCAGGAAGACCGAGGAGTGGTTGAGCCGCCACTTCTTGCGCCGGCCGTCGCCGAAGGCCTTCTTGAACAGCTCGCGGGTCTGCTGGACCCCCAGGAAGTTCTCCTGGTCCGGGGCCTTCTCGTAGGCGTACCCCGGCGAGATCTGCATGTTGTCGACCTTGAGGTCGTCGTTGAGGTAGTCGAGGACGTCGATGACGTCCTGCGGGGTGTCGGTCTCGAAGAACGTCGTGTTCGTGTTGACCCGGAACCCGGCCTCCTGCGCCATCTTGATCGCGGCCACGGCCTGGTCGAACACGCCGTCCTTGGCCACGGAGGCGTCGTGCCGCTCGCGCAGCCCGTCGATGTGCACCATCCACGCGAAGTTCCGGTGGGGGGTGAAGCGGTGCAGGTTCTTCGGCAGCAGCACCGCGTTCGTGCACAGGAACACGATCTTGCCGAGGTCCAGCAGCCGCTGGACGATCACCTCGATCTCCTTGTGCATCAGCGGCTCGCCGCCGGCGATGGAGACCATCGGCGCGCCGCTCTCGACGATCGCGCCGACGGCCTGCTCGACCGGCATCCGCTGCTTGAGCAGGTGCGCCGGCTGCTGGATCTTGCCGCAGCCGTTGCACGCGAGGTTGCAGGCGAACAGCGGCTCGAGCTCGACCAGCAGCGGGAACTTGTCCACCCGCTTGACCTTCTGCTTCATCAGATACGCGCCGAGACGAATGGACTGGCGCAGCGGCATTCCCATACCCACCGGTCAGCTCACCTCCTTGGGAAGAGTGAAGACGATGTCCTCGGTCCCGGTCGTCGTCGTGGTGACGTCGACCGGGCCGAGGGCGGACAGACAGGACACGACCTCGTCGACGAGCTCCGGGGGCGCCGATGCCCCCGCACTGACCCCGATCCGCCGGGCTCCGCGGAGCCACGCCAGATCGATCTCGCCGACGTCGTCGACGAGATGGGCCGCCGTGCCGGAGCGGCCGGCCACCTCGGCCAGCCGACGCGAGTTCGACGAGTTCGGCGAGCCGACGACGATCACCAGATCGACGTCGGCGGCCACCGCGCGGATGGCGCGCTGGCGGTTCGTGGTGGCGTAGCAGATGTCGTCCCGCCGGGGGGTGGAGATGGCGGGGAAGCGACCGCGCAGCACCTCGGCGATGCGCTCCGCCTCGTCCACGGCGAGGGTGGTCTGCATGGCGTAGGCGACCCTGCCGGGGTCGCGGGCGGTCACGGTGTGGGCCATCGCCTCGTTCTCGACCACGACGACGGCCTCGGGCGCCTCGCCGATGGTCCCCTCCACCTCCTCGTGGTCCGAGTGACCGATCAGGAACACCGTCTCGCCGCGGCCGCTGTGCCGCTTGACCTCGGCGTGCACCTTGGCGACGAGCGGGCAGGTCGCGTCGATGACGGACAGCTCCCGTTCGTCGGCCTCGGCGCGGACCGCGGGGGCGACCCCGTGCGCGGCCAGGACGGTGGTGGCCCCCGCCGGCACCTCGTCCAGCTCCTGGACGAACACCGCGCCGCGCTCGGTCAGCCGCCGGACGACGTGCGCGTTGTGCACGATCTGCCGCCGGACGTAGACGGGTGCGCCGTAGCGGTCCAGGGCCCGGTCGACGATGTCGATGGCCCGCTCGACCCCGGCGCAGAAGCTGCGCGGCTCGGCCAGGACGACCTCGCGCGGGCCGAGCACCTCCAGCCAGTCCCGCAGCGCCGGCGCCGCGCGCCGCAGCGACCGCAGCGCGGTCAGGCCGCGCGCGGCCGTGCCGGGCCGCAGCAGCGGCGCGGCCGGGGTGTCGACGATCGTGCGGACCACGGCGAAGGGCCCACCCGCGGCCGCGGCTGCCAGCCAGCCGGACTCCATGTCCACCGCGAGCGAGCCCTCGCGGCCGAGCTCGGTCCGCCGGACCCCGTCGACCACCGTCGGGGAGGAGACGACCGGCCCGACGTGCACGGTCATCCCGGTCCGGCGCAGCGCGGTGGCCAGCGGCCCGGCGGTCGGGATCGGCACCGGGGCCCGGAAGTCGGTGAACCGGATCTCGCTCGCCACCACCACGTCCCCGGGCCGCAGGGCGGGATCCAGCGCGCCCGCGACCCCCGCGACCAGCACGGGTCGCGGCCCGCCCGCGGCGAGCCGCGCCGCGGCCACCCCGGCGCGGGCAGGCCCCACCCCGGTCCGCACGATCCGCGCGCTGCCGAGCCGGCCGCGCAGAGCCGCCGCCTCGATCGCCATCGGCGCGCACACCACCGGCGCCCCCATCGCCCAGCGGGCGCCGGAGGTCCGCTCCGCCCGCAGGACGGGCTCGGTGGCGGTCATGCGGCGCCCTCCAGCCCGGTGTCCATCGCCGAGCACCAGCGGCCCAGCGCGGAGAGCGGGAAGACCATCCGGTAGAGCCGGTAGCGGATGTAGAAGGCGCCGGGGAAGCCGGTGCCGGTGTAGCGCTGCTCCTCCCAGCTCCCGTCGGGGAGCTGGGTGTCCACCAGGTACCGGACGGCCCGGCGGGCGGCCTCCGAGCCCGCCTCGCCGGCCGCGATCAGCCCGAGCAGGCCCCACGCCGTCTGCGACGCGGTGGAGTCGCCCGTCCCGCTGTACGAGCGGTCGGCGTACGAGCGGATGTCCTCGCCCCAGCCGCCGTCGGCGTTCTGCACCCGCTCGAGCCAGCGCACGGCCCGCCGGATCGCCGGATCGGCGGGGGAGACGCCCGCGGCGACCAGCGCCGGGACCACCCCGCCGGTGCCGTAGACGTAGTTGGTGCCCCAGCGGCCGAACCAGGAACCGTCCGCCTCCTGGTGCTCGAGCAGCCACCGGACGCCGCGGCGGGCGGACTCGGAGCCCGCGAGGCCCTCGTGGGCGAGCATCTCGACCACGTGCGCGGTGACGTCCGCCGACGGCGGGTCGATCACCGCGCCGAAGTCGCAGAAGGGCAGCTTGGTCACGAGCTCGCGGGTGTTGTCCGCGTCGAACGCGCCCCAGCCGCCGTCGCCGGACTGCATGCCGATGTTCCAGGCCACCCCGCGGTCGATCGCCGCGCGCAACCGGCCGGGATCGGGATGGTCGACCCGGCGCAGCGCGAGCACGACCTCCGCGGTGTCGTCGGTGTCCGGATAGCCGTCGTTGTCGAACTCGAAGGCCCAGCCGCCGACCGCGAGGTTCGGGCGGCGGACCGCCCAGTCCCCGCGGACCCCCCGGATCTCCTCGTCGAGCATCCAGGTGCCGGCCTTCACGACCGCCGGGTCGTCGGCCGGGACGCCGGCGTCGAGCAGGCCGGTGACCGCGAGGCAGGTGTCCCACACCGGCGACTGGCAGGCCTCGAGCATCCGGGTGGTGCCCTCGGCGGTCTCGGTGCGCACCAGGAACCGCTCGAACCCCGCGATCCCGGCCTTCATCGCCGGATGGTCCAGCGGGTAGCCGAGCAGGTGCAGCGCGATCAGGGAGTACACCCACGGCGGCTGGATGCCGCCCCAGCTGCCGTCCGCCTCCTGCCGGGCGAGGATCCACTCGGCCCCGCGGCGCATCGCCAGCTCCCGCACCGGGCCGACGGCGTGCCGCGCGTAGGCGTGGAGTCCGACGTCGAGGCGCTGGAAGGCCCCGGCCCAGGTCCACGGCTTGTCGAACGGCTCGGGCGCGGCACCCGTGCGGAGCTCGTCGACCCCGAACGGGAGCGGCTTCGACGGCTTGAGGGTCGCGACGATCGTCAGCGGGACCACGGTCTGGCGCGCCCAGCAGGACCAGTCGTAGACGTTCATCGGGAACCACGACGGCAGGAAGATCAGTTCCGGGGGCATGTTCGGCAGGTCGTCCCAGGACCAGAGCCCGAACAGCGCGAGCCAGATCCGGGTGAACACCCGGGACCCCTCGATCCCGCCCTGCGCCTGGACGAACTTCTCCGCGATGCGCATGTGCTCGGCGGAGGGGTCGTCGCCCGCGAGCCGCAGCGCGACCCAGGCCTCGATCGTGGTCGACAGGTCGGCCGGACCGCCGTCGAAGGTCGCCCAGGTGCCGTCCGCGCGTTGCTGGCTCCGGATCCAGCGGGCGGCCTCCGTGGTCTCCTGCTCGGTCCGGATGCCGAGGAACTCCCGCATCAGCAGGTCCTCGGCGTCCATCGTCACGTTGGTCTCGAGATCGCCCTGCCACCAGCCCTGCTCGTCCTGGATCGAGCGCAGGAAACCGACCGCCGCGTCGAGCGTGCGGCGGGCGTCACCGGTGTCGTGCGACCGGGTCTCCGGTGCTGTGACGCTCACTAGAACTCCCTGTCCGTGAGGTAGTGCCCGAGCGCGGCGAGCTCCGCGCGCGGGCCGTCGGCGAGCCCGGCACCGGTGAGGGCTCGTTCTGCCGAATCCATCTGCCGGCGGGCCTCGGCGGCCGCCCACTCGCGTCCCCCGCCCTGCTCAACGAGCGTGGCGGCCCTGCGGAGCTCCTCCTCCGACTGATCACCCGAGCGAGCGAGCCAGGTGGCGAGCTCGCGGCCCGCCGCACCGCCCCGCTGCACCGAGAACGTGACGGGCAGGGACTTCTTGCGGGAGCGCAGGTCCGACAGCACCGGCTTGCCCGTGACCGCGGGATCTCCCCAGATCCCGAGCAGGTCGTCGACCAGCTGGAAGGCCATGCCGACGCCCATGCCGTACTCCTGCAGGCCCCGCACGGTGTGTTCCGGCGCGCCCGCCAGGACCGCCCCGATCGCGGCGCTCGTGGCCAGCAGCGAGCCGGTCTTTCCGGCCGCCATGGACAGGCACTCGTCCACGCCGACGTCGGCGCGGCGCTCGAACGCGACGTCCTCGGCCTGGCCGCGGATCAGCTCGCGGGTGGTGGTCGCGATCAGCCGCGCGGCCTGCGCGGCGTGCGGAGAGGAGTCCTCCAGTAGTGACTCAGTGGCGAGCGCGAGCATCGCGTCGCCGCAGAGGATCGCGCTGGGCGCGCCCCACCGGGACCACACGGTCGGGCGATGCCGGCGTTCGGTGTCGCCGTCCATCAGGTCGTCGTGGAGCAGGGAGAAGTTGTGCACGAGCTCCACCGCGACGGCCCCGGCGATGCCGGACTCCTCGCTCGCACCCGCCGCCGCCGCGGAGAGCACGGCGAGCGCGGGCCGTACGGCCTTGCCGCCGCCCCGCCCGGGGGAGCCGTCGAGCTCGACCCAGCCGAAGTGGAACTCGGCCTGCTCGCGGCTGGCCGTGTCGAGCCGGGCGACCGCGGCCTTCAGCGCGGGCGTGACCTGCTCGCGGCAGCGGGCCAGCAGGGCCGGGACGTCGGGCGACGCCGGGTTCATCTTCGTGGCTCCGAGGGTGGCGGTCACGCGGCCACCGCCGCTCGCGCCGGGACGTCGGCGATCAGGGCCTCGGCGGCCGCGTCGCCGCTGCGCACCGCGCCCTCCATGGTCGCGGGCCAGCCCGTGCCGGTCCAGGCCCCGGCGAGGTAGACGCCCGGGGCCGCGTCCCCGAGCCCGCGCGGACCGGGCCGGAAGGCGGCGGTGCCGGGGGCGCCGCGGAAGGTGGCGTGCGGCTCGCGGGTGACGAAGAAGTCCAGCACCTCGGCGGTCCGGGCGGCGGGCAGGAGGGCCTCCAGGGCGGGCAGCAACCGCGCGCGGACGGCGGCGAGCGGGAGACCGGCGAGATCGTCGGCCGCGGACTGGGAGAGCGCGAGGTACTGCGCGGCGGGCCCGTGGACCCCGGCGGCGCCGGACTGCGCGGTGCGGTCGAACACCCACTGCACGGGGGTACCGACGCCGGCGACGAAGGGCTCGGCGAGCACCCGCCGGTCGTAGACGACGTGGACGTTGACGATCGGGGTGCTGCCGAGCCCCTCGGCCCAGCGCCCGGCCTGCTCGGCCGCGGCCGGGGGCAGTAGCCGCTCCGCCGCCCCCGGTGGCACGGCGCAGACGATCCGGTCGACCACGAGCCCCTCCTCCCTCTCCGTGCGGATGCCATCGGTGTGGATGCCGTCGGTGTGGATGCCGTCGGTGCGGACCTGCCATCCGTGCTCGGTGCGCCCGAGCCCGTGGACCTTGGTGGAGCGGTGGACCGTGACGCCCGCCGCGGCGAGGGCCCGGGCCGCGGCGTCGTCGTGCAGCGCGCCGAGCGGTGCGGTGGCCCAGCCGACGTCCGCCGCGTCCGCCTTCCCGAGCAGCCCCAGCTGGAAGACCGTGGCGGCCAGGGCGAGCGAGGCGTCGGCGGCGCGGGCGTTGAGGGTCGCGATGCCGATCACGTCCCACAGGTTCTCGACGGCCTTCGCGGACTGCCCGTGGGCGCGCAGCCAGCCGCCGAACGACTGCGCGTCCGTGGCCGCCGTGGTGCGGTCGAGGCGGCCCATCGCCAGCGCGGCGCGGCCCATCGCCAGCCGCTCGCGGACGCTCAGGTGCCGGTAGCGCAGCAGCGAGCCGGCGAGGTGCAGGGGCGCGGGCAGAGCCGTCCGCCGGAGCCGTGCTTCCGTGCCGCCCGGCGCGAGCACGGGGACGTCGAGCCGCTCCTGCAGCGTGACCTGCTCCGCGGCGCCGATCCGGTCGAGGAAGGCGCGGTAGGAGGTGCAGCAGCGCAGGAACACGTGCTGGCCGGTGTCGATCGCGAGCGCCCCGCGGTGCGACGAGCCGGCGACCCCGCCGAGGCGGGCCCGGGACTCGAGCAGCGTGACCCGCTGGCCGGCGTCGGCGAGCCGGAGCGCCGCGGACACCCCCGCGAGCCCCCCGCCGATCACCGCCGTGCTGGTCATGAGGGCCGCCCCACGAGCGCCTTCACGGCCACGCCCAGCTTCTGCCCGGTGCTCAGCGACCGGCGCTGCGCGTAGACGGACGGCGGGTCGGCCGCGATGTCGTCGAGCAGCCGGCGGTAGATCCCGGACATCGCGCCCGCACAGGCGGCGCTGCGCCGGTCGAGCAGCGGCAGGAGCTTCAGCCCGTCGGCGTACCAGCCGCGGGCCCGGTCCGCCGCGAACCGGATGTAGGCGGCCAGCCCGCCCGTCTTGTCGACGAGTGCGCCGGACTCGTCGAGCACCAGCTCGGCGTCGAACCGGGCCAGCTCGTCGGTGGGCAGGTAGACGCGGCCGTTCCGGAGGTCCTCGCGGATGTCGCGCAGGATGTTGGTCTGCTGCAGCGCGATCCCCAGCTGGTCGGCGTAGAGGGCGGCGTGGGGATCGGTCGTCGAACCGAAGATCCCGAGGCACAGCCGCCCGACGGAGCCGGCGACCTGCCGGCAGTAGACCTCCATGTCCGCGAAGCTCTCGTGCGGCCGGGCCGGCTCACCGGACTGCGCGGCGACGTGATCCATCCGCGCGTCCGCCTCGACCCCGTCGACCAGCTCCTCGAAGGCGCCCAACGGGACCGGGTAGCGCCGCGCCGCGTCGTGCACCGCGACCAGGACCGGGTCGGTGGGCTCCGGGGCGCTCTCGCGCATCGTCACCACGGACGCCCGGACCGCTGCCAGCGCCGCGGCCTTCTCCTCGAACGTGCCGGCACCGGGCAGGTCGCCGTCGCCGATGTCGTCGATCCGCCGGGCGAGGGCGTAGACCGCGGACAGCGCGGCGCGCTTGGGGGCGGGGAGCAGGCGGATGCCGTAGGAGAAGTTGCGGGCCTCGGTGCGGGTGATCCGCTCGCACTCGGCGTAGGCGGCGGGCAGGTCGGCCGACCAGTCCCGCGGGGCGGGGCCGGTGCTGCGGTGGTGGGGAGCGGCGTCTGTCATCGGGTGGGACTCCGGGGGGTCGTGCGACGGGACAGGAGTACCGCCGGGAGGTGCCGGAGCACATCCCGTTTTCGGCTGTGCGCAGCCTCCTCCGCGCGGCCCAGCACCTCGCCGTCGACCCGCCGGAGGGCGTCGGCGGCCGCCCGCCCGCCGCTCACGTACCCGCCGACGGCCAGCCGGGCCCAGCCGCGCAGCCGGCCCGTGATCGCGGAGCCGGCGTCGAGCAGCTCCACCGCGCGGGCCGTCTCGTGCCGCACCAGGTCGCGCAGCGCGGGCGAGGCCACGGCGGCGTCCAGGTCGGTGGGGGAGACGCCGAAGGCGGCGCGGTCCTCGGCGGGCAGGTAGATGCGCCCGCGGCCCCGGTCCTCGGACACGTCCTGGAGGTGTTCGAGCAGCTGGAGCGCGGTGCAGACCCGGTCGGAGTCGACGAGGAGCGCCGGGTCCTCCGGCACCTCGAAGATCGCCAGGACTAGCCGGCCGATGGGGTCCGCGGAGAGCGTGCAGTAGTGCAGGAGGCTCTGCCAGGTGTCGTACTCGGCCACCCGCTGGTCCTGGACGTTGGCGTCGATCAGCCGGTCGAGGGGCTCCAGGGGCAGGTCGGGCGCGGTGAGGGCGAGGCGGCGGAGCACGGCGGTGGTGGGGAAGGGGCGATGCAGGTCGGAGCGCAGGTCCTCCAGGGCGGCGACCCGCGAGTCCGGGCTGCCGGCGCCCTCGTCGCCCCGGCTCTCGTCACCGATGTCGTCGATCACCCGGACGACGTCGTAGACCGCGCGGAGCCGGCGCCGGTGACGGGCGGGGAGGACGCGCATGGCCACGGGGAAGTTCTCGGCCGCCTCGGCCTCCCGCAGCCGCTCGCCGACCGGATCCGGAGTCGCCTCCGGTCCCCTCGGCACGGTCGTCCCCCCACCCATGACTGCGATCGTGGCCTACGCAGCGTGCCGTTCTCTTCTCCTTGAGTGTTAATTCTTTCGGACCGGAGTTGTCACTCAGGTACAAAAGTGGGCGCGATGTCGCCGGGTTGGGCGTAGAACTTGCGTGTGGATTCCACAGACGCGCCCGATCTGACGTCGGATCTCGTCCCGGACGGGCTGATCACGGCCCTGCTGGCGCGCGTGCCCGCCGTCCTCGAGGAGGTCAGTGCGGCCCTTCTGTCCGAATGGCCGGACTACGCCCGATTTCTCGACGCGAATCGCGCCGAGGTCGCCGTCGCCGCGGATCATGCGCTGCACCAGCTGGTGGCGGCGGGGTCCGGCGCCCAGGACTCCGGCCTGGTCGGCGCCTTCCCCCCGGGGTTCGGCGAGGAGGAGCTGTTCGAGGAGATCGGCCGTGCCCAGTGGCGCGAGGGCCGGGACGTCTCCACGCTGTTGTCGGCCTTCCAGCTCGGGGCACGCGTGTTCTGGCGGCACGTCGCGGAGGTCGCGGTCGCGCTGAACCTGGGGCCGCGGGTGCTGGCCGGGCTCGCCGAGGGCGTGTTCGCGTTCGTGGACCGCCTCTCCTCCTCCGCCGCCCACGGTTTCGTGCTCGAGCAGTCCGAGGCCGTGGTCGCGCGCGAGCGCCTGCGCGAGGAGCTGGTGGAGCTGCTGCTCTCCGACCGGGCCACCGAGGGGGCCGTGCAGGCCGCCGCGGCGCGGGCCGGGTGGGCGGTGCCGGACGGCGTCGCCGTCGTCCTCCTGCAGGACGACAGCGTGATGGGCCGCGGGGTCCTCTCCCGGTTCGACCCGGCGTCGCTGCTGATCAACCGGGCCGACCTGGGCGGGGCGATCGTCCCGGACCTCACCCAGGGCGGGCGGCGGCAGCGGCTCGCGGACTCGTTGCGCGGCATGCAGGCCGTCGTCGGGCCGACGGTGCCGCCGCAGCTCCTGCCCGCGAGCCTGCACATCGCCGAGATCGCCTCGCGGCTGCAGCGCACCGGGGTGCTCCCCGCGGACCCGGTCTTCGCGGAGGAGCACCTCGACGCGATCATCGTGCACCGGGACAGCCGGCTGCTGGAGGCCCTGCGCCACCAGGTCCTCCGGCCGCTCGAGGCCTCCGCCCCGGCGTCGCGGGAACGGCTGTGCGAGACGCTGGCCTCCTGGTTGCGGCATCTGGGTGACCGGCAGGCCGTGGCCGCGGAGCTGCACGTCCACCCGCAGACGGTTCGCTACCGGTTGGCGAGGCTGCACGAGCTGTTCGGGCCCCAGCTCGACGATCCGCAGACCCGTGCCCGGCTCCTCCTGGCGCTCGCCTGGGGGGCACCGCGTCCGCCGGAGGTCGACCCGCCGCGCTGAGCGGCCGCCGGGGCGGGGGGAACCGTCCCGCAGGTCAGGTGACGGATCCCACCGTCGCCTGGCTCTCATCCGCGTTGCCGCGCTGCGCCGGTCGGAGCACCGTAGTTAGCAAGCGCAACAACTGGTGAGAGGACCCGACGTGCGACCCCATCGGCCAGGAAGCTCGCCGAACCCCGGACACCCCCCGGCCTCACCGGCCGGAACGGCCCGCATGCCGCTGCGCCGCACCGACCGCGTCGAGTCCCTGGTGGGCTGGGCGCTCGGCGTGCTCGGCGTCCTCGTCCTGGCGATCGCCCTCGTCACCGGCCTGTCGCTGCACGGGCAGGCCATGGCCCAGGCCGCGAGCGACGAGACGGACCGGGTCTCCACCGAGGCGGTGCTGCTCGAGCCGGTCGAGAGCGCCATCGGCGTGGATCCGACCGCGGGCGCGGCGCAGACCCAGGCGATGGCCAGCTGGCACGCGCCGGACGGCTCGGTGCGCACCGGCGAGATCCCGGTCATCGGGGCGCAGGCCGCGGGATCCTCTGTTCCCGTGTGGACGGACCGCGGCGGGGCGCTCACCGCGCCGCCGGTCGACGCGCTGCAGGCAGACGTCACCGCGGTCGTCGGCGGGCTGCTCGTCCTGATACTGGGCGGGCTGCTGCTCCTGGGCGTCCGCGCCCTGGTCCGGCTGCGGATCGCCCAGGTGAACGCGCGCTGGTGGGCGAGCCGGTGGGCGCTCTTCGAGCCGGTCTGGAGCGGCCGCAAGGCCTAGACGTCGAGGGCCTAGATGTCGAGGGCCTGGACGTCGAGGGCCTCGACGTACAGCCAGGCCCCGTTCTCGCGGACGAAGCGGCTGCGCTCGTGCAGCACCCCGCCCGTGTGGTGCGCGCGGAACTCGACGATCCCCTCGTCGTCGTCCGGTCCACCGTCGACCCGGTCGAGGATCTCCAGACCGGTCCACGCCGGCCCGCCGTCGAGATCGAGACGGCGCGGGCGAGTGCGGGGATGCCAGCTCCGGCGCAGGTGGGCGACGTCCCCGAGCACGAAGGCCGCGTACCGCGACCGCATCAGAGCCTCGGCGGTCGGCGCGGGCTCCCCCGCGTGGAAGCGCCCGCAACAGGCCCCGTAGGCCCCATCGCCGCAGGGACACCCCGTCAGCATCGGGGGGCCACGGCTGCTGGTCGGGTCGCCGGGCACGGCAGGCGGTTCACAGGCGGTGGGCTCCGGAGGACGGGACGGCCGGGAAGGTCACCGGAGGCTCGAAGGCCCGGTCGGCGTAGGCCTGCTCCACCGCTGCGGTGACCTCGGCCCCGCGACCGGCGTCGACCAGCGCGATCACGCAGCCGCCGAAGCCGCCGCCGGTCATGCGGGCGCCGTGCGCGCCGGCGGCGACCGCGGTCTCCTGCGCGACGTCGACGTGCGGGACCGTGATCGCGAAGTCGTCCCGCATCGACGCGTGGGAGGCGCACAGCAGCGGCCCGATCTCCCGGGGATCGCGGCCGCCGCGCAGCAGCTCCACGACCTCCAGCACGCGGGCGTTCTCGGTCACCACGTGCCGGGCCCGGCGGCGCAGCCGCTCGTCCGTCAGCGTCTCGACGGACTCCGGCGTCGCGTCCCGCAGCGCGGGCACACCGAGCAGCTCCGCCGCCCGCGCGCAGTCCGCGCGCCGCTCGCCGTACTGCCCGTCGACGAGCTGGTGGGGCGCCCTCGTGTCGATCACCAGCAGCTCGAGGCCGTGGGCGGCGAGGTCGAACGGGATGAGCTCGACGGCGTCGGTGCGGGTGTCGAGGAAGACGAGCCGGCCCGCGGCGCCGTGCATCGCCGCCATCTGGTCCATGCCGCCCGTCGGGGCGCCGACGTAGTCGTTCTCCGCCCTTCGGGCGAGCCGGGCGATCTCGGTGGGGCCCAGGGTGGTCCGGGTGAGGTCCGCGATCGCGACGGCGACCGCGCACTCCAGCGAGGCCGACGACGACAGCCCGGCCCCCACCGGCACGTCGCCCTCGACCAGGATCTCGAGATCGACCACGGGCAGGCCGGCCTCGCGGAAGGCCCATACGACCCCGGCGACGTAGGCGGCCCAGCCCTCGACCTGTCCGGGCGCGACGGTGATCGCGGTGAACGACACCGGCTCGGGCTCGCGGGTGGAGCGGACGGTCGTCCGGCCGGCCACGGCGGCGGCCACGGTCGTCCGCCGGTCCAGGGCCAGGGGGAGCACGAAGCCGTCGTTGTAGTCGGTGTGCTCACCGATCAGGTTGACCCGGCCGGGAGCAACCCACACGCCGTCCGGCTCGTGGCCGAAGGCGATCGCGAAGTCGTCGTCGATCATGCGCCGAGCTCGCGCAGCCGCGCGGCCACGTCCTCCGGGGTGGTGTCGTTGATGAACACGCCCATGCCCGACTCCGACCCGGCCAGGTACTTGATCTTGTCCGGCGACCGGAGGATCGAGAACAGCTCCAGGTGCAGGCGCGCGAGATGGCGGTCCTCCCGCACCGGCGCCTGGTGCCACGCGGCGATGTAGGGGAGCGGCCGGCCGTGGAACCGCTCCAGCCGGGCCAGCACGTCGAGCCAGATCGCGGCGAGGTCGTCGCGCTCGTCGTCCGTGAGCTCCGGCAGGTCGCGCGCCGCGCGGTGCGGGTAGAGATGCACCTCGACCGGCCACCGGGCCGCCACCGGCACGAACGCCGTCCAGTGCGCCGACTCGGCGACGACCCGCGCGCCGTCGGTCCGTTCGCGCTCCAGGATGTCCGCGTACAGATCGCTGCGGGTGCGATCCCGGTAACGCCGCGCGGACTCGAGCTGCTGCCGGGTCCGCGGCGTGACGAAGGGATAGCCGTAGATCTGCCCGTGCGGGTGCGCGAGCGTCACCCCGATCTCGGCTCCCCGGTTCTCGAACGGGTACACCTGCTCGACGCCCGGGAGCGCGCTCAGCGCCTCGGTCCGGTCCGCGAGGGTGTCGATCACCAGCCGCACGCGCTCCACCGGGAGCCCGCCGAAGCGGCCGTCGTGGTCGCTGGTGAACGCGACGACCTCGCAGCGCCCCACCCCGCCGGAGAACGACGGGAAGCGGTTCTCGAAGGCCACCACCTCGTAGTCCGGGGTGGGGATCTCGGTGTCGTGGCCCGGCGTGGTCGGGCACAGGGGGCACTGGTCCGCGCCGCCGGAGGGCTGGAAGGTGCGGGTCTGGCGGTGGCTCGCGATGGCCACCCACTCGTCGAGCAGCTCGTCGTAGCGGATCTCCGAGACGGTGTGCACCTCGGGCAGCCCACGATGGTCCACCCCGGCCACCCGGCCCGCCGCTCCGCCGATGTCGCGGCCCGCCGCGGCGCCGATGTCGCGGCCCGCCGCGGCGCCGATGTCGCGGCCCGCCGCGGCGTCGTACCAGAGGATCTCCCGGCCGTCGGACAGTCGGCCGGTGGTGCGGTGGAACCGCGGGTGTACCTGCGTCACGAGATCGCTCCAGGGGTCGTGCCGGTGCGCGTGCGCACGCTACCGCGCGCGCGGGGCAGGATGGATCACGTGGCAGACCCTCTGACGAATCCCGTCCTCGCCGCTCTGACGGGGCCGCACCGCGCGTTCGCCGAGACCCGCGGCCGGGTGGCGCGCTACCGACCGGACGTCACGCCCTTCGCCGGGATCCCGCTCGACCCGACGGAGGAGGACTGGGCCGATCTCGCGGCGCTGTCCGGACCCGGGGGCACGGCCGTGCTGGCCGGCCCGCAGCGACCGGCTCCGGAGGGCTGGCACACGGTCATGAACCTGCCGGGCGTGCAGATGGACGGCTCGGCCATGCAGACCGCCCCGGACGCCGAGGCCGTGCGCCTCGGCCCGGCCGACGTGCCGGAGATGCTCGACCTGGTGGCCCGCACCGAGCCCGGCCCCTTCCTCGAGCGGACCGTCGAGCTCGGCGTCTACCTGGGGATCCGGCGCGGGGGCGCGCTGGTCGCGATGGCCGGCGAGCGGATGCGCGTGCCCGGCGCGACCGAGATCAGCGCCGTCTGCACCGACCCCGCGGCGCGCGGGCAGGGGCTCGCGGCGCGACTCGTGCGCGCGGTCGGCGCGGTGATCCGCGAGCGCGGCGACCTCCCGTTCCTGCACGCCGCGGCCTCGAACACCGGGGCGATCCGGGTCTACGAGAAGCTCGGCTTCACCCTGGCCCGGGAGGTCTCGTTCGTCGCCGTCACCGCACCGGCAGCGGTCACGGCTCGCTGCTGAGCACGTCGCCGAGCACCTCGCTGAGCACGCTGTCGACCGCCGCGGGGGACAGGACCTGGTCGAGGACGAGGATCGCGCAACCCGTCACGCCGCTGCGACCCGCGAGCGCGCCCGGCTCGATCCGCAGCGTCTGCGTGGCGATCGCGACCGCCCGCTTGAACACGGACTCCCGGATCCCCGCGACGAGCGGCTCGTAGGCGCCGACCAGGTCACCGCCCACGGTGATCACGGCCGGGTTCAGCAGGTTCACCGCGTCCGCCAGCACCTCGCCGATCCGGCGCCCGGCCACCCGGACCAGCCGCACCGCCTCCGCGTCCCCGGCCTGCACCAGCTCGACCACGCCGGACACGGTGTCCACCTTCCGCCCGGCCGCGGTGAGATCGCGGATCAGCGCGCTGCCGCTGGCGAGGGCCTCGATGCAGTCCACGTTGCCGCAGTGACAGGCCACACCCGGCCCGTCGGCGATCCGGGTGTGCCCGATCTCGCCGGCCGAACCGCGGGCCCCGCGGCGCAGCCCGCCGTCGCTGACGACCGCCGCGCCGATACCCGTGGACACCTTGACCACCAACAGGTCCCGGACCTCGGGGCGGGCGTGCTGCTCCGCGATCGCCATGACGTTCACGTCGTTCTCCACCCGCACCGCCACCGGGAACCGCGCCGACAGCAGCGGGGCCAACGGCACCCCCGCCCAGCCCGGCAGCACCGGGACGCCGCAGCTGCTCCCGGCCTCCGGATCGACCGTGCCGGGGATCGACAGCCCGATGCCGCGCACCCCCGCGGGATCGGCACCGGCCTCACCCAGCAGCTTCGCGAGCCGGTCGCCGACCGCGCGCATGACGGCCTCGGGCCCGGTCGACACCCTGATCCGCACGGAGTCCTGGGCCAGCACCGTGCCGGCGAGGTCGCAGACCGCGAGCGACGTGCGGCTGACCCCCACCGACGCCGCGAGCACCGTGCCCCCGCCGGCGTGGAACGCGAGCCGCGCCGCCGGCCGCCCGCCCGTCGCGGCACCGCCCTGCAGCTCCGTGAGCAGGCCCTCCGCCAGTAGACGTTCCACCCGCGCCGCCACCGCGGTGCGCGACAGCCCGGTCGCCCGGCCGATCTCGGTCCGTGTGGCCACGCTTCCCTGGCGGATCAGCACCAGGATCTCCCCGGCCGTCGCCGGCGCGGTCGACGCCCGGCGACCCCGCATCGCTCCCGTCACGTCACATGCCTCCCTGCGGGCTCCCACGTGCCCGGATACCGAAGATGCCACATTTCCGTCTTTCGGAGGCGGAACCCGGGGGCACGATCAGCCCGGCGCGTCCGGTCCGCTCACGACGGCCCGCCGTCCGTTCTGCTCACGACGGCCCGCCGTCCGCAGGCCTCGCCCGGGTGTGGAACCGCTCACCCTGCGGGCCGAAGATCGACAGCACCTCGACGGGCCGGTCGTCCGCCGGGCCGAACCAGTGCGGCACCCGGGTGTCGAACTCCGCGGCCTCGCCCGGCGGCAGGACGATGTCGTGGACGTCGAGCACCAGCCGCAGCCGGCCGTCGAGCACGTAGAGCCACTCGTAACCCTCGTGGACCTTGGGGTCCGGCTCGCCCTCGCCCGGTCGCAGGACCATCTTGAACGCCCGCAGCCCACCCGGCCTCCGGGTGAGCGGCAGGATGGTCCGCTTCCCGAACGTCTGGGCCTGCAGCCGCACCCGCGGATCGCCGACCGGAGGCGCTCCCACCAGCTCGTCGAGCGGCACGCCATGGCTCTGCGCGATGGGCAGCAACAGCTCCAGGGAGGGCTTGCGCTGCCCCGACTCCAGCCGCGACAGCGTGCTCACCGAGATGCCCGTGGCCTCCGAGAGCGCGCCGAGCGTCACCCCTCGGGCCTGCCGGACCCGCCGCAACCGGGGCCCGACGGCGGTCAGCACATCCGACAGGTCGTCGTCCATGCCGCACAGTGCAGATCCGGCAAGCCGTGTTGTCAAGACAGCATGCCGTCGTCGGATGCCTCACGACGGCGAGACGGCAGCGCTGCGGACGCGCAGGATGGAACCAGTGACCGCCACGCACGAGAGCCCACCCCGCGGCGCCGTCGCCCCCGCCCTCCTGGTCTCCGCGATCCTCCTGCTGGCCCTCAACCTGCGGGGCCCGATCGTCGCGGTCTCCCCGGTCGCCGGCGCCATCCGCGCGGACCTGGGGATCGACTCCGCCACCGTCGGGCTGCTGACCAGCCTGCCGGTCCTGTGCTTCGGCCTCGCGACCCCGCTGGCGTCCGCCCTGCTGGCGCGGCTCGGGGTGGCCCGCGGGGTGCTGGTGGCGCTCGGTGTCCTCCTCGCCGGGACGGTCGTGCGGTCGGTCGGGGGGCTGCCCACCGCGATCGTCGGGACGCTGCTGATCGGCGCGGCCGTGACCGTCGGCAACGTGGCGGTACCGGTGGTGATCGGCCGGGACCTGCCGCAGCGGGCCGGTGCCGTGCTCGGCCTCTACACCGCCGCCCTCAACGTCGGCTCGATGATCACCCTGTCCCTCACCGTGCCGATCGCCGGCGCGACGAACTGGCGGATCGCGGTGGCCTCGTGGGGCCTGCTGGGGCTGGCCTCGGCCGCGTTGTGGTGGTGGGCCACGCGGCGCGCGGTCGCCGGCGGCCCCGCCGCACCGGCCGGGACCACCGTGGCCGGACCGGTCTGGTGGCGCCGGCCCGTCGTGTGGACGCTGACGGCGGCCTTCTCCGGCCAGGCCTTCGCCTACTACGGCGTGACGGCCTGGCTGCCGCAGCTGCTCGCGGACGAGCGGGGGATGGGTGTCGGGGCGGCGGGGACGGCGTCGTCGGTGTTCCAGGTCGCCGCGATCGCCGGCGCCGTGGGGGTACCGGTGCTGCTGCGGGTGGTCCCGGCGCGGGTCACGGTGTGGGTGGTCGCCGCCGCCTGGCTCACGCTGCCGCTCGGGCTGCTGGTCGCCCCGGCGGCCTGGGCGGTCTGGTGCGCCCTCGGCGGCGCCGCCCAGGGCGGCGGGATCACCGTGATCTTCTCGCTGATCGTCCGGCAGGCCCGCGACCAGGCCGAGAACCGGCGGATGTCCGCGCTGGTCCAGGGCGGCGGGTACACCGTGGCCGCGGCCGGACCGCTGGTCCTCGGGGCGCTCCACGAGAGCAGCGGGGGCTGGACGGTGCCGCTGCTCGCGGTGGTCGCCGCGGTCCTGCTCCTGGCCGGTGCGGGGACGCTCGCCGCCCGTCGCTGAAAGATTCTCCGGCCGCCGTGTATCAGCGCCGGCCCGATGCTGCTCGAACCCGGCGTGGGGGAGGGTGCCGCCGGGCCGGGGCCGTGGGGGTGGTGCAGGAGGGGCGCGCGTGCGTCCGGCCCGCGCCGGCCCCGGCCCGCGGTGACGGGGGTCTGCTGGACCCGGCGACCCGGCCTGAATACGGTACGTAGAGTGACCACACCGGACCGCCCTCCGCTGATCGGGCGATCCGACGAGCTCCGGAACCTGCACGCGCTGTTCGCCGCGGCCGCCGACGGTAGGCCGGGCGTGGCGCTGGTGGGCGGGGAACCGGGCGTCGGGAAGTCCCGGCTGGTGGCCGAGCTCGCCGCCACGGCCGCCGCCCGGGGAGCCCTGGTCCTGCACGGATCGGCCGTCGACGTCGGGGAGTCGCCCCCGCTGCTGCCGCTACGGCTGGCCGTGCGGGCGCTGGCCCGCCGCCCCGAGGGTCCCGCGGTCCTCGACCCCTGGCGGGCGGAGCTGGAGGACCTCGGGCTGCTCCCGGGTTCCGGTGCCGGTCGCGAGCACCCGCTCGACGCCGCCTCCCGGGTGCTGTCCGGGCTGGCGGAGGACCGCACGGTGCTGCTCGTCCTCGACGACCTGCAGTGGGCGGACCGCACCACCCGGGACCTGCTCACCTACCTCACCGCGGGGATGGCGGACGAGCGGCTCCTCGTCGTCGGGACGCACCGGGGCGGGCTCGACGCGATCGGGCTCGGCGGTCTCGCCCGCCACCCGCGCGTCCGGACGCTGCCGCTCGGGCCGCTGGACCGGGCGTCGATCGCGGTGCTCGCCGCCGGGGTCGGCCAGGCGGACCTGGTGTGGGAGCGCAGCGGCGGCAACGCCTTCATCGCGGAGGAGACCCTGCGGGCCCTGCGCGACGGCGAACCGGCCGCGCTCTCCGGCACCCTGCGCGATCTCGTGCTCGCCCGGGTCCGGACGCTGCCCCAGGACGCCCGGACCGTGCTCGACGCCCTGTCGGTGGCCGAGGGCCCCGTGTCGCACGACCTCGCCGGCCTGGTCACGGGCCTGCCCGGCGACCGGCTGCTGGCCGCGGTGCGGGCGGCCGTCGACGAGGGCTCCGTGGTGGTCGACGAGCCGGGCCCGGAGGGCGGCCCCGAGGGCTACCGGCTGCGGCACGGGCTGGCGGTCGAGGTCGTCGCCGGCGCGCTGCTGCCCGCGCAGCGCCGGGACCTGCACCGCCGGTACGCCGGGGCGCTGGCGGAGCTGACGCCCGGGGCGGACCGGGCCGGGATCGCCGCCCTGCTCGCGCACCACTGGGACCGGGCGGGCGACCGGGAGCGCGCCCGCGACGCCGCGGCGGTGGCAGCGGGGGCGGCGGAGCGGCTGCACGGATGGGCGGAGGCCTACCGGCACTGGCGACGGGCGGCGGACCTGTCGGTCGGGACCTTGGCTGTCGGGACGGGGCGTGTCGGGACGGAGCCTGTCGGGACCGAGCCTGTCGGGACCGAGCCTGTCGGGACCGGGGCGGTCGCCGCCGCATCGACCGACCCTTCCGCCGGCGCGCCGGTCCCGGCTCCCGAGCAGGTCGCGCTGCTGGGCGCGGTGCTCTCCGGAGCGGCCCGGCATCCGGCGCCGCTCGCGGACCGGGCCCTCTCCCTGGACCGGGCGGCCGCGGCCGCCCACCTCGCCGGTGAGCACGACGCCGCCATCCACGCCCTCCGCGAGCTCATCGCCCTGCAGAGCCCGGCGGGTCCGGCCGGCGCCGCGCCCGTCCTCGTCTCCCGGCTCGGGGAGTACCTGCTCGCGGCGGGCCGCGGCACCGAGGCCGAACGCCTCTACGTCGATGCACTCACCGGCGCGGGCCGGGACGCCACCGCGATCCTCGCCGGCCACGCCGAGGCCCTCTGGGCCGCCGGCCGGTTCGCCGACGCCCAGTCCGAGGCCACCCGGGCCCTCGCCGCCGCCCGCCGCGCCGGCACCCTCGCCGACCAGGCCCGCATCCTCGTCACGCTCGGGTTCAGCCTGGCCTATCTCGAGGACACCGCCGCCGGGGCCGCCGCGCTGGCCGAGGGGTTGCGGGTCGCCGAGGCCAGCGGTTCGGCGGCCGTGCTCGGTCGCGCCTACCAGGGCCGGGCCGAGCTGCTGTCCGGCCCGCTCAACGCGCTGGCCGAGGGCATCGACCTGGCCCTGGCCGGCGCCACGCGCCTCGGCGAGCTGGGCCTCGGCCGCACGCACGGGGTGCGGCTGCTCGCGCTGGCCGCCAACGGGCAGTTCCGCTGCGGCCGCTGGGACGAGGCCGTCGAGGTGATCGACCAGGCCTTCGCCGCGCACCCCTCGGGCTCCGAGGCGCTCGACATCCGGCTCTCCCGTGGCCGGATGCGGGTCGGCCGCGGCGACCTCGCCGGGGCCGGCGAGGACCTCGATGCGGTCGCGCTGCTCGCCCACGACACCGCCGGTGCCCGCTACCGGCTCCCGCTGCTCACGCTGCGCGCCGGGCTGGACATGTTCCGCGGTCGGCCCGACGAGGGGGTCGGGCACGTGCTGGCCGGCCTGGACGTCGTCGAGGAGGGGCACGACGACGTCTGGCTCGAGGCCCCGCTCGTCTGGCACGGGCTGCGGGCGCACGCCGAGACCGTCCGGCTGGACCGGCCACCGCCCGGGGACCGGGAGATCGCCCGGCTGCGCGAGCACGGCACCGCCCTGCACGAGCGCGCCGCCCGGGCGGTCCCCATGGTGGGCGGCGTGGTCGAGGTGTTCGCCCGCATGTGCGACGCCGAGGCCGGCCGCGCCGACGGCGAGTCCGATCCCCAGGCGTGGGCCGACGTGGCGGAGCGGTGGTCGCGCCGGGACCAGCCCTACCCCGCGGCCTACGCGCGACTGCGGACCGCGGAGGCCCTGCTCGCCGGGCGCACCCGCAACCGGGCCGCCGCCGACGCGCTGGCGGAGGCCCACGAGACCGGGCAACGGCTGGGGGCGAGACCCTTCCTCGACGAGGTCCGCGACCTGGCGCGCCGTGCCCGCATCCCGCTGCCCGAGCCGGCCACGACCGAGGTGCCGGCGCCGCGGCCCCGGGCCCGCGACGTCCCGGGGAGGCGTCCGAGCCGGGGAGAGGCGCTGGCCTCGCTCACGCCCCGCGAGGGTGAGGTCCTGGCCGAGATCGCCGCCGGCCTCACCAACCGGGAGATCGCGGAGCGGCTGTTCATCAGCGAGAAGACCGTGGGCATCCACGTCACCCGGCTGCTGGCGAAGCTCGGCGTCCGGAGCCGGGTCCAGGCCGGTGCCGTGTACCTGCGCGGCTCGTCGACGGTCTCCGACGATCAGGTCGGCCGCTCGCAGCTCTGAGCGGTGCAGGAGTTGCGGAGGTCCACCGTCGGGCCGTGTCCAGGCCGGTCGCCGGGCGGAGCCGTGGGCCCGGGGCGCCCTGCCGGCCCCGCGTCGGACCTCCCGGGCGACCCGCGCTCTCAGACCGCGGCGGGGACAGGGGCGTCCGCGCGGGCCCGGGCGACGGGCCGGACCGCCAGGTCCAGCCCCTGCTCCGCCGCCATCCGCCGCAGCTGGTCCAGGGCCCGCGCCCGGGTCGGCCCGATGCTGCCCGTGGGGATCCCGGTGACCCGGCTGATCCGCTCGTAGCTCCAGCCCTCGTCGCCGAACAGGGCTGCCACCAGCAGCCGTCGCCGCCTCGGCAGGCCCGCGACCAGCGCGTGCAGGGCCGCGGCCAGGTCGGCGTCGATCGCCCGCTGCTCCGGCCCGGGGGCGGGATCGGCGACGAGCGCGCCGGCGTCCTCGGCCGGGATGCCGGCATGCGCGGTGCGGTCGATGATCCGCAGGCACTCCCGGCCCGCGACCGTCGACAGCCAGCCCGGGAGGCGGGCCACGTCCGTGATCTTGTCCGCGTTCTGGGCGAGCCGCAGCCACGTGGCCGAGACGGCGTCGTCGGCGTCGGCGGGTTGCAGCCGGAAGCCGCGGACCCGGGCCCGGACCAGGCGCTCGTAGCGGGCGATCGTGTCCCGCCATGCGGCGGCGTCGCCGCGGGCGAGCAGGTCGAGCAGGTCCGAGGTCGGGACGGGGTGCTGGGCGGTGGGTGCGACGGTGGGCGCGGACATGGCGGGTCTCCGGCGGGGGTTCCGAGAGCCTCGCACCGGGGCACCGGCACGCAGCTGACCTGGTTTTCCTGACCTGGTCGAGCCTGGTGCAGAGAGCCCTCTCCGCGCGTCTGGACAACCCCCTAGGAGGGTCTGCCGGACCCCCCTATTTCGCGGGGGTGAACCCCCGCGGACCGGGGGCGCACCCCCTTGCCCGGGTCAGTGCTCGCGCACCCGCTCCGCCCGGCGGTTGATCCACGCCGCCGCGGCGGGGGAGGCGCCCCGGCGGCTGCGGTCCCACTCGCCGGTGTCCGGCGGCTCGGCGGCCGACCGCGTGCGGGCCGCCCCGCCACAGGGCGCGGTGTGCACGGCCGAGTAGACGAAGCGGACGGTGCCGTCCGCGTCCACGCTGTCGATGTGCCCGAGGGTGTAGTGGCCCTCGGAAACGGTGTCGACGGGCGCGAAGCAGCGCTCGCAGAGGAGGATCCGCACGTCGCCTCCGGAAGTCGTCGGGGTGTGCCCCTGATCGACGGTGAACGAGGCCGGAATCGCTGAATTCTCCCATCCGCGAGCCCGTTTCCCCAGCTCGCGGGGCGTGGCGTGGCGCACGTCGGCGGATCGGACCGGAACTGTCGCCCTCCGGCGGTACCCTTCGAATCTCACCGTTGTAGTTCCGTGCCGGGAGGGGAGCGACCGTGCGCCTGGTCCATGCCGCCGATCTGCACCTCGACAGTCCGCTGCGCGGGCTCGCCCGGCTCGCGGACTCCGAGCTGGCGGACACGCTGCGCCGCGCCACCCGCCGGGCCTGCGAGAACCTGGTCGACCTGGTCGTCGCCGAGCGGGCGGACGCGCTGCTCCTGGCCGGGGACGTCTACGACGGGGACTGGCGGGACTACGCCACCGGCGCCTTCTTCGTCCGCCAGCTGTCCCGGCTGCACGACGAGGGCGTCCCCGTCTTCCTGATCAACGGCAACCACGATGCCGAGAGCGAGATCACGCGCTCGCTGCGGCTCCCGCCGAACGTCCACCGGCTCGCCACGGAGCGTCCCGAGACCGTGGTGCTCGACGACGTGGGCCTCGCCGTCCACGGGCAGGGCTTCCCCACCCGCGCGGTGCTGGAGAACCTCGTCCCCGCGTATCCGGACCGGATCCCCGGCCTGGTCAACGTGGGGATGCTGCACACCTCCGTGCTCGGCGCCGAGGGCCACGACTCCTACGCGCCCTGCACGCCCGAGGACCTCGAGCGCTGTCGCTACGAGTACTTCGCGTTGGGTCACGTGCACGAGCGGCGGGTGGTGTGCGAGGGCGAGCACGTGGCCGCGTTCAGCGGGAACCTGCAGGGCCGCCACCCCCGCGAGCCCGGGGCCAAGGGCGCCACGGTCGTCGAGGTCGCGCCCGGCGGCCGCGCCGAGCTGCGGCACGAGGTGTGCGACGTGGCCCGCTGGACCCACGTGCGGCTCGACGCGTCGGAGTGCCTCGACCCGGACGACGTGCTCGACGCCCTCGACGCCGAGCTGCGCGGGATCGGCCTGGCCGCCGGCTCGCGGCCGGTCGCGGCCCGGGTCACGCTCGACGGTGCGACCCCCGCCGCTCCGGCCCTGCTCGACGCCGAGTGGCTGCGCGCGGAGGTCGACGTCGTCGCCGAGAAGTCCGGCGCGGTCGTCGAGATGCTGCGCAACCGCACCCGCAGCCCCCGTGCATCGGTGCCGGTGCCGACCGCGGTCGACGAGGAGCTGGCCGGCGCCGTGGCCGCGGCCGCCGCGAGGCTGGCCGAGGACCCCGAGCGGGCCGGCGCGCTCGTGGCGTCCCTCGAACGCGAGGCCGGCCGGCGGCTGCGCGGCGCGGGCCTGGACCTGCGCGATCCCGAAGGGCTCGCCGCGCTGGCCCGCCGCGCCGAGGAGGAGCTCCGCGCCCGGCTCGCCGGCTCCGACCCGGGCGCGGCCTAGTGCGCATCACCGGCCTCACCCTCGAGCGCTACGGCACGCACGAGGACCGCGTGCTCGCGCCCGGGCGCGGGTTGACGCTGGTCACCGGCCCGAACGAGGCGGGCAAGACCACGCTTCTCGACGCGGTGTCGGACCTGTTGTGGGGGTTCCCGCGGCCCGTGCGGCACGCCTATGCGGCCTCACCCGCGCGGCTGGCGATCACCGCGTCGGTCTCGTCGCCGTCGGGCGAGCTCGCGGTCCGGCGGACCACCCGCGGTCTCTTCGCCCCGGACGAGACCCCGGTGGAAGCGCCCTGGGGCCCGGGTGGCGCACAGTCCCGGCGCAGCTGGCAGCAGAGCTTCGGGCTCGGCCACCAGGCGTTGCGGGAGGGCGGCGCGCGGCTCTGCGAGGGCGACGGCGAGCTCGCCGAGCTGGTGTTCACCGCGCGCAGCGGCCGGGACGTCCGCGCGATCCTCGCGGAGCTCGACGAGGAGGCGGACCGCCTCTACAAGGAGCACCGCAACGCCTCGAAGGTCGAGCTGCGCCGGGCGCTGTCCGCCTTCGAGCACGCCGATGCGGCGGCGTCGGAGCAGATGTCGCGGGCGGGGGACGTCGCCGCGCTGGCCGAGGAGATCGGCCGGCTGGAGCGCCGCGCCGCCGGGCTCGCGCGGGACCGGGAGGCGGCCGCGCGGGCCGTCGCCGAGGCCCAGCAGCGGGTTCGTGCGCATCCCGCGGCCCGGGACGTGGCGCGGTTGCGGGCCGCGCTCGCCGGGCTCGCGGCCTCCGGGGTGGTCCTGGACGCCTCGCGCCTCGCGGAGTTCGACACCGCCCGCGCCGCGCGCGAGGAGGCGGAGAACGCGGCCGAGGAGCTCGAGACGCGGCTGCGCGCCCTCCGCGGCGAGCGCGCGGAGATCCTGGTCGACGAGGCCGTCACCGCGGACGGCGACCTGATCCGCCGCCTCGAGGGTGAACGGCAGGCCCGCCAGGCGGACGCCGAGCGCCTGGGCACCCTGCGGGCGGAGACCGCGCACCGGGCCCGCGAGGCCGAGAATCTGCTCGCGCGCGTCGAGCCGGGTGTGGAGCCGCGCGCGGTGCGCCGCCGCCTGGAACAGCTGACGATCCCGGCGGACCGGGCCGCGGAGCTGGCGGCGCTGGCCGGCGAGGTCGAGCGCGCCGAGGCCGCCGACGAGCGGGCCGCCGAGCAGCACCGCGAGGCCCGCCGCACCGTCCGGCAGGCGGCCGAGGGCACCGTCGGCCCGGACACCGCCGCGGTCGCGAGGGTCGCCGAGGCCCGCCGCGCGATCCTCGCCGCGGGCTCCGCCGCCACCCTGCGCCGCCTCGCCCTCCGCGAGTCCGCCGACGCCGCCCTCCGCGCCCGCAGCGCCCTCGAGGGCACGGGCATCGACCTGCCGCCCGTGGGCTCACCGACGGGGGAGGGCCCGGCCGGCCGGTCGAACGGCGAGCGCCGCGGGCGGGGATCGACGGGCGTTCGGCCGTCCGGGTCGGGTGCCGCCGGTCCGCGCACGGGCACTCCGCCGCCCGGGCGCTCGTCCACCGGCGGCGACGGTGCCGGTCCGTCCCGGGTCCCGGACCGGGCGGAGGCCGGGGTGCCCGCGGACCTCGTACCGGCCCCGCCCTCCCCGGCGCGGATCGCCGCCCTCCGCACGGCGCTGCGGGAGGCCGCCGAGGCCGAGGGCCAGACCCGCCGAGAGGCTTACCGAGCCGGCCGCCGCCACCACTCCGCTCAGGAGGCCCTCGCCGCTCTCGAAGCGCTGGGTGCCCCCGCGGACCCGGCCGCCCTCGCCTCTGCGCGCCGCACCCGCGACGAGGCGGTCGACGCCCTCCTCGCCGCGGTCCAGGGCCGGTCCGCCCCGACCGGAGGAGAACGATCGCCGAGCGAGCGTTTCCCTCCAGACCCGTCGCGGGTGCGGGGAGACCACCGGACCGTTGTCTCCACAGCCCGCCACGACAGCTCCGCGTCCACCGGATCGGCGACGCCCGATCCTGCTCCCGGCCTCGCATCCGCCGCAGCCGTCACCCGGCCCGACGCTCACGGCGGCGGCCTGTCCAGCCCTGATCCGGTCACCGGGGCCTCGCCTTCCCCGACTCCCGCCGCGGCGGGAGTACCGGAGCCCCCTCCCCACCCGACCTCCGCCGATCCGGCAGGGGAACGGTCGGACATCGACCGGTTCCCTGCCGGATTGCCGGCGCCCGACCAGAGCGACCACGGTGCCGCGCTTGCCCGGGCTGCCCTCGCGGTGGAGCGGGCCGTGCGGGAGGCGGATGCGCTGGCGGACGGGGTGATCGCCGCCGCGGACCGGATGGCCGAGCTGTCGCGGGCCCGCGCCGACCTCGCCGCCACCGAGGAGGAGCTCGGCGCCGCGGAGAGCGCCGCCGCCCGTTCCCGCGCGGGCCGCGAGGAGTCGCGCGAGCGGTGGATCGCGCTCTGGGCCCCCTGCCCCGCCCCGCACCCGGACGAGGCCGACGGCGTCCGTCGCGGCCTCCTCGACGCCCGTCAGGCCCTCGCCGAACGCGATCACGCCCTCGCCCGCGCCGCCGATCTCGCCGACGGCGAGCACACGCAGACCGCCACGCTGCGGTCCGCGCTCGACGCCGCCGGCCGCCCCCGTCCCACCGCCGACCTCGATGCCCTCCTGGTCGCCGCCGCGGACCTGGAGACCGAGGCGGACCTCGCCCGGGACCGCCGCACGGTGCTCGCCAGCCTGCGGGGGGACGCCGAGCGTGCCGCCCGCGAGAGCGACGCCCGCCGCCACGACCTCGACGCCGCCCTGCTCCGCTGGCGCCATGCCCTGCGGGCCGCCGGCAGCACCCCGGACGTCGGCCCTGCGGCCTGGCGCACCCGGCAGGAGCTGCTGGCCGAGGCGGTGCGCGCGGAGTCCGAGGCCCGCCTGGCGGGCGCCGAGGCGAAGCGTCTCGCGGCGCGCGTCGCCGCCCACGAGAAGGCGGTCGCGCAGCTCGCCGAGCGCCATCTGGCCCGCCGCCCGTCGCAGCCCGCGCCCCGCCCGCAGCGCTCCCGCGCCGCGGC
>NZ_BAAAQK010000003.1:295642-353101 GCF_039531635.1 Pseudonocardia ailaonensis | reverse complement strand
CGCGCCGGCCCGCCGCGGCGCCGCCCACCTCGTCAGCGTCGACGCGCAGGTGCTCGGCCCCGTCGGGCAGGCGGGCGGCACGTCGGTGAACGGCGGCCCGGTGGCGGACGGCAAGGTCACGAGGGACGGCGGCGCGGCGGCCGGGCACCCGGGTGGCGCGGCCGCGGCCCGGCCCCACGACCCTGCGTCACCCGCATCCGCAAGCGACGCGCAGGCCTCCGCTGCGACACGATCCCGGCGGCGCACGACCTCGGCACCCGATCCCGCGAGCCTGTCCCCGGCCCTCGCCCTGCCCGAGCTCGCCGAGCGCGTCCGCGCGGCCGCGGAGGCCGCGGTGTCGGCGCGCCACGTCGATGCCCGGATCGCCGAGACCGAGGCGAGCGCGCGCCGCGTGCAGCGCGAGGCCGCGGCCGCCCGCAGCCGCCTCGACCGGCTCGGCGTCGAGCTGTGGCTCACGGCGGCTCCCGAGGAGGGCGGCCTCGACGCCGCCGCCGAGCGGGGCCGGGACGCCGTCCGGATCGGCGCCGCGGAGGCCACGGCCCTGGCGCTACTCCGCACCGCCGCCCCGGATCTCGACGCGGACGCCCTGGTCGCGGCCTCGGAGACCGAGGAGCAGAGCGCGCTCGCGGAGGAGCTCGAGCGGACCCGGCTCGCCACGGTCGCGGTCGCCGCGGAGCACGACGAGCTGCTCGGCCAGCTCGGCGGCCTGCGGGACCGCCGCCGCGTGCTCGAAGGTGCGGACGGCGCTGCCGTCCTCCACGCCGAGGCGCAGGGCCACCTCGCCCGCGCCGCCGAGGCCGCGGAGCGGTACGTGGTCGTCCACCTCCAACGGGAGACCCTGCGCAGCGAGCTCGAGGGCTACGAACGCCGCCACTCCTCCCCGCTGCTCGACCAGGCCGGCACGCTGCTGGCGCGCCTGACCGGCGGCCGGTTCACCGCCCTGCGCCCCGCCGGCACGGACACCCGCACCCTCGTCGCGCTCCGCGCGGACGGCGAGGAGCTCAGTCCGGAACGTCTCTCCGAGGGCACCGCGGACCAGGTCTTCCTCGCGCTGCGCCTGGCCGGCATCCGGCAGCTGCAGGCCGAGCGCCGGGCCGCCGGCCTCCCGGCGGTCCCCGTCGTCCTGGACGACGTCCTCATGACCTTCGACGACGAGCGCGCCACCGCGGCCCTCGCCGTCCTTGCGGAGCTGGGGGAGGAGTGGCAGATCCTGCTGTTCACCCACCACGGGCACCTCGCCGCCCTCGCCCCGGCCCGGGCCACGGTCATCGACCTCGGCCCCGGCGTCCCCGTCGCCACCCCCGCCCGACCCCACCCCGCCTGACCGCCCACCCCCGCGAGTCGGCACTTTCGGTAGGCCGACACACACATCTGCGACGCACCCGAAGCACTCGACCGGACGACCACCCGCGAGTCGGCACTTTCGGTAGGCCGAAACGCACATCCACGACGTACCGAGGCGCGTGGCCCGGACGACCGCCGCCGGCCGGGCAGTCCCGCTCCGTGGGAGGCCACCTGCGGGAGCCCCGGGCGCCCGTCGCGCTCGCGTCCGAGAGCTGCGCCCCTCGGACCACTGGACCGCGCCCGATGCGATCGGCTCGCGAACGGAGCTCGCCGGCGCGTGGCCCACCGACAGCGCCGACTCGCGTCCCCGGAACCGCCGACTCGCGCATCCCCGGAACCGCCGACTTGAGCGACCGGAACTGCCGACTCGCGCTACCGGAACCGCCGACTCGTGGGGCGGGAGGCGCCGACCTGCGAGGGCAGCGGGAACCTGCCGGTGCGGTGGTGACCCCCGCTCGTGCACCCGGCAGGATGGGCGCGTGTTCGATCCGTGCGGGGAGCATTTCACGATCACCTCCGGCGCCCAGGCCGCGTCGGTCAGCGAGGTCGGGGGAGGGCTGCGGTCCTTCACCGTCGACGGCGCCCATCTCACCGAGCCCGTGCCGGACGGAGCCCGCCCGCCTCGCGGCTCCGGCGCCCTCCTCGCCCCCTGGCCGAACCGTGTCGCCGGCGGCCGGTGGACCTGGCAGGGCAAGGACCAGCAGCTCGCCCTGACCGAACCGGCGGCCGGCAACGCCATCCACGGCCTGCTCCGCCAGTCGTTCTTCCGCCCCGTGGCGCGGTCCGAGAGCTCCGTCACGCTGGAGGCGATCGTGCCGCCGCAGAACGGGTGGCCCCAGCCCGTCCGCGTCGCCGTCACCTACTCGCTGGACGACGGACTCACCGTCCGCACCGAGGCGACCAACGAGGGCACCGGCGAGATCCCGTTCGGCCTCGGTTTCCATCCCTACCTGCGGGTCGGCGACACCCCGACGGACGACTGCACCCTCACCCTCGCCGCCCGCGCCGCGCTCCCGCTCGTCGACCAGCTCCCGGGCGGCCCGCTCGAACCGCTCCCGGCGGACCATCCCTTGCGCGCCGGCGCCCTGCTGCAGGGCCAGCGGCTCGACCACGCGTTCGGCGACTGCGAACCCGGTGTCGCGCATCGCCTGATCGCCCCGGACGGCAGCGGCACCGAGCTCTGGACGGATCCGGCCTTCCGCTGGGTCCAGGTGTTCACCCCCGACGACATGCCCGGTCACGGTCGCGGTGTCGCGGTCGAACCGATGACCTGCCCACCCGACGCGCTGAGCTCGGGCACCGATCTCGTCGTCCTCGCGCCGGGCGAGAGCTGGTCGGCGAGCTGGGGCGTTCGTCCGGTGCGGGAGGCCCCGCGCCGGTAGGGTCGGGCCCCGTCGACGAGGACGAGCCGGGAAGGGGACCCATGCAAGCGCTCACCGGAGGCAGCCTGCCCGAGCTCGGCGGAGTCGCAGCGAGCGGAGCCGACCACGGGCGGAGCGTGGAGGTCCCCGGCTACGACCGCTCGGCCGTGACCGTCGGCATCGTCCACTTCGGAGTCGGCGGGTTCCACCGCGCCCACCAGGCGATGTATGTCGACGCCCTGATGAACGCCGGCGAGGCGATGGACTGGGGGATCTGCGGCGTCGGCGTGCTCCCCGGCGACCGGCGCATGCAGCAGGCCCTCACCGACCAGGACGGGCTCTACACCCTCGTGGTCAAGGAACCGGACGGGTCGTTGCACCCCAGGGTGATCGGGTCGATCGTCGAGTACCTGTTCGCGCCGGACTCGCCCGAGGCCGTGATCGAGAAGATGGCGGCGGGGTCCACCCGGATCGTCTCCCTGACGGTCACCGAGGGCGGCTACACGATCGACCAGGTCACCGGCGAGTTCGACGCGAACGACCCCGGCGTGCAGGCCGACCTGCGGCCCGGCGCGGAGCCGGCGACGGTGTTCGGGCTGGTCACCGAGGCGCTGCGGCGCCGCCGCGAGCGCGGCCTGCCCGGCTTCACGATCATGAGCTGCGACAACATCCAGGGCAACGGCGACACCGCGGCCCGCACGTTCTCGGCGTTCGCGCGGCTCGAGGATGCCGACCTGGCGACCTGGGTCGAGCAGAACGTCGGCTTCCCGAACTCCATGGTGGACCGCATCACGCCGGCCACCAGCGCCGAGGACACGCAGCGCCTCGCGGACGAGTTCGGCCTCCGGGACGCGTGGCCGGTGGTCTGCGAGCCCTTCACCCAGTGGGTGCTGGAGGACCGGTTCACCGCGGGCCGCCCGCCGTTCGAGGACGCCGGCGTCCAGCTCGTCGACGACGTCGTCCCCTACGAGCTGATGAAGCTCCGCCTGCTCAACGCGTCGCACCAGGCGTTGGGCTACTTCGGTTTCCTCGCCGGCTACGGCTACGTGCACGAGGTCGCGGCGGATCCGCTGTTCGCGAGGTTCCTGCGGGACTACATGGACCGCGAGGGCACGCCGACGCTCTCGGAGGTCCCGGGTGTCGATCTCAACGCGTACAAGACCACCCTGATCGAGCGCTTCGCCAACCCCGGCATCGCGGACACGTTGGCGCGCATCAACTTCGGCAGCTCGGACCGGATCTCGCTGTGGGTGCTGCCGGTGATCCGCCACCAGCTCGCGCACGGCGGGGAGATGGAGCGCGCGACCGCGGTGGTGGCGAGCTGGGCCCGCTACTCCGAGGGGGTGGACGAGAAGGGCGCCGAGATCGACGTCCAGGACCGCCTGGCCGACACCCTCGTCCCCCTCGCGAGGTCGCAGCGCGAGAACCCCGAGGCCTTCATCCGCAACACCGCGGTCTTCGGTGATCTGGCCGACGACGAGCGGTTCCGCGACGTCTACCTCTGGGCTCTCGACTCCCTCCACCGCCACGGCGCCCGCGCCACGGTGGAGGCGATCGTCGCCCGAGGCTGATCGCCGATTCGGTGCGCTCACGCCCGCCCGGGATGCGTGTCTGCACCGACACGGCGACCATCCGAGCCGGGCGCGCGGGGGCAGCCGGGCGCGCGGGACAGCCGGGCCCCGCGAGCGTCACATTCGGGCTCCCGAAAGTGCCGACTCGCGGGTCTTCGAGGTCGGTCCGGCCGTGCCTAGTCCGACTCCGCCAGCAGCGCCGCCCCGATGATCCCCGCCTCGTTGAGCAGCTCTGCGGGCACCATCGGCGTGCGCGTCTGCACGTAGGGGTGCCAGCGGGAGAACTTCTTGCTCACCCCGCCGCCCACCACGAACAGGTCGGGCCAGATCAGGTTCTCGAGCACCCCGAAGTACCGGGTCAGCCGGGCTCCCCAGTCCTCCCAGGACAGCTCCTCGCGCTCCCGGGCCGAGTCGGCGGCACGGGTCTCGGCGTCGTGGCCGTCGACCTCGAGGTGACCGAACTCGGTGTTGGGCATGAGCCGGCCGCGGTGCACCAGGGCCGAGCCGATGCCCGTCCCGAGCGTGATCACGGCGACGACACCCTTGTGCCCCTTGGCCGCGCCGAACTCGACCTCGGCGGCTCCCGCCGCGTCCGCGTCGTTGACGACGATCGCCTTGCGACCCGTCGCGGCGTGGATGATCTTCTGCGCGTCCGCCCCGATCCAGGACTTGTCCACATTGGCCGCGGTCTGGGTGACGCCGTGCTGCACCACCGCGGGGAAGGTGCAGCCGAAGGGCCCCTTCCAGTCGAAGTGGTCGAGGATCTGCCCGACGACCTCGGCGACCGCCTCCGGTGTGGACGGTTGCGGTGTGGGGATGCGCAGCCGCTCGTCGGCCAGCCTGCCCTTCTCGAGGTCGACCGGCGCCCCCTTGATCCCGGAGCCGCCGATGTCGATCCCCAGCCCGAGGTTCTTCTTCTTCGTCATGCGAGGGCCCCCTTGACCACCTGCTGCGCTTCTTCCTGGATCCGGGCGAGGTGCTCGGGTCCGAGGAAGCTCTCGGCGTACACCTTGTAGACGTCCTCGGTGCCGGACGGCCGTGCCGCGAACCACCCGTTCTCCGTGGTCACCTTGAGCCCGCCGAGCGCCGCGCCGTTGCCGGGGGCCTCGGTGAGCCGCGCGGTGATCGGCTCACCGGCGAGCTCGGTCGCGGTGACGTCGGAGGCGGACAGCTTGCCCAGCTTCGCCTTGTCCTCGCGCGAGCAGGCCACGTCGATGCGGGCGTAGGACGGGTTCCCGAACCGCTCGGTGAGCTCGCCGTAGTGCTGCGACGGCGTCTTCCCGGTGCGCGCGGTGATCTCCGAGGCGAGCAGCGCCAGGATGATCCCGTCCTTGTCCGTGGTCCACGGCGAGCCGTCCGTGCGCAGGAAGGACGCGCCGGCGCTCTCCTCGCCGCCGAACGCGATGCTCCCGTCGCGGAGCCCGGGCACGAACCACTTGAACCCGACGGGCACCTCGACCAGCTCCCGGCCCAGGTCCGCGGCCACCCGGTCGATCATCGAGGAGCTCACCGCCGTCTTCCCGACGGCCGCGCCACCGGGCCAGCCGGGCCGGTTGCCGTACAGGTACCCGATCGCGACGGCGAGGTAGTGGTTCGGGTTCATCAGCCCCGCGTCGCGGGTGACGATGCCGTGCCGGTCGGAGTCCGCGTCGTTCCCGGTGGCGACGACGTACTTCTCCTTCTGCGCGACCAGCGACGCCATCGCGTACGGCGACGAGCAGTCCATGCGGATCTTGCCGTCCCAGTCCAGCGTCATGAAGCCGAAGGTGGGATCGACGTCCGGGTTCACGACGGTCAGGTCCAGCCCGTAGCGCTCGGCGATCGCGCCCCAGTAGTGCACCGACGCCCCGCCCAGCGGGTCCGCGCCCAGGACCAGGCCGGAGCCCCGGATCGCCTCGAGGTCCACCACGGAGCCGAGGTCGCCCACGTAGGTGTCGAGGAAGTCGTACCCCGCGCGTTCCGCCCGCGCGAGGGGAACCCGCTGCACGTCCTCGAGCCCGTTCTCCAGCAGCTCGTTGGCCCGCCCCGCGATCCAGCCCGTGGCGTCCGTGCCGGCCGGGCCGCCGTCCGGCGGGTTGTACTTGAAGCCGCCGTCGGCCGGCGGATTGTGCGACGGGGTGACGACGACGCCGTCCGCCAGGCCCGAGGTCCGGCCCCGGTTGTAGGTGAGGATCGCGTGCGAGACCGCGGGCGTGGGCGTCCAGCCGTCCCGCGAGTCGACGAGCACAGCGACGCCGTTGGCCGCGAACACCTCCACGGCGGTCTCCCAGGCCGGGTCGGACAGCGCGTGGGTGTCCTTGCCCAGGAACAGCGGCCCGTCCGTGCCCTGCTGCGCGCGGTACTCGCTGATCGCCTGGCTGGTGGCGGCGATGTGGTCGTCGTTGAAGGTCGCCGTGAGGGCCGACCCGCGATGCCCGGAGGTCCCGAACGCCACCCGCTGCGCGGCCACCGACGGATCGGGGTGCACGTCGGCGTACGCGGCGAGCAGCGCCGGCACGTCGACGAGGTCCTCGGGGCGGGCCGGGGTTCCGGCCCGCGGGTGAACGGCCATGATCGCCTCCGAGTGCGAGGGTCGCGCGGGTGTCGCGCCCAGCCTGCCGCATCCGCGCCCCGCGGTCACCTTCCGTGGACGTGAACGGCGCGCGGCCACCCGTCTACCCTCTCGGGATGCGGATCGCCTCGTTGCTGCCCGCCGCCACGGAGATCGTCACGGCCCTCGGCCTGCGGGACACGTTGGCCGCCGTGACCTTCGAGTGCGCGGCCCCCGGGGTACCCGTCGTGGTCGACACGGCGCTCCCGCCCGGGCTCCCACCTGCGGAGATCGACGCATGGGTCGGCGAGCGCGTGGCCGCGGGCCTGCCGATGTACGAGCTCGACCGCGCCGCGCTCGCCGCCGCGGACCCAGACCTCATCCTGACCCAGGACCTCTGCCGTGTCTGCGCCCTCCCCGCCGGGACGGTGGCGGATGCCCTCGATGCCCTCGGTAGCGACGCCGAGGTCGTCTCGGTGGACCCGCACACCGTCGACGAGGTGCTGGCCGCGATCACCGACGTCGCGCGGGCCGCGGGCGATCCGGCCGCGGGGGAGCGGCTGGTCGGATCCCTGCGCGAGCGGCTGGCCGAGGTCGCCCGCGCCGTCGCGGACCGCCCGCGCCCGCGCACGCTCGTCCTGGAGTGGACCGATCCCGCGTACGTCCCCGGCCACTGGGTCCCGGAGCTCGTCCGCCGCGCCGGGGCCGAGCCGCTGGCCGGGATCGACGGAGGTCGCAGCGTCGCGGTGGCGTGGAGCGCACTGACCGCGCTGGAGCCGGAGGTGGTGGTCGTCGCGCCGTGCGGGTTCGGCCTGGAGGCGGCGGTCGCGCAGGCCGCCGGCGTCCGCGACCGTTTCCCGGACGTGCCGCTGGTCGCGATCGACTCCGCGGCCTACGTCGTGATGGGCGGCCCGAACCTGGTCGGTGGCGTCGAGGCCCTGGCCTGGGCCCTCCATCCCGACGCGCTCCCGAAACCGCCGCCCGGCCGCGTCGTCCGCCTGGGCTGAGCCTCAGTCCGCGGGCTCGCCGCCCCACCGCCGCCCGACCGTCCGGGCCAGGAACGGCGCCACCAGCAGCATCAGGATCACCCGCAGCACCTGCACCGCCACGACGAACGTGACGTCCCCGCCCGACGAGATCGCGGTCGCCAGCACCGCGTAGATCCCGCCGGGCGTGGTCGCCAGATAGCCCTCCAGCAGCGTCGTGCCGGTGGTCCACGAGAGCACCAGCCCGAGCGCCGCGCAGGCCCCGACGATCGCCAGGATCAGCCCGGCCGCCAGCGGGAGGATCCGCAGGACGGTGCGCAGCGCGGGCCGGGTGAAGCGCAGCCCCGCCTGCCAGCCGATCACCGCGTAGGCGACGTCGACCAGCGCCGCCGGGGGCTGCCCGCCGAAGGTCAGCCCACCGACGCTCAGGGCCACCGCGACGATCATGGGCCCGAGCAGCGCCCCGGCCGGGACGTGCAGCTTCGCTGCGATCGGCGCGCCGACCAGGGTGCAGACCGCCACCAGCGCCAGCCCCACGTACCAGGGCGCGGCGCTCCCGCCCGGCGGTCCGCCGCCGCCGACGTGCCCGGCGCCGAACACCGCCGTCGCGACGATCGGCATCGTCGCGGTGACCAGCCCGACGCGCAGGTACTGGATCACCGAGACGATCCGCTCGTCGCCGCCGAGCTCGCGCGCCACCGCGACCAGCCCGGAGGCGCCACCCGCGGTGAGCGCGAGCATCCCGGTCAGCGGCGTCACGCCGCGCTGCACGCCGAGCAGCAGCCCGGCCGCCATGCTCACGACCAGCGAGCCGAGGCTCACCAGGAGGACCGGCAGCCAGCCGTTCGCGAGGGCGCCGAGGGTGTCCGGCCGGGCCAGCACCCCGATGACCACGCCGATCACGGCCTGCGCCCCGCTCGTCGCCGTGCGGTGCACCCGGACCGGCCCGAGCCCCGCCAGTGCCAGGACGGTGGCCACCGCGAGCCCGGCGAACAGGGCGGGCGAGGGCACCCCGGCGAGCTGGAGGACGACCGTCAGTGCCGCCGTGAGACCGACGAGCAGGGCCCAGCGCCACCACGGGAAGGCGCGCAGCTGCTCCCGTCGGTCCGTCACCGTCCGACCCTGTCACGCCGCGTCGATCCGTCGCGCGGGCCGACGGCGCGTGGCAGAGTGATCTCCGATGCAGCGGCGCGACGACGATCCGGCGGATACCGGGACGGACCGGGCGGACAGGACGCCGACGGGCCTCGAGATCGCCCGGCTCACCGCCCCCGGCGGCGAGTTCGCCCTGCGGGAGACGGTGGTCGGCGGCGTCCCGCTGCGGGTGTACGAGCGCGGGCCCCACACCCTCGCCGAGCTGGTCGCCGACACCGCCGCCTTCGGCGACGCCGTGTGCACCGTCCACGAGCGCGAGCGCACGACCTATGCCGAGAACCTGCGGCTGGTCCACGGCCTCGCCGCCGCCTTCCTGGACGAGTACGGGCTGGCCCCGGGGGACCGGCTCGGCATCGCGATGCGCAACCACCCGGAATGGGTCCCGGTCTTCTCCGCCGCCCAGCTCGCCGGGATCGTCGTGGTGCCGCTCAACGCGTGGTGGACGCCGCCGGAGCTGGTCTGGGCGATCGGCGACGCCGGGATCCGCCTGGTCGTGGCCGACGCCGAACGGGCCGAGGCGCTGCTCGGGCGCGTGGACGTGCCGGTGGTCCGGGTGCGTGGGACTGACCCCTCGGCCGCCCGGGAGTGGGGTGAGCTCGCGGCCTCGCTGGATCTCTCCGCCGGGCCGCCGCCGGTGACCGTGCGGCCCGAGGACCCGGCCACGATCGTCTACACCTCCGGCACCACCGGGAGGCCGAAGGGCGCGGTGCACTCGCACCTCAACCACGTGACGAACGCGCTGAACACCCTGCTCACCGCCCGCGCCACGGCCGCCGCGGCCGGGAGCCCGCCGCCGGCCGGGCAGCCGGGCTCGCTGGTCACCTACCCGCTGTTCCACATCGCGGGCCTCAACGGGCTCTACGGCCAGCTCCTGGTCGGCGGCAAGATCGCCACGATGTACCGGTGGGACCGCGACGAGGCCCGCCGGCTCGTCCGCGAGGAGCGGCTGACCGGCTGCGCCGGGGTGCCGTCGACCATCGCCGAGCTCGCCGCCCTCGTGATCGAGCACCCCGACGAGCTGGGCTCGCTCACCCGCATCGGGATGGGCGGGGCACCGATCCCGGGTGAGCTGGTGCGCCGGATCGCGGCGAACCTCGGCCCGCGCGCGGCCAACGGCTACGGCCTCACCGAGACCACCTCCGCGATCTGCGCGAACGCCGGCGCCGACTACGCCGCCCACCCGGACAGTGTCGGCCGGCTCGCCCCGGGCGCGGAGCTGCGCGTGGTCGACCCGGAGTCGTCCGACGACGTCGCGGCGGACTCGGTCGGCGAGCTCTGGTTCCGCGGGCCCACCGTCGTGGCCGGCTACTGGAACAACCCGGCGGCCACCGCCTCCGCCTTCGCCGACGGATGGTTCCGCAGCGGCGACCTCGGCTACGAGCGGGACGGCTGGGTGTACGTCGTCGACCGCCTGAAGGACGTCGTCCTGCGCGGCGGGGAGAACGTCTACAGCGTCCAGGTCGAGGCGGCGCTGTACGAGATCCCCTGGGTGGAGGAGGTGGCGGTCTACGGGATGCCGCACGCGCGCCTGGGAGAGGAGGTCGCGGCCGCGGTCCGCACCGTTCCCGGCGCGCTGCGGGACGAGGAGGCGCTGCGTGCCCAGGTCGCCGCCCGCGTGGGAGCCTTCGCCGCCCCCACCCACGTCGTCTGGTGGGACGGTCCGCTGCCCCGCACCGCTACGGGCAAGATCCTCAAACGCGACCTGCGCGAGCCGGGCCCCTGATCATCGGGACCCGCGCGCTCATCCCAGCTCGGCGAGGGCGGCCTCGGCGCGGTCGAGGGCGGTCGCGGCGTCCCGGGCGATCCGGCCGGCCTCCCGCTCCGCCTTCGCCGCCTCCTTCATCGTCTCGACGGCGCGGGCCCGGGCCTCGCGGGCTCGTTCCAGCTCGGCGGTGAGCTCGTCGACCCGCTCGCCCGCGTCGTCGCGATCGGACTCGGCGTCGCGGAGGGCGGCCTGGGTGTCCTCGTGGGCGTCGGCGGTCCGGCCCGCCTCGGCGCGGGCGGACTCGACGGCCTCCGCGGCCCCGGCGCGGGCCCGCTCCCGCTCGCGGGCCTCCCGCTCCCGCTCGGCGGCCGATTCCTGCGCGGCCTCGTCCCGGTCACCGGCCGAGTGATCATCGGACTCGGCCGTTCGCCCGTCGGTCTCCGGGCGGGGCCGGCGGGGTGGGGGACGCCGGGTGCCCGCGCCGCCGGAGCGGGGGGTGAACGCCTCCCCGTCGGCCGGGCCGAAGCCGGACCAGCTCACCGTCCTGGTGAGACGCCCGGAGCGGACCTCCTCCGCGATGCCGCCGTCCGCGAGGGCGGCATCGAGGATGCCGCGCAGGTCCTTCTCCACGGACTCGGTGACCCGGTGCCCGTCCGCGGCCGCCAGCCGCCGGGCCTCCCGTGCCATCGCGCCGACCAGCTTGGACCGCTGCGCCGACAGCGCACGCAGCTGCGGGCCGTCGAGGTTGCGCTGGGCGGCGGAGAGCTCGCCGCCGAGCTCCAGGAGCCCGTCGAGCTGCTCGAAGCGTTCCCGGGCCAGCAGGTTCGCGAGCCAGGCGGCCTGGGTCGGCCGCCGCAGCCGGCCGATCGCCCGCGCCGCGTCCTTGTCCCCGGCCTCCTTCGCCGCCGCGACCAGTTCGTCGCGAGCCGGGACGAAGTCGTCCGGGGCTAGGCCGTACAGCTCGTCGGCCGCTTCGTCCAGCCGGTCCACGCGGTTCGTCCTTTCTCGATTAAGTATGATGGCGGTCACAGATCGACATCGCTACGCCGGGTTGTCACGGCCCGTTGCCGGGCACCCGACGGCATGAGCAGCACCACACTGATCGTAGTGGTCGTCGTCGTGGTGATCGTCGTGTTGGGACTCGCGGCGTTCGCCTGGTCGACGGCCGGACGCCGGCGCAGCGCGCGATTGCGCGAGCGCTTCGGGCCGGAGTACGAGCACCAGCTCGCCCGGACCGACGATCCCGCCGAGACGGACCGCGTCCTCGCCGAGCGCGAGAAGCGGCACCGCTCCATCAAGCTCCGCGACCTGGACGACCGCGAGCGCGCCACCTTCGAACGCCGCTGGACGGACGTGCAGCGCGAGTTCGTCGACGATCCGGACCAGGCCGTGCAGCACGCCGACGCCCTGGTGGACGAGGTGATGTCCGCGCGCGGCTACCCGGTCGACGACTTCGAGCAGCGGGCCGCCGACGTCTCGGTCGACCATCCCGTCGTGGTGCAGCGCTACCGCGAGGCCCGGCGGACGGCCGAGGCGAACCGGCAGCGCAAGGCCGACACCGAGGAGCTCCGCAGGGCCGTGACGAACTACCGCGAGCTGGTCGACGCCCTGCTCGGCCACGAGCCGGACCACGGCCGCGGCGCCGCACGGTCCGAGCGCGTGAACGACACGCCGCCCGACCGTGCGAACGGCGCGCCGCGCGAGACCCGCACCTGACCGGCCGCACCCCTACCGCACCCGACAGCCTGGAGGCCACGACATGCACCGCTCCGAACACGACGACCGCACCCTGCTCGACAAGGTCCTGGGTCGTGAGCAGGACGTCCCCGCCCCGCGGGACCGGGACGACCGGGGAGATCGGCGGGCGGACCTCGCCCACGAGGACCTCGGTGCCGGTGACGTCCCCGGCGACGGCCTCGCGACCCACGAACGCCGCCTCGACCCCGACCGGCCGGCGGACCGCCTCGACCCGGACGGTTCCGACCCGGACCGCCTCGATCCGGACCGCCTCGATCCCGACCCGCGCAGCACCGGCTCGCGGGGCCCGGACACGACCCGCCGGGCCGACCGGCTCGACCCGGACCTGCCCGGACAGGACCCGGCGGGGACCCGAGGCGCGGATGCCCTGCACGACGAGGGAAGCGGGCGCGCCGGGAGCACCGGGCACGCCGACGTGCGGGGAGCCGACATGCGCACCGTCGACCTCCGGTCCGACGGCGCCGCCCCGGACGACACCCGTCACGACAGCGCCGCTCACGACAGCGCGGCTCACGACAGCGCGGCTCACGACAGCGCCGCTCACGACAGCGCCCTGAGCGACCACGCCCTGGGCGACCGGGCCGACGGCCGCACCACTCAGGACGGACCGGGGCGGGACCCGTCCCGCCCGGACCACGACCCCACCCTCACCGACCCGGACCTGCACGACCGCAACGGGACCCGGGCCGACGGCCGCACCGACGCCCGCGGTGACACGGCGGACCGGGGCCCCCGCGCCCGTTCGCTCGGCGGCCCCGCCGACGGGGCCGCGGGCGGTACCGACGAGCATCCGGCGCTCATCCCGCAGGACCGCTCCGCCGACTACATGCGCCGCTGGGAGAGCCTCAAGGCCGGCTTCGTCGACGAGCCCCGCGGCGCCGTGCGCGACGCCAACGGCCTGGTCGGTGAGGTGCTCGACGAGCTGGAGGAGCTCTTCCGCCGCCAGCGCAGCGAGCTGGAGATCGACCTGCGCGACGAGCAGGCGTCCACCGAGGACCTCCGCCTCGCCCTGGGCCGCTACCGGAGCTTCTTCGACCGGCTCCTGACCTTCTAGCGGGGGAGGCCCGAGGACGGCTCGGGCCGTGAGGGGTGGTCGCCCGACGGGGCGACCACCGCTCACCGGGCTCAGACCAGGACGAACGCCGCGTCGGGCTCGAGGACCCGGAAGGTGAAGCTCTCCTCGAGGTAGAGGCTCACGGTGTCGGCGTCGTGATGGCTGTAGCCCACCGCCAGGTCCTGGCCCACGTCGAGGACGAAGTCGCCGCCCCGCGCGCTGACGATCACCGCGCCGTCCACGCCCGGTGCCCAGATCACCGAGCCGCCGAGGATCCGCGACAGGTGGTCGAAGAGCAGGTAGCCGCCGAGCTCGGTGGTCTCCACGATCTGGGTGTAGAGGTCGGGGCCGACGAGCAGCGAGTACGGGCCGCCGATGCCGTTGCGGCGCAGTGCGTCCACGCCGCGGGCGATCACACCCGGCCACTTCAGGCAGTCCTCGCCGAGCGCGAGGGTGTCGTACGGGGTGGTCTGGAGGATGCCCTCGACCTGGGCGGCGGGCCAGCCGTGGAAGATCGCCCGGTTCTCGATCTCGGCGGCCACCCGGGCGGCACGGGCGAGGTCGTCGAAGTCGGGATCGGCGGCGCCGCGCTGGATGTCGTCGATCTCGCGCCGGCTCACCGTGAACGGGACCCGGACCTCGGCCAGTGGCGTCACCCGGCGGGCCGCGGTGCGGACGCCGTCGGCCCCGGTGACCCCGGGCGGGGGCCCGGCCAGCGGGCTGGTGCGGCCCAGCGAGTGGGCCGAGCGGTGCCAGCCGCCGGCGCCGACGAAGTCCACGACCTTGCGGGCGGCGAGCAGGGAGGTCAGGCGCTCGCGCGCCTCGTCGTCGATCGCCTTCCACGACTCGGTCGGGATGGGGGCGTGCGCCCGGAGGAGATGGTCGGAAGGTGCGCTCACGATCGTCCTTTCAAGCTGCCGATGCCGAGCGAGGTGTCGCCGGAGAAGTCGGACGGCGGGGTGATCTCCCGTTCGATCTCCTGGACGTACTCCTGCGGGTCCTTGTCCACGATGTCGAGTCCCCGGGTCCCCGCGTGCCGCTCCTTGAACTCGGTGAACCGCGCGCCCAGGGAGTCGCGCAGGTCGGCGGGGGCATTCAGCCGGAAGTCCGGCAGGCCCTCGTTCTCCTCCTCGCCCATGTGCTCGTCGTTCGCGGCGCGGGCGTCGTCCACACCGGACCACCAGCCCGCGCTCCCGACGGGGTGCCGGTCGGCCTCGCGGACACCGTCGCGGATGTCGTTGTGGTCGCCGATCGCGTCGAGGGTCTCCTCCTGGGGGTCGTTCTCCCCCTTGCGGAGCAGCTGCGGGTAGAAGATCCGCTCCTCGGCCTCGGCGTGGACGTCGAGGAGGTCGGCGACCGGGCGCCACGCCTCGCGCAGCGCCGACGGGTCCGCCCCGGCCGCCCGGAGCTCGTCGAGCTCCGCGAACCGGCGACGGAACCACTCGTGGTCGTCGAGGATCAGTGCGGTGATGTCGGGCACGGCGGAAAACGTACTGCGCGCCGCGCCGCCGTGCCCGGCGGAGTCAGCCCGTGTTCTCGTGCGTGGCGACGAGCGTGGCGCGGCCCAGCGTGGCACCGAAGAGGGTGAAGCCCAGGAAGGCGGGCGTCGCGCCCGCGGGCACGTCGAGCGTCTCCGCGGACACGGCGTGCACCACGAAGTAGTAGCGGTGCGGGCCGTGCCCGGGCGGCGGGGCGGCGCCCAGGTAGCGCGCGAGGCCGGCGTCGTTGGCCAGGGTGACGCCGGGAGCCGAGCCGCCCTCGGTGCCGGCGTCCGTGTCCAGTGAGGTCGTCGACGCGGGGATGTTGAACACCGCCCAGTGCCAGAAGCCCGACGCGGTGGGCGCGTCCGGGTCGTAGCAGGTCACGGCGTAGCTCTTGGTGCCCTCGGGGGCGCCGCTCCAGGACAGCTGCGGGGAGACGTCCTGCCCGCCCGGGACGCCGAAGATGCCGGAGAGCTGGGCCGCCGGCAGGGTGCCGCCGTCGGTGATGTCCGAGCTGGTGACGGTGAACGAGGGGACCTCGGGGAGTTCCGCGTAGGGGTCGTGGCTCATGCCCGCGATCATGGCACCGATCGACCTGCCAAGCTGCCCCCGTGGAGTACCTGCTGCTCATCGTGGGCCTGATGCTCGGAGCCGTGCTGCTGGTCGGCGTCGGGGACCGGCTGCGGCTGCCGTGGCCCGCGCTGATGGTGGTGCTCGGTGCCCTGGTCGCGGTGGTGCCGGGCCTGCCGGACTCGTTCGAGCTGGAACCCGAGCTGATCCTGCCGCTCTTCCTGCCACCGCTGCTCTTCGCGACCGCGCAGCGGACCTCGTGGGCGCTGTTCCGCGCCCGCTGGCGGACGATCGCGCTGCTCGCCGTCGCCCTCGTCGTGGTGACCGCCGGGGCGGTGGCCGGTGTGGCGGCCGTCCTGGTCCCGGGAATCACGGTGACGGCCGCAGTCGCGCTCGGCGCCATGGTCGCGCCACCCGACCCGGTGGCGGTGGAGGCGGTGGCCGGGCCGGTGCGGATGCCGCGCCGGCTGCTCTCGGTGCTGCAGAGCGAAGGCCTGTTCAACGACGCCACCGCCCTGGTGATCTTCCAGGCCGCGGTGCTGGCGACCGTGCGGGGCGACGAGCTCTCCGTCCCCGGCCTGGTGTTGTCGTTCCTGCTCGGGGCGGCGATCGCCGTGGTGATCGGGCTCGTGGTGGCGTGGCTGGCGCGGCAGCTGCTGACGCGCATCGGCGACACGGTGGGGCGCAGCGCCCTGACCCTGGTGCTGCCGTTCGCCGTCTACCTGGCCGCCGAGGAGGCGCACGCGTCCGGCGTCGTCGCCGTGGTCGTGGTGGCCCTGCAGCTGCGGCGGCTCTCGGACGCGGACGAGGCGGCGGACCGCCTCGTCCAGCGCTCCTTCTGGGACGTCGTGGAGCTGCTGGTCACCGGCATCGCGTTCGGCCTGATCGGGCTCGACCTGCGGCAGGTCGTCGAGCAGGCGGGTGACGACCTGCCGCGGATGCTCGGCCACGCCGGGATCGTCTGCCTGGTGGTGCTGGGCGTCCGTGCGGTGTGGATGACGGCGGCATCGGTGCTGTTCCGGCACTCGAAGGACCCGTCGGCGGGGCCGCGGGCCGGGCGGGAGGCCCTCGTGATCGCGTGGTGCGGCATGCGCGGCCTGGCCACGCTGGCGCTCGCCCTGTCGCTACCGGTGCAGACCGCCGCGGGCGAGCCCTTCCCGGCCCGTGTGGAACTGACCCTGATCGCGGTGTCCGTGCTGGTCGTGACGCTGCTGGTGCCGGGCTTCACGCTCCCGACGCTGGTCCGGCTGCTCGGGGTCGCGGAGAGCGCCGAGACCGAGGAGCGGGCCGAGCAGGACATCGTGCGCCGGGCGCGGCGGGCGGCGCTGCAGCGGATGACCGCGCGCCTGGACGAGGAGCGCGACGAGTCGCTGTCGGAGGAGGTCGAGACCGCGATGCGCGACCGGCTCGGCCGGCTCGACTCGGTGCTCTCCGGCGAGTCCCTCACCGAGGACGAGCGACAGCGGCTGCTGGCCCTGCGCGAGCGGCGGGACCTGATGCAGCGCATCGAGGCGGACGCGCTGGGGGCCGCGCGGGCAGAGGTGCTCGCCGCCCGGCGGGAGCCCGGCGTGGATCCGGAGGCCGCGGACCGGGTGCTGCGCCGTCTCGACCTCCGGACCGTCCTGCTGGGCTAACGGGGCCCGTAGACCACGATCGTCGAGCCCCACGGGTCCTTCGCGACCGCGCGCACCTCGTGGGGGCCCTGCTCGGCCGGCCGCACGACCGTGCCGCCCGCCGCGGTGAGCGCGTCGAGCGCCGCACCCACGTCCGGCACCTTGAACGATGCCGCGGCCACCCCGCCGGTGACGTCCTCCTCCGGGCCGGCGAGGGCCAGGGTGGTGCCGCCGGCGTCGAGGGCCGCGTAGCGGTCGCCGTCGACGAACTTGGGGGTCAGGCCGAAGGCCTCTCCGTAGAAGCGCACGGCGGCGGCGACGTCGCCGACCGGGTGCAGGACGTTGCCGATCTTCGTCTCGCTCACGCCCGGAACCCTACGGCGTCAGGTGATCGTCGTCCCCCCGTCGACCGCGAGTGTCTGCCCGGTCACGTAGCCGCCGGCAGCGCTCGCGAGGAACACCACCGCCGTGGTCAGCTCGTCCGGGTCGCCCATGCGGGCGAGCGGCACCCGGTGGATCATGGCGTCGAGGTAGCCGGGCCGGTAGGTCTCCGTCATCTCGGAGGCGAAGAAGCCGGGGGCGAGCGCGTTGACGCGGATGCCCTTGCGGGCGCCCCACTGCTGGGCCAGATCGCGGGTCAGGCCGATCAGGCCGGCCTTGCTGGCCGAGTAGGCGGCCTGGGGCAGCCCGGCCGTGGTGAGGCCCAGGATGCTGGAGATGTTCACGATGCTGCTGCCCGGCTGCATGACCCGTCCGCAGGCCTGCGCCATCCAGTAGCAGCCGTTCAGGTTCACGTCGATGACCTGGGCGAACTCCTCGGGAGTCTCCCGGGTGGCGGGGACGGCGGTGCCGATCCCGGCGTTGTTGACGAGGACGTCGACCTGGCCGAACTCCGCCATCGCGGCGTCGACGAGGGCCTGGCAGTCCGCGGGCTTCGCGACGTCCGTGGGCACGCACAGGGCCCGCCGGCCCATCGCCTCGACGGTCCTGCGGGTGTCCTCCAGGCGGTCCGCGCGGCGCGCGCCCAGGACGAGGTCCGCCCCGGCCTCGGCCAGGCCCCGGGCGAAGGCCACACCGAGCCCCGACGACGCACCGGTCACGACGGCCACCTTGCCGGCGAGGGAGAAGCGATCCAGAAGGCTCATGGCCGCCGACGATAATGCACTCGCACCAATTTGCCGCCGTGGCAGTGGCGCCGGTGACAGCGGCTTGCGTCGCGCCCGAGGTGCGGTGCGAGGATCGGGCCGGAGTGTGCCGCCGTGAGCGGCACGAGCGGTACCGAACGCATCGAGTCGAAGGAGACGAGACATGGCGGAGTCCCAGCAGCGGGTGGCGATCGTGACGGGCGCGGCCCGGGGGATCGGCGCGGCGACGGCGCTGCGGCTGGCGCAGGACGGCCACAAGGTCGCGGTGATCGACCTCGAGGAGTCCGCCGCCAAGGGCACCGTGGACGCGATCGTGGCCGCCGGCGGCACGGCGATCGCCGTCGGCGCGGACGTGTCCGACTCCGCGGCCGTCGACGCCGCCGTCGAGCGGGTGGTCGCCGAGCTCGGCGGCCCCACGATCCTCGTCAACAACGCCGGCATCACCCGGGACAACCTGCTCTTCAAGATGACCGAGCAGGACTGGGACTCGGTCATGAACGTGCACCTGCGGGGCTCGTTCCTGATGGCGCGCGCGGTGCAGAAGTACATGGTCGAGGCCAAGTGGGGCCGGATCGTCAACCTGTCGTCGACGTCGGCGCTGGGCAACCGCGGCCAGGTGAACTACTCCGCCGCGAAGGCCGGCCTGCAGGGCTTCACCAAGACCCTGGCGATCGAGCTGGGCAAGTTCGGCGTGACCGCCAACAGCATCGCGCCCGGCTTCATCGCCAGCGAGATGACCAAGGCCACCGCCGAGCGCCTCGGCGTGGACTGGGAGGAGTTCAAGGCCGCCCGCGCCGCGGAGATCCCCGTCGCGCGCCCCGGTGAGGTCGAGGACATCGCCAACACCGTGTCGTTCTTCACCGACGCCCGCTCGGGCTTCGTGTCCGGCCAGGTCATCTACGTGGCCGGCGGCCCGAAGGCCTGACGAGCCCCCCGTCCCGCCGGTGCCCGGCACCGGCGGGACGGGTGGTCAGGCCGGGTCGCGGATGGCGATCGCCCAGGCCGGCAACGGTTCCTGGCCCGCCACCGGTACCTCCTGGCCCGTGACGTTGATGATCATCGCGCTACCGTCCGGTGCCCGGAAGGCGATCAGCGGCTGGGTCTGGCTGCGGCCGATCTCCATGCCGCCCTTGGCGAGCCGGGGCACGAGCCACCTCCACGCGGGGGTCAGCGGCGTCGGCTGCCCGCCGTCCGGCTTGGTGGCGTCCGTCCACAGGGACGCGTAGGGGATCCCGCTGTCCTGCGGGCCCCACAGCAGCGCGGTCGAGACGTCCGTGCGGGCGTAGGCGGCGACCGCGGCCAGGGTCGCGACGGCGCTCGCGGGACTCGAGGCGCCGCCGTCGACCCCCGGGGGCGGGTCGGGGTAGAACTCGGCCCACCAGATCGGCAGCTTCGTCTTGCCGCGCAGCCAGCGGTCGACGTCCGCGTACTTGCCCGCCGCGTCGGCGACGGTGCCGGTGATGGTCCCGTCGCGGGTGGCGGTGCCGCCGTCCGCGATCACGAAGTCGGCGCCCACGTTGTGCGTCATCCAGTACTCGACGACGTCGACGACCCGCTGGTCCAGCGCTCCCCAGGGCCCGGTGAGCTCGCTGCTCGCGTTGGGGTCACCCGCCGGCAGGCTGATCATGACGACGTACGGGCCGCCCACCATGACGTCGGGCCGGACGGCCTTCACCGCCGTGTAGACCTTGTTGTAGAGGGCGGTGTAGCCCTCGTAGTCCCAGCGGTTCTCGTCCTCGTGGTAGAAGCCCTTGAGCTCGTTCCACACCTGGACGGCCTCGATCTGCGGGTAGCGCTGCACCGTCGCGGCGACGAGGCTCGCGAACGCGTCGAAGTACTGCGGCTGGGGGGAGACCTCCAGGTCGGACCAGTCCGTCCGGCCCGCGGTGCCGCCCTTCATCCAGTCCGGGGCGCAGCAGGCGGTGAGCACGGTCCGGCCACCGGTGCTCTTCACGAGGTTCATCCTCGAGTCGAGGGTGGACCAGTCGTAGGTGCCCGGCGACGGCTCCGGGTTGAGGGTGCCGAAGCCCATCAGGTGGACGTTCTGCCAGACGGCGCTGCCGTCCTTCAGGATCGCCGTGCCGCGCTCGCGCGCCGCGGTGGGCTCCGCGAGGTCGAGGCTGTCCTGGGTGTGCGTGACGCCGAGGTCCAGCGCGGTGGACTGGGTGTTCCAGTCCCAGCCCTGGCCGAGGTCGACCGCCGCGGCGGTCCTCTGGGCGGCGCTCCGGTCGACCGGCGGGGCGGTCGTGGAGGTGCACCCCGCGACGAGGGCGAGGGCCGCGGCCACCAGCGCGAGGGGGAGGCTCCGGAGCGCCGGGCGGGGCCGGGTGCTCGGCCCGGGACGGAGTGGCTTGCGGAGAGGCACGGGGGGAGGGTGTCAGGGGGTCGCTGTGGTGCTGCTGAGAGCAGTGCCGGACGGGGTGGAACGGCCCAATGCGGTGTCCGCCGCCCGGGCGAACCAGCCACCGGCCTCCCGGAGGTCCGCCGGGGTGCCGTGCTCGAGGACGCGGCCGTCCGCCACGACGTAGAGGTGGTCCATCCGGGAGCACCCCGCGAGGTCGTGGGTGACGAGCAGCGTCGAGCGCCCCCCTGCGGCGGTGAGGAGATCGTCGAGGACGGCGTCGCGGGTGTCCGCGTCGAGGTGTGCGGTGGGTTCGTCGAGGACGAGCAGCGCGGGGTCGGTGAGCAGCGCACGGGCCAGCGCGAGGCGCTGCCGCATCCCGCCCGAGAGCCGGTGCCCCCGCGGGCCGACGGGGTCGTCGAGGTCGAGCCCGTCCAGCCGCACCCGGTGCAGCACCCCGCGGAGGTCGTCGTCGCCTGCGCCGGGGCGGGCCAGTCGCAGGTTCTCGCGCAGCGTGCTGTCGAAGACGTGCGGATCCTGCGGGACCCCGCTGACGGCGGCGCGGACGGCGTCGGGGGAGCGGCGCAGCAGGTCGGCGCCCCCGAGCCGCACGCTGCCGGCCTCCGCGTCGTGGAAGCGGAACAGGATCGCGGCGAGCGTGCTCTTGCCCGCCCCGCTCGGTCCGAGCACGGCGACGTGCGCCCCGGCAGGGATGTCGATGTCGATGCCCCGCAGCACGTCCGGCCCGTCCCCGTACCGGGCCCGCAGGCCCCGGATCCGCAGGTCGGCGGGCGCGGCGGGGACCGGCTCGGCCGACGCCGGCCGGACCTGCGGGGGCGTGTCGAGGACGTCGAACAGCCGCCGGCTCGACGCCGAGATCGCACCGAGCCGGGCGGCCGCGGCGGGCAGCGGCGCGACGATCTCGAAGGCCGCCAGCGCCGTGAGCACCAGGACGGCGAGGGGGACCGGGTCGAGCCGCCCGCCCTGGACCGCGGCCACGCCGAGCAGCAGCGACCCCCAGAGCGTCAGGCCCGCGACCAGCGCAGTGGCCCCGGCGCCGAGGCCGAGGATCGTCGCGTCGCGGCGGGCGACCCGGGTGAGCGCCGCGTCCGCCGCCGCGACCCGCGCGACCGCGGCGTCCGTGGCGCCGTAGGCGAGCAGGTCCGGCGCCCCGTGCAGGGTGTCGACGAGTGCGGTGGCCAGCTCCGCCCGGGCGGCAGCCGCGCGCCGCCCCGGCCCCCGGCCCGCGCGCGCCGCCAGCAGCGGCACGGCCAGCCCGGCGAGCAGCAGCCCGCCCGCCAGCAGCAGTCCGCCCTGGGTGAGCAACGCGGTCGACAGGGCCACCGTCCCGGCTCCCACCACCAGCGCCGACAACGGCGGCGTGAGCCCCCGGACGAGCAGGTCCTGGGTGGCGTCGGTGTCGCTGACCAGCCGCGCCACCAGATCGCCGGACCGGAAGCGCCGCACCGGTTCCGTCTCCGCCAGCCGCGCGTAGACGCGGTCCCGGACGTCGGCCAACGTGCGCAGCGCGGCGTCGTGGGTGACGAGCCGCTCGAGGTAGCGCGCCACCCCGCGCGTCACCCCGAGCGCCCGCGTGAGCACCACGGCCACCGACAACGCGGTCACCGCCGGATGCTGCGCCGCGGTCGCGATCAGCCATGCCGCCAACGCCAGCAGCCCGACCCCCGAGGCCGTCGCCACCGCCCCGGCCAGCACACCCAGGGCGAACCGCATCCCGCGCGGCCGCGCCAACGCCAGCATCCGCAGCATCACCCCACCCCCTGCGGGGACGTCTGGCCCCCGGTCGGGTCGACCGTGCCCACGCTCCCTGCTGACCAGGCCTTGTCGTGCGTGACCAGGACGGCCGTCCGGCCCTCGACGAGGCGGTCGACGGCCCGGCGCACGGCGGCGGCGTTGTCCGGGTCGAGGTGGGCGGTGGGTTCGTCGAGCAGGACCAGCGCGTCCGGCGTCCGGGCCGCGCGGAGGAAGGCACGGGCCAGGGCGACCCGCTGGCGCTGCCCCGAGGAGAACCGGCTGCCGCGCTCGCCGACCCGGGTGGCGAGCCCGTCGGGGAGCTCCGCGAGGACCTCGTCGAGCTCCGCCAGCGAGGCGGCGCGGCGCACCTCCTCGTCGGTCGCGTCGGGTGCGCCGAGGCGGATGTTGCCGGCGAGGGTGTCGTCGAACAGGTGGGGATCCTGCGGGACCCAGGCGATCCGGCGCCGCCACGCCGCGGCGTCGACATCCGCGAGATCCGTTCCGCCGCAGGCGATCCGGCCCTCCGTCGGCGGCAGGAACCGGAGCAGCAGCGACACAAGCGTGGTCTTGCCGCCGCCGCTGCGGCCGGTGATCACGGTGGTCACGCCGGCCGGCAGCGTCAGGTCCAGGTCCTCCAGGACCGGCTCCTCGCGCCCCGGGTAGCGGACCGTCACCCCGCTCAGGACGATGTCGCCGGACGGGGCGGGGCCGCTGCCCGCCGCCGGCAGGGCGTGCGGTTCGTCGAGCACCGCGAACACCTGCTCCGCCGCCGCGATGCCCTCCATGCTGGCGTGGAACCGGGCCCCGACCTCGCGCAGCGGCAGGTAGGCCTCGGGCGCGAGGATCAGCACCAGCAGCGCCGTCCCCAGGTCGATGTGGCCGTAGAGCAGCCGGAACCCGATCTCGACGGCGACGATCGCGACCGACAGCGTGGCCAGCACCTCGAGGGCGAAGGCCGACAGGAACGCCACCCTCAGCGTGCCCATCGTGGCGTCGCGGTGCTGCTCGGTGACGGTGCGGACGAGCGCGGCCTCGGCCTTGGCCCGGCGGAACAGGGCGAGGGTGGGGAGTCCCTCCACGACGTCGAGGAAGTGGCCGCCGAGCCTGTCGAGGAGCTGCCACTGCCTCCGGGTGCGGGCCTGCGTGTGCATCCCGATCAGGGCCAGGAACAGCGGGATCAGCGGGAGCGTGGCGGCGATGGCGACCGCGGAGATCCAGTCCGCCCGCACCACCACCACGAGTACCGCCACCGGGACCAGCGCCGCGAGGACGAGCTGGGGGAGGTAGCGGGCGAAGTAGTCGTCGAGGGCGTCCAGGCCGCGGGTGGCCAGGGTGGTGAGCTCCCCGGCGTTGCGCGCGCCGGGGCCGGCGGTGACGTGCCGGACCAGCCGCATCCGCAACTGGGACTTGGCCTTCGCGGCGCTGCGGAGCGCGGCGGCCTCCCCGGCGTAGGCCAGCAGGGCTCTCGCGACCGCCACGGCGGCGACCACCGAGATCAGCAGGCCGAGGGCGTCGAGTCCCGCGCCGTCGCCGGAGGCGGAGCCTGCGGGGCCGACCATCGACGGAGCGCGGCCGACGGTGCGGGACACGAGCCACGCCTGCACCAGGATCAGCCCGGTGAGTGCCACCCCGCACCCGCCCGCGACGAGCAGGTGGGTGCGCACGGCGCTCGCCGTGCGGAGCAGGCGGGGATCGAGGGGTTTCATCGGGTGGCTCAGTGGGCCGTGATGTGGGCGCGGGTGACGCGCCTGCGGAAGACCCAGTAGCTCCAGGCCTGGTAGGCCAGCACGAGCGGCAGGAAGACCGCGGCCACCCAGGTCATGACGCCGAGGGTGTAGGGCGCCGAGGCGGCGTTGTCGACCGTGAGGGAGAAGGCGGGATCGGTGGTCGAGGGCAGGACCTCGGGGAACAGCGATCCGAAGATCAGCACCGCCAGCATGGCCACCGCGACCGTGGTCGCCGTGAACGCCCAGCCCTCGCGGCGGCGCGCGATCAGCCCGACCGCCAGCGCGAGCGCGACGGCCGAGACGATGCCGACGGCGAGTGTCCACCCGGTGCCGCTGCGAAGATCGTGCTGGCCCTGCGTCCAGCCGACGAACCCGACGAGCAGCGGCACCACGACCAGCCCCGACCGGGCGGCGAACGAGCGCGCCCGCAGCCGCACCGGGCCGTCCGTCTTCAGCGCCAGGAACACCGCGCCGTGCAGCAGGAACAGGCCCAGGGTCAGCAGCCCGCCCAGCACGGCGTACGGGGTGAACAGGCCGAACACGCTCGTCGTCACCACGTGGTCGGCGCCCATCGCCAGGCCGCGGACCAGGTTCGCGAACACGAGCCCCCACACGAAGGCCGGGATCACGCTGCCGGCCACGATCACGCGGTCCCAGCGCCGCCGCCAGGCGACCGAGTCGACCTTGCCGCGGTACTCGAAGGCCACGCCGCGCCCGATCAGCGCGAGCAGGACCAGCAGCAACGGCAGGTAGAAGCCGCTGAGCATCGACGCGTACCAGGCCGGGAACGCGGCGAAGGTCGCGCCCACGGCGGTGATCAGCCAGACCTCGTTGCCGTCCCAGACCGGGCCGATCGAGTTGATCATCACGCGGCGGTCGGTGTCGTCGCGCGACAGCACGGGCAGCAGCGCGCCGACGCCGAAGTCGAAGCCCTCCAGGACGAGGTAGCCGGTCCAGAGGACGGCGATGGCGATGAACCAGAGCAGCGGGAGATCCACGGTGCCCTCCTCAGTAGACGAAAGCCGGGACGCGGTCGTCGGTCTTCTCGGGTTCGTCCTCGGTGGGGTACGGCATGACCGCCGCGGGGCCCGCCTTCACGTACCGGAAGAGCAGCCTCGCCTCGATCACCGCGAGCACCAGGTAGACGAGCGTGAAGGCGCCCAACGAGATCGCCACCTCGGCGAGGCTCACACCGGGGGAGACGCTCGCGGCCGTGAGCAGCTCGCCGTGGACCGTCCAGGGCTGGCGGCCCATCTCGGTGAGCACCCAGCCGACGATGTTCGCCAGCAACGCCGCGGGGAGCGCGGCGATCACCAGCCCGTACTGCCAGCGAGCGGGGAACAGCCGGCCCCTCCTGGTCAGCCAGAGCCCGACCACCGAGATCGCCACCCCGGCCAGGCCCAGCCCGATCATGAGCCGGAACGACCAGTAGAGGACGCCGATGTTCGGCTTGTAGTCGTTGTCCCCGTAGAGCTGGACGTAGCGCTGCTGGACGTCGTTGATGCCCTGGACGTCGCCGTCGAAGCTGCCCGTGGCGAGGAACGCGAGCAGGCCGGGGACCTGGACGTTCACGTGGTTGCGGCCGTCGCGGATGTCGCCGACCGCGAAGATCGAGAACCCGGCGCCGTGCTCGTCCTGCCAGAGCGCCTCGGCGCCCGCGAGCTTCATCGGCTCGTACTGCGCCATCAGCTTCGCCTGGTGGTCGCCGCTGAGCGTCACGAGGACACCGGCGATCGCCGTGACGACGAACCCGGTCCGCATGCTCCTGCGGAACAGCTCGTGCTCGCGCGGATCGCGGTCCTTCAGGAGCTTGTAGGCACTCACCGCGGCCACGAACAGGCCCGCGGCGACGAACGCCGCCGACACCACGTGCAGGTACGTCGACCAGGCCTGGTCGTTGCTCAGCACGGCCCAGATGCTGGTCAGCCGGGCCTGCCCGGTCACCGGGTCGATCGCGTAGCCGACGGGGTGCCGCATCCAGGCGTTGGCCGCGAGGATGAAGTAGGCGGAGAGGTTGGTGCCGATCGCGGCGGCCCAGATGCAGGCCAGGTGCACCCGGCGGGGCAGCCTGTCCCAACCGAAGATCCACAGCCCGATGAAGGTCGACTCGAGGAAGAACGCGAGCAGCGCCTCCATCGCGAGCGGGGCGCCGAAGACGTCGCCGACGAAGGTCGAGTACGCGCTCCAGTTCATCCCGAACTGGAACTCCTGGACGATCCCGGTGACCACGCCCATGGCGAAGTTGATCAGGAAGAGCTTCCCGAAGAACCGGGTGGCGCGCAGGTACTCCGTGCGCCCCGTGCGATGCCACGCCGTCTGGAAGGACGCGACGACCACGGACAGCCCGATCGTCAGCGGGACGAAGAGGAAGTGGTAGATCGTCGTGATCCCGAACTGCCATCGGGCGAGATCGAGCGCCATGGTGGAGGCTCCTCCCGAACTTCTACGCGCTGTAGTAGTTCGAGTTCAGTTCTACACCACGTAGAAGTTCAGGCTCAGGAGACCTACACCACGACCTGCGCGTAGCTGTGGCCGTCCGTGTTCTCCACGACGACCGACTGCACCTGGTCCGGAGGGATCCCGGCGGCACCGTCGAGGTGCACCCCGTTCGCCTCGCCGGTCGGCGGCACGACCCAGCCCCCGGCGACCTCCCGGCTCCCGTCCTTGGCGACGACCACGAGTCGGCAGTGCTCGCCGGCCGGCACCCCCTTCACGTTCGCGGCCAGCCGCACCCACCCGTTGGCGGGGGTGACGGTGACCGCGGCGGTCACCGCACCCTCGGTGACCTGCGCGGTCCGGGCCCCGGCGACGACCGTCGGGGTGGGCGTCGACGGGGTGAGGGTGCTGCCGATCGCGGCCCCGCCGCCGACCAGCGCCGCGGCCACCACCACGGCGGCGACGGCTCGGGTGAGCACGCGGCGGCGGCGCTGCCCGGCGCGTTCCTCCCGGATCTCGCGCAGCGCGCGGTGCAGCACCAGGTCGCTGTCCGGTGGCCCCTCCAGCAGGGCCTCGTCCGGCAGCTCGTCGAGCGTCCGGGTCATGGCGCGCAGGTCCTCCCACTCGGCGCGGCACTGCGCGCAGGTCTCCAGGTGCAGCTCCACGGCAGCCGAGTCCTCGGGCCCCAGCAGGCCCAGTACATGGGCGGAGAGCTCGCCTCCGTCGTGGTTCTCGATACTCATCCCACCGCTCCTTCGGCCGCCGGGCCGAGCGCGGTTCGCAACGCTCGCAGGGCGTAGTAGGAACGGGACTTGACGGTGCCGGTCGGCACCCCGAGCGCCTCGGCCGCCTCGGGCAGCGAGCGGCCGCGGAAGTAGACCTCGGCCAGCACGTCGCGGTGGTCGGGGGAGAGGCGTTCGAGGGCGGGCAGCACGGTGAGCGCGTCGACCACGCGATCGGCGTGGTCGCGCGTCGGCTCGGGGGCGCCGGCCTCCTCCTCGACCTCGGTCGGCCGGGCCCGCTGGGCCCGCACCCGGTCGGTGACGAGGTTGCGCGCCACCGTCAGCAGCCAGCTGCGGACCGAGCCGCGCCCGTTCGTCAGGACGTCAGAGTGCTGCCACGCGCGCACGAGGACCTCCTGCACGACGTCCTCCGCCGCGGCCCGGTCCCCGAGCAGCTTCGTCGTGAACGCGAGCAGCGCCCGCCCGTGCTCGGCGTAGACCGCCCTGATCAGCGCCTCGTCCGGGTTCTTGGGCCCCGGACTCCGCCGGCCCCGGGGGGAACGGATGACCATGAACTCTCCAGTCGCTCCCGGTGGCGGGATGTGCGGGACCTGTGGGTCGCCCCGGTGCCCGCCGGAGCGCGGTGAGGGTAGCGAAGTCCATACCGGCCACACGGACGGCCGAGCAGATCGGTTCACCGCGAACTTCTTTCCCGATCCGGTGAACCGTCCGGGCCCGCGGTCCGTGTACCCCAGCAAGACGCTCCCCGTCGAACACCTGGAGACATGATGCGAACGCGTGGTCCGGTGCTGACCCTGCTCGCGGTGCTGGCGGTCGGGCTGGCGGTGTTCGGGCTCAACAGCCTGCTCAGCGGCCCGCCCACCGACGCCTCCGCCCCGGCGGTGACCCCGGCCGCCCAGGCGGGCGGGTACGGCGACTACGGGGCCTCCGACGGCTACGCGCCCGCGCCGGCCGCCGCCCCCGCTCCGGCTGCTGCGGCTGCCCCTGCCCCGGTCGCCGCGGCCCCCGCTCCGGCGGCCTCGGGGACCTACACGGGTCGCTCGGCCGGCGACGAGGTGACGGTCGCGATGGGCATGCAGGGCGACAAGGTCGTCGCGTACGTGTGCGACGGCAAGGACGTCGAGGCCTGGCTCGAGGGCACCGTGAAGGACGGCGCGGTGCAGCTCAGCGGCCCCGACGGCGCCGACCTCACCGCCGGCGCGACCCAGGGCGCCGTCGTCGGCACCGTGGCGGTCGCCGGCAGGAACTGGCCCTTCTCCGCCCAGCCCGCGAGCGCGGCCGGTTCCCCGACCGACCGCACCACCCTCAAGAAGCTCGGCACGGCCTGACCCGTTCGTCCCACCCGGCCGCTGTTCCCCGACGGCGGCCGCCCGATCCCCGGAGGTCCCCGTGCGCAGCTCCCCGCGCCCCGGCACCACGACCGACCCCGCCGACGACCTGTGGAACCCGGCCTACGACCCGGGCCGCATCAGTGCTCCCGGCAGCAGTGCCCCCGACCGCAGCGCCCCCGACGGCAGCGCCCCGGACGCGTACCGGACGGACGCCTACCCGCGTGGTGGCTGGGACCCGGCCGACCCGCCCACCGATCCCGCGCTCCCGGTGGTCCCCGCCTTCCCCGAGCCGCGGGGCCACGCCCACGACGAGCTGCCCGCCTACCCCACGGACCGCTCCGCGTTCGTCGCCGGCCGCACCACCGAGATCCCGGCCGTGGTCCCCGGCGGGCCCGACGGCACGGGCTGGGAGTACGGCTCCTGGGCGGGACGCTCCTGGGAGCGCCCGGACTACGAGGACTACGGCGACTACGCCGACTACGCGGACGAGGACGGCCGGGACCTCCCGCAGGGTCCCCACGCCTCCTCCGCGGCGAGGTTCGCCCCGGGAGGCGGCCACGCCGGGTTCGACGACCGCGCCGGGTTCGACCTCGAGACCGAGTTCGACGACCGGGCGCTGTTCGACGACCGGGCCGGCTCCCGTGACTACGCCGAGTTCGACGAGTACGGCGATCTCGATGCGCCGAGGCGCGCCGCCGGTGACCGGGAGTTCCCCGACGTCGAGGACTTCGACGGGGAGCCCGGCCGGGACACGCCGTCCACCGAGCTCGTCCCGGTCGGTCGTCCCCGAGCGTCCCGCCTCCGCATGACGGCGCTGCTCGTCCCCGCCGTGGTGGGGATCGCACTGTCGGTCGGGCTCGGTGTGTACGCCCGGGTCCACGAACCCACCGGCGTCGCGCTCAGCCTGGCCGGCTTCTCCAGCGGGGTCGCGGCCAAGAGCTGGCTGACGGCGCTCGCGTTCGCCTTCGGGCTGGCGCAGCTGTGGTCCGCGCTGCGGATGTCGGGCCGGTTCGGCCGCGGCGCCGGCCCCCGGACCTTCCTCGTGCACCGCTGGGCGGGCCGCATCGCGGTGCTGCTCACCCTGCCGGTGGCCGTCCACTGCCTCTACGCGCTCGGCTTCGCCGACACCACGCCCCGGGTGCTGATCCACTCGCTCGCCGGCTGCCTGTTCTACGGCGCCTTCGCCACCAAGATGCTGGTCCTGCCCCGCCGCGCCGCGCCCCGCTGGGCGCTGCCGGTGCTCGGCGGGGTGGTGTTCGCGCTGCTCACCGGCCTCTTCCTGACGTCATCGATGTGGTTCTTCACGACCCACGGGGTGACGTTCTGAGCCCGGCCGATCCCGCCCACCCCGACGTTCTCGCAAGGAGCGCCATGACCACCACCCCGCTGACCCGCCGCTCGATGATGGTGGGCGCCTGCGCCGCCGGCTGCGCGGCGCTCGCCGGCTGCGCCACCTACGGCGGCCCGCAGTTCCCCGCCACCTCCGCACCGCCTCAGGCCGGTGCGCCCGCTCAGGCCGCGCCGACCCAGGGATCGGCGGCGCCGCAGGCGCCCGCCCAGGGCTCCCCGGGACAGGGCGGGGGCGCCGCCCTCGCGAGGACCGCCGACATCCCCGTCGGCACCGGGAAGATCTTCGGCGCCGAGCAGGTCGTGGTGACCCAGCCCTCGGCCGGCGTGTGGAAGGCCTTCGACACGACCTGCACCCACCAGGGCTGCACCGTGTCGAGCGTGTCGTCGGGCTCGATCGAGTGCCCCTGCCACGGCAGCATGTTCTCGATCACCGACGGAGCCCCGACCGCCGGACCGGCCAAGAAGCCGTTGGCCGCCAGGAAGGTCACCGTCGCGAACGGGTCGATCACCCTGGCCTGACGATCAGCCCAACCTCGACCCGGCCGTCGTGCTCGTCGAGGACGTGGACGCGCGTGGCCTGGGCGCGGTAGAGCCGGAACCGCGCCGCACCGGTGACATCGGCCTCGCCCCAGGAGCCGATGCCCTGCTCCTGCGTGCGCCGGTTGTAGACGGCGAGGGCGTCCGCGAGCCGATCGGGTCCGACCTGCTCGGCGAGCGCCTCGACATACACCGCCGCGGCTCCGCCCACCGCCACCGTGGAGTCGAAGACGACGATGCCGACGTCTGCCCGCGCGGCGATGTTGAGCGAGTGCCGGGCACCGGGCCGCGACACCCACACGAACTCCCGGCAGTCCCGGTCCGCGAACCACACCGGTGTCGCCCACGGCCGGCCGTCGCGGTCGGCGGTCGCCAGGGTCAGGTAGGCGTTCGCCGCCAGCACCCTTCGCGCCTCGCCCGCCGCCGTGCCCGCGTCCGCCCCCACCGCGACCGCCATGGTCCCGCCTCCCGTCGTCGGATGTGCTCCCGAGAGGTGGACGTCTGCCGTGAGCCGGACTCATCGGCCTAGCGTCGCGATCGCCGAGGTGAGAGCCGAGCGTGGGGTAGGTGCCGCCCCGGTTGTCTCGCCCGCCACCTGGCCTCCCACCTGCGGGAACGCGGACGCCCGCGAGGTTCTGATGGTCAAACGATCCGGGTGATCATGAGAAATCCACACTGGTGCCCTGATGATCACGGCGGGGCGCGATGTGTTGAGGCCGGGACGGGGACCGGGCGTCTTCGAGGTGTTCGGGTGCGGTCGATCCACGAGGGTGGGACGAACTCCGGGAGGCCGTGGACCATGCGCACCTGCCACAGCGAGTGGTGGACCAGGCGGTGGTGGGCGGCGCAGAGCATCACCAGATTGCCGAGGTCGGTCGGCCCTCCGTGCTGCCACTCCGTCACGTGGTGGACCTCGCACCAGGAGGGCGGGCGGTCGCAGCCGGGGAAGGCGCAGCCGCCGTCCCGGGTCGTGACCGCGCGGCGGAGGCCGTCGGGGACGGTCCGGGAGATCCGCCCGACGTCGAGCGGGACCCCGTCGGCGGACAACACCATCGGGATCACCGCCGCGTCGCAGGCCAGGCGCCGCAGGGCGGCCGCGGTGAGCGCGCCGCCGAACTCGAGCGAGGCCGCGGCGGCGCGCCGCTCCAGGTCCTCCAGCCGGACGGTCACCACGAGCTGGGGTCGGCGGCCACCGGTCTCGGACAGGCGTCCACGCTCCAGGACCTGCGTGCAGGCATCGGCCAGCGCCTCCGCCTGGCGTTGGGGCACAGGACGTTCGTCGTCCGCGTCGCGTGGTGCGGTACCCGGGTCGATCACCGCGACGACGGCGGCGAACAGGGCGGCGTCGTCGTAGCGGGCGGTCAGCTTCCCGCCGGGGCGGGTGCGGAAGTGCGAGAGCCTCAGCTCGTTGATCGGTGCGGGGCCGTCGTCCGGCTCGGCGCCGTCCTGGTCGAGCAGCTCGACGAGCTCCATGCCCCACCTGTGGAGCTGAGTCGGAGTGAGCGCCGCGGCCTCGGCGGCCAGCTGCACCTCGGCGCCGGCCCAGGTCTCCGGATCGAGACGCCGAGCCGGTGCGCTCTCCAGTACCCGAGCGATCACCTCGACGTGGCGCAGGCCGGCGGCGCCCTCCGCGAACACGGTCGCGGTGGCGGGCATCAGGGCAGGGAGGACCTCGCCGCCGAGGCCCGTCGTCGGGCAGACGTTCTCTGCCGCGACCACCCGGCGCCGGGCCTCGAAGCGCTCCCATCCCAACAGGTCCGAGAGCGCGCCGGCGGGGGAGCGATACCCGCGCTCGGCGAAGGTGCCCCGCCGCTGCAGGTCAGCTGTGGCGACGACCATGATCCGGTCGAGCGCCCGCCGAGCCTCCTCCGCGACGACCAACAACGCCACGAGATCGTCCGCCTCGGCCCGCGCCCCGGCGGCCGCGCGCACCAGATCGAGAGCCTCGGCAAGGCTCTCTCGCGCGGAGTCGACGGGGGTCGCGGACATGCCCCCAGCGTACTCGAACGCCCTTTCGATCTCAGGTCGATCGTCGCAGGTGAGATCCCTCTCAGCGTTCCGCGAGAGGGTTCCCGAACGGCTCCGCCACTCGTCGCGTCGGTCCGACCGCTCCCCACGACGATGCGCCCGAGTCCCCTCCCACGCACCTCTGTGCTCGTGACGGATCCGCGTGCGACGCGGCGGCTTGCGCGCCGCCGGGCGTTGCTCTCGGGTCCCCGGGCATGAGCCGCGAGCACGGGCGGGCTGGGTCGTCGGGTCGTCGGGGCGTCTGCCGCCGGGCGCGGGTCGGTTGTGCCCGGAGGCTGCTTCCCTCAGCCGGACCCGAAGTGTGCGGGGCCGGGCCGCCCCTGCCGAGAATCGTCGCGTCCGGCACCGCGCGGGCCGACAGTTCGTCGCCGAAGCCCGGCCGAGCCGGAGCGGGGGCGGCCGGTGCCGGTCAGGTTGTGAGTGCGACGCTCCAGCGCCGGCACGGGACACGTGGCCGCTCCGGGTGAGCTGACCACTGGTGTCCAAAGCCACGGCAGTCAGGGCTGACCGTCTCTGATCCGGTCACTAGACTCCGCACGGCCCCCGGAAGTCGCTCTCCGGGGTCGGTGAGGAGTGGTGGATGGCCCCGCAAGAGACGGGCGAGACCGAGCTGGTCGACGAGCAGACGCTCGCGGACGAGGCTCCGGAGCCCCCCGAGCACCTCGTGCTCGCCGCCGAGTTCGCCCAGGCCACCCGGGACGAGTGGGCGGCCGCGGTCGACGGTGTCCTCCGCAAGGCCCGGCGGATCGGCGAGGACGCGCCGCTGGGCGCGGGCGTCGAGAAGCTGGCCTGGGACACCGCGGACGGCATCCACGTCCAGCCGCTCTACACCGCCGACGACGTGGCCGACCTGCCACCGGCCGGTGTCCCGGGCGCGCTGCCGTACACCCGGGGCGGTACCGCGGCGCGGCCGAGCTGGGACGTGCGGCAGCACCACGTGGCCACCACGGGCTCCGCGGCCCGCGCGGCGGTGATGACGGACCTGGAGAACGGCGTCTCGTCGGTCTGGCTGGCCGTCGGGGCCGGCGGGGTGCCGGTCGCCGAGCTCGGTGCCGTCCTGGAGGACGTCTTCCTGGACCTCGCCCCGGTCGTGCTCGACGCGGGGGAGTCCGCGGCCGAGGCCGCCGAGGAGTTCCTGGCCCTGGCCGAGGCTCGCGGGGTGGCGAAGGACGCGCTGCGGGGCACGCTCGGGCTCGACCCGGTCGGGCTGCGGGCCCGCGCAGGCCGCGGACCCGCGGTCGACTCCGTGGCGCCCCTGGCCACCCGGGTCGCCGCCGAGTACCCGCTGGTCAAGGCCGTGGTCGTCGACGCCACACCGGTCCAGGAGGCCGGCGGCTCGGAGGCGCAGGAGCTCGGCTTCTCGCTCGCCTCGGGCGTCGCGTACCTGCGGGCACTCACCGCGGCCGGGCTGTCCGTCGAGCAGGCGGCGGGCCTCCTCGAGTTCCGCTACGCCGCCACCGCCGAGCAGTTCCCCACGATCGCCAAGCTCCGTGCCGCGCGCCGGCTCTGGGGCCGCGTGCTGGAGGCATCCGGTGCCGCCGGCCCCGGGCAGAGCCAGCACGCCGTCGTCTCGCCCGCGCTGTTCAGCAAGCGGGACCCGTGGGTGAACATGCTGCGGGGCACGGTCGCGAGCTTCGCGGCCGGCGTCGGCGGGGCGGACGCGGTCACCGTGCCGCCGTTCGACATCGCGATCGGCGAGCCGCAGGCCTTCGCCCGCCGCGTCGCCCGCAACACCCAGGCGCTGCTGATCGAGGAGTCGCACGTCTCGCGCGTGCTCGATCCCGCGGGCGGCTCCTGGTACGTCGAGCACCTCACGGCGGACCTGGCGGAGGCCGGCTGGGCCTTCTTCCAGGAGATCGAGGCCGCCGGCGGGGTCGTCGCGGCGCTCGACTCGGGGCTCGTCGCCGAGAAGACGGCGGCGGTCCGGGCCAAGCGGGAGAAGAGCATCGCCACCCGGCGGACCCCGCTGACCGGCGTCTCGGAGTTCCCGAACCTCGACGAGAAGCCGGTCGAGCGCACGCCGCTGCCGGCACCGGTCGAGCGCGGCGGGCTGCCGCTGTACCGCCCGGCGGGCGCGTACGAGGAGTACCGCGACCGCTCGGACGAGCTCCTCGCCGAGAAGGGGCAGCGGCCCACCGCCTACCTGGCCACGCTGGGCCCGCTCGCGGCCTACACCGCCCGCGCCGGGTTCGCCCGCAACCTGCTGCAGGCCGGCGGGATCGCCGCGCCGGAGGCGGGGGCGACCGAGACGGCCGAGGACGTCGTGGCCGCGTGGGGCAAGAGCACGCCGGTCGTCGTCCTGTGCTCCACGGACGCGCTGTACGACGAGCGGGCCGAAGCCACGGCGAAGGCGCTGAAGGAGGCCGGGGCGCAGCGGGTGCTGCTCGCCGGCAAGGGTTCGTACGCCGGCGTCGACGGGTACCTCTCCGCGGGGTGCAACGCCCTCGCCGTCATCGACGACGTCTACACCGCGCTGGAGGAGGCGAAGTGATCCCCGACTTCACGAAGGTGGGCCTCGCGTCCGAGGCGACGCCGGGCACCGACTTCGCGGCCGGTGAGCCCTGGGAGTCGCCCGAGGGCATCCCGGTCAAGCAGCTCTACACGCCCGCGGACACCGAGGGCCTGGACTTCCTGGGCACCTACCCGGGCATCACGCCGTACCTGCGCGGGCCGTACCCGACCATGTACGCCAGCCAGCCGTGGACCGTCCGCCAGTACGCGGGCTTCTCCACCGCGGCCGAGTCCAACGCGTTCTACCGGCGCAACCTCGCGGCCGGCCAGAAGGGCCTGTCGATCGCGTTCGACCTGGCCACGCACCGCGGCTACGACTCGGACCACCCCCGGGTGGCGGGCGACGTCGGCATGGCCGGCGTGGCGATCGACTCGATCTTCGACATGCGGCAGCTCTTCGACGGCATCCCGCTGGACAAGATGTCCGTGTCCATGACGATGAACGGCGCGGTGCTCCCGGTGCTCGCCCTCTACATCGTGGCGGCGGAGGAGCAGGGGGTGGCGCCGGAACTCCTCGCGGGGACCATCCAGAACGACATCCTCAAGGAGTTCATGGTCCGCAACACCTACATCTACCCGCCTCAGCCGAGCATGGGGATCATCTCGGACATCTTCAGCTACACGAGCCGGAAGATGCCGAAGTTCAACTCCATCTCGATCTCCGGGTACCACATCCAGGAGGCCGGGGCGACCAACGACCTCGAGCTCGCGTACACCCTCGCCGACGGCGTGGAGTACCTGCGGGCCGGGATCGACGCGGGCCTGGACGTCGACAAGTTCGCGCCGCGCCTGAGCTTCTTCTGGGCGATCGGCATGAACTTCTTCATGGAGGTCGCCAAGATGCGGGCCGCGCGCCTGCTCTGGTCGAAGCTGGTCAGCGACTTCTCGCCGAAGAACGCGAAGTCCCTGTCGCTGCGCACCCACTCCCAGACGTCCGGCTGGTCGCTGACCGCGCAGGACGTCTACAACAACGTGGTGCGCACCTGCATCGAGGCGATGGCCGCGACCCAGGGGCACACCCAGTCGCTGCACACCAACGCCCTGGACGAGGCGCTCGCGCTGCCCACGGACTTCTCCGCGCGCATCGCCCGCAACACCCAGCTGATGCTGCAGCAGGAGTCCGGCACCACCAAGGTCATCGACCCGTGGGGCGGCTCGCACTACGTCGAGAAGCTCACCTACGACCTGGCCCGCCGCGCGTGGGGGCACATCCAGGAGGTCGAGAAGGCCGGCGGCATGGCCCAGGCCATCGACGCGGGCATCCCGAAGCTCCGCGTCGAGGAGGCGGCGGCCCGCACGCAGGCCCGCATCGACTCCGGGCGCCAGCCGGTGATCGGCATCAACAAGTACGTGGTGGCCGAGGACGAGGCCATCGAGGTCCTCAAGGTGAACAACGCGACCGTGCGCCGCGAGCAGATCGAGAAGCTCGAGCGGCTGCGCGCGGAGCGGGACTCCCGCGAGGTCGACTCCGCGCTCGAGAAGCTCACCAACTCGGCGGCCGCGATCGCCGACGGGTCGACGCGCGACTTCGACCAGAACCTGCTGGCCCTGGCCGTCGACGCCGCCCGCGCGAAGGCCACGGTCGGCGAGATCTCCGACGCGCTGGAGAAGGTGTTCGGGCGGCACTCCGGGCAGATCAGGATCATCTCCGGCGTGTACTCCGAGGAGGCCGGGGCAGGCCCGGCGATCACCCGCGCCCGCGAGCTCGTGGGCGAGTTCGCCGAGGAGGAGGGCCGCCAGCCCCGCATCCTCGTGGCCAAGATGGGGCAGGACGGGCACGACCGCGGCCAGAAGGTGATCGCCACGGCGTTCGCCGACCTCGGCTTCGACGTGGACGTGGGCCCCCTGTTCCAGACCCCGGCCGAGGTCGCGCGCCAGGCCGTCGAGGCGGACGTGCACGTCGTCGGGGCCAGCTCGCTCGCCGCCGGGCACCTCACGCTGGTGCCCGAGCTGAAGGCGGAGCTCGCGAAGCTGGACCGCGCGGACATCATGATCGTGGTCGGCGGCGTGATCCCGCCGGCGGACGTGCCCGAGCTGCTCGACATGGGCGCGGCGGCCGTGTTCCCGCCCGGCACGGTCATCTCCGAGGCCGCGATCTCGCTCCTGGAGAAGCTCAGAGCAGCTCAGCAGGATGCCTCGTAGGGTCGACGTCGAGACCCTCGCCACGGGGGTCCTCGACGGCAACCGCACGCTGCTCGCGCGGGCGATCACGCTGGTCGAGTCGGCCAAGGCGGCGCACCGGGACGAGGCCCAGCAGCTGCTGCTCGAGCTGGCCCCGCACGCCGGGGGAGCCGTGCGGGTCGGGATCTCGGGCGTGCCCGGGGTCGGGAAGTCGACCTTCATCGAGGCCCTCGGCACCCGGCTGACCGGCGCGGGACACAAGGTCGCGGTGCTGGCGGTCGACCCCTCGTCCACCCGGACCGGGGGCTCGATCCTGGGCGACAAGACCCGCATGGCGGCCCTGGCCGTGGACGACAACGCCTTCATCCGGCCGTCGCCGTCAGCCGGCACGCTCGGCGGGGTCGCGCGCAAGACCCGCGAGACGATCGTGCTGATGGAGGCTGCCGGCTACGACGTCGTGCTCGTCGAGACGGTCGGCGTCGGGCAGTCCGAGGTCACCGTGGCCGGGATGGTCGACACCTTCCTGTTCCTCACCATCGCGCGCACCGGTGACCAGCTGCAGGGGATCAAGAAGGGCATCCTCGAGCTGGCGGACGTCGTCGCCGTCAACAAGGCGGACGGGCCGCACGAGCGGGAGGCGAAGGCGGCCGCCCGGGACCTCGCCGGCGCCCTGCACATGATGACGCCGGCGAGCGAGCACTGGCGCGCCCCGGTGCTCTCCTGCTCCGCGCAGACCGGCAACGGGCTGGACGCGGTGTGGGGCAAGATCCTCGAGCACCGGGCGGTCCTGGAGAAGCACGGCGAGCTGGCTTCGCGGCGCGCGGACCAGCAGGTCGAGTGGATGTGGGCGATGATCCGGGACCAGCTGATGGACCGGCTCACCGGCGATCCCGCCGTCAAGGACCGCCTGCCGTCGCTCACCGCGGACGTGCGGAAGGGCTCGCTCACGCCGACCCTCGCGGCGACCGAGATCCTCGGGATGTTGGACTGACGTCGTGGACGGACTCCTGGGGAAGCTCGCCGGCACAGTCAACGCGGGGGTGCTCGCGCTGCGCGCGTCGCCGCTGGGCGGGCCGATCCGCCGCTCGCTGACGATCGTCAGCTACGAGGGGCGGCGCAGCGGGCGGACCTTCAGCACGCCGGTCGCGTTCCGGCGGCGGGGCGAGGATGTGGAGATCCGCGTCGAGATGCCGGACAAGAAGCGCTGGTGGCGGAACTTCACCGGTGACGGCGGCCCGCTCCGACTCGAGCTAGACGGAGCGGAGCGCTCCGGTCACGCGGTGGCACGGCGGGACGGCCGCCAGGTCGTCGTGGCGGTCACGCTGAGCTAACACTCGGCCGGGCGGGGCGCGCCTGCGCTGACAGAAGGCGCAGGTGGGCGCATCCTGGAGGACATGACGGACGTGGCGGGCGAGGCCCGCGAGCGCGCGCGGAGGTCGCGCGCGCCCGGGCCGACCGCCCCGGAGCCGCCCCCCGCGCGGTCCACCGCAGAGTCGTCCGCTGCCGAGTCGTCCACTGCCCAGCCGTCCACCGCCGAGCCGTCCACCGTGGGGCAGGACCCGGCCGCGACGCCGGCGGGGGACGAGCGGCCCACGGACGTCGTGGCCCGCCCTCAGCCCTCGTCTCAGCCCCCGTTTCAGCCCCCGTCGCAGCGGGGCACCGATGCCGCGCCCGTACAGGCGGCCTCGACATCACGGAGCGCGACCGCTCGGCAGGCCGAACCCGCCCCGGCGGCGGACGCCCCTCCCGACGCCCCGACCGTCCGGCTCACCGCCGACGGTCAGCCCCGGCCTTACGGCCGCCGCGGGATCTGGCGGGTCACCACGCGGACCCTGGTCCGGGCATGGGACGACAACATCTTCAGCGAGGCCGCCTCCGCCGCCTTCTGGCAGACCCTCTCGCTCCCGCCGCTGCTCCTGGGGCTGCTCGGCAGCCTCGGCTACATCGGCGGCTGGTTCGGGCCGGACACCATCGAGCTCGCCCAGCAGCAGCTGATCCGCGGGGCGTCGACGGTGTTCAGCAGCAACGCCGTGGACGAGATCATCGGCCCGACCATCACCACGCTGCTCACCACCGGGCGCTCCGAGCTCGTGTCGCTGGGCTTCGTGATCTCGCTGTGGTCCGGCTCGTCGGCCATGTCGTCGTTCGTCGACGCGATCACCCGCGCGCACGACCAGTACGGCGTGCGCAACCCGGTGTGGCAGCGGATCCTCGCGCTGCTGATGTACGTCGTGGCGCTGGTCGGCGGGATCATCTCCCTGCCGCTGCTGGCGCTCGGCCCGGACCGGCTGCCCAAGCTGCTGCCCGCGTCCTGGCAGGACACGGCCGTCACGCTGATCGGCTGGCTGTACTACCCGGTGCTGGCGGTCGGGCTGATCCTCGCGCTCACCACGCTCTACAAGCTCGCGCTGCCGGCGAAGCCGCCCTGGCACCGTGGGCTGCCGGGCGCGGTCCTGGCCGCGGTCGTCTTCCTCGTCGGGGCCACCGGCCTGCGGATCTACATCAGCTGGCTCACCACGACCGGGTACACCTACGGCGCGCTGGCCGCCCCCATCGCCTTCCTGCTCGCGGCCTTCTTCATCGGGCTCGCGATCGTGCTCGGCGCCCACTTCAACGCCGCCATCCAGCACTTCTGGCCGAAGAAGCTCAAGGACCGCCGGGGGACCGTGCCCCAGCCGCCTCTGTCCTGAGCAGCGCGCACGCGGCAGGATCGCCGCATGGGCTGGCTGAGGGCGCACGATCCGGGGCTCGTCGCGGTGCGGAGGGCCGCGCGCGTGACGATCGTGGCCTGCCTGGGCTTCTACCTGTGCCGCTACGTGCTGGACAACGTCGACATGGCGCCCTACGCGCTGTTCGGGGCGGTGGCGCTCGGGGTGCTGTCGCAGATCCCCGGCGGCGGTGCCCGACGCATGCGCACGCTGCTGCTGATGCTGCCCGTCGGCGCGGTGCTGATCACCCTCGGGACGTTGCTGTCGTTCAATCTCGCGGCGGCGACCGCGGGCATGTTCGTGCTCGGTTTCGCCGTGAGCTTCGTGGGGGTCGGCGGGCCCCGGCTGGTCGGGCTGGCCGCGGGCACCCAGCTGCTCTACATCCTGCCGTGCTTCCCGCCCTTCGCCCCCGGGGCGCTGGGCTGGCGGCTGGCCGGGTTCGCGCTGGCCGTGATCCTGCTGGCGCTCGCCGAGCGGTTCCTCTGGCCCGATCCCGAACCGACCCCGTACACGGACCGGCTTGCCGACGCCGTCGACGGCCTGTCGGGCTGCCTGGCGGCGGTCGCCGACGCCTGGTCCGGACGGGACCGCGGCCGGGTCGCGCTCGACGCGCGGCTCCCCGACGCCGTGGCGGCCGCGGACGCGCTGCGGCCTTCCCGGCTGCCGCCCGGGCAGGTGCCGGCCTCGGCGAGCCGCCGCGACCGGGCGCTGACCGCGGCCTCGGCCACCGTGCGGCTGCTGCTCGGCCGGACCGCCGAGCTGGCCCGGCTCGACGACCGCGACGCGGCGGACCTGCCGGCCGCCGCCGCGCTGCTGGAGGAGGTCTCGGGCTGTGCGGAGGCCGCGTCGCGCTGGCTGCGGGGTACCGGCGAGGTGCCCGACACCGACCGGATCGCGGCGGCCCTACGCACGTTCCGCGCCGAGCGCCTCGCCGTGTCCCCGGACGGCATCGACCCCCAGCGCCTGCGGCTCGGCTCGCTCGCCCTGATGCTGGGGGAGTGGACGAAGACGCTGGTCACGGCGCTGCGCGTGGTCGCCCGCGCCCCGATCCCACCCGACCCGACGCCCCCGGAGGCCCGCCCGGGCCAGTTCTGGTTCGCCCACAGCTCCGAACCGGAGCTGCTCTGGCGGCGGCTGCAGGGGCACCTCACGACCCGCTCGGTCTACTTCCAGGGCGCGCTGCGGCTCGCGGCGGCGCTGGCCGCGGCCCGGCTGCTGGCGGGCCTGTTCGACCTCTCGCACGGTTTCTGGGTGCTGCTCACGATCCTCACCGTGCTCCGTACGACGGCCGCGGAGACCCGCTCGGCACTGCGGCCGGCGCTGGTGGGCACGACGATCGGCGCGGTCCTGGCCGCCGGGCTGCTGGTCGCCGGCGTGCCGCCCACGACCTACGCGATCCTGCTGCCGTTCGCGATGCTCGTCGGTTTCGCGGCCGGCCCGCTGCTCGGGCCGGGCTGGGCGCAGGCGCTGTTCACGATCGTCATCTCGCTGATCTTCGCGCAGGTCAGCCCGGCCGACTGGCACCTGGCCGAGGCCCGGCTGCTCGACGTCGGGGTGGGCGCGCTGGTCGGGGTCGTGATAGGGCTGGTCGCGTGGCCGCGCGGGGGCAGCGGCGAGATGCACCGGGCCGGGGCCGAGTTCCTGGCCGACGCCGCCGGCGTCGTCCGGGAGACGGTCCGCGTGGTCGCCGAGGGCGGCCGGCCCGGCGACGCCCTGCCGCGCGCGCGGCGCACCGGACTGCTCGCGGAGGCCTCGTACGCGCTCTACCAGAGCGAACGCCGCACCAGGACCGGTGTCGTGGACTGGCAGGCGACGCTCGTGGCCGGGCACCACGCGGTGCGCGGCGCCGAGGCGCTGGTGCGGGACTGCCCGACCGGGCGGCTGCTCGACTGCGTGGGGCCGCTGGACGCGGCCGCGGCGGACGTCGCGAGCCGGTTCGAGCACGTCGCCCTGGGTCTGGCCCGCCGGGACCGCACGGCGCTGACCGCCCCGACGCTCGCCCATCCCACCCTGACCTGGCCGACGAACCTCGGCGCCGACCTCTACCACCTCGCCGACCTGCGGGCCTGGCTCGACGGCCTCCGCGAGGACCTCAGCCGGGTCACGGGGCGCGCGGAGTCGGCCGAGGAGGTGGCGCAGGAGCAGGATCTCGACGCGCGCCTGGCGAACCTGGCCGACGAGACGGCCGGCTAACGTCCCCCGCCGAGATGAACCTCAGGGCGGTTCGATCATGGTCGGAATCGCCCTGAGGTTCATCTCGGCCCGGGGACGGCTCGGCCCGGGGACGGCTGCACCCGCGGACGGCTGCACCCGCGGCGGCTGGGCCGGGGGACGGCCGGGCCCAGGGACGGCCGGAGTCGGCGGGGCAGCCGGGTGGGCGTCAGGCGCGCATCTCGGTGAGCGCGGCGGCGAGGGCGGTGGAGAGCAGGGCGTGGTCCGCCGGCAGGGTCAGCCAGGTGAAGCCCAGCTCCCGGTAGCGGGCGGCCCAGGCGGGTGCGCCGCAGTACACCCCGACCGGCATGCCCGCCTCCCGGCACTGCCGGGTGATGCTGCGCAGCAGGGCCGCGTAGTCCTCGTCCTCGAGCGGCGGGACGGCCGGCTTCCCGGCACTCAGCGCCAGGTCCGACGGGCCGACGAAGATCGCGTCGACGCCCGGGACCTCCAGGATCGCCGGCAGGTCGCGGGCCCCGGCCAGTGTCTCGATCATGATCACGCAGCCCCCGCGGGCGGAGGTGTCCGCGCCCGCCCAGGCGTGTCGCGTCGGGCCGAAGCTGCGGTGGCCGTCCGGCGGGTAGGCGCACGCCGCGGTCGCGGCCGCGGCCTGGTCCGCGGAGTCGACGAGCGGCACGATCACCCCGTCCGCACCCCGGTCGAGGGCGTGGCCGATCGCGTCCGGGGCGTTGCGCGGCACCCGGACCAGCACCCGCGTGCCCCGCAGCGCCTGCAGCATCGCGAGCAGCGCGTCGTCGCCGATCAGGCCGTGCTGGGCGTCGACGCACACCAGGTCCACACCGGACGCGGCGACGACCTCGGCGCCGGCCGGCGAGGGCAGCTGGCACCAGCCCGCGAGATCCACATCACCCATCTCCACGGGCCCACCCTGCCCCACGGCGCGCCGCGCCGCCGAGCGGGTACCGGGGCCGTAGCCTCACGCGGTGCTCGGGGTCAGTCACGCCACGTCGGGAGCGGCCCTCGGGCTCGCGGTCGCGGGTCTCGCACCCCAGGCCGTCGGGATGGTGGCGACCGTGGGCACCGTGCTCACTTTCGCCGGGGTGACCGCGGGGGCCGCGCTCCTCCCGGACCTCGACCATCCCTCGTCGACGGCGACGCGGCGGTTCTCGTGGGCCTCCTGGCTCGCGGCGCGGGCGGTGCGGCCGTTCTCGGCGTTGCTGTTCCGGCTCACCCGGGGTCCGCGGGACACGGGGCGCGGCACCCACCGCGGGCTGACCCACACCCTCGCCGGGGCCCTGCTGCTCGGCGGCGGGACGGCCGCGGCCAGTGCGCGCTGGGGCACGCCCGTCACGGTCGGCGTGCTGTTCGTGTGCCTGGCGCTGGCGATCAAGGGTCTCGACGGGCTGGTGCCCGGCCCGCCGTCGCTGGTCATCGCCGCGGGGCTGACCTGGGCGGCGGAGGAGAAGCTGCCGGGCGGGACGGCCGGGGCCGCAGGCTGGCTCGGGATCGCGGTGGGGCTCGGGATGCTGGTGCACTCCCTCGGCGACGCGATCACGGAGTCCGGTGCCCCGATCTTCTGGCCGGTGTCGATCCGGGGTCGCCGCTGGTTCCCGGTCGGCAGCCCGCGGCCGCTGCGCTTCCGGGCCGGTGGGCGGGTGGAGATGCTGGTCGTCGCTCCGCTGCTGACGGCGTTGACGCTCGGCCTGGCGGTGTGGGTGGTCCCCGGCGTGGCCGATCTGGTGACGAGTGTGCGGGAGCACCTGGGGGCGGGCGGATGATGGCGGGCGTGAGCGAACTCGTGAGCTCACCATTCGGCGCAGCGCGGTCGCGAATGCGGCCGACGAGCGCCGGCGAGGAGGCGGGCGTGAGCGAGTGGGAGCTGCCGGCGCGGCCGGTGATCGGGATCCTGCACCCGGGTGCGATGGGTGCCGCGCTGGGCTCGGCGCTGAAGCCCCGGGCGGGGGCGGTGATCTGGGCGGATGCCGGGCGGACCCATGCCACCGCGAAGCGGGCCGAGCTGGCCGACCTGATCGCGGTGCCGACCGTGGCGGACCTGGCGCGCCGCGCGGACGTCGTCGTCTCCATCTGTCCGCCGCACGCGGCGCTCGAGGTGGCGGAGCACGTGGCGGCGGCGAGCCGCCCGGCCGGTTCCGCCGCGGGAGGGCCGCTGTACGTCGACGCGAACGCGGTGTCCCCGGCGACGGTCGCGCGGATCGGCGAGCTGTTCGGCGAGGCGCTGGTCGACGGGGCCGTGATCGGCCCGCCGGCGTGGGAGCAGGGGCGGACGGTGCTGTGGCTGTCCGGCCCGCACGCGGCCACGGTCGCGGGCCTGTTCGAGGGCACCCCGTTCATCCCGCGGATCGCCGGGCCGGAGCCGGGCACCGCGAGCGCGCTGAAGGCGTGTTTCGCGTTGCAGAGCAAGGCGTTGCCCGCGATCTGGCTGGCCCTCGACGAGGCCGCCCGCGCCTACGGGGTCACGGAGCAGCTGCGCGAGGAGCTCACCCGCGCCGGCGTCGATCTCGACGACCGGCTGGCGGGGATCGGGCCGCAGGCCAGGGAGAAGGGCTGGCGGTGGGTGGGGGAGATGGAGGAGGCGGCCGCGGCATTCGACGCGATCGGTGTCCCCGGCGGCTTCTCCCGCGCCGCCGCCGAGGTGTACCGCAGGGCGTGACCGCTCACAGGGAGATCACCAGGACCTCAGTGTCGGATGATCATGCACAATTCGCACTGAGGTCCTGATGATCACCGCGGGGGGACGGTGCGGCGGTGGTCAGGTGCCGGTGGGGCCGAAGCGTTCCACCCGGATGCGCGCGGTGGCCGCGCCCAGGCCGGTGAGCAGCTCCGTCACCGTGTCGCAGAAGGGCGGGGTGCCGCACACGTAGATCGGGCCGTCCGGACCGAGGGCCGGCGCGAGATCGGCGGCGGTCAGCCGGCCCGCCGCCCGTCCGGCGACCTCCTGGCGGGTGTGGACGACCGTGGTGCGCGGCCCGGTGATCTCCGCGGCGAAGTAGAGGTCCACCGGGCGCCGCACGGACACCACCAGCCGGAACAGGTCCTCCTGGCCGGTGGCCCTGGCCTGGCGCAGCATCGACATCAGCGGTACGACCCCCGATCCGCCGCCGATCCCGAGGGCCGGGCCGTCCGCCGCCCAGGCGAAGTGGCCGCCGATCGGGCCGCGGAGCTCAAGCTCGTCGCCGACCTCGACGACCTCGTGCAGGAACTCGGAGACCTCCCCGCCGGGCAGGTGCTCGACGGTGATCTGGAGCTCCGGCGAGCCCGGCACCGAGGAGATCGAGTAGTCGCGCTGGGCGGTGTAGCCGTCCGGGGCGGAGAGCCGCAGCACGACGTACTGGCCCGCGACGTGCGTGAACGGGCGTTCGAGGGCCAGGCGGAAGGTCGTGGCGGTCGGGGTCTCCCGCCGGATCCCGACGACCGTGGCCTGCTGCCAGGGGCCTGCCACGTCAGTCCCCCTGATAGCGCTGCTCGAGCCAGGGGTCGCCGCGGTCGTGGTAGCCGTTGCGCTCCCAGAAGCCGGGCTCGTCCTCGGCGCCGATCCGCAGCCCGGAGACCCACTTGGCGCTCTTCCAGAAGTACAGGTGCGGCACCAGGAGCCGGGCCGGGCCGCCGTGTTCGGTGGTCAGCGGGCTGCCGTCCGCGTCCCAGACCACCCAGGCCTTCCCACCGGTGACGTCCTCCAGCGGCAGGTTCGTGGTGTAGCCGGTGTGCGCGGTGGCCACCACGAACCGGGCTTCGGGACGGACACCGGCGGCGTCGAGCAGGGTGTCGACCGAGACGCCGTCGAAGGTCATGGCGAGCTTGGACCACGTCGTCACGCAGTGGATGTCGCCGGAGTAGCGCGAGCGGGGCAGCGCGCGGATCTCGGCCCAGGTCCAGCTGGTGGGGCGGTCGACAAGGCCCTCGATCGTGAAGGTCCAGCGGTCGGTCGCCAGGCGGGGGGTGGACTCGGCGTGCAGGACCGGCCAGTCCCTGCCGGCGTCGTACTGGCCCGGGGGCAGCCGCGGGTCCCGCGCCGCCCGGCCGCGTCCGGTGAATCCTCGGGTGATCGCCACGGCCGACAGCATGCCCTGTCGGGGGCCGGTCCGGGAGGGCTACTCCGGGAGGGGCGCCACGGCGGGGTGCTCGCCGGGCAGGTGCCGGTCGAGGACCAGGGCGCCGAAGCCGAGCCCGAGGAACAGCACCGCGACGACGAGGCAGTTGATCGCCACCCGCCCGTAGCCGAGGCTCACGACGTCGACGAAGGGATAGGGGTACCAGTCGATGAACGCGCCCCGGGCCAGCGTGAACACGAGCCAGGCCGCAGGGTAGATCAACGACAGGAGCACGACCGTCCGGTCGATCAGCCCGCGCGGCCCGAACACCAGCCACCCGGCGACGGCGATCACGGGCGTGACCATGTGACACAGCACGTTGGCGAGCTGGTGCAGGCCCTGGGGGTTCGAGGTCTGCGCGAGCACGAGGTTGTAGACGATCCCGGTGACCCCGATGGACATCACCCCGGCGAGCACCAGCACCCGGATCAGCCGCCCGTAGCGCGGCGGTGCCGCGGCCAGGCGCAGGTGCACCACGCCGACCAGCAGGTTCGACAGGATCGTGAAGAAGGCGAAGACGTTCGCCACCCGCGAGCCGGTCGAGTCGAACACCGAGTACGGCCGGGAGTCGACGGCCGTGGCGATCACCTGCACGACGATGCCGAGCAGCGCCACGACGGCGACGAGCGCGAACCAGGGGCGGGCGAACCGAGACATCGGCAGAATCTAGCCGCCCGAACGCGCGTGCAGGCGCAACGAGGACCCGGCGGTCGGGTGACGGGTCCGACTCGTCCCCATCCGGTGACCCAACGGTGATCCGGCGGAGCGCCCCGTGACCGCCCTACCACGGCATTTCACCCATCCGGCGGAAACCGGGCCACGCACCGCAAGCGTCATGCCCGCGGAACGATCCGGACACAGAGTCGTAACACGGTCGAGGGAGCGTGCTGGGCATGTCGTCGGACGAGGTCGAGATCGGCTTCACGGGTGCCCGCTTCGGTGGTGCGCCCCGCAAGCGGCGCCGCAGACGGGACGATCCGGCGACGGACAGCGCGCCGCGCCCGACGGGCCCCGCGGGACAGCCGGGTGCCCGGCGGACCGCGGACGAGGCGGACACGGTCGCCATGCCGGTCGTGGGGGCCCGTCCCGGCCCGTCCGCACCACCCCCGGCCGCCCCCGTGCCCGCGGTCCCGGACGCCGCCGCGCCGGACCTGCCGGCGCCCGAGGTCGGGTTCACCGGCGCCCGGTTCGGCGGGGCCCCGCGGCGCCGGGCGGCGCCCGTCCCGGCACCGGTCCCCGAGCCCGTCCCGGCACCGCCGCCCCCGCTCGCGGCCGACGACGCGGACGAGGAACCGGACGTGGAGCCGATGGAGGAGCGCGGGGGCCGCTCCACCGCCGTCCGGCCCTACTTCTACACGCGTGGTCGGACGCGCTCCCGCTACGAGCTGGCGGTCGAGACCCTGGTCTCCACCCCGCCCGCCGCGTTCGGCCGCGCGGAGCTGGCCGAGCACCGGCCGATCCTGGAGCTGTGCCGCGAGCCCCGCTCGATCGCCGAGGTCGGTGCCATGGCCGGGATGCCGCTGGGGGTGGCGCGGGTCGTCGTCGGGGACCTGGCCGTCACCGGTGGGCTGGTGGTGCACCGGACCGTCACGGCGGAGGGGCCGGACCTGGCCCTGATGGAGAGGGTCCTGTCCGGACTCCGCAAGCTGTAGGGACAGGTCCCGGCGAGCGGGCTCGCGCGGGCTGTGACACAACTCGGGGATGAGCGAGTTGCTGGCCCCGCCCGTGCCCGTCGTCGCGGACCCGTTCCACACCCCGGAGCGCGAGGAGCTGCAGGCGACCGCGCGCCGCTTCGTCGAGGACCGGGTCCTCCCGGTCGCCGACGAGCTCGACAAGGTCAAGGGCGAGATCCCGCGCTCCCTGCTCGACGAGATGGGCGGGCTCGGGTACTTCGGCATCACGATCCCGCGCGAGGACGGCGGCCTGGGGCTCGGCGCCTTCGAGTACTGCATGATCGCCGAGGAGCTGGCCCGCGGCTGGATGAGCGTCGGCAGCATCATCGCCCGTGCCCAGGGTGCCGGGACCGGCGTCGACGACCCGGGTCGACGGGCGGAGCTGCTGCGGCGCAGCGCGGCCGGCACCTGGATCGGGGCCATCGCCCTGTCCGAGCCGGATGCCGGATCGGACCTCGCCGCCGTCGCCACCCGGGCGGTGCGCGAGGGCGACGAGTTCGTGATCACCGGCCGCAAGCGCTGGATCGGCAACGCCAAGGCGGCCGACTTCCTCCAGGTCCTGGTGCGCACGGCCGATCCCGAGCCGGGGGAGAGGCGTTCGGCGGGGCTGGCGACGCTCGTCGTCGAGAAGGAGCGGGACTCCTTTCCCGAGGGGCTGACCGGCAGCCCGATCGACAAGATCGGCTACCACGGGTTCGTCACCTGGGACCTGGAGTTCGACGGCGTGCGGGTACCCGCCGCCAACCTGCTGGGCGAGCAGGGTTTCTCCGACGCCCAGAAATGGCTCAACGTCGCCCGCGTGCACACCGCGGCCCGGGCGGTGGGGCTGGCCCGCGGGGCGGTCGAGGACTGCATCGTCTACCTGCAGCAGCGCGAGCAGTTCGAGCACCCGATCGCCGATTTCCAGGCCGTCCGCTTCCGGCTGGCGACGATGGCGGCACGGGTAGAGCAGGCCCGTTCCTTCTACCAGCACGTCGCCCACCGCCTGGACCAGGGCGAACCGTGCGAGCGGGAGGCCGCGATGGTGAAGCTGCTGGCCACCGAGATGGCCGCGGAGGTCACCGGCGAGGGCATCCAGCTCCACGGCGGCAACGGCTACACCACCGAGCACCGGGTCGAGCGCTACTGGCGCGACGCGCGGCTCACCACGATCTTCGAGGGCACCAGCGAGATCCAGCAGAAGATCGTCGCCGACCGGCTGCTCCCGCGCAGCCCGCTCGGCTGACACACTGCTCCGATGCCCGACGCCGCGGAGGTCTCCGATGGTGCTGCCCGGGTGGCCCACCATCCGGTGGTCGACGGCCTGGCGCGCGTCGGGCTGGTCGCCTACGGCCTGGTGCACCTGCTGATCGCGGTGCTGGCCGTCCGGATCGCGCTCGGCGCGGGCGGGAAGGCCGACAAGACCGGCGCGCTGCAGGCCGTGGCGTCGACCGGGGCGGGACGGGTGGTGCTCTGGCTCGTCGTCGGCGGGCTCGCGGCACTCGTCCTGGACCGGCTCGTACAGGCGGCCCTCGGGCACCGGGGGCTGCCGTGGGTGCCCCGGTTGCGGCGCACGGCCGTGGATCTCGCCGAGGCGGTCGTCTACGGGGTGCTGCTCAAGACGGCGGCCGACGTCGCGGCCGACGGCGGGGCGGATCCGTCGACGCCGCCGCTGCCGTCGCTGCTCCTGGGCCTGCCCGGCGGGCGGTTCCTGCTGGGCGCGGCGGGCGTCGGGATCGTCGCGGTGGCCGGGTACGCCGCCTGTCGCGGGATCAGCGGGGCGTTCCGCCGCGACCTCGACCTCCGCGGCGCGGGGCTGCGCCGCTCGCTGCTGGTGATGCGCCTCGGCCGGGTGGGCTGGACGGCGCTGGGGACGGCCTACGTGCTGTCCGGCGGCCTGCTCGTGGTCGCGGCGGTCCGGCACGATCCCGCCCAGCCCGTCGGGCTCGACGCCGCGCTGAAGGGCCTGGCCGGGCACGCCGCCGGGCCCGCGGTGCTGATCGTGCTGGCCGCCGGGCTCGTGGTGTTCGCCGTCTACACGCTGTTCCACGCGCGGCACCGCGCCGCGTAGCGCGGCAGTGCGTTCCGTGATCGTCGCGGGTCGACGCCGCGCGACCGGCTCGGTGCGGCTCAGGCAGGGAGGACCGAGCTCGGGAGGGTGGCCTCGGGGCCGGGTTGCCCGCCGAGCGCGCCGACCAGCAGCTCCCGGGCCCGGGCGAGGTGCTCGTCGAGCAGCTCCGCCGCGGCGTCGCCGCGGCCGGCCTGCACGTGGTCGAGGATCCGCTCGTGCTCGGCCACGATGGTCGCCGGGCTGAGCAGCTGCCGACCCTGCACCTGGGCCATGCACAGCCGCACCTCGGACGTCAGCGACCGGTACATCCGGCTGGTCCGGACGTTGTCGACGGCATCGACCAGCGACGAGTGGAACCGCATGTCCGGCTCGACGACGTCGAAGCTGGAGGCCTCCCACCGCCGCCGGATCTCCGCGTTCGCCTCGTGGGCGGCCTCCGGGACCGGGGTACCCGCGCGGGCGAGCCTCCGCAGCACCTCGGCCTCGAGGAAGGCCCGCGAGAGGTAGATGTCGCGCACGTCGGCGGGTCCGAGGCGGACGACCCGCGCGGTCCGGTTCGTGCTGCGTTCCAGCACCGCCTCGGCGACCAGCCGCTCGATGGCGGCCTTCGCCGTGGCGCGGGCCACCTCGTAGCGGCCCGCGACCTCGGCCTCCGTGAGCGAGGCGCCGGGCCCGAGCTCGCCGCCGAGCACGGCGGCGCGGAGATCCGTCGCGATGGCGTCGACGACCGACGTGACCTGGACCCGGGTGACCACGGCGGCCACCCTACTCAACGGAGCTACTCGGTAGTGTTGCTCAGCCAGTCAACTTGCTGAACAATCTGCCGGGAGTCCGGTCGAGGAGGATGGTTCCCTGATGCTCGAGCTGCGGACCGACGTGCTCTCCCGCCACGCCCTGGCCCACGACGCCTCGCACTTCCACCTGCTGCCCGCCGCGATCGCGGTGCCGCGGGGTGCGGCGGAGGTGGGGGCGCTGCTGCTGGAGAGCCGGCGCGTCGGCGTCCCGCTGACCTTCCGCTCCGGCGGGACCAGCCTGTCCGGGCAGGGCGTCACGGACCAGCTGCTCGTCGACACCCGGAAGCACTTCCGCGAGATCGAGATCCTCGACGACGGGCTGCGGGTGCGCGTCGAGCCCGGCGTCACGGTGCGGCAGCTCAACGCCCGGCTGGCCCGGTACGGGCGGCGGTTCGGCCCGGACCCGGCGAGCGAGGCGGCCTGCACGGTCGGCGGCGTGCTCGCGAACAACTCCAGCGGCATGGCCTGCGGGACGGTCGAGAACAGCTACCGCACCCTGGAGTCGGTGCTCGCGGTGCTGCCGTCCGGCACGGTCGTCGACACCGGCGCGCCCGACGCGGACGAGCGGCTGCGCGCCCTCGAACCCGACCTCGCCAAGGGCCTGTCGGAGCTGCGCGAGCGGATCCTGGCGCGTCCGGCGTCCGTGGCGACGATCGAGCGCCAGTTCGCCATGAAGAACACCATGGGCTACGGACTCAACGCCCTGCTCGACCACGCCACCCCGGCCGAGATCCTCACGCACCTGCTGGTGGGCAGCGAGGGGACGCTCGCGTTCGTCGCCTCCGCGGTGTTCCGTACGGTCCCGCTCCGCACGCGGATCTCCTCCGCGCTCCTGGTGTTCGACGACCTGTTCGCGGCGAGCGAGGCCCTCCCGGCCCTGGTGGCGACGGACGCGGCGACCCTGGAGCTGATGGACGCCACCTCGCTGCGCGTGGGCCAGTCCTTCGCGGACTGTCCGCCCGAGGTCGCCCGGATCGCGGTCGACTCCCAGGCGGCGCTGCTGCTGGAGTACCAGGCGACCTCCGCCGACGAGCTCGCCGACCTCGTCGCCGCGGCGCGCCCGACCTTGGACGCGCTGCGGATCCCGGCCGAGCTCAGCACGGAGGCGTCGGTCCGCGGTCCGCTGTGGAAGCTGCGCAAGGGGCTCTACGCGTCGGTCGCCGGGGCGCGCCCGCAGGGCAGCACCGCCCTGCTGGAGGACGTCGTGGTGCCGGTCCCGGCGCTGGCGGAGACCTGCCGCGACCTGGCCGCCCTGTTCGACCGCCACAGCTACCGCGACAGCGTGGTGTTCGGGCACGCCAAGGACGGCAACATCCACTTCATGCTCACGGACCGCTTCGAGACCGACGAGCAGCTCGGCCGCTACCGGGCCTTCACCGACGACATGGTGGATCTCGTGCTGGCACAGGGCGGCTCGCTCAAGGCCGAGCACGGCACGGGCCGGGTGATGGCGCCGTACGTCCGCCGCCAGTACGGCGACGAGCTGTACTCCGTGATGCGGGAGATCAAGCGCCTCTTCGATCCCCACGGCGTGCTCAGCCCGGGCGTGGTGATCGGCGACGATCCCGAGGTGCACCTCAAGCACATCAAGGTCAATCCCGAGGTCGAGGCGGAGGTCGACCGCTGCACGGCCTGCGGCTTCTGCGAGCCGGTGTGCCCCAGCAAGGACCTGACGCTCACACCGCGGCAGCGCATCGCCGCCCGGCGGGCGATCCGGGACGCCGAGCAGGCAGGAGACACCGCGCTGGCCGCGCAGCTGGAGGAGGCGTACGGGTACAGCGGCGTGGACACCTGCGCCGTGGACGGCATGTGCCAGACGGCCTGCCCGGTGCTGATCAACACCGGCGACCTGGTCAAGACGTTGCGCAAGCAGGACCAGCCGGCCGTCACCGCGGCGGCGTGGACCACCGCCGCGGGTCACTGGTCGGCGGTCACCCGGGGCGCCTCGCTGGGCCTGACGGCGCTGCGACGGGCCGGCAGCGCGGCCGACCGGAGCGCGGACGACGCGCCGCGGACGACGGCGTTCGGTGCGGCGGTGGCCGCCGCGAACCGCCTGGCGCGCAGGGTCGCGGGGGCGGACACCGTCCCTCTCTGGTCGCCCGAGCTCCCCGCCGGTGGAGGACGCCGCGCCCGGCCCGCGCCCCAGGGGAGGCCGGCGGCCGTGTACCTCCCGGCCTGCGTCGCCACGATGTTCGGGCCGGCCGAGGGCCCCGGGGTGCAGGCGAGCCTCGAGACCCTCTGTGCCGCAGCGGGAGTCGAGCTGCTGGTCCCGGAGGGGATCGACTCGCTCTGCTGCGCCACCCCGTGGTCGTCGAAGGGCCTGCCGGCGGGCCACGAGGCGATGCGGGCGCGGGTCCTTCCCGTCGTTCGGGAGGCCACGCGTTCCGGCGAGCTCCCGGTGATCAGCGACGCCTCCTCGTGCAGCGAGGGATTCCGTGCTCTGCTGACCGACGGCGTGCCCGGCGACGTCCGGGTGGTCGACGCCGTGCAGTTCGTCCTCGACGAGGTGGTGCCCAGGCTCCCACCGCACCGGAAGGTGCCGTCGGTCTCGGTGCACCCCACCTGCTCGTCTGCCCGGATGGGCCTGGACCCGGCGCTGCTCGCGCTCGCCCGCGAGGTGGCCGACGAGGTCCACGTCCCGGACGACTGGGGCTGCTGCGCCTTCGCCGGCGACCGCGGCCTGCTCCATCCCGAGCTGACCGCCTCCGCGACCGCGAGGGAGGCCGCGGAGGTGAAGGCGCGCAACGCGAGTGCCCACGTCTCGTGCAACCGCACCTGCGAGCTCGGCATGACCCGGGCGACCGGCAGCACCTACCGCCACATCCTGGAGCTGCTCGCCGACCTCACGCCGAGATGAACCTCAGGGCGATCTCGTGGGGGCCGGAATCGCCCTGAGGTTCATCTCGGGTCAGGTGTCGGAGAAGCCCGTGATCCAGACGACGGCCTCGCCGGCCTCGTCAGAGGCGGCGAGGTCGACCTCGGCGGTGATGGCCCAGTCGTGGTCGCCCTCGGGATCGTCGATGACCTGGCGGACGAGCCAGCGCTCCGGCTCCTCGACGACGTCGATCATCTTGGGGCCGCGGGCGTTCGGGCCGACCCCGATGCCGCCGAAGCCGTGCAGGTCGAAGAAGGGCGCGAAGGCCTCGCGCCAGCGGTCCGCCGTCCAGCCGGACTCCTTGTCCAGCTCGCCGAGCAGGTCCCAGCGGTTGAGCGAGGCGAGCTCGACGCGGCGGAACAGGGCGTTGCGCACCAGCACCCGGAAGGCGCGGGCGTTGCGGGTGACCCCCGCGGGCCGCGAGTCGACGGACGGCGGTGCCGTCTCCTCCTCGACGCCGCCGCCGGCGGCCAGCTCGGACCACTCGTCGAGCAGCGAGGAGTCGACCTGCCGCACCAGCTCGCCGAGCCACTCGACGAGGTCCGTGAGCTCCTCGGTGTGGGCCGCCGCGGGCACGGTCTGGCGCAGCGCGCGGAAGCAGTCCGCGAGGTAGCGCAGGACGAGACCCTCGGAGCGGGCGAGCTGGTAGAAGGCAACGTATTCATGGAAGGTCATGGCACGCTCGGACATGTCCCGCACCACGGACTTCGGCGACAGCACGGCGTCCTCCACCCACGGCGCCCCGCGCCGGTAGGTGTCCAGGGCGCCGACCAGCAGCTCCTCGAGGGGCTTCGGGTAGGTGACCTCCTCGAGCAGCGCCATGCGCTCCTCGTACTCGATGCCCTCGGCCTTCATGGCCGCGACGGCCTCGCCCTTGGCCTTGTTCTGCTGGGCGTAGAGCACCTGCCGCGGGTCGTCGAGGGTCGCCTCGACCACCGACACCATGTCGAGCGCGTAGTCCGGGGACTCCCGGTCGAGCAGGTCGAACGCGGCCAGCGCGAAGGGGGACAGCGGCTGGTTGAGCGCGAAGTCCAGCTGCAGGTCGCCCACGAGGCGCACGGTGCGGCCCTCGGCGTCCGGCTCGTCGAGCTTCTCGACGACCCCGGCGGCCAGCAGCGCCTTGTAGATCGCGATGGCCCGCAGGATGTGCTTGCGCTGCCGCGGGCGCGGCTCGTGGTTGTCCTCCAGCAGGTGCCGCATGTTGGCGAACGCGTCCCCGGGGCGGGAGATCACGTTGAGCAGCAACGCGTGCGTGACCTGGAAGTGGCTGGTCAGCGGCTCGGGCTGCGCGGTCTGGAACTTCTCGAACGAGGCCGCGGACCAGCCGACGAACCCCTCCGGCGCCTGCACCCGGACCACGCGGCGGCGCTTCTTGACGTCGTCGCCCGCCTTGGCGAGCCGCCGCGCGTTCTCGACCTCGTGCTCCGGGGCCTCGGCCACCACGGTGCCGACGGTGTCGTACCCGGCCCGCCCCGCCCGTCCGGCGATCTGGTGGAACTCACGGGCCTTCAGCGGGCGCGTGCGGGTGCCGTCGTACTTCGCCAGGGCCGTGAACAGCACGGTCCGGATCGGCACGTTGATGCCGACGCCGAGGGTGTCCGTGCCGCAGATGACCTTCAGCAGCCCCGCCTGCGCGAGGGTCTCCACGAGCCGGCGGTAGCGCGGCAGCATGCCGGCGTGGTGCACGCCGATCCCGTGCCGGACCAGCCGCGACAGCGTCTTCCCGAAGCCCGCCGTGAACCGGAAGTCGCCGATCAGCTCCGCGATCGCCGCCTTCTCCTCCTTCGAGGTCACGTTCACGCTCATCAGCGACTGCGCCCGCTCGACGGCGGACTGCTGGGTGAAGTGCACGACGTAGACGGGCGCCTCGTGGGTGTGGAGGAGCTCGTCGATCGTCTCGTGCAGCGGCGTGGTGACGTACCGGTACAGCAGCGGCACGGGCCGCTCGACACTCGTGATCTCCACGGTGGTCCGCCCGGTGCGGCGGGTGAGGTCCTCGGAGAAGAAGGTCGTGTCACCCAGGGTGGCGCTCATCAACAGGAACTGCGCCTGCGGGAGCTCGATCAGCGGCACCTGCCACGCCCAGCCGCGGCTCGGGTCGGCGTAGAAGTGGAACTCGTCCATGATCACCGAGCCGACGTCCGCCGCCCGGCCCTGGCGCAGCGCGATGTTCGCGAGGATCTCCGCGGTGCAGCAGATGATCTCCGCGCCCTCGTTGACCGCCGCGTCGCCGGTGAGCATGCCGACCCGCTCGGGGCCGAACACGTCGATCAGCGCGAAGAACTTCTCGCTGACCAGCGCCTTGATCGGCGCGGTGTAGAAGGTGCGGACGCCGCGGGCCAGGGCGGCCGCGTGCGCCGCGATGGCCACCAGCGACTTCCCGGAGCCGGTCGGCGTGGAGAGGATGACGTTGCCGCCGGTCGCGATCTCCAGGAGCGCCTCCTCCTGCGCCGGGTAGAGCGACAGGCCCCGCTCGGAGTAGGCCCAGTCGGCGAAGGTCTCGACCAGCGCGTCGGGGTCGTCGGCACGCGGGAGGCGGTCGGTGAGGAGGGGAGACGTCATGGTGGGTCCGATTGTCCACCCGTGCCCGCCGATCGGCCCACCCGCCACCACGAGCCGGCCCACCACCACTGCGGGCCGGCTCACCCGCCACCCGCCGCAGATCAGGGCTGTCTGGGCGCGCCGCCACCACCGTACGGCCGATCAGGTGACGAGGAGGGTGTACCGCCGATTACCGTGGGGCGCGTGAACGGGCGGCGGGGTGGTGTGGGCAGCGGCATGCCCGCAGGAATGCCCGCGGTCGTCCCGCCGATGCTCCCCGCCCAGGGCGACCTCGCCGACGGCGACCGCGGCGAGTGGGCCGTCGAGTTCGCCTGGGCCGGGTTCCGGTGCGTGGCCTATGTCCTGCCGGGCCGGGTGCGGCTGCTCTCCTCCACCGCCCGGACGGTCACCGGGTCCTTCCCGGAGCTCGCGGTGCTCGGTGAGCGGGTCCGCGGCTCCGGCATGGTGCTCGACGGCGTCGTGGTCGCCCTGGACGACGCGGGGCGCCCCAGCCGCCGGCCGCTGATGCGCCGCACCTCCACCGTCGCCCCGTCGGAGCGGCTGCGCGAGCGGGTGCCGATCGGGTTCGTGGCCACGGACCTGCTCTGGCTCGACGGCCGCCCGCTGCTGCGCAGGCCCTACGCGGAACGCCGCGAGCTGCTGGAGGGTCTGGGCATCGCCGGGGCGCCGATCCTCGTGCCGCCCTCGCACCCGGCGTCGGACGCGGCGTTCGTGATGGAGACCGCGGAGCGTTACGGGCTCGACGGGCTGCACCTCAAGCGGGCGGACGCGTCGTACAAGGCGGGCCGGCGCACCCGGGACTGGCTGCGGGTGCCGCTGCGGCGGTCGCGGCCGGTCGTCGTGGGCGGGTGGATGCCCGCGGACCCGCGCAAGCCCGGCCGCCCCGGGGCGCTGCTGCTCGGCATCCCGGAGGTGGACGGCCCGCTCCGCTACGTCGGGCGGGTCGGTATCGGCTCGGGAGCCGCGCGCCGCGAGATCGCCGAGCTCCTCCGCACCCACCACGCCCAGCTCTCGCCGTTCGACGAGGAGGGGCCCGGCGCCGTCCCGGACCAGGTGGCGGACGACGCCCGCTGGCTGCGCCCGGAGATCGTCGGGTCCGCCGAGTACCAGGGCTGGACGCGGGGCGGGCACCTGCGTCTTCCGGTGTGGGCCGGGGTGGAGGCCGCCGAGGAGATCGACCCGGAGGCGTGGGGCGGGACGCCCTGGGAGACCGAGCAGACCGAGCAGGCCGAACAGGCCGAGCGGGCGGAGCAGGCCCGGCAGTCGGGGCCGACGGGGCAGCCGGGGCAGGCCCAGCAGGCTGAGCCGAGTGAGCGGGAGCGGCCGAGCGGCCGGACCGGGCAGGGCGGGCGGGCGGGGCAGG
>NZ_BAAAQK010000003.1:124019-295604 GCF_039531635.1 Pseudonocardia ailaonensis | reverse complement strand
GGCGGCCGCGCCGAGCCGCGCGTGCTGCCCCACCGGCAGGCCGGCCCACCGGCCAGGACCGGCGTGCCGGAACCGTCCGCGGCCGGGCCGGGCGCTCCCGAAGCGCCTCCCGAGCCCGCCGCCGCGGCGCCGTCGCCCGCCGGTCCGGCCGGCAGTGGGGTGCTCGGCCGCAGCCTCGAGCAGCACTTCGTCTACAACGCGTTCAACACGATCGCCTCGCTGATGCGCACGGACCCGGTCCGGGCACGCGACCTGCTGCTCGGCCTCGCGGACCTCACCCGCACCGCGGACCGGGTCGGCGCGCCGTCGATCCCGCTCGCGGACGAGCTCGCGGCCGTCCGCGCGTACCTGGCGATCGAGAAGGCCCGCTTCGGGCGCCGGCTGGGCTGCGAGGTGACCGAGCCGGCCGGGCTGGACGACGTCGTCGTCGCGCCGCTGCAGGTGCTCGCGGTGGTGCGGGACGCGGTGCAGCAGGGCGTCGAGCCACGCCCGGAGGGCGGGACCGTGACGGTCGTCGTGGAGCACGATCAGGCGGGTGGCGCGACCGTGATCGTCACCGATCTGGGGCACGGCGACCCCGTACGGTTACGACTGGGCGTCGGCGCCTCCGTCTAGGTCCCCTGCCTGCGTGAACACCGTGTGAAGACCTGCTCGCCACGGGTGTGACGGAGAGACGTCGGCGGCGCGTCGGCTGGGCCGGGACGCTACCGTTCGCGCATGCTGGGCTTGCCCGACTCCGCACGCGCCTGCCTGTTCGATCTCGACGGCGTCCTCACCGACACCGCGAGCGTGCACGCCAAGGCGTGGAAGACCATGTTCGACGAGTACCTCGAGAAGCGGGAGGGCCCCGGCTACCGGCCGTTCGACGTCTCGGCCGACTACGGCCCGTACGTGGACGGCAAACCACGCCTCGAGGGCACCCGCAGCTTCCTCGCCTCGCGCGGGATCGAGCTCCCCGAGGGCAGCCCGGACGACTCCCCGGACACCGAGACGCTCTGGGGCCTCTCCACCCGGAAGAACGACCTGGTCCAGGTGGTGATCTCCGAGCAGGGGGTCGACGTCTACCCGGCGTCGCGGCCGTACCTCGAGGCGGTCCGCGCGGCCGGGATGAAGACGGCCGTGGTGTCGTCGAGCGCCAACGCCGAGCAGGTGCTCCGGGTCGCGGGGCTCGACGGGCTGATCGACCACCGGGTCGACGGGGTCACCGCGCGGGAGCGGAAGCTGCCCGGCAAGCCGAACCCGGACACGTTCCTCGCCGCGGCACAGGATCTCGGGATCCCGGTCGAGGCGGCCGTCGTCTACGAGGACGCGCTGGCCGGCGTCGCGGCCGGCCGGGCCGGGGACTTCGGGCGGGTGATCGGTGTGGACCGGCTCGGGCACGCGGCGGCCCTGCGCGAGCACGGCGCGGACGTCGTCGTCACCGACCTGCAGGAACTGTTGGAGGACAAGTGAAGCCCGACGCCGGCCGCACCTTCGCCATCGAGCCGTGGGTGGTGCGGGAGCCCACCCTGGACATGGCGGCGATGGGCCAGACCGAGACCGTGTTCGCCCTGTCGAACGGCCACATCGGCCTGCGCGGCAACCTCGACGAGGGCGATCCGCACCACCTGCCGGGCACCTACCTGAACTCGTTCTACGAGATCCGGCCGCTGCCCTACGCCGAGGGCGGCTACGGCTACCCGGAGTCCGGACAGACGATCATCAACGTCACCAACGGCAAGCTGATCCGGCTGCTGGTCGACGACGAGCCCTTCGACCTGCGCTACGGCAAGCTGCGCCGCCACGAGCGGGTCCTCGACCTGCGCGCCGGCACGCTGACCCGCGAGGTCGAGTGGGAGTCACCCGCGGGCCGGGTCGTGAGGGTGCGCAGCAAGCGGCTCGTGTCGCTGACCCAGCGCGCGATCGCCGCGATCTGCTACGAGGTCGAGGTCGTCGACGAGCCCGCGCTGCTCGTCGTCCAGTCCGAGCTCGTGGCCAACGAGCAGCTCCCCACCCGCGGCGGCGACGATCCCCGGCTGGAGGCGGCGCTGACCAACGCGCTGCAGTCCGAGCTGTTCCGGGCGGACGAGGCCGGCGCCACGCTCGTCCACAGCACCCGCAAGTCACAGCTGCGGGTGGGCGCCGCGATGGACCACGAGGTCCACGGACCGGACGGGATCAAGATCACCTCGGACGCCACCGAGGACACCGGCTCCACCACGATCATCGGGCGGGTCAAGCCGGGCGAGACGCTCAGGGTCGTGAAGTACCTGTCGTACGGCTGGTCGTCACGGCGCAGCCTGCCCGCGGTGTACGACCAGGTCCGCGCCGCGCTGGCCGCCGCCCGCTACACCGGCTGGGACGGCCTGCTGCGCGAGCAGGAGGAGTACCTCGACGACTTCTGGGAGACCGCGGACGTCGAGATCGAGGGCGACGCCGAGCTCCAGCAGGCGGTGCGGCTGGCCACCTTCCACGTGCTCCAGGCCGGTGCCCGCGCCGAGCGCCGGTGCATCTCCGCGAAGGGCCTGACGGCGGACGGCTACGACGGCCACACCTTCTGGGACACCGAGACCTTCTGCCTGCAGGTGCTCTCGTTCCTCGCCCCGGACGCCGCGGCGGACGCGCTGCGCTGGCGGCAGTCCATCCTGCCGAAGGCGTTCGAGCGCGCCGAACAGCTGGGGCTCAAGGGCGCGGCGTTCCCGTGGCGGACGATCCGCGGCGAGGAGTGCTCGGGCTACTGGCCCGCGGGCACCGCGGCGTTCCATCTCAACGCGGACATCGCGGACGCCGTGCGCCGGCACGTGGCGGCCACCGGGGACACCCAGTTCGAGCTCGAGGTGGGGCTGGAGCTGCTGGTCGGGACCGCGCGGCTCTGGCGCTCGCTGGGGCACCACGACTCCAAGGGCGAGTTCCGCATCGACGGCGTGACCGGCCCGGACGAGTACTCCGCCATCGTGGACAACAACGTCTACACGAACCTCATGGCGCAGCTGAACCTGCGCTACGCCGCCGAGGTCGCCGCCAAGCACCCGCGCAGCGCGGCCAGGCTCGGGGTGAACTCCGAGGAGATGGCGAGCTGGCGGGACGCGGCCAACTCGATGCGCATCCCGTACGACGAGGACCTCAAGGTCCACCCCCAGTCCGAGGGCTTCACCAAGCACAAGATCTGGGACTTCGAGAGCACCCCGGCGGACACCTACCCGCTGCTGCTGCACTACCCGTACTTCGACCTGTACCGCAAGCAGGTGATCAAGCAGGCCGATCTCGTCCTGGCGATGCAGCTGCGCCCGGACGCCTTCACCCCTGAGCAGATGCGCCGCAACTTCGCCTACTACGAGGCGATCACCGTGCGGGACTCGTCGCTCTCGGCGTGCTCGCAGGCTGTGGTGGCCGCCCGCACCGGGCACGTCGAGCTGGCCTACGACTACCTGGCCGAGGCGGCGCTGGTCGACCTGAACGACCTGCAGGGCAACACCGACCACGGGATGCACATCGCCTCCAGCGCGGGCAGCTGGGCGGCGATCACCACCGGGTTCGGTGGCATGACCTGCGACCAGACAGGGCTGGCGTTCTCGCCGGTCCTGCCCTCGGCGCTGTCCAAGCTGTCGTTCGGGCTGCGCTGGCAGGGCAGGCTGCTGCGGATCACGATCACGCAGGACGAGGCGGAGTACCGGCTCGTCAGCGGCCCGCCGATGCGGCTGCGGCACTACGAGGAGCCGGTCGCGCTGGCCGACGAGCCGGAGATCCGCCCGCTCCCCGAGCTGCCCTTCGCGGAGCCCGTCGAGCAGCCCTACGGCCGCGCCCCCCGCCAGCGCCAGCACGGCAACTGACTCCCGTGAGTGGCAATAGTCGCTATAGCGACTATCGCCACTCACGAGGGTTCGCGGGTGATCTTCCGGGTATCTGCCCGGCGTGAGCGTCGCCGTGATCGATCCGCCGCCCGGGCTCGTGCGTTCCGACCCCTCGGGGCCCGGGCTGGGGCGGCGGCGGTCGGGGCGCGGGTTCACCTATCTCGACGCCTCCGGGGAGCGGCTCGACGACCGGGCCGCGGTCGCGCGGATCCGGGGCCTGGTGATCCCGCCCGCCTGGCAGGACGTGTGGATCGCCCCGGATCCGAAGGGGCACATCCAGGCCGTCGGCACGGACGCGGCCGGCCGCCGCCAGTACCGCTACCACGACGACTGGCGCCTGGCCCGGGACTCCGCGAAGCACGACCGCGTCCTGGCCCTCGGCCGGCGCCTCGGCGAGGCCCGGGTCGAGGTCGCGGCGCGCCTGAACGGCACCGGCCTGACCCGGGAACGGGTGCTGGCGGGCGCGGTCCGCATGATCGACATCGGGGTCTTCCGCGCGGGCGGCGAGCAGTACGCGCCGACCTGCGGCGACGAGTGCGGGCACGACGGCGACGACCACGACGAGGCCGGCACCTTCGGCCTCGCCACCCTGCGCCGCGAACACGTCACGCTACGGCGGGGCACGGTGCGGTTCTCCTACCCCGCCAAGGGCGGCATCCCGCGCACCCTGGACCTGACGGACCCGATGCTGCACCGGCTCGTCACCGGGCTGTTGCGGCGCAAGGGCGGCGGCGAGGACCTGCTGGCCTACCGGGTGCGGCGGGACTGGCACGACGTCACGTCCGCGGACCTGAACGTCGCGGTCAAGGAGCTCGTGGGGCAGCGCTTCACCTGCAAGGACCTCCGCACCTGGAACGCCACCGTGCTGGCCGCGGTCACCCTGGCCGCGGCGGTCGCGGAGGAGGGGCGGGTGCCGCGGGCGCAGCGGGCCCGCACCCGGCTGGTGCGCCGCGCCGTCGAGACGGTCGCCGACCACCTCGGCAACACCCCGACCGTCGCCCGCAACTCCTACGTGGACCCGCGGGTGATCGAGCGGTTCGAGGAGGGCCGCACCGTGCTGGTGGCCGTCCGCCGCGGCGGAGACCTGACCGATGACCGGCAGCGGGCCGCCGTCGAACGCTCCGTGGTGCGGCTGATCAGGGGCTAGTGTCCTCGCCCATCCGTTCGCGCAGCTGGGCGAGGGTGCGGGCGAGCAGGCGGGAGACGTGCATCTGGGAGATGCCGATCTCGTCCGCGATCTGGGTCTGGGTGCGGTGACCGAAGAAGCGCAGCACCAGGATCGTGCGTTCCCGGCTGGGCAGCTCGTCGAGCAGCGGGGCGAGGGTCTGGCGGTACTCGACCTTGTCGAGCTCCGCGTCGGCCTCCCCGAGGGTGTCGGACAGCGGCGAGTCGGCGCCCGCCACCATCTCGTCGAGCGAGGGGCCGCGGTAGGCCTGCTGGGCGTCGAGACCCTCGAGGACCTCCTCGGTGTCGAGGCCGAGCCGCTCGGCGATCTCGCTGGGCCGCGGCGCGCGCCCGAGCTCCTGGGAGAGCGGGCCGATCGCCCCGTTGATGGAGCTCTGCATCTCCTTGAGCCGGCGCGGCACCCGCATCGCCCACGTCCGGTCCCGGAAGTGCCGGCGGACCTCGCCGGTGATCGTCGGGATGGCATAGGAGAGGAAGTCCACACCGCGGTCCGGTTCGAAGCGGTCCACGGCGTTGATCAGGCCGACGGTGCCGGCCTGTTCGAGGTCGTCGACGGGCTCGCCGCGGTTGGCGAAGCGGCGGGCGATGTGCTGCACGACCGGCAGATACCCGGTGACCAGCTGGTTCCGCAGGGCCTCCCGGCCGGGGTCCTCGTCGCCGAGTGCGCAGAGCTTGTCGAACAGGGGAGCGAGATGCGCGTACTCGGAGTCGTCCCCATCCGCTGCCACACGAGGATCTACCCGGGTGGGCACAGCGGGAAACCCGCGCGGACGCTGGTAGGTTGTTCAGCCGCCGTCCTGTCCATCCCGGTGAGGAACTCCCCGCTCGTGTCGAGCCCTGAATCTGCGTCAGCCCTGGAGCACGAGCGTGCCTACGTGGCGATGCTCTACGACCGGCTGGACCAGCGCCGCCGCGAGACCGCGCAGCGGCTCACCGACGTGCTGCACGGCGAGACCGTCGGCACCCCGCAGGCCCTCACGGAGCGGGACGCCGCCGCCGCGATGTACACGGACCGGCTGGCCGCCCTGCGTGCGGCCGAGCACGGTCTCGCGTTCGGGCGTCTGGACGCGCTGCCCCTCCCCGACGGCGCCGACGGGGAGGTGCGCTACATCGGGCGCCTCGGGCTGCTCGACGAGGAGCGCGAGTACGAGCCGCTGCTGATGGACTGGCGGGCCCCCGCCGCGCAGCCCTTCTACACCGCCACCGCGGCCAGTCCCGAGGGCATGCGGCGGCGCCGGCACCTGCGCACCCGCGGCCGCTCGGTCGTCGCCGTGGACGACGAGGTGCTCGACCTGTCGGACGCCGCGGCGGCCGACTCCGGCTCGGGCCTGACCAGCGAGGCCGCGCTGATGGCCGCCGTCGGCGAGGCGCGCACCGGGCGGATGGGCGACATCGTCGCCACCATCCAGGCCGAGCAGGACCGGATCATCCGCTCCAAGCCCTCGGGCGTGCTGGTGGTGCAGGGCGGGCCGGGTACGGGCAAGACGGCCGTGGCGCTGCACCGCGCGGCCTACCTGCTCTACACCCACCGGGACCGGCTGGCCCGCCGCGGCGTGCTGGTGATCGGGCCCAACCCGACCTTCCTCAAGTACATCGGGCAGGTCCTGCCGTCGCTGGGGGAGACCGCCGTCGTGCTCGCCACACCGGCCGAGCTGTTCCCGGGCCTGCACGCGCGCCGCGTCGAGGACACCCGCACCGCCGAGGTCAAGGGGCGGGCGGAGATGGCCGCCGTCGTCGCCGCCGCCGTGAAGGAGTACCAGCAGCTGCCGCGCCGACCGATCGAGCTCGTCGTGGAACGCCAGCAGGTCCGCATCGACCGGGACCTGGTCAACGCCGCCCGCTCGCGCGCCCGGCGCTCCCGCAAGCCCCACAACGAGGGCAAGCGGATCTTCCGGCGGGAGGCGCTGCAGCTGCTGGCCCAGCAGGTCGCACGCACGCTCGGCGCGCGGAACCTGATCGGCAAGCTCGACGTGGAGGACATCCGCGAGGAGCTCGCCGAGGATCCCGCGGTCGTCCGGGAGCTCGACGCGCTCTGGCCCACCCTCTCCCCGGAGCGCGTCCTCACCGAGCTGTTCGCGGACCGTCGCAAGCTCAACTCGATCGCCCGGCGCATCCCGGCCGAGGACCGCGCCCGGCTGGAACGGGCAGCCCCCGCGGACTCCCTGCCGCCGGCGCTGCGCTGGACCGCGGCGGACGTCCCGCTCCTCGACGAGATCGCCGAACTGCTGGGCGACGACGGCGCCGCGGCCCGGGCCGCCGAACAGGCCGCGATCCGCGCGGAGATCGAGTACGCCGAGGGCGTGCTCGACGTGCTGGACCTCGAGGAGGAGCTCGATCCGGAGCTGCTGCGCGCCGCGGACGTCGTCGACGCGGACCGGCTCGCCGAGCGGATGCAGGTACGCACCTACGAGTCCACGGCCGATCGCGCCTCCGCGGACCGGGAGTGGACCTACGGGCACGTGATCGTCGACGAGGCGCAGGAGCTCTCGGCGATGGCGTGGCGGCTGGTCATGCGGCGTGTGCCGTCCCGGTCCATGACGATCGTCGGGGACGTGGCACAGACCGGCGACATCGCCGGGGCCTCGACCTGGGGGCAGGTGCTCTCGCCGTTCGTGCAGAACCGCTGGAAGCTCGAGCAGCTCAGCGTGAACTACCGCACCCCGGCGGAGATCGCGGACGTCGCCGACGACGTGCTGGCCGTGATCGACCCGGGCCTCGCCCCGCCGCGGTCCGTCCGCAGCACCGGGGTGCCGCCGCGGGCGGTGCCGGTGGCCGCCGGCTCGCTGGAGGGTGCGGACGGGGTGCTGCTCGAGATCGTCCGCGAGGAGCAGGCGGCCGTGGGGGAGGGCCGCACAGCGGTGCTCGTCCCCGCCGGCCGGCTCGACGCGCTCCGCCGGGCGGTGCTCGGTGGTGTGCCGGAGGATCCCGAGGACCTCGAGGCCTCCGTCGTGGTGCTGCCCGTGGGAGCGTCGAAGGGCCTGGAGTTCGACTCGGTCGTCCTCGTGGAGCCCGCGGAGGTTCTCGAGGAGAGCCCGCGGGGGATGAACGACCTCTACGTCGCGCTCACCCGGGCCACCCAGCGGCTCGCGGTGGTCCACGCCCAGGACCTCCCGGAGCCCCTGAAGCGCCTGCGCCGCACGGGGGCCTGAGGCTCGCCCGCCCGGGTGCTCGCCGGAACGCCGCGTCCGGGCGCTCGCGGGAGCGCCGGCGTCCGGTGATCATCAGGACCTCCGTGCGGTTCTTCCATGATCATCCGACAGTGGTGTCCTGATGATCACTCGCCGGCCTGATCATCAGGACGTCACTGCTCCGCGGGTGATCATCAGGACACCAGTGTCCGCCCACAGTGATCGGGCTGACCCCAGGGCTCGCCCAGGTGGTCATCAGGACCTCTGGGCCCGCCTGCGGTGATCAGCAGGACCGCGGGGCCCGTCCCAGTGATCATCAGGACCTCAGGGCCGCCCGTGATGATCAGCAGGACGCTGCGGTTCTTTTTCCTTGATCATCGAGCGCTGAGGTCCTGGTGATCACGCCGACCGGTGATCATCAGGACCTCAGGGGTCGAGGTCGAGGCCGTCCGCGGCGTTGTGGCGCCACTGGTCCACGGTCCGGATGTAGCGGAACAGCTCCTGGGAGCCGGGGGCCCAGCGGCCCTGCGTCGCGATGTCGAGCAGGCTCGCGCCCGCGCGGTAGGACTCGGTCGCGAATCCTGCGCGCAGCGAGTGGCACGTCACCGCGTGGTCGAGGCCCGCACGAGCCCCCGCGCGGGCGATCACCGCGGTGACGGCGTCGGGGGAGAGCGGTGCGTCGTGCACCGTGTCGTGACGGTCGACGCGCCGGAACGCCGGCCCGCCCGGCCCGGTGACCTCTCGCCAGGCGAGCCAGGCGGCCCGCGGGCACAGCAGGGGATGCCGACGGCGGGGCAGCGCGCTGCGGCCGGTCGTCTTGCCGACCCGGACGTCGAGGACCACACCGTTCTGCTCGACCGTCACGTCGGTGGCGAGCAGGTGAGCCTGGTCGCTGGCCCGGGTGGCGCCGTAGAAGCCGAGCGTGATCATGGCGCGGTCGCGGCGGCCGCAGCGGGTGTCGGGGCAGGCCGCGGACATGGCCAGGACCGCCTTCAGGTCCACGGCGTGCGCCTGGCCGCGGCCGCGCGCGATCCCGCCCTCGGTGAGGCGGCGGCGGTAGATCACGAGCGCCTCGCGGGCGGCGGCGGGGGCGCGGGCGTCGAGGTCGGCCCCGAAGCGGCGCAGCCCGTGGAGCGCCCCGGCGAGGCGTCTGCGGATCGTCGCCGGCGCCGCCGGCTCACCGGCGGGGCGCCCGGCGCGCGGTGAGCCCTGTTCGTGCCACAGCACGAACCCGACCAGCGCTCCGCGCCCGCCGGACAGCAGGGGGATGCCGGCCCAGCGGGTGTAGTCCTCCCACGCCGTCCAGTCCCGGGCGTAGGCCTCGCGGGTGCTCGCGACCCGCTCGGCGTCGAGATAGTGGTCCGCAGCGGCATCGAGAGCGGTGATCCGGGCGGTGACCTGCGGATCCACGTCGGCTGGTCGGGGGCGGCGGGGGAGGGGTGGGGTGCGACGGGCGAGGAGTCGGCCCTCTGCACGAGGCGCCACGACGATCTCTCCGCCGGGTTCGGGTGCGTTCTCGCCGGGCACCTCCGCAGCCTAGGTCCCTCTTCCGGCGGCGCTCTCGCGGCGCGCCGGTCGTCTGACCCGGGATAAGAGGTGTTCTCCCCGGTTGATCAAGTGCAGCAATCACGACTCGCCGATCTCCAATACGAGATAGAAATCTGTAGTTGCGAGAGGATCGTCCGGTGACCGCCGTGATGCAGCCCGAGACGCCCGAGACCGCTCCGGGAGACCCCCGCCGCTGTGCGTTCCGGCGGTGCCGGGAGCCGCTGCCCGTCCTGAGCGGGCGGGGCAACCGGCCGCGCTACTGTCAGGACGGCCGGACCTGGGGCACCAAGGACCTGAGCTGCAAGGACGCGGAGGCCGCCCTGGTCGCGGTCGACTCGCTGCGGGAGGGAGCGGGGGACACCGACACGGCGGTCGACGAGCTCGGGACCCGGCTGGCGGCGGCCGCGGCACCGCTGCGGGAGGTGCTGGGCGGGGTCGAGGCGTTGAGCGAGCGGCTCGACGGTGAGGGGCGGGAGGCGCTCGCGGAGCGTGACGCGGCGATCGCGGCGGCCGCCGAGGACCGGGGCGCGCGGCTCGCCGCAGAGGAGCGGGCGGCGCGGGCGGAGGAGTCGGCTGCGGAGGCCGGCGGCCGGGTGGCGGACGCCGTGGGCTTGCGGGCGGAGGCGGAGAAGAGTGCCGCGGCGGCTCACGACCGTGCCGTCGCCGCCGAGAGGGAGGCCGTCCGCGCGGAGGGCCGGGCGACCGCGCTGGAGGAACGGGCGCTACGGGCCGAGGAGCTGGCCGACGCGGCCGCGACCCGGACGGCCCAGGTGCGGGAGGAGCTGACCACGGCCACCGCGACCCTGCACGCACGGGACACGGCCCTCGAGGAGGAGCGTTCGCGGACCCGGTCGATCACAGAGGAACTGGCGCGCAGGGAGGCGGCGGCCCAGGAGCGTCTCGCCGCGGCCGAGGAGAGCGCCCGCGCCGCCCGGGAGGAGGCAGACCGTCACCGTCGGGAACGTGAGGCGGAGGTGCGGGCCGCAGATGACCGGGGCCGGGCGCGGGAGGAGGAGCTGCGGGCCGCCCACGACCAGCTGCTGGGAGAGCTGCGCTCGGCTCACGAGCAGGAGCAGGCCCGCCGCCGTGACGACACCGAGGCGACCCACCGTGAGGCCCTGGTCCAGCTCCGCCGGGAGGCCACCGAGGACCTCGAGCGGCGAACCCGCACCCACGCGGCCGAGGTCGCCGACCTTCACCGTCAGCTCGGCGCCGCGGAACACGAGATCCGCACGCTCCGCCCGTGAGCCCGTGAGCCCGTGAGCCCGTGAGCCCGTGCGGTTGTGGTGACCCCGGAGGCCGTGACCGCCATAGGGGCGCGGCTGGCAGTCCGGTCCTCGGCAATCGCCCCTGCTCCGCAGGAGGGCAGCCGGGACGCCGCTGAGCAGAGAGGTCAGTCCGGGGCCGGAGTGCACCGACGTCCTCTCGAGCGACCCTGGAGCGATCGGAGAAAGTCCGACCATCCGACCATCCGACCCTCGGCCCTCGGGCCCTCCGAGGGTGGAGCAATTCGATTGCTGAGCATCTCCAGGGCATTGCCGAGCCCGCCCGGCATGATCACGGCGTCTGACCCTGAACCCGCCCAGGGTTGGCGTCGGACGGTCAGAGGTAGTGATCAAGGGCGCGCCCGTGACCGCGACGCTCCGTCGAGCAGCCCGAGATCAGCGCCTGTGACCGAAGAACCGCCAGGATCGGCGTCTTCCGGTCACAGCTGACGATCAGGCCTGTACCTGCCGGCCGCCACCCGACGATCACGAACCCCAGGGATCGTCCTCGGGGTAGTCGGGCTCGGGAGGTTCCTCGAGGGGCCAGGGCTCCTCGTCGGCGGCCCTTGCCCCACCGCTCGCTCCGCTGCTGGTCGACGCTCGGCTGGTGGACACCCCACCGCTCGCCGCGCCGGGGCCGGCAGCGTGGCCGCTCACACTCCCGCCCGGGGATGCGCTGCCGCGAGAGGAGCTGCCACTCCCCGCACTGCCACTCCCGGCCTCGCCCGCGGAGGTGCTGCGAGCCGCCGGCGAGGCACCGGGCGTGTCGACCGCGGCGGGCTCACCCGCCGCCGCCCCGATCGCCTCCAGCACCCCCGGGCCGTACTTCGCCAGCTTGTTCTCGCCCACCCCGCTCACCGTGCCCAGTGCCGCCAGCGACGCGGGGGCGAGCGAGGCGATGGCGCGGAGGGTGGCGTCGTGGAAGATCACGTAGGCGGGGACGCCCTGCTCCTTCGCCGTGGCTCCCCGCCAGGCCCGGAGCTTCTCGAAGAGCGGGGCGGCGCCGGCCGGGAGGTCCGCCGGGGGAGCCGAGGACCGGGAGCTGCGACGGGTGCGGGTGCGCTCGGGGTCCTTGCGCAGCATGACCTTCCGCTCGCCGCGCATCACCTCGCCGCTGCCGTCCGTGAGCTGCAGGGTGTTGTAGGCGCCACCCACCTCGAGCACCCCGCGCGCCAGCAGCTGCCGGACGACCCCGCGCCACTCGTGCTCCGACAGGTCCGCGCCGATGCCGAAGGTGCTGAGCTCGTCGTGGCGGAACTGCTCGACCCGCGCCGTCTTCTTCCCGATCAGGATGTCGACGGACTGCTGCGCGCCGAAGGACTGGTTGCGCTCCTTCTTCAGCCGCCACACCGTCGAGAGCAGCTTCTGCGCCGGCACCGTGCCGTCCCAGGACTCCGCCGGCGTGAGGCAGGTGTCGCAGTTCCCGCACGGCTCGGACGCCTGCCCGAAGTACTTCAGCAGCTGCACCCGCCGGCACTCGACGGTCTCGCACAGCCCGAGCATCGCGTCCAGGTGCTGCCCCAGCCGCTGCTTGTGGGCGCGGTCGCCCTCGGAGTCGTCGATCATCTTGCGCTGCTGCACGACGTCCGCCAGCCCGTACGCCAGCCAGGCCGTGGACGGCTGCCCGTCGCGGCCCGCGCGGCCGGTCTCCTGGTAGTAGCCCTCGACGGACTTGGGCAGGTCCAGGTGGGCGACGAACCGGACGTCCGGCTTGTCGATGCCCATGCCGAACGCGATCGTCGCGCACATGACCAGGCCCTCCTCGCGGAGGAACCGGGCCTGGTGGTCGCGACGCACCGCCGCGTCGAGCCCCGCGTGGTACGGCAGCGCCGGGATGCCTTGTGACGCAAGGAACTCGGCGGTCTGCTCGACCGACTTCCGGGACAGGCAGTAGACGATCCCGCAGTCCCCGGCGTGCTCGGTGCGCAGCAGCTCGAGCAACTGCTTGCGGGGCTCGGCCTTGGGCACGATCCGGTATTGGATGTTGGGCCGATCGAAGCTGTCGACGACCTGCTTCGCCCGCGTGAGGTCGAGCCGCTCGGCGATCTCGGTGCGGGTGTGCGCCGTGGCCGTGGCGGTGAGCGCGATCCGGGGGACGGAGGGCCAGCGCTGGTGAAGCTCGGAGAGCATGAGGTAGTCGGGCCGGAAGTCGTGGCCCCACTGCGCCACACAGTGCGCCTCGTCGATCGCGAAAAGGGCGATCTCGCCGCGGTCCAGCAGCTCGACGGTCGAGGCCACCCGCAGCCGCTCGGGCGCGAGGTAGAGCAGGTCCAGCTCGCCGGTGAGGAAGGCCTGCTCGGTCTCGCGCCGCTCGGGAGGAGTCTGGGTGGAGTTGAGGAACCCCGCCCGGACGCCGAGGGTGCGCAGCGCGTCGACCTGGTCCTGCATGAGCGCGATCAGCGGCGAGATCACCACCCCGGTGCCGGGCCGCACGAGCGCCGGGACCTGGTAGCACAACGACTTCCCGCCGCCGGTCGGCATGAGGACGAGCGCGTCCCCACCCGCGACGACGTGCTCGACCACCTCGGCCTGCGGCCCGCGGAAGGCCTCGTACCCGAACACGCGGTGCAGGACGTCCAGGGCGGCGGTTGCGGGGGGAGCGCTCACCCGCCCGATCGTAGGCGGCCCCCCGCGGCCCGCGGGGCGAAACCCACGGATGCGTGCGAGGGCCGACCGACGGACCTTCTCGACGGGTGACGTCGTCGGCGCACAGCCGCCGGCCACCTCGTGAGTGGCGATAGTCGCCGGAGCGACTATCGCCACTCACGGGCTCAGCGGAGGCTCGACTCCCAGGCCGCGTGGAGGTCGGCGAAGTCGCCGCCGGTGCGCAGGAGCTCCGCGGGGGTGCCGTCCTGGATCACGCGGCCCTCGGCCAGGACCAGGACGCGGTCGGCGATCGCGACCGTCGACAGCCGGTGGGCGATGATCAGGGCCGTGCGGTCCGCCAGGACCGTCTCCAGGGCGGCCTGCACCGCGCGCTCCGAGGGGATGTCCAGGCTGGAGGTCGCCTCGTCGAGCAGGACGACCGCCGGGTCCGCCAGGACGATCCGGGCCAGGGACACGAGCTGGCGCTGGCCCGCCGAGAGCCGGCCGCCCCGCTTGCGGACGTCCGTGTCCAGGCCCTCCGGCAGCTCGTGCACGAACCCGGCGCCCACCGCGTCGACCGCCGCGGCGATCTCCGCACGGGTGGCCCCCGGGCGGCCGAGAGCGACGTTGTCCGCGAGCGAACCCGAGAACAGGAACGGCTCCTGGGTGACCATGACCAGGGCCCGGCGCAGGTCGGCGTCGGCCAGGTCGCGCAGGTCGACGCCGTCGAGGCGCACGTGGCCGGACACCGGGTCGTGGAACCGGGCGGCCAGCTTGGCCAGCGTGGTCTTGCCCGCGCCCGTCTCCCCGACGAGCGCGATCGTCTGCCCGGCCGGGACCTCCAGCGAGAACTCCGGGAGCACGATCCGCTCCGGCGCGCGCGGGTACGCGAACGTGACGGCCTCGAAGCGCAGCTCGCCCCGCGGACGGTCGAGCGGGGCCGGGTCCGTGGGCTCCGCCACCGTCACCGGCGTGTCCAGGACCGACGCCAGCTTCTCCAGCGCCGCGGCCGCGGACTGGTAGGCGTTGAGGAACTGGGCGAGCTGGTCGAGCGGGTCGTAGAAGCGGCGCAGATAGAGCAGGAACGCGACGAGCGCGCCGATCTCCAGCGCGCCGCCCGTCACCCGCAGGGCACCGAGCAGCAGCACCAGCGCGAGGGTCAGGTTCCCGACGGCCCGCACACAGGCGACGAACCAGGACAGGGTGAGCAGCGCGTCGGCGTTGGCGTCCCGGTACCGGTTGCCGAGCTGGTCCATGATCGACTCGTTGCGGGCCTCCCGGCGGTAGGCCTGGACCGCGCGGATGCCGTTCATGGACTCCACGAAATGCACGATCACGCGCGCCACCCAGGTCCGGGTGATCCGGTAGCTCGCGCGCGAGCGCTGCTGGAACCACCGGGTGACGACGACGAGCGGCACGAACCCGGCCAGCACGACGGCCGCGAGCACCGGATCGATCAGCAGCAGGACCGTCGTGATCCCGCCGAGGGTCAGCAGCGCGCCGAGCAGCCCGTCGAGCCCCTGGTCGAGGAGGTCGTCGATGGACTCCAGATCACTGGTCAGCCGCGAGATCAGCCGGCCCGACGTGTACGACTCGTGCCACTCCAGGGCCAGCCGCTGCGCGTGCCGGAACACGCGGTCCCGCAGTACCAGCAGCACGTCCTGGCCGAGCCGCCCGGAGACCAGCAGGAACGCCGCCCGCAGCCCGGCCGCGGCCAGGCCGGACGCCGCGTAGCCCGCGACGGCCCAGGCCAGCGGGGCCGGGCGCCCGTCGAGCGCGGCCGGGACGCCGGTGTCGATCGCCAGCGCCACCAGCAGCGGGCCGGTGAGCATCACGGCGTTCTCGAGGACGAGGATCACCAGGGCGAGCACGACCGGCTTCATCCGGGGCCGCAGCAGCCCGGCCACCAGGGTCCGGGCGCTGCGGGCGAGCTTCAGCCCGGCGGCGCGGGTCACCTCCTCCGAATCGTCCCCGACGCCCCTCCATTCGAGATCCGTCTCGATGGTCGACTCCGCGGGCTCCGTCTCCGTGCCGATGGTCGACTCCGCGGGCTCCGTCTCCGCGCTCATGACCGCACCAGCTCCCCGGACAGCAGGTTCCGGTAGGTCTCGTTCTCCACCAACAGCTCCCGGTGCGTCCCGACCGCCGTGATCCGCCCGCCGTCGAGCAGCGCCACCCGGTCCGCGAGCTGCACGGTCGACGGCCGGTGCGCCACCACCAGCGCCGTCACCCCACCCAGCACGGACCGCAGGGCGGCCTCCACCTCCGCCTCGGTGTGCACGTCGAGCGCCGACAGCGGGTCGTCGAGCACCAGCACCGGCGGGCGGCCGATCACCGCGCGGGCCAGCGCGAGCCGCTGCCGCTGCCCGCCCGAGAGCGACAGCCCCTGCTCGCCGATCCGGGTCCGCAGACCCCAGGGCAGCCTCTCCACGAACCCGGCCGCCCCGGCGATCCGCAGCGCCTCCCACACCTCGTCGTCCGAGGCGTCCGGCACGCCGAGCGCCACGTTCTCCCGCACGCTCGCGGAGATCAGCACCGGGTCCTCGAACGCCGTGGCCACGGCCCGGCGCAGGTCCGCGAGCCGCAGCGACCGCACGTCCACGCCGTCGAGCAGCACGGCACCGGAGGTGACGTCCGCCAGCCGCGCCACCAGCGACGTCAGCACGGACTTCCCGGAACCGGTGGCCCCGACCAGCGCCATCGTCTCGCCCGGCTCGACCACCAGGTCGACGCCGTCGAGCACCGGCCCGGCGGCCTCGGTGCCGATGGCCGGGTCCGCAGGCCCCGCCTCCGCGTACCGGAACACGACGTTCCGGAACTCCAGCCGCCCGCGCACGGCGGGCAGCGCGACGGGCGACGGCGCGTCGACGATCGCCGGGGAGACGTCCATGACCTCCCAGTACCGCCGGCTCGCCGCCGCCGCGTTCCCCGCCTCGGTGAGCAGCCAGCCGAGCGACGCGATGGGCCAGTACAGGTAGGTCATGATCGTGACGGCGGCGACGAGCGTGCCGACCGTCAGCACGCCGGTGGCGACCCCGTAGGTGCCGAGGCCGAGGATCACCGCGATCGCCAGCTCCGGGAGCAGCACGAGCACGCACCACAGCGCCGCCCGCAGCCGCACCATCCGCAGCTGCGTGCCGCGCAGGCCCCGCGAGTCCGCGAGGAACCGGGCGGAGATCTCCCGGCCGCGCCCGAGCGAGCGCAGCACCCGGATGCCCAGCGCCGACTCCTCGACCACGGTCGCGAGGTCCCCCGCCTGGTCCTGGGCGCGGCGGGCCACCGCCGTGAAACGCTTCTCGATGCGCAGGGTCAGCGTCACCAGCGGGACGGCGAGGACCAGGATCGCCACCCCGAGGAACCACGACAGGGCGCCGAGCACGGCGATGCCCACGATCGCGGTGATCGTGTTGACCACCAGGAAGACACCGGCGAACGCGAGGAAGCGGCGGATCGTGGACAGGTCCTGGATCGCCCGCGACAGCAGCTGGCCCGAGGGCCACCGGTCGTGGAAGGAGATCGGCAGCCGCTGCAGGTGCGCGTAGAGGTCCGCGCGCATGCGGGCCTCGATGGCGGTGGTGGGCCGGGCGACGAGCCGGCGGCGCAGGAACAGCAGCGCGGCCTCCACCAGGCCGAGGGCGACCACCCCGGCGATCAGCCAGGGCAGCGGGGAGAGGTCGCCGCGGGTGATCGGCCCGTCGACGATCCGCCGGGTGACGAGCGGGACGACGAGCGCGGCCAGGGTGCCGGCCAGTGCCGCCGCGCCGGATCCGAGGAGCGCGCGGCGGTGGGGACGGGTGTACGGGCGGAGTCGGCGCAGCGCACCCAGCGTCGAACCGGCGGGGGTGACCGCCGGTGGATCGGGGGGCTCGGACGACTGCGCCTGCGATGACGGAGCAGGCATGGTTTCCCCCACGCTACGAGCGCGCGGCGCCGCGCGCATCCGACTTCCGTCCGCAACGATCACACGGACGACGGCTCTGACGATCACTCCTCGACCCTGCGACCTGCACCACGGTTCAGGTCAAGTGTTGTCACCGCGCCCCGGCGGGCCGTGTAGTAGACCTGTGCCAGACCCAGTGGAAGGACGAGCGTGGACCTGAAGATCGGTTACAAGGCCTCGGCGGAGCAGTTCGGGCCCCGTGACCTGGTGGAGTACGCCGTGCGGGCCGAGGAGGTGGGTCTGGACAGCGTCTGGGTGTCCGACCACTTCCTGCCGTGGCGGCACGAGGGCGGCCACGCGCCGTCCGCGCTGACCTGGATGGCGGCCGTGGGGGAGCGCACCCGACGGGTGCAGATCGGCACGAGCGTGACCACGCCGACCTTCCGCTACAACCCCGCGGTGATGGCACAGACCTTCGCCACGATGGCCCTGCTGTACGACAACCGGATCATCCTGGGCGCGGGCACCGGCGAGGCGCTCAACGAGATCGCCGTCTCGGGGCGGGAGTGGCCGGAGTTCAAGGAGCGCTTCGCCCGGCTGCGCGAGGCCGTGACGCTCATGCGGCTGCTGTGGACCGAGACCGAGGTCGACTTCTCCGGCGACTACTACACGCTGGTCAACGCGTCGATCTACGACCGGCCGGAGACTCCGGTGCCGGTCTACATCGCCGCGGGCGGGCCCGTCGTGGCCCGGTACGCCGGCCGCTCGGGCGAGGGCTTCATCTGCACCTCGGGCAAGGGCATGGACCTCTACACCGAGAAGCTGATCCCGGCCGTCAAGGAGGGGGCGGAGAAGGAGTCCCGCTCGTTCGACGCCATCGACCGGACCATCGAGATCAAGCTCTCCTACGACCGGGACGCGGACGTGGCGCTGGAGAACACGCGCTTCTGGGCACCGCTGTCGCTGACCGCGGAGCAGAAGCACACGGTCGACTCGGCCGTGGAGATGGAGCGCCTGGCCGACGAGCTGCCGATCGAGCAGGTGGCGAAGCGGTGGATCGTGGCCAGCGACCCGGACGAGGCCGTGGCGCAGATCAAGCCCTACCTCGACGCCGGGCTCAACCACCTGGTCTTCCACGGCCCCGGCCACGACCAGGAGCGCTTCCTCACCCAGTTCACCGAGGACGTCGTCCCGACGCTGCGCGCGCTCGCCTGACCCGGCGGGCGCCACGGTTTGCGGGGAGCCCCGGGCGGGGATACCTGCGGCGGACGCACACCCCACGCGTCCCCGACCGGACCCGGGAGCCTCCCGCACGTGAACGCCCACGGCCAGCCAGACGGCCACCCCGCGGACCGGCCCGCCCCCCTGCGGGCGGTCCCGGGAGTGCTGCGGATCGTGCATCCCGCCCGCGCCGGTGAGCTCGCCCTGATCCGGGCGGCCGTCTCGGGATGGGGGAGGCAGGCACAGCTGCCGGCCGACGTCCTGGTGGACCTGCTCCTCGCCGTGGGCGAGGCGGCGGCCAACGCCGTCGACCACGCCTACGCCGGGACCGATCCGGGACCGGTCGAGGTCGACCTGCGGGTCCGGGCGGGCACCGGGGGAGATCGGGTGGTGGCCGCGCGGATCACGGACTCGGGCCACTGGCGTCCGCGCGCCGCCCCGGCGCACGACCGGGACCGGGGCCGCGGGCTGCCGATGATCCGGGCGCTCGCCACCCGTCTCGACATCACGCCCACCGGGCACGGCACCGAGGTGTGCCTGGAGATCCCCGTCCCCTGAGCGATGCCCGGGAACGGGAGAAGCCCCGTCCCAACCGGACGGGGCTTCTCACCACAACGAATCAGCGGACGGGCGAGGTGCCCCCGGCGACCAGCCGTCGCGGCGCGCCCGGGGTCGCCGGACGGGCGGCGCGCAGGCCCGGGAGGACCACGGCGGAACGCTGCAGCGGGCGGCGGAAACCACCGGCGGCGGTCCGGATCGGCCAGGCCCCGGCGGACGGGAACAGGCCCTCGAGGGCACCGCTCTCCGGCCCGACGCTGGTGCGCAGCAGCTCCTGGAAGGCGTCGTACTGGGCGACCGCGTCGACGACGTCGCCCTTGGCGAGCAGCGCCTCGATCAGCGCGCGGCGGGCGCTCTCCCGGCTGGGGGCGGCGGTGACGGCGAGCTCGGCGATCTCCACCGCGTCCGCGTGCAGGCCCGTGGCGGTGAGCTTGAGGCTCACCTCCTCGAGCGCCGCGAGCCGGAGCTGGCGGAACCGCTCGCGCTCGATCGCGATCCACGGCGCCGTCCACGAGGGGAGGATGTCCTCGGAGAGCAGCTCGACGGAGGGGCGCTCGGTGAGCCGGCCACCCCCGGAGAAGGCGCGCACGAGGAGCATGGCGTCGGACAGGTCGACCTCGACCTCGTCCGCCAGGGCCAGCGGGCTCTGCTCGTCGGTGATGTCCCCGGCGAGCAGGCCGGGTACGTCGACGCCGGCCACGGCCTCGGCCAGGAGCCGGGCGGCGGCCTCGGCGGGCACACCCGGCCACAGGTCCGCGGCCAGTGCGGCGCGGGGCTGGGGCCGGCGGTGCAGGGCGAGGTAGGCGACGACGCGCCGTGGGTCGACACCCAGCGGCACGGTGGCGCCGTCAGAGGTGAGACCGAAGGCTCCGAGCACCGTGATGCGGTGGCCCGGACAGTCGTCGAAGGATCGGCGGTGACCGTCAGACATGGTTATCCCGTATGTTCGGACGTGCTGATCAATGCTGTCGTGACGCGCGCTCCGGTGCGTCCACCGGGCCGGGTCGGCGGCCGTGCACACCCCATGGCGTCCGGCCCGTCGAACAGTGTTCTCCGACCTGCCCTGATTTGCCAAGGGGCTGTTTCGTCACAGTTACGCCCTGCATAAACATATCTGATGAACCGCAGGTACAGCCGGACGGGTGACGATCCGTAGCGATCTTAGCTCAGGGCGTGGCGTGCAGTCGCACGTGGGTCCCGGAGGCGTCCCGCCACACGTGCAGCAGGTCGCAGAGCTGCCGCGCGATCCACACCCCGCGGCCCCGCGGCTCGGCCGGGTGCGGCGCCGTCAGCCCCGGCAGGGGCTCCCCGAGCGTGCCGGTGTCGTGGATCTCGCAGACGAGCCCGCGGGAGGTCTCCCACAGCTGGATCTCGGCCTGCGGCGCCCCGTGCTCGACGGCGTTGGTGGCGATCTCGTTGACCGCGAGCACCAGGTCCTCGGTGCGGACCGGATCGAAGCCCAGCCCCGGGACCAGCCGCGCCACCAGCCGCCTGACCTCGTGCAGCTGCCAGGAGTTGTAGCGCAACGCGTGGTCCGGCGGCCCCAGGACCAGCGGCGCGGCCCGCTCGCGTCCGGTGAGCACCTCCAGCGGGCAGCGGTGCTCGGGGTTGCCGCGCAGCCGGCCGTCGACCAGCAGGTAGGGGTGGTTGACCCGGGCCCCCTCCAGCACCTCGAGGTGCAGCGGGAAGCCGGGATAGAGGCAGACGAAGTCGACGGGCAGGTCCGCGAGCGCCACGTTGAGCGCCGCGTCGAGCTCCGTCCAGTAGCTGCCGTCCACGCCGTCGTGCTGGGGGTCGTGGGCGGACAGCACGGTCGCTCCCGCGTCGCTCTGCACGAGCGAGCGCAGCTCCCGGGCCCGCAGTGCGGCCGTGGTCTGGCCGGAGCCGCCGCTGGGCCCGTGCGGCGCCGCCAGGCTCACGACGCCGGCGTGCCCGACCGCGTCGAACACGGCCCGCTCGATCGCCGGCGGCACGGCGAGCGCGAGCCGCTCGCCCCGCCCGACACTCTCGCGCGCGAACGCGACGGCCCGCTCGAGCTGGTCCGCGGTGCCGTCGTGGAACTCCACGGCGTGCCGCAGGCGGGTGCGCTCGGGGATCCGGGTCTCGACCTTCACCGTTCCTCCTCCGGGCCGGCCGTCCTGCTCGGTCCCTGCGCCTCGCGCACCGTCAGCTGGGCCGCGAAGGGGGCCCCGCAGCGGTCCAGGACCCGCTGCACCGCGGGCCGGACGTCGCCCAGGACGAGGCGGTGGCTGCTCGGGAACTCCTCGGCCGCGTGCACCAGGGCCACCGCCCCGGCGACGTCGAGGAACCGCAGCGAGGCGAGGTTCAGCTCGATCTCCGTGGGGGCGTCGCCGGAGCGCAGCGCCCGGTCGAGGGTGTCGACGATCAGCTTGTGGATCACGGGCCGGTTGCTGTGGTCCGCCTCGCCGGCCAGCCGCACCGAGGTGGGGCCGGTCTGGGTGATCCGCAGCAGGCCGTCGTCGTACGCCGCCGCGGCGACGAGCTCCTCGCGGTGCACACCGCGCATCTGCTCGATCTGCCGGTCCGTGTAGTGGGCGTGGTCGTAGAGGCAGAGCGCGGTGCAGGAGCGCTCGGCGACCAGCTGGTCCAGCGCGCGGTCGTAGTCGGCGAGCGGGATGCCGGCCGGGGCGGCGGCGCCGTAGCTCATCTGGCCGGTCATCCGGAAGCCGGACCAGCCCTGCGTCACCGAACCGTCCACATAGGAGTCGAGCAGGGCCCGGACGTCGCTGACGGGGGAGTGGAAGGCCTGCCGGGTGACGTCGGCCGAGACGACCTGCAGCTGCCCGCTGCGCAGCGAGCCCGCGACCGGCACCCGGTCCTCGACGAGCCGGTCCAGCACGCGCTCGGACGTGCCGTCGTCGAAGTAGACGACCTTCTCCCGGCGCCGGAGGCCACCCGCGAGGAACCGGGCGGTGAGCTCCCACAGCTGCTCGTCGCTCACCGGCACCGCGCACACGTGATCCCCGGAGCGCAGGTCCTCTGCGACTCGTGGGGTCATGGGCGGTCCCGACTGCCGGTCGTCCGGCTGCTGCGGTTCCCTGATCGATTCGGGTGATCAGAGCGGTGCGTGATCAGACGGCCACTCTACGACCGCTTCCGGGGGGCACCCGTCCCGCGGACGGGGGAAGCCGCGCCGAAGCGACGTCCGTCCGCGACGAGTGGCAGGCCCAGCGGCACGGTTCAGGGGACGAGCGGCGGCACGGCGGCGACGACCAGGTGCGGGCCGGGTTCCGAGGCCGCCCGGCGGAGGGCCCCGGCGAGCTCGGCCGGGGTCGTCGCCCGCTCGGCCGGGACGCCCATCCCGGTGGCCAGCGCGGCGAAGTCCAGCCGCGGGTTCCCGAGATCGAGCAGGCTCCGGGCGGGAGAGTCCGGCGACAGCTGCGCCCCCACGCCGAGGAGCTCGGCCCGCAGGATCGCGTACGCGCCGTTGTCGAACAGCACGGTGGTGATGTCGAGGTTCTCGCGGGCGTGGGTCCAGAGCGCGGAGATCGTGTACATCGCGCTGCCGTCCGCCTGCAGCGCCCAGACCGGCCGGTCCGGGCAGGCGACGGCCGCGCCGGTGGCCACGGGCAGGCCGAAGCCGATCGCGCCGCCCGTCAGCGTCAGCCAGTCGTGCCGCGGGGAGCCGGCCGTCGCGTCCGGCAGGCCGAGGCTCGACGTGATCGCCTCGTCGACGACGATCGCGCCCTCCGGCAGCTCGGCACCGATCACGGCGGCCGCGGTGACCACGGTCAGCTCCCCGTCGGGGATCTCCGGGCGGGCGAGGGCGGCGCGGGGCACGTCGTCGGGGGCGACGTCGGCGGCCACGAGATCGGCCAGCGCCTCCAGGGCCACGGCGCCGTACGCCCCCTGCTCCGCGATGCGGTGCACCGCGGCACCCTCGGGCACGAGATCGCCGCGCTTGCCGGGATAGCCGAAGAAGGTGACGGGGGAGGGGGCGCCGGCCAGCACGACGTGCCGGGAGCCGGAGAGCTGGTGGGCCGCGGCGTCGCCGAGGTAGGCGAGCCGGGTGAGCGGGGGGAGGCCCGCGCCGCGCTCGATCCGCGGCGGGAAGGTCTCCGCCAGCAGGCGGGCGCCGGTGGCCAGGGCGATGCGATGGGCGGCGACGAGCCCGCGCTCCCGGCAGGCCGTGCCGCCGATCAGCAGCGTGCAGGGCTCCCCCGACCAGAGCGCCTTGGCGGCGGACTCGAGACCGTCGGCGTCCAGGGCGCCGCGGCCCGGTGGGGCGGGCTCCGCCACGGTGCCGACGGGCCAGTCGCCCTCCGCCCAGGAGACGTCCGCGGGGACCAGCAGGGTGGAGATGCCGCCGGCGGCCGCCGCGATCGCGTCCGCGGTGTCCGCGCCGAGCTCCTCGGGCGCGGTCGAGCGGTGCACCCGGACGGACACGGTGCCGGCCAGGGCGTCGATGTCCGACTCGAGCGGGGCGTCGAGGGGCTTGTGGTCCAGCGCGTGGTCGCCCACGACGGTGACCATCGGGGTGCCGGCGCGCCGGGCGTTGTGCAGGTTGGCGAGGCCGTTGGCCAGGCCCGGGCCCAGGTGCAACAGGGTCGCCGCGGGTCGGTCGGCCATTCGCGCGTAGCCGTCCGCCGCGCCCGTCGCCACCCCCTCGAAGAGCGTGAGCACCGCCCGCATCGCCGGCTCGGCGTCGAGCGCCGCCACCAGGTGCATCTCGGACGTGCCGGGGTTGGCGAAACAGACGTCCACGCCGCCGTCGAGCAGGGTGCGGAGCAGGACCCGGGCCCCGGTGGTCATGCCACGGTCACCGAGGTGCTCGGGTTTCCCTTGATGGTCTGGAGGACCACGCAGTACCGCTCGGTGAGCTTGATGAGGCTCGCGACCTGGTCCTCGGTGGCGGAGGTGTCGAGCGCGAAGGACAGCCGGATCTCCCGGAACCCGACCGGGGCCTCCTTGTCGACGCCGAGGGTGCCCCGGAAGTCGAGATCGCCCTCGGCCCGCACGGTGCCGGACACGTCGAGCCCCATCGACGTCGCCACCGCCCGCAGGGTGACCCCCGCGCAGGCGACCAGGGCCTCCAGCAGCATGTCGCCGGAGCAGAGCTGGGTGCCGTCGCCACCGGTCGCGGGGTGCAGGCCGGCCTCGGCCAGTGCGGTCGCGGTGCGGACCCGGCAGGCGACGCCGCTGCCGTCGAGCTCGCCGTCCGCGTGGAGGGTGACGAGCGCGGAGCCCGGATCGTCCCGGTACTGCTGTTTCAGCGGGGTCTGGATGTCCTTGAGGGTGCTCGCGTCCATCGCCCCATCGTCGCCCTCCGGGCCCCGCGATCACCACCGGTACTCTCCCGTCGTGCCAGGAGATGTGTCGGAGGCGGCCCGGGAACAGCGGATACTGACCGTTCCCAACCTGCTCAGCCTGCTGCGGCTGGCGGGCGTGCCGCTGTTCCTCTGGCTGCTGCTCGGGCCGCGGGCGGACGGCTGGGCCATCCTCGTGCTCGCCGTCGGCGGGATCACGGACTGGGCGGACGGCAAGCTCGCCCGGCTGCTGGACCAGTACTCCCGGCTCGGGGCGCTGCTCGATCCCGCCGTCGACCGGCTCTACATCCTCGCCGCCCTGGTCGCGCTGGGTGTCCGCGAGGTCGTGCCGTGGTGGGTCGTGATCGTGCTCGTGGCGCGGGACCTGGTGCTCGGCGTGTGCGTCACGGTCCTGCGGCGCTTCGGCTACGGCCCCTTCCCGGTGACCTACCTCGGCAAGGCCGCCACGTTCCTGCTGCTCTACGCCTTCCCGCTGCTGCTGCTCGGTACCTCGACCGGGTTCTGGGGCGATCTCGCCCGGCCGTTCGGGTACGCGTTCGCGGCCTGGGGGGTGGCGCTCTACCTCTGGTCCGGGCTGCTCTACCTGGCCCAGTTCGTGCTGGCGATGCGGGCCGGGCGGGCAGCCGCCCTGCCGGAGGAAGACCCCCGGACCTCCCGCTAGGCTGCCCCGGTGAGCGCCGAGCAGACCATTACCCCGGGTGACCTGAAGTACACCGAGGCCCACGAGTGGGTGCGCTCACTCGAGGGCGGCCGGGTGCGCGTCGGGGTCACCGACCACGCGCAGAGCCAGCTCGGGGACGTCGTGTTCGTCCAGCTGCCGGCCGTCGGCGCCGAGTTCACCGCGGGCGACGCGGTGGGTGAGGTCGAGTCCACGAAGTCGGTGTCGGACATCTACGCGCCCCTCGCGGGCACCGTCGTCGCCGTCAACGAGGCGCTCGACGCCACCCCCGAGCTGGTGAACTCCGCCCCCTACACGGACGGGTGGATGGTCGAGCTGGAGCTCGGCGAGGGCGCGGCGGAGGCCGTGGAGGCGCTGCTCGACGCGGCCTCCTACCAGCAGCTCGTCGACGGCTCCTGAGCACTCCCCGCACCACACGCGCGGGCCGTCGGCACGATAGGTTCGCCGCATCGCCCGGGGCATCGGACCGGGCACGAGATCAGGCCAGCACCACCGCAGGAGGAGACCCCGAGGTGACCACCAACGACGGGCCCGGCGTGCCGCCGGAGCGTTCCCCGGAGACCACGTCGGTCTTCCGCGCGGACTTCCTGGCGGACGTCGAGCCGCCCGCGCAGGAACAGCCGGTCTCGGGGGTCGACGGGCTGCCGCCCGGCTCGGCGCTGCTGGTCGTGCGCCGCGGCCCCAACGCCGGCTCGCGGTTCCTGCTCGACCGGCCGACCACGAGCGCGGGCCGGCACCCGGACAGCGACATCTTCCTGGACGACGTCACCGTCTCCCGGCGGCACGCCGAGTTCCGCCGGGACTCCGGCGAGTTCGTCGTGGTCGACGTGGGCAGCCTCAACGGCACCTACGTGAACCGGGAGCCGGTGGACACCGCGGTGCTCGCCAACGGCGACGAGGTGCAGATCGGCAAGTTCCGGCTGGTCTTCCTCACGGGCCCGGTCGAGACCGCAGGGGGCTGAGCCCGGAACCGGGCGGCCCGGGGCGGGACACACCGGCCCGACGCCCGTCCGGAGGCGCGCGAACGTCGGGGCGCGCGTGTAGCGTCGAGGTAGTCGGACCCCAGGATGAGGAGGCGGGCGCATGAGCGAGATGCGCGTCGTGGGAGTCAGGGTCGAACTGCCCGCCAACCAGCCCATCCTCCTGTTGCGGGAGACGCAGGGCGACCGCTACCTGCCGATCTGGATCGGGTCGGTCGAGGCCACCGCGATCGCCCTCGAGCAGCAGGGGGTCAAGCCCGCCCGCCCGTTGACGCACGACCTGCTGAAGGACGTGATCGGCGCACTCGGGCGGCGGCTGGAGCAGGTGCGGATCACGGACCTGCAGGAGGGCACCTTCTACGCCGAGCTGGTCTTCGACGGCGGGGTGACGGTGTCCGCCCGGCCCAGCGACTCGGTGGCGCTCGCGCTGCGGATCGGCGTGCCGATCCACGCGGACGAGAGTGTGCTCGCCGAGGCGGGGCTGGTCATCCCGGACGAGCAGGAGGACGAGGTCGAGAAGTTCCGCGAGTTCCTCGACTCCGTCTCGCCGGAGGACTTCCGGGGCGCCCAGCCGGGCTGAGAATCCGGGCCGTGGATACGGTCGTTCGCCGACACGCCCGGCCGGGCCGGGCGTGCGGCGGCGTGGCGCGTTGACCGTCGGCGCACGTCCGCTTACCGTCTGGTCTGTCAGTGCGTGAGAGGGTCGTCGGGGTTCCACCCCGGCCGGCGGGAGGGAGTTCCGTGGACGACGTGTCCGACGGGCCCGAGCAGGGCGAGCTCTTCCCGGACCCGCTGGTCGGAGAAGGTCTCGACGGTCTGCCGGACCAGCTCGTCGGCTTCCGGGGACCCACCGCGTGCCAGGTCGTGGGCATCACCTACCGCCAGCTCGACTACTGGGCCCGCACCGGCCTGGTCGTGCCGTCGATCCGCAGTGCCGCCGGCTCCGGCTCGCAGCGGCTCTACTCCTTCAAGGACGTCCTCGTCCTGAAGGTGGTCAAGCGACTGCTCGACGCCGGGGTCTCCCTGCAGAACATCCGGGTGGCCGTGGAGCACCTGCGCCGCCGCGGCATCCGCGACCTCGCCCAGATCACGCTGTTCTCCGACGGCACGACCGTCTACGAGTGCACCAGCCCGGAGGAGGTCGTGGACCTGCTCCAGGGCGGCCAGGGCGTCTTCGGCATCGCGGTCTCGGGCGCGATGCGCGAGATCAGCGGGAGCATCAAGGACTTCCCGGTCGAGCGCGCCGACGGAGGCACGGTCGACGAGTCCCCGGAGGACGAGCTCTCCAAGCGCCGCGCCCGCCGCGCCATCTCCTGACCCCTACACCGTCAGCGCCGGTTCGCCGGCGCGGCGCCGTCAGCGCGGTCTACACAGCGCGGTCTACACAGCGCGGTCTACACAGCGCGGTCTACACAGCGCGGTCTACACAGCGCGGTCTACACAGCGCGGTCTACACAGCGCGGTCTACACAGCGCGGTCTACACAGCGCGGTCTGCACAGCGCGGTCTGCACAGCGCGGTCTGCACAGCGCGGTCTGCACAGCGCGGTCTGCACAGCGCGGTCTCGCCCGCCGAGATGAACCTCAGGGCGATTCGATCATGGTCGGAATCGCCCTGACGTTCATCTCGACCGGAGGGCTCGGCCTACGGTGGCGATCACGTACTCCGGCCTGCGGAACAGGTCGTCGCGGGTGAAGCGGAGCATGCGCCACCCGCGGTCGGTCAACATCGTCGTGCGGGCGATGTCGCGGAGGACCTGCTCCGGCTCGACGTGAGGAGCGCCCTCGTACTCGATGCCGACGAGCGCTCCGGGATACGCCAGGTCGAGCCACACGGCCTCCCTCGCGCCCGGATCCTGCACCACCCACTGCACCTCTGGTCGCGGCAGGCCGGAGTCGACGAGGAGCTGGCGGATCAGCGACTCCGGTCGGGAGCCGGAGCGATAGTCGGCGAGGTCCACCACCTCCTCCAGCCGGGCGCAGCCGCGCATCGCGGGGTGGAGATCGTCGAGGTGCAGGATCGCGGCAGGCCGGAACCGGCACTCGTTCGCCAGCCGGTCGACGGCGGCCACCGCCTCCCGCCGGTCCCGCGCCCAACGGGCCAGGTCGAAGGCAGTCCGGACCGGAGTCGTGACCGTCATGCCGTCGACCTCGGTGATCTCGTCCGGGAAGAGCCTCTCGCGGTGCAGCCACAGCCCGGCGCACGCCCGGAAGCCGCCGCCCGGCACGGTGATGTCGGGCAGCACGTCCGCGGTCGGGGCGCAGCCGGCCCCGTGCAGCTCGGCGGCGGCGTAGCCCGAGAGCACCCCGCGCGTCTGCATCAGCAGGAAGGCGGCGCGGGAGCGAAGCCCCAGATCGAGGACGCTGCCCGCGGGCACGTAGACGTCCGGGAAGACGCGCACGAACCGCGACCCGTTCACCTGGGCGGCCGAGACCATCCCGGCGCGGACCGCCCACGAGCCCCGGAACACGGCCGGCCAGCCCGGCACCGCGGTGGTGATCATCACCCGCCGAGCATGGGGCAGAGAGCTGCGATCCCGTGGCGTTTCCGGAAAACCCACCGCCGAGATGAACCTGAGGGCGATTCGATCATGGTCGGAATCGCCCTGAGGTTCATCTCGGCGCCCGCCGTCGCGGCTGGGGTGGGGTCAGGCGGCGGGGCGGAAGGGGTCGTGTTCGGCCAGGAGCTTCTCCAGCCTCGCCTGGTCCACGCGGCTCAGGACCGTGGTGCGTTCCTGCTTGTCGCGGACGGTCTTGGCGAGGGTGAAGGCGCTCGTCGTGACGTAGAGGACGCTGACCGCGAGGAAGGCGCGGACCCAGGGGTCGGCGGGCATGTAGATCACGCCGACGACGACCGCGGCCAGCGCGATGCCGAACGACAGGACCGCCTGGAGGTGGAAGGCGGCCGTGGTGGGGGACTCGGTGGCGCGGTCGCTGCTGCTCATGGCGGAAGTGTGACCGTGATCCCCCGCGCGGTCCTCGGTGGAACTACGGCCCTCGGCGCTACGCTGTCCGGGTAGTCGCCGATCCCACGCGGGAGAGACCCGGCCGAGGTCAGGCCGGGCGCCGAAGGAGCAACTCCTCCCCGGAACCTCTCAGGCACCCGAGACCGCGTGGGCGAGACGCCTCTGGAAAGCGACGCGCGAGCGTCCGCCGACGGGGAAAGCCCTGATCACCGGGGTGAATCTCTCAGGCGCCCGGGTACTCGGGCAGGGACAGAGGGGGAGGGCAGCACGCCCCTGCCCGTCGCGCCCCCGGAGGTCCCGTGAGCCAGCCCCGACCGTCCCTCGCCGAGCTCGAGGCCGGTGTCCCGTTCGCCGACCGGCACATCGGGCCGCGCCCGGCGGAGCTGGACCGGATGCTGGAGACGATCGGGCTGTCGTCACTGGAGCAGCTGGCGGACCGCGCCCTGCCGCCCAGCATCCGCGACTCCGGGACCGTGACGACGTCGATCCCGGCCGCGGCCTCGGAGACCGAGATGCTCGCCGAGCTGCGCCTGCTCGCCGCACGCAACACCGTGACCGTCCCGATGATCGGGCTGGGCTACTCGGGCACCGTCACGCCGCCGGTGATCCTGCGCAACGTGCTGGAGAACCCGGCCTGGTACACGGCCTACACGCCCTACCAGCCGGAGATCAGCCAGGGCCGGCTCGAGGCGCTGCTCGCCTTCCAGACCACGGTCGCGGACCTCACCGGCCTGCCCGTTGCGGGCGCCTCGCTGCTCGACGAGGCCACCGCGGCCGCCGAGGCGATGACGATGCTTCGCCGCGCCGGGAAGGCGAAGAGCCCCCGGTTCGTCGTCGACGCCGACACCCTGCCGCAGACCATCGAGGTGCTGCGCACGCGCGCCGAGCCGCTGGGCATCGAGCTCGTGGTCACGGACCTCGGCGCCGGGCTGCCTGTCGGTGAGTTCTTCGGGCTCCTGCTGTCGTACCCGGGTGCGTCGGGGCGGATCGTGGATCCGTCGGCGCTCATCGAGACGGCGCACGAACGGGGCGCACTCGTCGCCGTGGCCGCGGACCTGCTGGGTCTCACGCTGCTCACCCCGCCCGGCGAGCTCGGGGCGGACGCGGCCGTGGGCACCACGCAGCGCTTCGGCGTGCCGCTCGGCTTCGGCGGCCCGCACGCCGGCTACCTCGCCGTGCGGGAGGAGTTCTCGCGGCAGCTGCCCGGCCGGCTCGTCGGCGTCTCCCGGGATGCCGACGGCAACCCGGCCCTGCGGCTCGCCCTGCAGACCCGTGAGCAGCACATCCGCCGGGAGAAGGCCACGTCGAACATCTGCACCGCGCAGGTGCTGCTCGCCGTCGTCGCCGCCTGCTACGCGATCTACCACGGGCCCGAGGGCCTGACCCGGATCGCGCGGCGCACCCACCGCATGGCGTCCGTGCTGGCCGGCGGCCTGCGGGCGGGCGGCGTCGAGATCGTCCACGACGCGTTCTTCGACACCGTGGTCGCCCGGGTGCCCGATGCCGGGAAGGTCGCCGACGCCGCCCACGCCGCCGGGATCGCCGTCCGCCGGATCTCGGCGACCGAGCTGGGCCTGGCCTGCTCCGAGCTGACGACGGTCGCGCACCTGGAGGCCCTGTTCGCCGCGTTCGGGGTGCAGGCCGACGTCGCGGCGCTCGACGAGGCCACCGAGGACGCCCTGCCGGCCGGCCTGGTGCGGACGTCGGAGTTCCTCACCCACCCGACCTTCCACGACCACCGCTCCGAGACCTCGCTGATGCGCTGGCTGCGCCGCCTCGCGGACGCGGACCTGGCGCTCGACCGCACGATGATCCCGCTGGGCTCCTGCACGATGAAGCTCAACGCGGCGGCCGAGATGGAGCCGATCACCTGGCCGGAGTTCGCGGACCTGCACCCCTTCGCGCCCGATCGGGACACCGAGGGCACCCGCGAGATGATCGCGCAGCTCGAGCGCTGGCTGGCCGAGCTGACCGGGTACGCGGCGGTCTCGGTGCAGCCCAACGCCGGTTCGCAGGGCGAGCTCGCGGGCCTGCTGGCCATCGAGGCCTACCACCGCTCCCGCGGCGACGCCCAGCGCGACGTCTGCCTGATCCCGTCGAGCGCCCACGGAACCAACGCCGCCTCCGCGGTGATGGCCGGGATGCGGGTCGTCGTGGTGGCCACGGACGCCGAGGGCAACGTCGACCTCGACGACCTGCGCGCGAAGATCGCCCAGCACGCGGACTCGCTGGCCGCGCTGATGATCACCTACCCGTCCACCCACGGCGTGTACGAGACCGAGGTGCGGGCGGTCTGCGACGCCGTGCACGAGGCCGGCGGCCAGGTCTACGTCGACGGCGCCAACCTCAACGCGCTGGTCGGGCTGGCCCGCCCGGGGGCGTTCGGCGGCGACGTCTCGCACCTCAACCTGCACAAGACCTTCTGCATCCCACACGGCGGCGGCGGGCCGGGTGTCGGGCCGGTGGCGGTCGCCGAGCACCTGGCGCCGTTCCTGCCGGGTCGCGGAGTGGTCGGGGCGGTCTCCGCGGCGCCCTTCGGCAGCCCGGGCGTGCTGCCGATCTCGTGGGCCTACATCCGCATGATGGGTGTCGACGGCCTGCGGCGCGCGACCCTGACGGCCGTCGCGGCGGCCAACTACGTCGCCGCGCGCCTCGGCGAGCACTACCCGGTGCTCTACGCGGGCCGGGACGGTGCGGTGGCCCACGAGTGCATCCTCGACCTGCGGGGGATCACCAAGGAGTCCGGCGTGACCGTCGACGACGTCGCGAAGCGGCTCGCGGACTACGGCCTCCACGCGCCGACGATGTCCTTCCCGGTGGCGGGCACGCTGATGGTCGAGCCGACCGAGAGCGAGGACCTCGCCGAGATCGACCGCTTCGTCGACGCCATGATCGGCATCCGCGCGGAGATCGCGCGGGTGCAGGCGGGGGAGTGGCCGGTGGAGGACAACCCGCTGCGCGGGGCGCCGCACACCGCCGCCAGCCTGGTGGACAAATGGGACCACCCGTACTCCCGCGACCTCGCGGCCTACCCGACGGGCAGTACGCCGGGGGTGCACGACCGCAAGGTGTGGCCGCCCGTGCGCCGGATCGACCAGGCCCACGGCGACCGCAACCTCGTCTGCTCCTGCCCGCCCATCGAGGCGTACAGCAGCTGATCCCGTGAGCGGCGATAGTCGCCATGACGACTATCGCCACTCACGAGGTGGCTGGCGTCGGTGTCGCCGACAGGGACGTGCCGCGGGCCCGGTCAGGCGGTGCGCGCTGGTGCGCAGGAAGGGACGGCCGCCGGCTCGGACAGGGCTGCGCAGAGGGCGAGCAGGCGGGTGCGGAGGGGGGCGGCGCGCTCGGCGAAGGCCTGCTGGGCCCTGGCGTAGTCGGCGCGGCCGGCCGGGGTCTCGATCCGGACGGGATCGTAGCCGTGGGCGGCGAGGTCGTAGGGGCTGGCGCGCATGTCGAGCTCCCGGACCTCGCTCGCCAGCGCGAAGCAGCCCCCGAGGAGCTCGGCGGGCGTGGCCGGGAGCAGCTTGTACGCCCACTTGTAGAGGTCCATGGTGGCGTGGAGGCAGCCCGGCTGCTCCAGCTCGGCCTGGTCCTCGCGAGCCGGCTGCAGGGCGTTCAGGGGCCGGGCGGCGGCGGTGAAGAACCGGAACGCGTCGTGATGGGTGCAGGTGACCTGCATCGACTCGACGACGGCGTCGGTACCCGTGGATCCCAGGCGGAGCGGCACGGCGTCGTGGCGCGGGCGGTCGGTGCGGTAGACCATGGCCCACTCGTGGAGGCCGAAGCACCCGTACCGCGCCGGGCGGGCGGCGGTGGACGCGACCAGGCCGTGGACGAACCCGGCCGTGCGGCGCACGCGTTCGGGCAGCAGAGCCGGGTCGAGGACGATCCCGTCCCCGTCGGGGCGGTAGCCGAGCCGCTCGGGGAACTCCCCGGCGTCGCCGAGGAGCCGCACGCCGGGTCCGGGCTGCCACTGCTCCAGCTGAGCCGGGCGCAGCGAGTAGTAGGTGAAGAGGAAGTCGTGAACGGGGTGCGCCTCGCGCAGCCGGCTGCGCTCGCGGTGGGGGAGGGTCCAGCGCTCCATCCGTGAGCGGTGGGCGGCGGCACGGGCCCGCCACACGGGCTCCGCCAGCTCCTCGATCACGCGGGAAACCGTACGCGGGAAGGTTCGGGGTCGGGACGCCCGTCCGCCCGACGTCGCAGATGTCTGGTTCGGCCTACGGAAAGTGCCGACTCGCGGGGGTCAGTCGTCGCGGGTGTGGGTGGCGTCGCGGACGGTGCCGACGTAGTGCTCGATGAGGTCCTCCATCGCGATCATCCCGACCGTCGCGCCGAGGCGGTCGACGGCGCGGGCGAGGTGGGCACGAGTGGTGCGCAGCGCGGCGACCGCCTCGTCGAGCCGGGCGTCGGCGGGGACCTCGGGCAGGCCCCGGACCCGGGCCGCCGGGATGATCGCCTCCGGATCGTCGATCACGTCGAGGACGTCCTTGACGTGCAGGTACCCGGTGAACCGGCCGTCCGGGGCGCGGAGCGGGAAGCGGGAGAACCCGGTCTGCTCCACCGCCCGGCTCACGTCCCCGACGCGGGGCTGCACGGGCAGGGAGACGAGATCGTCCGGGCGCACCAGCACGTCCGCCACGGTGGCCTCGGCCGAGCGCAGGGTGCGGGAGAGCCGGGTGGACTCCTCGTCGTCGAGCAGGCCCTCGCGCCGCGAGTCCGCGATCATCTCGGACAGCTCGCCGGAGGTGAACGCGCTCTCCAGCTCGTCCTTCGGCTCGATCCGCAGCAGCCGCAGCACGCCGTTGGCCATCAGGTTGAACAGCTCGATGAAGGGCCGCATCACCGCCGTGAACACGAGGAACGGCGGCACCAGCAGGATGGCCGCCCGCTCCGGGCCGGCGATCGAGATGTTCTTGGGCACCATCTCGCCCAGCAGGATGTGCGCCACCGACACCACGGCCAGGGAGAACGCGAAGGCGATCGGGTGCAGCACCGCCTCGGGCGCGCCCACCCAGGTCAGCGGCGCCTCGATGAAGTGCGCGACCGCCGGCTCGCCGAGCCGGCCCAGCAGCAGCGAGCTGATCGTGATGCCGAGCTGGGAGGCCGCGAGCATCCGGGACAGGTCCGCACTGGCCCGCAGCACCGTGCGGGCGCCCGCGGTGCCGCTCTCGGCCATCGCCTCGAGCCGGTCCTTGCGGGCGCTGATCAGCGCGAACTCGGCGCTCACGAAGAAGGCGTTGGCCAGCAGCAGGAGGATCGCGAACAGGAGCGCGAGGAGGTCACCGCCCACCGGGGAGCACCTCCTCGGTCGGCCGGGCCAGGCGCAGCTCGGCCACCCGGTTGCGGTCCCGGCGCATCACGGTGATCCGCCAGCCGTGCACGGTCACGTCGTCCCCCACCGCGGGGATCCGGCCGAGCTGGTCGACGACCAGGCCGGCCAGCGTCTCGTACTCGCCCTCGGGCATGTGGAAGCCCGTGGCGTCGGCGACCTCGTCCGCCCGCATGAGCCCGGAGACGAGCCAGCTGTCCCGGCCCAGCGGCCGCACCCTGGCCTGCTCGGCGCGGTCGTGCTCGTCCCGGACGTCCCCGACGATCTCCTCGATCAGGTCCTCCAGCGTGACCAACCCGGCCGTCCCGCCGTACTCGTCGACGACGACGGCGGTCTGGAGCCCGGACTCACGCAGGCGGGAGAGCAGCTCGTCCCCGTCGAGGGACTCGGGGACGGTCTCGGCGGGCAGCGCGAGCTCGCGCATCGTGGTGCCCGGCGCGGCCCCGAACGCCTGCTTGACGTGCACGAGCCCGAGGACGACGTCCGGGTCCCCGTCGTGCACCGGGAAGCGGGAGTGGCCGCTGCGCCGGACCAGCGCCACCAGGTCGGCGACGGTGTCGTCCGCATCCAGGGTGTCGACCCGCACGCGCGGGGTCATCAGGTCCTCGGCGACCCGATCGGTGAACCGCAGCGAGCGGTCGAGCAGCGTCGCGGTGCCCTCGTCGAGCGTGCCGTGCTGGGCGCTGGAGCGGACGAGCGAGCTGAGCTCGTGCGGCGAGCGCGCCGACCGCAGCTCCTCCGCGGGCTCGACGCCGAGCCGCCGGACGACGGCGTTGGCGGAGCGGTTGAGCAGGTCGATCAGCCAGCGGAAGGCGCGGGCGAACCCGCTCTGCAACCACACGACGGCCCGAGCCGTGGCCAGCGGGCGCGCGATCGCGATGTTCTTGGGCACGAGCTCCCCGAACACCATCGACACGGTGGTGGCGATCACCAGCGACGTGATCGTGGCCGCGCCCGCGGACACACCGGCGGACACGCCGAAGGACTCCAGCGCCGGCCGGATCAGCTCGGCGATGGCAGGCTCGGCGATGTAGCCCGTGGCCAGCGTGGTGACGGTGATCCCGAGCTGGCTGCCCGACAGCTGGAACGACAGCGAGCGATGGGCGCGCTGCACGGCGCGGGCGCGCCGGTCGCCCACCTCCGCGACGTGCGCGTCGACCTGGCTGCGCTCCAGCGCGGTCAGGGAGAACTCCGACGCGACCGAGGCCGCGGTGCCCGCCGTGAGCGCGACCACTGCGAGCAGGCCCAGCACGGAGAGCAGCACGCTCATCGCCGTCCCTCGCCGAGCGGGGGTGCACCGGGCGGCACGGGATCTCCTGGCGGATCGGCGTCGGACGGGTCGGGATCACGAGAGGCTGAGATCGGGCGAGTCTAGGACCGGGCCGCGGCGCCCCGCCCGGTGGACGGGCCCCGGAGTGCGCCTGCTCACCCCCGCATCCGCGCGTCCCTCACGGCTCCCCGTCCCGCACCCGCACGGACCCGGCCCCGCGGACCGCACCGATCCGCTCCGCCTCCTCGCCGACCGCCCCGCGTTCGGCTCCGGTGAGGGCGCGGAACGCGTCGACGGTGATCTCCAGGGTCTTCCCCCGCTGCTGCGTACGCCAGGTGCCGGCCACCTCGCCGTCGACCAGCACGGCGCCGGGCGGGCCGATGGAGCGCCAGACCTCCTTGCGCCGCGCCGGGTCCGGCACGAGCGTCTCCCGGTCCCGCGCCTGCAGGAAGGGGTCCGACGGCGGGACCAACCGCACGACGCCCGCGGGCTCCGGTGCCGCGGACAGCGCGTCCACCAGCCCGGGCGGGCACAGGGCGGCCCGGCCGTCCACGGTGACCTCGACCAGGTCGTCCGGCAGGGCCGGCCGCAGCGCCGTGACCGAGGTGCCGACGAACGACGCCAGGTCCCCCGCCGCGGCGGGCCCGAAGAACTCCAGGTAGGCGGCGACGACCGGCGCCGGATCGCCTTCCTCCGGAGGCCCGGCCCACCCCTCCACCGCCTCGGCCACCACCGGTTTCGTCCCCGGCCGCAGCCGCGCCCCGCCGGGCAGCCCGGCCAGCCGCAACAGCTGCTCCGCGACGTGGTGGGTGCCGCAGGGGCGGCAGTAGGGCGAGAGCGGCGCCGGGACGATCGCCGTGATCTCCGCGCTGAGCTCGCCCTTCACCCGCGGGCCGCCCGCCAGCACCTGCCCCACCGCCTCCGCGACCGTGCGGATCGCCCGCCGGGAGGCCATGCCGACCTCCGCCAGCCGGGCCCGCTGCCACCCGAGCCGGGCCGCCGCGTCCGCCTCCGACGCCGGCCAGCACGCCGTCGCCAGGGCCGGGAGATCGCCCGCGGGATGCAGGTGCGGGGCGCCGCGGTGCGACCAGACCACCGCGTAGCCCGCGCCCGGATCCGCCGGCGGTTCCTCGAGCCGCGCCGCCAGCGCGACGCGCAGCGACCCCGGCGGCGAGTCCTGGATCCCCAGCCGCAGCACCGCGAGATCGGCGAGCCCGCCGGCCCGGGCGGCCAGGCCGAGGGCGGCCGCCCGCCACGCGAGGACGCGACCGCGGTGCAGGATCGGGGCGGCGGAACCGGCCATGGCGGACATGGCGGACATGCTGCCGCACACCCCCGACAGTTCCGGGACGCACGCCCGACCCGCCCGGCCCACCGCTCGACGATCACGGCGGAGTGGCCCGTCCCACGTCGGGGGGTCAGGCGCGCGCACGGCGTCTAGGTTGAACGACCATGTCGACGGGACACGACGGGCAACGGCGGCCCGGGCCCCTCCCACCCCGGGTGCACCGGCGGGTGACCGGCCGGGGCACGGCGCCGTGACCGCGCTGCACGGGCCGTACGGCGCCGCCGGCACGGATCCCGACTTCCAGGACGACCTGCCCCCGGGCGTGCCCCGCGCGAACCAGCACCGCACGGGCGGCCACTCGCCCTTCGTGGACTTCGACCGCGCCTCCTGGGCGAAGCTGGGCGAGACCAGCCCGCTGCCGCTCACGGCGGGGGAGCTGGAGCGTGTCCGGTCGCTGGGCGACAACATCGACCTCGACGAGGTGCGGCAGGTCTACCTGCCGCTCTCCCGGCTGCTGAACCTGCACGTGCAGGAGGGCGGGCGGCTCTACCGCGCCTACCGCACCTTCCTCGGCGGCACCGCGGCGCGCACGCCGTTCGTCATCGGCATCGCGGGCTCGGTGTCCGCCGGCAAGTCGACGACCGCCCGCCTGCTGCGGCTGCTGCTGGCGCGCTGGCCCCAGCATCCCCGGGTCGAGCTCGTCACCACGGACGGTTTCCTGTACCCGAACGCGGAGCTGGAGCGCCGCGGGCTCATGCAGCGCAAGGGTTTCCCCGAGTCGTACGACCGGCGGGCGCTGCTGCGGTTCGTCACGGAGATCAAGGCGGGCCGGGCCGAGGTGACCGCGCCCGTCTACTCCCACCTGGTCTACGACATCGTGCCCGGCGAGCGGCTCGTGGTGCGCCGCCCGGACATCCTGCTGATCGAGGGCCTCAACGTCCTGCAGCCGGCGACCCCGCACACCGCGCTGACGGTCAGCGACTTCATCGACTTCTCGGTCTACGTGGACGCCGCGACGGACGACCTGCGGCGCTGGTACGTCGAGCGCTTCCTGCGGCTGCGGGAGACCGCGTTCCGGGACCCGCAGTCGTACTTCCGTCGCTACGCCGAGCTCGACCACGACGCCGCGATCCGGCACGCGCACAGCATCTGGGCCTCGATCAATGGGCCCAACCTGGAGGAGAACATCCTGCCGACGCGCAGCCGGGCGAGCCTCGTGCTCACCAAGGGGCCGCAGCACGACGTGACCCGGGTACGGCTGCGCAAGGTCTGAGCCGGAGGTCCGGGCCGCGAGGTCCGGGCACGGCGTGACCGGGCGGCCCGCCGGCCGGTCACGGGTGGATGGCAGGATGGGCGGATGACCGGGCAGGACACCCCGAACAAGCAGGCCGACTGCCTCACGGACGAGGCGACGCGGCTGCGGTTGGCGGTGGGCCGGCTCAACCGGCGGATCCGGATCGACGGGCGCGAGTCCGTGCCCCCGCTGCAGCTCTCCGCGCTCGTGACGATCAGCCAGTTCGGGCCGCTGCGGCTCTCCGAGCTGGCGAAGCGGGAGGCGGTGACCGCCCCCACCATGTCCCGCGTGCTGGGCGCGCTGGACGAGGCGGGCTACGTCAACCGGACGCCCGACCCGCAGGACGCCCGCGGCGTCCTGATCACGCTGTCGGACCTGGGCCGCAGCAAGCTCGACGAGATCGCGCAGCACCGCACCGCGCTCGTCGCGCGCCGGCTCGAGCGGCTCGACACCGAGCAGCGCGCCGCGATCCGCGCCGCCCTGCCGGCCATCGAGTCCCTGCTCGAGGACGAGTAGCGCTCAGGGGTCGACCACGACCTCGACGTCGTCGCCCCAGAAGGACAGCAGCCCCGCCACCCGGGCGGACTCCGGCAGCGGCGTCTCGTACTCCCAGGCCGCGTCGGCGACCTGCGTGCCGTCCGGCAGGGTCGCCGTCCAGTAGCGCGCCTCGCCCTTGTACGGGCAGCGCGAGCGCGTCCCCGAGGCGCTCAGCGGCACCTGCACCGCCTCCCGCGGCAGGTACCAGCGGTTCGGCAGCCCCGTCTCCGAGAGGACGGCGGGGGAGTGCGACTCGGCCAGCACCACGTCCTTGTACCTCACGACGACGTGGCGGCTCGTCGGCCGGACGTCGATCCGCGTGTAGGGGTCGGCGAGGTGGGCGAACACCTCCTCGTCCTCGTCGTACCAGGCGTCCATCCGGTCCCAGTAGAAGGCCGCGTAGCCCCGCAACCAGGGCGCCGCGGCCGTCGGCTCCGGGTAGGACCAGACGGCGTTCTCCGCGGTCCGGTCGCCCACGACCACCGAGTGGTAGCTCGCGTCGCCCTTGAAAGGGCAGTGGGTGCTGAGGTCGGTGGCCACGAGGACGCTCTCGTCGACGTCGGAGAACGGGACGTAGAGCACCGGCAGCAGCGCCGTCTCGTGGACGAGCATCGCCGCCCGGCTGTCGAGGACGGTCCGGCCGCCGAACTCGGCCCGGATCCGCCGCGGGAAGGGCTGGGCGAAGAGCTTGTGCGCCGGCCCGTCGATCGCGTAGTTCACGGTCGCGGGTGGTGTCGGGGACAGCGGTCCGTCGCGTCGGGTGAGGCCCATGTCACGGCCAACCGCCGTCCCCGCCCTTCTATTTCGGAGCCCGGAGCTCGTGCCCCGGGTGCGGCGCGTCGATCTGCCGATGGCGACGGGCCGCGTAACACGGACGTAACACGATCCGGCTTCAATTGCATGACGCAACATTGCGCGGGGGAACTGCTGTACGATCGATTCATGCCCGAAAGTCCAGATTCGTGGAGGGGTGGCCCGTGACCATGACCACCGGACCGGTTGCGACGACGGAGCCGGGCCATGAGTCCCATGGCTCCCTCGAGCAGCTCGAACACGAGATCACCGTGCTGATCCGGCGGACCGTCGAGCCCGTGTGGGCCGGCGGCTACGGCGCGCACGAGGCCGTCGACCGCTACACGTACCCCGTGCTGGCCAGCCTGGACGAGAACGGGGAGCAGTCGCTCACCGTCCTCACCGGTCGGCTCGGGGTGTCGAAGCCGACCGCCAGCCGCCAGGTCTCACGACTCTCCCGGGCCGGGCTCGTCGACGTCCGGCCGGACGAGCGGGACTCCCGGTCCGTGATCGTGTCCCTCACCGCCGCCGGCGTGGCCCAGCGCGAGGTCGTCCGGGGTGCCCGGCTGCGGCCGCTGCACGCCGTCATGGAGGGGTGGGGCGAGGAGGACCGGCACCAGCTCGGCAACCTGCTGGCCCGGTTCAACTCCGACCTCGACGACTACCGGGCCCGCGGGGGTCGCTGACCCCGTCCTGCGGGGACGGCCCGGGGTCCGCCGAGCGGTCGCCGGGCCGGGCCCCGGGAGCACCCGGCGCCCGCACGCGGCCGACACGCGGCGCTGCCCGTCCCCGCCGTCCCGCCGCCGGGTGATGCCATAGTGGGAGACCGGCGGCGGGGAGGTCCCGCTGCCCGCCGATCGGAGGGGACGCGTGGAGCCGGTCGTCGCGCTGGTCGGCCAGCTGTTGTCCGCCCTGCGGTCGACGGTGGCGCCCGAGGCGTGCCCCGGCGTGTGGGCGTGGGCCACCTCCGCCCTCGGTATCGGGGTCGGGCTGCTGCCCGCCCTGGGTGCCTTCGCGGTCGCCCTGGTGCGCAGGCGGATCGGGTCCGGCTACGGGGGCGGCCGCGGGTTCGTCCTGGCCGGGCTGGGGCTGCTGACCGCCGGGGCCCTGCCCCTGCTCGTGTTCGTCGCCGCCGGCCGGATCATGTCCGCCGCCGCGGGCCAGGGCGCGGTGCCCGGCCTCTCGGCGGCCGCCGCCCGGTCCGTGCGCACGGCGGCGTGCTTCGTCGGCCCGCAGAGCACCTACCTCGGCGACGGCTCGGTGGCCGGGGCGTTCGACCCGTCCGATCCGGTACGCCTCGGCGTCGCGGTGCTGCTGCTCGGCATCGTCCCGCTGTTCACCACCGCGTTCGTCGCGGTGCAGGCGCGGCTGGCGCTGCGCCGCGGGCCCAGCTGGCCGGCCCGCTTCTTCTGGCTGCCCACCCTCGCCCTGGTGGTGCTCACGGCCGGGGTGCCCGCCGGCACCGCCGAGCACCTGTGGCTGGGCGCCTGCCTCGGCGCGTTCGCTGGCATCGTCCTGATGGTCACCGTGCCGCCGCCGTCGCGGGAGACCGTCCGCCGCTCCCTCGAGCCCGCCGCCCGCAGTGCACCTGCCGGCGCCCGGCCCGCCACGTCGGGGTCGCGGCCGATGCCGCGCCAGCAGGTGCAGCGCACACCGCCGCGGGAGCCGTCCCGCCCCGCGCAGAGCCCGGCCCGGCCCGGGGCCCAGCAGTCCGGACAGGCCCGCGACGGGCAGGCCGTGAACGGCCGGAACCGGAACGGGCAGAACCCGGGGGTCCCGGCGGGGCAGCCGTCCGGGGCCGCGCCGTACGCGACCTTCGACAGCGGCCGGATCCCGGTCGCGCCGCCCCCGGGGGCCATCCCGGGCCGCGCCGGGTCCTCCGGGCCCGCCCGGCCCTCCGGCGCCCTGCCGCCCTCGGGTGCGGGGCTGCCTCCGGGCGGCGGCCCGTCCTCGGGTGGGGGACCGTCCTCCGGCGCCGGGCCGTCGTCCGGCGCGCCCTCCTCGGGCGCCGTGCCGCTCGTGCCCCGGCCGCGGGAGGCCGGCAACGCGCCCCTCGCCGCGGATCCCGGCGCGCTGCCGCCGATCCCGGGTCGGGGCACCGGCCGCGCCGGAGCGCACCCGGCGACGCCCTACGGCGGGGGCACCCGGCCCGGTGGTGCGGGACCCGGCGCCGCCCAGCAGGCAGCCGCCTCCGGCGCAGCCCCCTCCGGCGCGGCCCCGTCCGATGCGGCGCAGTCCGGCGCTCGTCCCGGAGCCGCCTTCGTGGCCGGCCCGAGCGGGCCCGGTTCGCACGGGTCCGGGTCGATCTCCGCAGGTCCGACCGCCGCAGGCCCGGGTGCCGCAGGCGCGTTCGCCGGCCCCGGCCCCGCTCCGCGCACCCCGCCCGGCGGCAACCGCGCCCCGCGCTTCCGCCTCATCGAGCGGATCGGGGCGGGCGGGTTCGGCCGCGTCTGGCTGGCGCACGACGCCAAGCTCGGCCACACCGTGGCGCTCAAGTCCGCACACGCCCCGGACCACGAGACCGAGGAGCGCATCCGCCGCGAGGCCGCCGCGCTGGCCGCGGTCCGGCACCCGCTCTGCGTCCGGATCCACGATCTCGTCCACGCGTCGTCGGATCCCGGCCTGGCCGCGCTCGACGGGCTCGTGATCGTCATGGAGCACGTCGAGGGCACGCCGCTCGGCAAGCTGGTGCAGGAGCGCGGCCCCGTCGACGACATCGCCGCCGCCCGGATCTGGAGCGGCATCGCCGGCGCCCTCGACGCGGCCCACAGTCATGGCGTGCTGCACCGGGACCTCAAGCCGGGCAACGTGATCGTCGATCCCGCGGGCCGCCCGCACCTGATCGACTTCGGCATCGCGCGGCGTACGGGCGACTCCACCATGACCATGACGGGGTTCGTCCTCGGCACCCCGGACTACCTCGCGCCGGAGGTGGCGGGCGGCAAGAAGGCCAGCACCCGCTCGGACGTGTGGCAGCTCGCGGCCACCGTGTCCTACGCCTTGAGCGGCTACCCGCCGCGCGGTGGGCACGCGGACGCGATCTCCGGGCTGCGCGCCGCGGCGGCCGGCGGCAAGCTCACCCACCTCCCGCGCCGGACCGCGCACCTCGGGATGCTCAAGCACGCCCTGCGGGCCGACCCGAACCGCCGCCCCGACCTGCGCGAGACCGCGCGCACGCTCGACGAGTGGCTGCGCCGCGCCGGTGTCCCGCTCGACGGGCCGGTGAGCACGACGGTGCCGCACGCCGGCTCCCCTCGCTGACCGGTGACCGGCCGAGTCGTCGAGGCCCCGGCCCTCCCGGTCCGCCGGGACCGGATCGAGGGGATCGACGCCGCCCGTGGGCTCGCGCTCGTCGGGATGATGGCCACGCACGTCCTGCCGCTGCACACCGCGTCGGGCGAGACGGTCACCGGGGCGGTCGCCGCCGGGCGGGCGTCGGCGCTGTTCGCGCTGCTCCTGGGCGTGGGCATCGCGCTGGGCAATCCCGTGCGGAGCGGCCGGGCGCATCTGGCGGCGGGCGCCGGGCTGCTGGTCCGGGCGGTCCTCACGGGCCTGCTGGGCCTGGTGCTGGTGGAGCTGCAGCCCCCCGCCGCGGTGATCCTGGCCTACTACGCACTGCTGATCGTCGTCGCGATCCCGCTGCTGCGGCTGCCCGCCCGGCTGCTGGGGATGCTCGCCGTGGTGGCCTGCGGCCTCACCCCCGTGGTCTCGGTGCTGCTGCGCCGGGGCCTGCCCCCGGGGCCCGGTGACCAGGTCGGCCTGAGCTCCCTGGCCGACCCGGGGGACGCCCTCCACACGCTGCTGGTCACCGGCTACTACCCGGTGCTGACCTGGGTGACGTACCTGTTCGCCGGCCTGGCCGTCGGCCGGCTCGACCTGCGGCGGGAGCGGACCGCGTGGTGGCTGCTCGGTGGGGGAGCGGCGCTGGCCGTCGTCTCGTGGGTGGTGTCGGCGGTGCTGATGGCGTCAGGCGGCTCCGCGGCGGTCGCCGGGGCGTCGGGAGCGGGCGCGCTCGCCACCCAGCGGTACGGGACCGTGCCGCCGACGACCTGGTGGTGGCTCGCCGCGGAGATCCCGCATTCCGGGACGCCGGCCGACCTCGCCCACACCACCGGCTGCGCGCTCGCGGTGCTCGGCGCCGCGTTGCTGCTGGCCCGGCGCGTCCCGCTGGTGCTCGCGCCGCTCGCCGCGATCGGGGCGATCCCACTGACCCTCTACACCCTGCACGTGGCGTCGCTGGCGATCCTCGGCGGGACCGGTGTCGTGACGCTGCTGTGGCACGTCGGGTGGTGCCTGTCGCTGGGGTTGGTGTTCCGGTCCCTCGGGCGCCGCGGACCGGCGGAGGCGGTGGTCTCGGGCGCCGCCCGGGCCGTGCGGCGAGCGGTCGCGGGGGCACCCGACCGGGGGACGGACGCAACCTCCGGGGCGGACGGGCCGTCTCCCCAGTAGGAGCCGGCCGCTCCCGGTCGGCTCCGACCGGAGATCCTCTCCGGGTCGGGGAGGCAGCGACATGAGAAGAACCGTTCTGCGCGGGCTCGTGGCGGCGGGGGCCGCCGTGACCGCGCTCCTGGCGGCCGGCTGTTCCGGCGGCGGCGACGAGGTCAACGGCGGCACCGTGACGGCCTCCGCCTCGGCGACGGCCGCCCCGTCCGCGACGACCGGCGCCGCGCCGGTCGCGAGCACCCGGCCCGCGGCTCCGACCGGGACGCCGTCGGGCACCCCTCCGAACTGCCCGACGGGCTCGCTGCGGCTCACGCTGGGTGCCTCGGACGGCGCCGCGGGCTCCGTGGTCCGCACGCTGGTGTTCACCAACACGGGCTCGACGACCTGCGAGATGCGGGGCTTCCCGGGCGTCTCCTACGTCGCGGGGGACGATGGGCACCAGGTCGGGGCCGCCGCCGTCATGGACGGGGCCCGGGGCGGCGAGGTGGTCCTGGCGCCCGGCGCCTCGGCGACCGCGCAGACCAAGGCGGCCGACGCGGGCAACTACGACGCCGCGACCTGCCGACCGACGCCCGTGCGCGGCCTGCGGGTCTACCCGCCGGGCGAGACGGCGTCGCTGTTCCTGCCGCTCGACACCACGGGCTGCGCAGGGGACACGGGCACCTCACCGCAGCTGTCGGTGCAGACGATGATGCCCGCGTGAGCGCGCCCGCGAGACCATCGAACCGGCCGGTCCTCACCTAGGGTGTCGGCTTCCTGGTGAGCGCCGCGCCGGACGGGCGGGTCAGCGCGGACCGCGGATCAGCTGTCCCGGGAGGGCGCCGGTGAACTCGTCGTCGGCGACGGTCTGCACGCCCGCCACGAACACGGCCCGGTAGCCCTTGGCCTCCTGCACCAGCCGGCGTCCGGAGGCAGGCAGGTCGAACGCCATCCGTGGGAGCTCGAAGGTGAGGTGGTCGTAGTCGATGAGGTTCAGGTCGGCGCGCAGCCCGGGAGCGACGAGCCCGCGGTCGCGCAGGCCGAACAGCTCGGCGGTCTGGCGGGTCTGCCGGTGCACGACGTACTCGATCGGCATTCGGGGTCCACGGGTGCGGTCGCGGGTCCAGTGGGTGAGCATGAACGTCGGCATGCCGCCGTCGCAGATGAAGCCGCAGTGGGCGCCCGCATCGCTCAGCCCCATCCGGGTGCGGGGGTGTTGTGAGGCCTCGTAGGTCATCGACAGGTCGCCGTAGTGGTAGTTGAAGAACGGCGCATAGATCATGCCGTGGCCCTCGCGAGACGTGAGGTGATCGAGCACCAGCTGCATCGGCGGAACGCCGAGGGCGTCGGCGCGGGCCTGGATGGACGCCTCGTACGCGGGCTCGTAGTCGATGTCGGCGCGCTCGACCAGGAACATGCGGCCGAGTCCGCGGGTGACGATGCGCGCGAACTGCTCGTCGTCGGGCACCTCCTCGATGATCCGACGCCGGCGCTCGGGCTCGGCGAGGGCGGCCAGCTGCTCCGGCATCGGCAGGTGGGCGATCTCGGAGTAGGCCGGGTGGAAGAACAGCGGGTGCATGCTGCCGTGCAGGCAGTACAGGGCACCGACCCCGCGGCCGGCGATCTGCGCGTAGAGCGACTCGTCCGCCGCGTGGGCGTCGTCGAGAAGCCGCAGGACGTCGCGCCACACCTCCGGCGCCCAGTCGGGCTGGCTGAGGTTGCGCACACCGGCTGCCCGGTGACCCCCGCGACCTCCCGCATCCACGGCCACTCCTGGACCGGCACGAGCGCCTGGTCGGGCGCGAACTGGAAGACACCGTGGCCGGCCCGCGCGATGGCCTCCGCCATGCCCATCAGCTCGTCGGCGCCGGCGGTGGTGCCCGGCACGAGCTCGCCCGCCTTGCTGCGGTGCAGCGGCGTGCGGCTGGTGCTGAACCCGAGCGCCCCGGCCCGGAGCGCCTCCTCGACCAGGGCCGCCATGCTCCGGATGTCGTCGGGTGTCGCGAACTCGTTCGAGGCCCCCCGGTCGCCCATCACGTAGGCGCGCAGCGGGCCGTGGGCGATCTGCGTGCCGATGTCGATGACGTGCGGCTGCCCGTCGATCGCGTCGAGGTACTCGGGGAAGGTGGTCCAGTCCCACGTGATGCCCTCGACCATGGCGGAGCCGGGAATGTCCTCGACCCCCTCCATCAGTTCGATCAGCCACTCGTGGCGATCGGGCGACGCCGGCGCGAACCCCACCCCGCAGTTGCCCATGACCGCGGTGGTGACCCCGTGCCACGACGACGGCGTGATCCAGGGATCCCAGCTGACCTGTGCGTCGTAGTGGGTGTGCACATCGACCCACCCCGGCGTCAGCAGGAGACCGTCGGCATCGAGGACCCGGTCGGAGCCGGCGGTCGACGCCGCGCCGGCCTCCTCGACGGCCTCGATCACCCCACCGGAGACGGAGACGTCGGCCATGCGCTCCGGCCCGCCGCTGCCGTCGACCAGCCGGGCGTTGCGGATGACGAGTTCAGCCATGCCCAGCAGTAAATCTACCTGCAGACATGCCAGCAAGCGTCGACATCCACTGGGCGCCATAGGCTGAGCCAATGGATGCCCGCTTTGCGGTGATGCGCCCGTGGAGCGGGTCGACGCCCCGTCGGCGCCCCGTCAGATCAGAGCCCCGTCAGAGAGGGGGGCCGACCAGCCGGTCCCGCGCGGCCAGGAGCCCGCACAGCAGCTGCGGCGCGAAGACCACGAGCAGGGCCAGCAGCGGCACCGTCCAACCGCCCGAGAGGTCGTGCAGCGCGCCGAAGAGGAACGGACCCAGCGCCGCGAGGCAGTAGCCCACGCTCTGCGCCATCCCGGACAGCTGCGAGGCCCGCAGCCCGTCCGGCGCCCGCAGCACGATCACGGTGAGCGCCAGGCTCAGCGACGAGCCCTGCCCGATCCCCATCAGGATCATCGAGGGCAGCTCGGCACCCGGCAGCGCGAGCACCCCCAGGACACCCAGCACGGTGACCGCGGTCGCGGCGATCACCGGCACCCGCTGCGTCCGGGTGCGGGTGGCCAGCATCGGCGTGACCAGGGAGCTCACGATGCCGCACGCGCTGGCGAGCGCGAGCAGCAGCCCGGCCGACGTGGGATCGGTGCCGCGCCCGGCGAAGATCGCCGGCAGCCAGGACAGCGACGCGTAGTAGGTCAGCGACTGCAGGCACATGAACCCGGTGACCTGCCAGGCCAGCGGGACCCGCCACAGCCCGCCGGGCATCCGGGCGCCGGCGGTGCGGACCTGTGGCCCGAACGCCCGCGGCGCCCACACCAGGGCCGGGATCGCCGCGAAGACGACCCACATCCCGACCGCGCCCCGCCAGTCGAAACCCGCGGCCTCGGCGATCGGGACGGTGAGGCCGGCGGCGAGCGCGCCGCCCGCGGAGATCGCCATCGTGTACAGGCCCGTCATGAGCCCGGCGCGGTCCGCGAAGTCCCGCTTGATCAGCGCCGGGAGCAGGACGTTGCCGACGGCGATCGCGCTCCCGCACACCACCGTCCCGAGGAACAGCGGCACCAGCCCGGGCACGAGCCGCAGCCCGAACCCCAGCAGCAGCACGCCGAGGGCGGCGATCAGCGTGCGTTCCGCCCCGATCCGCAGGGACAGCCGCGGGGCGAGCGGGGCGAAGGCGCCGAAGCAGAAGACCGGCAGAGCGGTGAGGACGCCGGCAGCGGTGGCGCTGAGCGACTCCGCCGCGCGGACCTGTTCAAGGACCGGCGACACCGCCACCACCGCGGGCCGCAGGTTCGCCGCCACCAGGACGATGCCGGCACCCAGCCACCACCGCGACAGCCGGCGTTGCGGGACATCGTGCACGCCCCCAGGCTGTCAGACACCGCCGCGGGGATCAGGCTCCGCCCTGGCCGACCGGACCGGTGCCGACCGGTGTGCTCCGACCGACGGCCAGGCGCAGGCCGACCTCGACGAGGCCCCAGCCGATCCGCGTGCGCAAGGGTGAGGGCGCCCGCGGGACCTCACGAGCGAGTCTCCGGAGCCGCCGCGCCTCGACCTCGCGCGCGATCTCCGCGTGCCGCTCGCGGACGAGCTCCTGGGCGAGGACGGGGTGCAGGAGAGGGCCGGTCATGGACGTCAGTCCTACTCGTCGCCCGGCATCCGGGTCGACGGGTTTTCCTCTCGGCGCACCCCGTCCGCTCCCCGCGAAACGCGCAGGTCGACGGGGGTCGTGCGGGGCGATGCCGCCGTCAGATGTCCCCGTCAGGGGGCACCGGCACTCACACGTAGGTGACGACGTCCGAGTGGTCCAGGCGGGGCAGGCGCGGGAACCAGGCGTCCGCGGCCGGGTGGCCCAGGTTGACGACGAGCAGCACCTGCTCGCGGCCGCCGGGGTAGAACTCCGTCGTGACGCCCTCGTGGTCGAAGCCGGCCATCGGGCCGGTGGCCAGCCCGTGGGCGGGCGGCGAGGAGGAAGTAGCCGATCTGCAGCGTGGAGTTGAAACGCGCCATCTGCTCGCGGCCCTCGCGCCCGGAGGCCTCGAAGGTCTCCTTCATCTCGGCGCGGGCCGGGAAGGTCTTCGGCACGAACTCGTGGAAGTCGAGGTCGGCCGCCAGGATCGCGACGGCCGGCGCGGCCTCGGTCTTGGCCCGGTTGCCCTCGGAGAGCAGGGGGAGCAGCCGCTGCTTGCCCTCCTCGGTGCGTACGAACGTCACGCGGAGCGGCTGGGTGTTCGCGGCCGTCGGCGGCCACTTCGCGAGCTCCCAGACAGCGGCGAGGGTCTCGTCGGAGACCGGGGTGTCGCTGAAGGTGTTCGCGGTGCGGGCCTCGGTGAAGAGCGCAGCGCGGCCGGCGTCGTCGAGGACGGGGAGGGTCACGTCGCTGTCGGCAAGTGTGGTCGTCACGAAATCATCCAACGCTCAACGGTCCGGCGGCCCTTCCGCCGCGTGATCAGCCTCACCGATCTTCGCGGAGGTCGGACGTCAGGTCCGACACGCCGGGAGCCGGGCCGGCGGCCCGCGTCCGGTACTCTGCCGAACGTGTCCGTGACCCAGGAGACCGCCACCGCCGTGCGCTGCCGCGCCGCGGTCGACGAGGCGCTGGGATCCGTGCGGGCCGAGGGCCTCGAGCCGAGCGTCACCGGGCTCGCCCTCTGCGAGGCGATCGCGCGCGGCGAGCTCGAGCCCGAGCAGGCCGTCGCCCGCCTCGTGGCGCACCACCGCCGGTGACGCGCGTGTGAGCTGGGATCCCTACCGGGATCTGCGCACGGGCGTCCTGCACAACCGGCTCGGCCTCACCGATCCCGCTGCGCTCGCGACCGCCGAGGCGGACTTCAGCGCCGCCCGGATCACGGCCCTGGCGTTGCGCCCGCTGCCCGGCGGCTACGACCTGCCGCACCTGCAGGCCTTCCACTGGCACGTGTTCGGCGACGTCTACCCGTGGGCCGGCCAGGTGCGCACGGTCTCCCTGGGCAAGGGGCGGCTGTTCTGCCCGCCCGGCGAGATCGAGGCCACCGCCGCCGTGGTCTTCGGCGACCTCGCCCGGGCGAACCATCTGCGCGGTCTGGACCGGAGCACGTTCGTCGCCGCCCTCGGCCTGCTGTTCGCACAGGTCAACGCCCTGCATCCGTTCCGCGAGGGCAACGGACGCACCCAGCGCGCCTTCCTCTCGCAGCTCGCGCGCGACGCGGGACATCCGGTGCGGTGGGCGGGCCTCGAGCCGGCCGAGAACGTGGAGGCGTCCGTCGCGGCCGCCGGGGGCGACCCGGAACCCCTGCGCGCCATGCTCGACCGGCTCGTGGTCTGACGGTCTCAGCGCTCCTCCGGCTCGGCCACGTACCGGTTCCCACGCGACAGGCTCGCCGCGGCCGCGATCAGGCAGGCGACGATGGCGAACCCGAAGGCCACGTGCAGCCCGGCCTGGAACGGCGCCGAGATCAGACCGGGGAAGAACGTGCTGCCGGTCAGGACGGCGGCGTCCGCGGGCGGTACCTGCGCCAGCACCTGGGCACCCACGAGATGCTCGATGGGGTTGTAGCCGAGGAACGCGGCGAACAGCACCGAGACGGGCGGGCTCTCGGCCACCTGCGTGGCCACCGCCGCGGGGACGTGGTGCGCCTCCAGGCCGCTCGTCAGTGCGCCCGGCAGCGTCGCGGCCAGGCCGGTGATCATCAGCGTGAAGAAGATGCCGATCGAGAAGACCTGCGCCGAGTTCTGGAAGGTCGAGTTCATGCCGCCGCCCGCGCCGCGGTCGCGCACCGGCAGGCTGTTCATCACCGCGGCCCGGTTGGGTGCGGCGAAGCAGCCCATGGACAGCCCGTTCAGCAGCAGGATCGCCGCGAACGCCGGGTACGGGAAGTCGATCGGCAGCAGCTCGAGCAGCCCGAAGGTCGCGGCGGCCCCGAGCATCCCGCCGGTGGCGAACGGGCGGGCGCCGAACCGGTCCGACAGGGCCCCCGACAGCGGCCCGGCCAGCAGGAACCCGACGGTGAGCGGCAGCATCGCGATGCCCGCCCAGAGCGGTGTCTCCTCGAAGCCGTAACCGTGCAGCGGCAGCCAGATGCCCTGCAGCCAGATGATCATCATGAACATCAGGCCGCCGCGGCCCAGCGCGGACAGGAAGGTCGAGAGCGTGCCGAACGTGAAGGCGCGGATACGGAACAGCGGCAGCCGGAACATCGGGAACCGCACCCGGGTCTCGATCACCGCGAAGGCCAGGAGCAGCACGACGCCGCCGATCAGGCAGCCGAGCACGGTGGGGGAGCCCCAGCCCATGGTGTGGGTCCCGTAGGGCTGGATGCCGTGCGTGATGCCGATCATCACGAGGATCAGCCCGACGGCGAAGGTGACGTTGCCGAGCCAGTCGATGGGCTCGCGGGAGCGCGCGCCGATGTCGCGCAGCCGCCGGTAGGCCCAGATCGCGCCGAAGAGTCCCGCCGGCACGGAGATCAGGAAGACCAGCCGCCAGCTGATCGGCGCGAGCAGCCCCCCGAGGACCAGCCCGATGAACGTCCCGGAGATGCCGGCGACGTTGTTGATGCCCAGCGCGAGGCCGCGCTGGTGGGCCGGGAACGCGTCCGTGAGGATGGCGCCGGCGTTGCCCACCAGGAACGCGCCGCCGACACCCTGCACGATCCGCCAGGCGAGCAGCCAGATCGCCGCCGCGTGCCCCGACATCCACGTGATGGTGAGCATGAAGGAGGCGAACGTGTAGATCACGAAGCCCAGGTTGTACATCCGGACCCGGCCGAACAGGTCGCCGAGGCGGCCGACGCTGACCACCAGCACGCTGCTCGTCACCAGATAGCCGAGGATCATCCAGAGCAGGTAGAAGCTGTTCTCGGGGAGCAGCGGGTCGAGCTGGATGCCGCGGAAGATGTCCGGCATCGCGATGAGCATGATCGACGAGTCGATGGTCGCGAGGAGCACGCCGACGGTGGTGTTGGTGAGGGCGACCCACTTGTAGCGGTCGGGTCTCTCCCCGAGATCCGCGGGGACCCCGGAGGCGCTACGGATGCTCATGGGACCATCATTGCTTGCCGGCAGGCAACAGGCCAGAGTCGGGCGGACGACGCGACGGGCGGTGTGCTGGGATGGCCGGGATGCACGAACACGGTGGTCCACCCGCGGCCTTCGGCTCCTTCGACGAGGAGGCCGTCGCCCGCCTGCGCAAGGCGATCGGGCGCATGGCGCGGGCACTCAACCAGTCCGCCACCCTCGAGGACCTCACGCCCACCCAGGCGTCGGTGCTCCAGCTCGTGGTCGTCCGCGGCCGGGTCGGGCTCTCGGAGCTCGCCGGCATCGAGGGCATCAACCCGACGATGCTCTCCCGGGTGGTCAGCAGGCTCGACACCCTCGGCCTGATCGAGCGCAGCGCCGACGAGGCGGACCAGCGCGCGGTCGTCGTCGCGCCCACGGAGGCGGGCCGGGAGGCCAGCCTCCACATCCGCGACCAGCGGACCCGGGAGCTGCTCGCCGTGGTGGAGCAGCTGTCGGGCGACACCGCCGCGACGTTGCTCGCCGCGCTGCCGGCCTTCGAGGCGCTCGCCGAGGCGATGCGCCGTCCCGCCACCGAGCGGACGCCCTGAGCTCTCGACCGGCCCGGCCCGACCCGATCCGGCGCTACGACCAGCTGACCTGCGCCGCCGGCACGGACTCCCATCGCCGCCCCGGGAGCGACCCGAACGTCGCGGCGCGGACCAGGTGCGCCACCAGCAGCTCCGCGGGCAGCTCGGCCCCGCCGAACCGCGTGTCCTCCGTGGTGTGCGCATCCTCGGCCAGCGTGACGTCGTAGCCCCGGTGCAGGCCGCCGTACATGGTCGAGGTGATGCAGACATCGGTCTGCGCGCCGCACAGGACGAACCGGTCCACGCCGAGGCCGCCGAGCACCTCGCCGAGCCGCGTGTCCGCGAACGAGTCCCCGTAGCGCTTGCCGACCCGCTCCTCGCCCTCCGTGGGCTCGAGCGCGCCGACGATCGCCCACTCCGCGGACCCGACCGGCATCTCCTCGTCCTCGTGCTGCACCCAGACCACGGGCACGCCCGCCGCCCGCGCCGAGTCCACGAGGCCGGAGATCCGGCCCACCACCTCGTCCCGCCGCCACGCGCTCCCGACGACGCCCTCCTGCACGTCCACGACGAGCAGTGCTGTCCCTCCACCGGCTGTGCTCATGAGCGGGACGCTAGACCCGACCGCCGACAGTTCCGCAGAAGTGCTCACAGGATGCGCACTTCGGCCCGCATGCTGGACGCATGGATACTCCCGACGTCCTCGACCTCCCGGATGCCGCCGCCTTCGAGGCCTGGCTGGGCTCCCACCACGACGACCGCAGCGAGGTCCACCTGCGGATCGCCCGCGCGGGTGCCGCGCACCGCACCCTCTCGATCACGGACGCCCTCGACGTCGCGCTGTGCCACGGATGGATCGACAGCGTCCGCCGCCGCGGCGACGAGGAGCACTACGTCCAGCGGTACTCGCCCCGGCGGCGGGGGAGCAGCTGGTCGGAGCGCAACATCGCCCGGGCCGGGGAGCTGATCGCCGCGGGCCGCATGCGGGAGCCCGGCCGACGGGCCCTGGAGGCAGGTACCGGGCGGGCAGCTCCGGCACGTCCGCGCTGACCGTCGCCCCCACGACCTCGTGAGTGCCGATAGTCGTTATGACAGCTATCGCCACTCACGAGGGGGTGGTGGGGGCGGAGCGGGTTTGGGGCCATGGCGCCCGTTCGTGGCTGTCCGTCGAGCCGGCCCGGGTCCGGTGGACGTCCGGGCAGAGGCCCGACGTGTCGGTGCACGGTGGACGCCACGAGAGCAGGTCGGCCGGTCGGTCACGGGTCACTCGGTCGATCGGTCACGACCTCACGTACGGGACGCAGGGCGGAGTGGGACCCGTTCCGACGATCGAACTGTCATAACGCAGATTATCGGCTCGACGATAATGGGCAGCTCAGGGGAGCACGTCACCGGGAACCGACCGTGCCGCGATGGACCTCAGCGGGCCTCAGCAGGTCTCAGCCTCGGCCGGCGGCATCCTGCAGCTCGTCGATCCGCTTGGACGCCTCGGCCTTCGTGAGCGTCTCGATGTCGTCCGGGACGTCCTGGCTCGCCTGCTGCGCCAGCGTCTCCAGATACGAGCGCTGCGGCCCGGTGATCGGCTCGTCGCCGGTGGTCCAGTCGTCCGGGTCCTTCTCGACGGGGCCCGTCGATCCGGCGGCCGCCTGCTGCGTGTCGTGGTCCGTCATGGGTTCGAACATATCTTCGATCCCCGGTCCCCGCGACCCGAGCCGGCAGCCGCCGGATGTTATGACAGGAGGGTCGGATCAGCCCGGGGTCGGCGGCTGGTCCACGAGCTGGGCCAGGTAGAGCTGCTCGCCCAGGCGGTCCATCAGCTCGAGGTTCGTCTCGATGTAGTCGATGTGGTGCTCCTCGTCCGCGAGGATCTCCTCGAACAGGTTCGCCGTGGTGATGTCGCCCTTGGAGCGGCACAGCGCGACGCCCGGCCGCAGCCGCTGCACGACCTCGAGCTCGATCGCCAGGTCGGCCTGCAGCATCTCGCGCACCGTGGTGCCGATGCGGAGCTGGAACATCCGCTGGTAGTTCGGCAGGCCCTCGAGGAACAGAATGCGGTCGGTGATTTTCTCCGCATGCTTCATCTCGTCGATGGACTCGTGCCGGGTGTACTCGGCGAGCTTCGTCAGGCCCCAGTTCTGCTGCATCTTGGCGTGCAGGAAGTACTGGTTGATGGCGGTCAGCTCGCTCGTGAGCTGCTCGTTGAGCAGTGAAATGATTTCCGGGTCCCCGCGCATGGAACGGAACCGTAGTGGGTCCGGGAATGTGCGATCCACGAAGGACCGACTGACGAACGCGCAGGCTGACCTAAGGAATGGTTAGGCCGTCAGGGGGAGATCCGCCACGACGGACGGCGCCATCTCGGCCGCGAGCAACACGTCCACCCGGTCCAGGCAGGTGCCGCACCCCGTGCCGGCACCACACGCCTCGCCGATCTCCTCGACCGTGCGGGCGCCTCCGCCGATGCAGTCGCGGAGCTCGATCTCCGTGACCGCGAAGCAGATGCAGGCGTACATTCAGCCCACCCTTTCTTCAGGTAAGGCTATGCTCTCATTCGATCATCGGGTGACGCAAGACCTTCTGGGTAACCTGTGGCGCGTGCCGCTCGACGAGTACCGCCGCAAGCGCGACCGCGGGCGGACACCGGAGCCCATTCCGGACACGGACCCCGAGCGGTCGGGTCCCGGCGAGCGGTTCGTGATCCAGGAGCACCACGCCCGGGCGCTGCACTGGGACCTGCGCCTCGAACGGGACGGCGTGCTGGCGTCCTGGGCCGTGCCGAAGGGTCTCCCGGTCGACACGGAGACACTGCGGCTCGCCGTCCGCACCGAGGACCATCCGATGGAGTACCTGGAGTTCTCCGGCGAGATCCCGGCGGGCGAGTACGGCGGCGGGCGGATGGCCATCTGGGACACCGGAACCTACGAGACGTCGAAGTGGTCGGCCCGCGAGGTCGCGTTCACCCTGCACGGCGAGCGTGCCCGCGGCAGCTACGTGCTCGTGCGCAGCGACCAGCAGCGCCGGGACGGCTGGCTGCTCAAGCGCACGGACCGCACCGACCGCTCCCCTCTCCCCCGCGAGACCTCCCCCATGATCGCGGCTCCCGGCGAGCTCCCCACCGGGGACGACTGGCTCCTGCAGGTGCGCTTCGGCGGCCGACGGGTCCTCGTGGCCGTCGACGGCGGCCGCACGGTGGTGACCCACGAGGGCGACGAGATCACCGTGAAGACCCTGGAGGGCCTCGGCCCGTCCCTGGGCGCGACCACGCTGCTGCTCGACGCCGAGCTGACCGGCTCCGGCGAGCTGTGGATCTCCGACCTGCTCTTCCTCGACGGCCACGACACCGCCGCCGTCGGGTTCGCGCAGCGGCACCGGCTGCTGGAGGGCCTGCCGCTGGCCGGCGCGCACTGGCGGCTCGCCCCCGTCTATCCCGGGGACACCGGGCCGGCGGTCCTCGACGCCGTCCGCGGCCAGGGGCTGCCGGGCCTGACCGCCAAGAGGGCCGACTCGCCGTACCTGCCCGGACGTGCGGACCCGTCGTGGATCGCGGTGGGCGAGGCCGCGCCCGCGCCGGCGACCCCGCCGGGCCGCGCCCGGCTCACGAACCCGCGGAAGGTGCTCTACCCGCTCACCGGCACCACGAAGTCGGACGTCCTCGCGCACTACCGGGCCGTCGCGCCCGTCATGCTCCCCCATCTCGCCGGCCGGCCGGTGACCATGGTCCGGTGGCCCGACGGCGTCGAGAAGCCGTCGTTCTTCGAGAAGGACGTGTCCCGCCACGCGCCCTCGTGGATCCGCACCGAACGGGTGGGGACGCCCGGCGGTCGGTCGGAGTCCGCCGACTTCCCGCTGATCGAGAGCGAGGAGGGGCTGGCGTGGGCGGCCAACCTCGCCGCGCTGGAGCTGCACGTCCCACAGTGGACCGTCGGCCCCCGCGGCGGCCGGCACCTCCCTGACCTGGTCGTCTTCGACCTGGACCCGGGCGAGGGCACGACCGTGGTGGACTGCTGCCGGGTGGCCGAGGCGATCGTCGACGTGCTCGCCGAGGACGGGCTCGTGGGCTACCCCCGGACGTCCGGCGGCAAGGGGCTGCAGCTGTACCTGCCGGTCTCCGTGACCCGCGCCGAGCAGACGATCGAGTTCGCCCGCGAGGTCGCCGAGACCCTCGCGGAGCGCTCACCGCGGACCGTCACGTCCGTGATGGCCAAGGCGCGCCGGCGCGGCAAGGTGTTCGTGGACTGGAGCCAGAACAACACCGCCAAGACCACGATCGCCAGCTACTCGCTGCGCGGCCGCGCCCGCCCGACCGTCGCCACGCCCGTCACCTGGGACGAGGTGCGGGCCTGCCGGAAGCCCGAGCAGCTCACCTTCACCCTCGACGATCTTCCGGCCCGCCTCGACGAGTACGGTGACCTGCTCGAACCCCTGCTGTTCACCGATCGGCAACGGCTGCCCCGTCGCGGCTGAGCGGGACCGTCTGGAAAGGTGCGGCTGTGACCGACCGGCACCCGTACCTCGACGGGCCCCATCCGCGGCGCTACGCCCACCGGGGCTGGCACATCGGCCCGCTGGCCGGCTGCGAGAACACCCTGGCGGCCTTCGAGCACGCCGTCGGCGAGGGTTTCGCCTACATCGAGATGGACGTGCACGCCTCCGCGGACGGCGTCCCGATGGTCCACCACGATCACTCCCTCGACCGCACGACGGACGGCGCCGGCCCGCTCGCGGGCCTGCCCGCCGCCCAGATCGAGGACGCCCGGGTCGCCGGCCGCGAGCCCGTCCCGCGTCTGGAGTCGGTGCTCTCCGCGCTGCCGGAGACCCGGTTCACCATCGAGCTGAAGTCCGCCGAGGTCGTCCTGCCGACCCTCGCCGTGCTGGAGCGCCTCGACGCCTGGCACCGCGTCTGCCTGGGCTCGTTCAGCGAGACCTGGCTGCAGCGGGCGCGCGCGGGCGGCGGCGAGCGGTTGCTGACGTCGATGGGCATGCGTTCGGTGCTCGGCCTGCGGTCGCGGGCGTGGCTCGACGCGCTGCCGGTCCCGGGCGTCCTTGCCGAACCGCTGCTCCCGCCCGTCCGTGGCCGGCTCGCCCAGATCCCGCGCCGCTTCGGGCCGCTGACCGTGGTGGATCCCGCGCTGCTGCGCCGGGCCCACGGGGCGGGCATCGAGGTGCACGTGTGGACGGTCGACGATCCCGCCGAGATGCGGGAGCTCCTGGACCTCGGCGTCGACGGGCTGCTCAGCGACCGCCCCGACCTGCTGATCGCCCTGTGAGTGTCGGCGCTGTGAGTGTCGGCGCTGTGCGGGTCGGGGCTGTGCGAGGCCTGCGACCGCTACGCTGCGCGGCGTGACGAGCGAGGCTGCGGCCGGCCCGGCGAACGACGCACCGGTGGCCCGGCGCCAGATCGTGTCCTGGGGCTTCTGGGACTGGGGGTCGGCGGCCTACAACGTCATCATCCTGACCTTCGTCTTCTCCGTGTACCTCACGGACTCGGTCGGGAAGGACCTGCCCGGCCCGATCAGCGCGAACAGCTGGCTGGGCTGGGCGATCGGCGCCGCCGGGCTGCTGATCGCGCTGATGGCGCCCGTCATCGGGCAGAGCGCGGACCGGGCCGGGCGACGGCTGCGCTCCACCGGGATCTGGACCGCCGCGACCATCGTCAGCATGGCGTTCCTGTTCCTGGTGCAGGACGACTACCACTACCTCTGGCTGGGGCTGCTGCTGCTGGGCCTCGGCTCGGTGTTCTTCGAGCTCGCGTCGGTGTCCTACAACGCGGTGCTACGCCAGATCTCCACCCCGGCGACCATCGGCCGGGTGTCCGGTTTCGGCTGGTCCATGGGCTACTTCGGCGGCATCGTGCTGCTGCTGGTGACCTACGTGCTGTTCATCGCCGGCGACGGCGGGCTGCTCGGCGTCAGCACGGACGGCGGGCTGAACATCCGGGTCGTCGCCCTGGTCGCGGCGGCCTGGTTCGCGATCTCGGCGATCCCGCTGTTCCTCGCGGTGCCGGAGGCGCCCCCCGCCTCGGCGAAGCCCGAGCGGCTCGGCGTGGTCGCGAGCTACCGCCGGCTCTTCACCGACCTGCGCGAGCTCTACCGGAGGGACCGGCACACGGTCTTCTTCCTCGGCGCGAGCGCGCTCTACCGGGACGGGCTCGCCGCGGTGTTCACCTTCGGCGCGGTCCTCGCGGTGAGCGTCTACGGCATCGCCGCGGGCGACGTGCTGATCTTCGGCGTGGTCGCGAACGTGATCTCGGCGCTCGGGGCGCTCAGCGGCGGCTGGCTGGACGACCGCATCGGGCCCAAGCCCGTGATCACCGGGTCCCTGCTCGGGATGCTGGCCTGCGGGATCGTCCTGTTGTTCCTGTCCGGCCCGAGGGCGTTCTGGATCTTCGGGCTCGGGCTCTGTCTGTTCGTCGGGCCCGCCCAGTCGTCGTCGCGGACGTATCTGGCCCGGCTGGCCCCGGCCGGACAGGAGGGACAGCTCTTCGGCCTCTACGCGACGACCGGCCGGGCCGTCTCGTTCCTGGCACCGACCCTCGTGGGGCTCTTCACGTTCCTGTTCTCGTCCGACCGCGCGGGGATCGTCGGGATCCTCGTGGTGCTGCTCGCCGGCGTCGTCGCGCTCTGGCCGGTCCGCGCTCCGGCACACTGACCGCCCGTCCGAGACTGTCGTGCTTCCGACAGTGGACGGCGCAACCACTCTCACCTGCGGGTTCCCGCGGCGCCGTCGCGGGGGTAACGAAGAACGGCCCGCTGTGTAAACACTCGTCGCCTCAGCCGTGAGCTAAGTCACATAAGGCTGGCCCGTCACATTCCGGTGTGGCAAAGGGCCGGATGGGGGACACTCTCACATCGGGACGCCACTGGGCCCGCGTCGGCCGCACAACGGCCACACGGACCGGTGAAGGTTCCGCCCCGGGAATGTACGTCTGCCCCACAGACGTTACACCGGGTGGTGAACACGTGACCGTCGAGGGGTGCCCCCCTCGGCTCCGACGGAAGGATGATGCATGGCCGACCGCGTGCTCCGTGGCAGCCGGCTCGGGGCTGTCAGCTACGAGACGGACCGGAACCACGACCTCGCTCCGCGCCAGGTGGTCCGCTATGTGTCCGACTCCGGCCACGAGTTCGAGGTTCCGTTCGCGAACGACGCCGAGGCTCCCGCCACCTGGGAGTCCCCGCAGGGCGGCCTCGGCCGCCGGGTGGACGGTGTGGAGCCCGAGCAGAAGAAGGGCAAGCCGCCGCGTACCCACTGGGACATGCTGCTCGAGCGCCGCTCGATCCCGGAGCTGGAGGAGCTGCTCAACGAGCGTCTCGACCTCCTCCGCGAGCGTCGTCAGGAAATTGCCTGATCCGTCCTTCCCGAACGGGTCGCGCAGCACCATCACGAAGCCGGGCCACCTCCCGTGGGGCCCGGCTTCGTCGTGTCCGGGCCGGTGTCGGCCCGACTTTCGGTGTGCGGGTCCCGGTCGCAGGATGGGGTCATGTCTCCCGACTCCCCGGCGGCCGGCGGCTCCCCGACCCGCACGATCCGCGACCTGGCGGACGCCCACGTCGCCGCGCACGCCCGGCTGGACCCGCTGCTGGCCACCTCGCTCGGCCTCCCCGGCGGGGAGGACCGGCTCCCGGACCTCTCCCCCGCCGGTGAGGAGGCACTCGCCGAGCTCGAGGGCCGCACGCTCGCGGCCCTGAACTCGGCCCTGAACCCGGCTCTGAACTCGGCGGACAGGCCCGCCGAGGGGCACGAGCGGCGCTGTGCCCGGCTGCTCCGCGAACGTCTCGATGCCTCCGCCGCCACCCGGGCCGCCGGGGAGAGCCTGCGGGACGTGCAGATCCTGTTCGGGCCGGTCCAGGGCATGCGCACGGTGCTCACCCTGATGCCGACGGAGACGCCCGAGCAGCGCGAGGCCGTCGGCGGGCGGCTCGCCCGGATCCCCGAGGCGTACGAGGGCTACGTCGCGTCCCTGCGCGAGGGGCTGCGGCGTGGTCTCGTCGCGGCGTCGCGGCAGGTCGACGCCGTGGTGGCCCAGTTCGACTCCTGGCTCGCCGCGGACTGGTTCACCGGGTTCGCCGCCGCGGCCGGGGCGGACGGCAGGCCGGCCACGGCCGCGCTGGCCGGGCTGCGGGAGTTCCTGGCCTCGGAGTACCGGCCGCGGGCCGAGGGGGTCCCGGACGGCGTCGGCGAGGAGCGCTACCGCATCGCCGTGCGCCGCTGGACGGGCTCGGACCTGGACCCCCACGAGGCGTACGCGTGGGCCTGGACGGAGTTCCACCGGATCCTCGACGAGCAGCGCGCCGAGACCGTGCGGATCCTCCCGGGCGCCACGCCGCGGGAGGCCATGGCCCACCTCGACGCCCGGGGCGAGGCCGTCGACGGGGTCGAGGCGATCCGCGAGCGGCTCCAGCGGATCACCGAGGAGGCGATCGCGGCGCTGCAGGGCACGCACGTCGACCTCGCGCCCGAGCTGCTGCGCGTCGAGTCGATGATCGCGCCGGAGGGCAGCGCCGCGGCGCCGTACTACACGCAGCCGTCCCTGGACTTCTCCCGCCCGGGCCGGACCTGGCTGCCCACCCTGGGTCGCAGCCGGTTCCCGATGTGGGACCTCGTGAGCACCTGGTACCACGAGGGTGTGCCGGGCCATCACCTGCAGCTCGGCCAGTGGGTGCTGTGCGCGGGCGAGCTGTCCACGTTCCAGTCCGGCGCCGGGATGATCAGCGCGAACCTCGAGGGCTGGGCGCTCTACGCCGAGCGCCTGATGGACGAGCTGGGCTTCCTCACCGACCCCGGTCACCGGATGGGCTACCTCGACGCGCAGATGATGCGGGCGATCCGGGTGATCATCGACATCGGGATGCACCTGGAGCTCGAGGTACCGCCGGACTCGCCGTACGCGCCCGGGTCGCGGTGGACGCCGGAGCTCGCCCGCGGGTTCTTCGGTGCCTACTGCGGCCGCGATCCGGCCTTCCTCGACAGCGAGCTCCTGCGCTACCTCGGCGGCCCGGCCCAGGCGATCAGCTACAAGCTCGGCGAACGGGCCTGGCTGGCCGGCCGCGACGCGGCGCGAACCCGCCGCGGAAAGGACTTCGACCTGAAGACCTGGCACATGGCCGCGCTGTCGCAGGGCTCCCTGGGCCTGGACGACCTCGAGTCCGAACTCGCCGCCCTCTGACAGTGCCGGGGGCTAGGTGACGACCGGGGGCAGGGTGGACCAGGGGAAGTTGATCCAGAGCGGGGTGCGGCGCCAGACGTACTCGCAGCGCACCTCGCTCCCGGGCTTCTCGTAGACCACCGCGCAGCGCACGTCCGCGACCTGGCCGCCGCAGAAGTCCCGGACCAGCCGGAGGGTGGCGCCGGTGTCCGCGACGTCGTCCGCCACCAGGACGGTCGCCCCGGACAGGTCGACGGCGTTCGGCACGGGCGGGAGCATCACCGGCAGCGGCAGCCGCTCCCCCACACCGGTGTAGAACTCCACGTTCATCACCGCCAGGTTCTTGACGCCCAGCGCATAACCGAGCGCGCCGGCGACGAACAGGCCACCACGGGCGATCGACAGGATGAGATCCGGCCGGTAGCCGCTGTCCGCGACCTGCTCGGCCAGCTCGCGCGCGGCGGTGCCGAACCGCTCCCACGTCAGGGTCTCGCGGGCGGGCTCCTGCTCGTGGGCCTCGGTCATACGCGGCAGCCTAACGGCGGACGATCACGCCTTCAGGCTGTCCTCGGTGCTCGGGCCCGCGGTGGTCGGCCGCTCCGTGCCCGGGGCCACGTCGGTCGGGACCGCGTCGCTCGGCGCGGTGCCCGACAGAGCAGTGCCCGACAGAGCGGAGCCGGAGACGACAGTGCCCGAGACGGCGGTGCCGGAGACGGCGGTGCCGCTCGGGGCCGTTGCGCCCGGGGCCGCGCCGCGGGACCTGCGCAGCCGGTGGGAGATGCCCCAGCCGGTGACCCGCAGCAGCGCCTCCGCGACCACGGCACCCGACATCTTCGAGCTGCCGAGCTCGCGGTCGGTGAAGGTGATCGGCACCTCGCGCACCCGGAACCCCGCCTTGACCGCGCGCCAGGCCATGTCGACCTGGAAGCAGTAGCCCTGCGAGGAGATCGTGTCCAGGTCCAGGGCCTCGAGCACCTGCCGCCGGTAGGCGCGGTAGCCGCCGGTGATGTCGCGGATCGGCACGCCCAGCGCGAGGCGGGAGTAGACGTTCGCACCGCGGGAGAGCCACTCGCGGTGCATCGGCCAGTCCTGCACCCGGCCGCCGGGCGTGTAGCGCGAGCCCAGCACCAGATCGGCGCCCGGACCCTCGTCGAGCGCCGCGAGCAGCGCCGGGAGGTCCTCCGGGGAGTGCGAGCCGTCCGCGTCCATCTCCACGACGACCTGGTGCTCGCCCGAGAGTGCGTGCCGGAAACCGGCGAGGTAGGCGGCGCCGAGCCCGTTCTTGCCCTCGCGGTGCAGCACCCGGACCCGGGGGTCCGCGGCCGCCATCTCGTCGGCGACCTCACCGGTGCCGTCCGGGCTCGCGTCGTCGACGACGAGGACGTCCGCCGCCGGGACGGCTGCGTGCAGCCGCGCGATGACCGGCCCGATGTTCTCCCGCTCCTGATAGGTCGGGATCACCACCAGCACCGGTCCCGGGGGCTCAGCCATCGAAGTCCTCTCCTGCCCCGGGGGCATCGGACCCGCCGGTCCCCGCCCCCGCACCGTTCGCGCCGGCCGGCTCGTCACCGGCCCTGCGGCGTCGCCTCCCGGCGAGCACCGCGGCACCGACCGCCAGCACTCCTGCCGCGGTCAACACCCACTCGGGGATCGACCGCAGTCGCGTGGCCAGAGTAGTGGTGTCCTCCAGCGTCTCGTCAGCGACCAGCACTCCGGGCACGAACTGGCCGGTACTGCCCGTGACGGCACCGTCCGGGGTGATGGTCGCGCTGACCCCGGAGGTGGTCGCCACGACGACCGGCCGATCGTGCTCGACGGCCCGGATCCGGGACATCGCCAGCTGCTGGTAGGTCATCTCCGAGAGCCCGAAGGTGGCGTTGTTGCTCGGCACCGCCAGCATGGTCGCCCCGGCCGACACGCTGTCGTCCACCAGGTCGTCGAAGGCGATCTCCCAGCAGATGGCGATGCCGATGTCGGCGCCGCCGGCCTGCAGCACCCCGGGGCCCGGACCGGGCACGAAGTTGCCGGCCCGGTCGACGTAGCTGGAGAAGATCCGGAAGAACGAGCGCCACGGCATGTACTCGCCGAAGGGCTGGATGCGCCGCTTGTCGTTGCGGGCCACGGGGCCCGCCACCGGGTCCCACACCAGGATCGAGTTGCTCGTGGTGCCGTTGTCGTTCACGAGCACCGAGCCGACCAGGATCGGCGCCTTGATCGCCGCCGCGGCGCGGCTGATCTGCGCGGCCGCGTCGGGGTTGCGGAAGGGGTCGATATCGCTGGAGTTCTCGGGCCACACGACGACGTCCGGCTGGCGCTGCCGGCCCGCGGCGACCTCCGCGGCGAGCTGCTCGGTGACCCGGACGTGGTTGTCCAGCACCGCGCGGCGCTGGGAGTTGAAGTCCAGGCCGAGGCGGGGGACGTTGCCCTGCACGGCCGCGACCGTGAGCTGCTTCTCCGGCCCGTTCACGGTCGGTGGGACCAGCGTGGCCACGGGCCCGACCAGGAGCGCCACGGCCAGCAGCACGGCGGGCACGACGGCCGCGCGGATCCGGCGGCGGTAGAGGCGGCGCAGCAGCTCTCCGAACGCGAGCCCGGCCAGCACCACCACGAAGGAGAGCAGCGGGACGCCGCCGAGCGACGCCGTCGGCAGGAACAGGCCCGCGGGCTGACCGAAGCCCGTCCGCCCCCACGGGAAGCCGCCGAACGGCACGCGGCCGCGCACCGCCTCGACCCCGACCCAGATCGCCGCGCCCCAGACGGGCGCTGCGGGCAGTGTGGACGTTGCGGCCATCGCGGCGGCGGCCACGCCGAACGCGAGCGACTCGACGGCGCACAGTGCGAGCCACGGCAGCGCGCCGACGAAGCTGCCGGTCCAGCTCAGCAGCGGGACGAGGAAGCCCATCCCGAACAGGAAGCCCAGCAGGAACCCGCGGCGCAGGCGCACCCCGCGCAGCAGCAGCCCGAGGGCGGCGAACGTGAACGGGGCGAGCCACCACAGGTCGCGCGGCGGGAAGCTCAGGTAGAGGACCACCCCGGCGCCCAGCGCGGGCACGGCCCGGGCCAGCAGGGCCACGGCACGGCCGGAGCGCGGGCGCTCGGACGGAGGGCTTCCCGGGGCGGGATCGAGGGTCGGCGCGGCCACGGCTGGAGCCTACGGCCAGGCACCGACGGAACCGACGGCCGTACTCAGGCGGGACGGGCGCCGAGCAGGTCGAGGACCCCGGGCCCGGCGGCCGGGGAGGCGTGGCGGAACCACTCGCGCCCGTAGTGCCCCGCGAAGTCCGCCTCGGGGAGCGCGGCCGGGTCGACCTGGCTGCGGTGGGCGAGGATCGCGGCGCGCTTCACGGCGAGCAGCCGGTCGTCGCCCTCGACGGCGAGCGAGATGTCCGAGGCGGCCCGGCCGAAGGACACCGCCGCGGCGCGGGCGGCCCCGTGCACGAGGTGGCCGTCGCCGACGGTCCGGTCGACCGTGGCGAGGTAGGCGTCCGCCCCGGTCAGCTCGGCGGCGATGGTGCCGACGATCCCGGACATCCGGTGGTCCGGGTGCCCGTAGACGCCCTGCTCGTCGTCCGCCAGCAGGGTGGCGGCGCCCTCCTCGTCGAGGATCTCGGCGACCCGGCCGGCCAGTGCGAGGGGCTGCGCGGTGGCCAGGGCCAGCGCGTGGCTGCCGTCGGGGCCGCCGGGCAGGCCGGAGTCGCGCCGGCCCAGCAGCACGAGCCGGGAGACGCCGAGCAGGGCCGCGGCCTCCTCGAGCTCGGCGATCCGGCGCTGACCGACCGTCTCGCCGGTGCGCAGCGGGACCCGGGAGCCGCCCAGCTCACCGCCGGTCGCCATGACGAGGACGGTGCGGGCACCCGCGTCGGCCAGGCGGCGCAGCGTGATGCCGGTGAAGATCGCCTCGTCGTCCGGGTGCGGGTGGAGGGCCACGACGGTCTGGCCGTGCAGGTCGAGACCGGCGGACGGGACGACGGGTGCCGGGAAGGCGTTCATGAGAGGGGTTCGCAGACGCGCGGGCCGCGGACTCGCGGCAGGTGGACGGGGCCGGGGGTGTCAGCTGCTACAGCAGCGACAACACCCCGGACAGCAGCGACCCACGGCGGGGTGGCTGGTCCGGTCCGTCACGGGCGGAAGCATCCCACAGGGTGGTATCGCGCCGGAAGCGGGTCCCCCGAGCGTCACATCGCCTGGTGGAGGAGCCGACCGGCCCGCACGGTCCGCAGGCAGCGGTCGCCGTCCCAGAGGGCGTAGCCGGCCGCGCCGCCGGCGACCGGGACCGGCCGGCCGCCGGTGTGGGCGGCGAGCGCCGTGGCCTCGTCGACCGACGATCCGGGCGTGCGATGAGCGGTCGCCGCCCTGATCGTCGCCCAGGGGTCGACCGGGGTCACGGGGCTGTCCGACCCGAACGCAAGGGCGACCCCGGCGGCGTGCAGCGCGGCGAAGGGGTTCATCGCGAGCGCCCGCTCCTCCCCCAGCCTCGCGGCGTACATCCCGTCCGGGCCGCCCCAGGCCGCGTCGAACAGGGGCTGGACGCTCGCGACCACGCCGAGGGAGGCGAGGCGGGCGGCCTGCCCGGGATCGACCATCTCCAGGTGCTCGAGCCGGTGCCGCGCGGCCCGCACCGCGTCGGGCGAGGTGCGGGAGGCGGCCTCCTCGAAGGCCGCGACGGCGGACTCCACCGCGGCGTCGCCGATCACGTGGAAGCCGGCCGGGATCCCGGCCCGGGTACAGGCGACGACGTGCCGGACCAGGGCGGCATCGTCGAGGTAGCGGTTGCCGGTGCACTCCGGCGCGTCGCGGTAGGGGGCGTGCAGGGCCGCGGTGCGCGAGCCGAGCGAGCCGTCCACGAACAGGTCACCGGCCAGGCCGCGGGCGCCGGTGCGGGCGCAGAGCTCGCGGGCCTCCTCGGGGCTGGCCACCGCCTCCCCCCAGAACCCGGTCACGCCGTCGAACGCCAGCAGGGCCGCCAGGTCGGCCTCGCCGGAGATCTCGGGGCCCGCGCACTCGTGGACCTCCCCGATGCCGCGTCCGGCCGCATGGGCCAGGAAGGACCGCTGCGCGGCGTCCCGCTGGGCCGTCGGCAGGGCGGCCAGCGCGGCCCGGCGCACGTGATGGTGGGCATCGGCGGTGAGCGAACCCTCCGCCGTCCAGCCCGGGGCCCCGACGGCCTGCGGGGCACGATCGACGAGGGCGGTCGAGACCAGCGCGGAGTGGACGTCGATCCGGCTCAGGTAGACGGGCCGCCCGGCGGATGCGCGGTCGAGCGCCGCACGCCCCGGCAGGCGGGGATCGGCCCAGCGGTCCTCCTCCCAGCCGTGGCCCCAGACGAGCCCGCCCGGGGCCGCGACCACCGCGTCGAGGACGTCGGGCCCGCTGCGGCAGGAGGTGAGATCGAGGCCGGTGAGCAACAGCCCGGACGCCGTCGCGTGCACGTGGGCGTCGACGAACGGCGAGGTCAGCAGCGTGCCGTGCAGCTCCTCGACCCGCTCGGCCGGGCGGCCCGCCGCCCGGTCGGCCGGACCGGTCCAGGTGACGAGCGGCCCGTCGAGCTCGACGGCGGCGGGCCCGGTCGCTCCGGGCAGCCGGACGCCGACGAGGAGGGTGCGGGTCAGTAGTCGGCCTTCGGCATCAGGATCCACAGCACGATGTAGATCACGAACTGCGGGCCCGGGAGCAGGCAGGACAGCAGGAACAGCAGGCGCACCAGGAACGGGCTCATGCCGAAGCGCCGGGCGAGCCCCGCGCAGACCCCGGCGATGACCGTGCCGTTGCGGGGGCGGGTGAGGCTGGAAGCCATGGTCGGACGACTCCTTCGGTCGGCGGTGGCGGGTTCGCCACCGGCACCGTCCACGATGCCGTGCGGCGGCGGGACGGGACATCCGGTGAACGCCCCGACCGGGGCCGGGGTTCCCCCTGATAGCACGGTTCGGGCCTGCCGGAGGGCGAGGGCGGGGGTTGTCCACAGGGTCCGGCGGAATTGGTCCCTCCGGGTGAGGTGACGGGCCGGCGGGGATCCGCCATCCGGCCGAGCCGGACGAGGTTGTCCACAGGGGACGGGAAAGGTCCGCCGGCTGTCGGTGGTCGCGCCTAGCGTCCGGTCCGTGCCGATCATCCCGCTCCCCCGTCGCCTCCTCCTGACTGCGCTGGCCGCTGCCGTGCTGGTCGTGGGGCTGCCCTCGTGGGCCGCTGCCGATCCCCTCCCGAGCGCGGTCGTGGCGCTGGGCGACAGTGCGGCCTCGGGCGAGGGCGCCGGCGACTACCTGCCGGGGACGCGGGGCGAGGGAGGGGACTGGTGCCATCGCTCCCCGGCCGCGTACGTGCACCGGACCGGTCTGGCCGACGTCGGGATCGACCTGGCCTGCTCGGGTGCCGGGTCCACCCATGTCGGGTTCGGCGGGCCCGCGCACCACACCGAGGGATCGCAGGCCGCCCGGCTCGTCGAGGTCGCGCGCTCGCACCGGGTGCCGGTGGTGACCCTGCAGGTCGGCGCCAACGACGAGCCCGACCTGTCCGGCACGGCGGTGGCCTGCATCCGGGCCTTCATCGAGCCGGTCGGGCCGCCCTGTCGCGAGACCGTCGGCCGGGTCTGGGCAGACCGGCTGGCCGCGATGGAGCCGCGGGTGGAGGCCGCCGCGCGGGACGTCCGCGCGGCGATGCGGGAGGCCGGGTACCCCGACGACGGGTACGCGCTGGTCCTGCTCTCCTACGCCGCCCCCGGTACGGAGGCGATGCCGCTGTGGCACGCGTTCCAGGGCTGCCCGTACTCCCGGCCGGACGCCGGCTGGGCCCGCACGGTCGCGTTCCCGCCGCTCGCCGCCGCGATCGAACGGGTTGCCGGCCGGGTCGGGGCCCGCTTCCTCGACCTCACCCGGATCGCCGAAGGGCGCGAGGCGTGCACCGGCCCGCTGCGCGACGAGTGGCAGCGGCGCCTGACCGTCGACCCCGGGAGCCTGGTCCGGGGCACGCTCGACGCCCGGGCGCTGCACGTGTTCCAGGAGTCGTTCCACCCGACCGCCGCCGGGCACGCCGCGATCGGGGCCTGCCTGGCGGGGTTCGTCCGTTCCGGCGCGCAGCGCGGGGCGTGCGTGCCGGAGCCGGACGGGAGCGCGCACGCGGAGGTGCGCGCGTGAACGTCCTACAGGACGACCAGGTCGCGCGGACCGTTGTTCAGCCGCTCGGCACCGTTCTCGGTCACCACCACGATGTCCTCGATCCGGGCGCCCCACTCGCCGTCGAGGTAGATGCCGGGCTCCACGCTGAAGGCCATCCCGGGCTCCAGGGTGAGCCCGTTGCCGCCGACGATGTAGGGCTCCTCGTGCACGTCGAGGCCGATGCCGTGGCCGGTGCGGTGCACGAACTGCGGGCCGAACCCCGCCTCGGTGATCGGCGCGCGCGCCGCCTGGTCGACCGACTCCGCGGACACGCCCGGGCGCACGGCCTGCACCGAGCGCTCCTGCGCCTCCTGCAGCACGGCGTACGTCTCGCGCACGCTCGCCGGGGGCTCGCCGCCCACCGCGTAGGTCCGGGTGCAGTCGGAGTTGTACCCGCTGGCCAGCGGGCCGCCGATGTCGATCACGACGACGTCGCCCGCCTCGATCACCCGGTCGGACACGTCGTGGTGGGGGCTGGCGCCGTTCGGGCCAGAGCCGACGATCACGAAGGCGGCCTCGGTGTGCCCCTCGGCGAGGATCGCGGCGGTGATGTCCGCACCGACCCGGGCCTCGGTCCGGCCCGGCTTGAGGAACTCGCACATCCGGGCGTGCACGCGGTCGATCGCCGCGCCGGCGGCGCGCAGCTCGGCGATCTCCGCGGCGTCCTTGCGCATCCGCAGCTCGCGGACGATCGGGCCCGCGAGGGTCTGGCGGATGTCCGGGAACGCGTCCCGCAGCCCGAACACGTGCCGCGCCGGCATGCCGTCGGCCACGGCCATCGTGGTCGGGCCGCCTGCCAGGTCGCTGACCAGCAGGTACGGGTCCTCCCCGTCCGTCCAGGTGATCACCTCGACACCGAGGGACTCGAGGACGTCCGCAGCGAACCCGGGGGCCTCCAGGCGGGGGACGACGAGTGCGGGCGGCGCGAGGTGCCCCGCGGCGGGCAGCACCAGGCAGGTGAGGCGTTCGTGCGACTCGCCGGAGTGGTCGAGCAGGTAGCGCAGGTCGGTTCCCGGCGTGATCAACAGGACGTCGGCGTCCTGGGCTGCGGCCACCTCACCGGCCCGGCGCAGCCGGTCGGCGAGCAGCTCGGTGGGGACGGCGTGGGTCATGCCGCGAGCTTAGGGCGGTCACGCGGTGTCGCGGCCGGGGCTGGCATGCTTGCCCCTCGTGACGGCTCCGGTGCAGGTCCCCGCAGGCTCGCTCATGTTGCTCGACGCGGCGAGCATGTACTTCCGCGCCTACTACGGCGTCCCCGAGTCGATCACGGCTCCGGACGGCACGCCGGTGAACGCCGTGCGCGGCTTCACCGACATGGTGTCCCGTCTGGTGGCCGAGCACCGGCCCGCGCGGCTGGTCGCCTGCCTCGACCTCGACTGGCGGCCGGCATTCCGGGTGGACGCGCTGCCCTCCTACAAGGCGCACCGGATCGCCGGGTCGGAGCCGGGCGGCAAGGGGCCGGACACCGCGCCCGCGGGGATCCCGGAGGAGGTGCCGGACACCCTGGCGCCCCAGGTCCCGATCATCCTCGAGGTGCTGGAGGCGGCGGGCATCGCGACCGGCGGGGCCGAGGGCTGCGAGGCGGACGACGTGATCGGCACGCTCGCGCACCAGGAGGCCACGGACGCGGTCGTCGGGGTCTCCGGGGACCGGGACCTCATGCAGATCGTGCGGGACGAGCCCACGCCGGTGCGGCTGCTCTACGTCGGCCGAGGGCTGGCGAAGGCGGAGTACCTGGGGCCGGTCGAGGTGGCCGAGAAGTACGGCGTGCCGGTCGCGCGGGCCGGCGAGGCCTACGCGGAGATGGCGATGCTGCGCGGCGACCCCTCGGACGGGCTGCCCGGCGTGCCGGGGGTCGGGGCGAAGACCGCCGCGACGCTCGTCGGGCGGTTCGGCTCGTGGGCCGAGCTGCTCGCCGCCGTCGACGACCAGTCGGACACGCGCCTCGGCAACACCCGCACGAAGCTGTCGAAGGCCGCGGACTACCTCGCCGTGGTCGAGCCGGTGGTCCGGGTACGGCAGGACGCGGAGATCCAGTTCTCGCGCCCCGACATCCTGCCGTCCGCGCCGGCGGACCCCGAGGCCCTCGCCGCGCTGGCGGAGCGCTGGGGCCTCAGCAGCTCCGTCGACCGCCTCACGGCAGCCCTGAAGGGCTGACCGCGGCCGGCTGGCTCCCGCGGCTCTCGCACCGGCGACCCTCTCACCCGCGGCCCGCACAGACCACGTCGAGCGCTGGCACACCGCGTCGAGCGTCGGCACACCCGCTCCGGCCGGTGTGCGGTGCACCGGAGCGGCGTGCGAGCGACCCGACGGCCCGGGGGTCGGTCGCGCCGAGGGCCAGCAGGAGCGAGGTCAGAAGAAGGTGCCGGACCAGGGGGTGGTGGGGGTCGCGAAGAGTACGTCCGCGCGGGTGACCGCGGCGGGATCGTGGGCGGACCACCAGCCGCTCGCGACGAGCTCGGAGGGGCGGCGGTCGCCGAGGTAGGCCATGGCGAGGGCGGCGACGTCGCATTCGAGGTCGGCCTCGCCCTCCGCGGCCGTCCCGGCGTCGGAGCCGCCGATCACGTGGACGCCCTCGTTCCCGGGCAGCAGGCGGTCGTGCACCCGGATCCGCACCGGGTCGGCGTCGCCCCAGGCCCGGGCGGCGAGTGCGGCGGGGACGTCGAGGAGCCGCAGCCAGGTCTCGTCGACGATCCCGGTGGTGCGGGCGGCGCGGGGATCGGTGAGGAAGAGCTCCAGGGGATCGTCGATCGGCCGGAGCCGGGCCTTCACCTCGCGGACGAGGTCGATGCCGAGCACGAACCGCCACAGGGCCGCGAGGACGGCCGGGGTGGTGGCCTGCAGGTCCTGGACCTCGAGGACGTTGTCCGCGAACCCCGGGCCCTCGTGCGTCACGGTCCAGACGACGTAGCCGTCGTCCGGGCCGGTGGGGCTGCGGTGGACGGCGACGGCCGGGGCGGGACGGCCGGGGTGGTCCAGGCTCAGGCCCCACCAGACCTCGTCCCGTTCGATCACGCCCGGGACCGGGATCCGCGCCTGCGCCCGGGCGTAGACCTCGGGCAGGACGGTGCGGGCCTCGTCACCCGTCACCATCCGGACGTCCCCGCCCTCGGACGGACCGGCGCGGAACGGGGTGCGGGACGGCACGCGCAGGTCCCGGCCGCGGGTGGCGACGCCGTAGCCGAACCGGCCGTAGATGGCGGTCTCGGTGGCGCGCAGGCTCGCCGCGATCTCCCCGCGGGCCGCGCTGTCACGCAGCTGGGCGGTCATCAGCGCGCTGAGCAGACCACGCCGGGTCCGGTCGGCCCGCACACCGACGCGTGTGACCGCGGCCATCGGGATCCGGGCGCCACCGGGCACGGTCAGCGCCGACGCGAAGCTCGTCGCGCTCCCCGCGAGGCGGGCCTCACCGACGGGAGCCGGGTCGTCGACCCCGAAGGTGCGGCCCGGCGTGTAGGAGGGCGCGGTCCGGGCCCAGCGCTCGTCGTCGACGGGCCCGCCCATGTGGATGGCCGAGCCGAACAGGCCGTGCGCGACGCGGACCCCGTCGCCGTCGAGCACACGGACCGCGGGACCGGCGGAACCGGAGGGCGCGGTGCGGGTCTCGGGGTCGGTCCGGTCGGCGGCGGCATCGGCTCGGGTCACGAGGGTCGATCTTCGCCCTCTCCCGCCCCGGCTGTCACCCCGATTCGCTCCGGTCGCCTGCCACCGAGCCCCGATGGCGCCCCAGCACGACAACGCCGCAGCGCGACATCCCCGCAGCCCGACAGCCCCGAAGCCCGACAGCGACGCCGGACCTTGCGCGACCGCGGGCGGGCCCGGAGTCCGACGGCCCCGCGCTCGGGGCTCGGCCGATGCGCGGGGCCGGGTCGGCTCAGCCGGGCGAGCTCAGACGCGGCCGACCTGGTAGGTGCCCTGGTCGTCCAGAACCGTGATCGGGACCTGGACGTTCTCCCCGTCGACGGTCGCGGAGCAGGTGAAGGTCGCGCCCGCGGACACCTTCTGCGCGGACGGGCAGCGGACGTCGGTGGCACCGAGCTTGTAGTCGTCGGTGAGGATCTTCGTCACGCCGGTCTGGAGGGCCTGCTGGTCGAACTCCGTGGGGCGGAGGAAACCCGGCTTCCAGAAGGCGAGCACGGCCAGGACCACGAGCACGACGACCACCACGGCCCCGCCGATCACGAGCAGCCGGCCGCGGCCCTTGGCGCCGGCGTCTCCCGTGACCCGGCGCGCGGCCTCGACGCCCGCCGCACCGACCCCGCCCGCCGCACCGACCCCGAGGGCCGCAGTGACCCCGGCGGCCCCCGCGGCCCCGGTGTCGGGGTTCCAGGACCCCTGCCCGGCGTTCCAGCCCCCGGACGTCACGTCGGGTCCCTGACCCGGGCCCCGCCCGTGCTCGGCGCTCCAGCCGCCCTGGCCCGCGCCGGTCTCCCAGGAGCCGCCCTGCCGGCCCCAGGAGCCGCCGGCGGCCGCCGGGGACGCGGAGCCGGCCTCCGGCGTCCAGGAGCCCGCTGAGGCCCCGGTCTGCGTGGTCGGGGCGCTGTCGAACCACTCGGCCTCGTCGGCCCGCGCGCCGTCAGCGTCGCCCGGGCGGGCGAGCTGGTCGGTGTCCTGGGTCTCCCCGGCGTCAGGGGCGGACGGGGAGGCCGGGATGCCGTAGGCGGGGGTCGGCGGGTCCGCCTCGGCGTCCGCCCAGTCCCGCTCCGGCACGGACGAGCCCGGACCGGTGCCCGCCGCCGGGTCCGCGGGGGCGTCGGTGGGGGCGCCCCAGCCTCCGGCGGGCGGGCGGCCCCAGTCCGTCTCCCCCGGGCCGTTGGGGTCCTGTGGGCTGGTCATGACACTCCCTCGCTGTGCGAGCCCGGCACACCGGGTACGGGCTCGCTCCTCGCTCTCGCTCACCGTGCGAGCCGACCGGGGTCGGATGCTCTCGCACGCTCCTGCTGGGACCTTCTCGGGTGGGCTCCTGCGAGCCCGGTGGACGATCCAAGCACATGGCCCCGCCCGCCGGGACGCCTCCGCGCCGCCGGGGCGCGGTGCTCACCGAGCGTCATCGATGTGCCACATTCCGCAAGCAACGCTCGCCGCGAGTGCCGCCCGCGGACGGATCCGGCCGCCCCACCCGTACGGCACGGCAGCCGGACGGACCGGGTCCCGGACCCGACCGGGTCCCGGACCCGACCGGGCTCCCTGCCCGCCCGTCGGGCCCGGGGGCGCGCCTCACCCGATCCCGGCCGCCACCACCCCGCGCCGCACCTCACGGGCCGCCCTGGCCGCGGCGCGGCCGACCGGTGTGGACCGGTCCGCGACCGACGCGAGCTGTTCGAGCAGGTCGAGCACCTGACGCGCCCAGCGGACGAAGTCCCCCGCGGAGAGCTCCTGGCCGTTGCGGGCCGCCGCCTCGAGCACCTGGGCGAGCGACTCCCCGCGCGCCCAGCGGTGGATCGGCCAGGCGAAGCCCAGGTCCGGCTCGCGGGTGCGGTCGATCCGGTGCCGGCGCTCGTCCTGCTCCAGCTCCGACCAGATCCGCACGGTCTCGGCCAGCGCCTCGGTGACCGCGCCCTGCGGCAGCCGGGGCACCGGCGCGTTGTCCCGGCGCGACTCGTACACCAGCGCGGACGCCACGGCGGCCAGCTCGTCGGGTTCGAGCCCCTCCCACACCCCGTGCCGCAGGCACTCGGCCGCGAGGAGGTCCGACTCGCCCCAGATCCGGGCGAGCCGCCGACCGTGCTCCGTGACCTCGGTGTCCTCGCCCGAGCCGGAGAGGTAGCCGCGTTCGGTGAGCAGCGCCCGGATCCGGTCGAACCCCCGGGCCAGCGAATGGGTGGTGGCCCGGACCTTCTGCCGCAGCTGCTCGGTCTCCCGTTCCAGCCGCGCGTGCCGCTCGGCCCAGCGGGCGTGGGCCTCCCGGTCGTCGCAGCCGTGGCACGGGTGCGAGCGCAGGGCGCGGCGCAGGGCCGCGATCTCGGCGTCCTCCCCCGCCCCGCCGCGGTTGCGCCGCCGCTGCGGCGTGGGCGCGACGATCCCCGTGTTGCGCAGCGACGACGCCAGGTCCCGGCGGCCCCGGGGGGTGCGGTGGTCCATGTGGCGCGGCAGCCGCATCCGGCCCAGCGTCTCGACGGCGACCGGGAAGTCGGCCGACGACAACCGGCCGGCCCAGCGCTCCTCGGTGAGCACGAGCGGCCGCGGATCCTCGGCGTCCCGGGCGGCCTCGAGCACCACGGCGAGGCCGGCCCGCTTCCCGCCCGGCACCGCGATGACGTCCCCGGCCTTCAGGGCGGCCAGGGACTCGCCGACCTCGGTGCGCCGCTCGGAGGAGCCCTGCCGGCGCAGCGTCTTCTCCCGCTCGGTCACCTGCGCGCGCAGCCGCGCGTACTCCGCGAAGTCCCCGAGATGGCAGGTCATCGACTCGGCGTACCCGGCGAGCGCCTCGCTGTTCCGCTCGATGCGCCGCGCCAGCCCGACCACCGACCGGTCCGCCTGGAACTGCCCGAAGGACTGCTCGAGCAGCTCCCGGCCCTGCTCGACGCCGAGCCGCTCGACGAGGTTGATCGTCATGTTGTAGTCGGCGTGGAACGAGCTGCGCAGCGGGTACGTGCGCGTGGACGCCAGCCCGGCCACCTGCTCGGGATCCACCCCCGGCGCCCAGACGACGACGGCGTGCCCCTCGACGTCGATACCCCGCCGCCCGGCACGACCCGTGAGCTGCGTGTACTCCCCCGGCGTGAGGTCGACGTGCGCCTCGCCGTTGTACTTGACCAGCCGCTCCAGGACGACGGTGCGCGCCGGCATGTTGATGCCCAGCGCGAGCGTCTCGGTGGCGAACACGCAGCGCACCAGCCCGGAGACGAACAGCTCCTCGACCGTCTCCTTGAACGCGGGCAGCATTCCCGCGTGGTGCGCCGCGATACCCCGTTCCAGCGCCTCGCGCCACTCCCAGTAGCCGAGGACGCCCAGGTCGGCCTGGGGCAGGTCGCCCGTGTGCCGCTCGACGATCCGGCGGATCTCGGTGACCTCGGCGTCGGTGGTGAGCTTCAGCCCGGCCCGTACGCACTGCCCCACGGCGGCGTCGCACCCCGCGCGGCTGAACACGAACGTGATCGCGGGGAGCAGCGCCGCGCGGTCCAGCCGGTCGATCACCGTGACCCGCGAGGGCGGGCGGATGCCGCCCTTGCCGCGTGGGGCGCCGCGACCGCGCCGCCCGTTGACCCAGCCCGCCATCTGGTCCTGACGGGTGAGCTCGCGGGTCTGGCGCAACAGCTCCGGATCGACCTTCAGCTCGCCGGCCTGCTCGGCGAACAGGTCGTACATCCGGTTGCCCACCATCATGTGCTGCCACAGCGGCACCGGCCGCACCTCGTCGACGACGACCGTGGTGTCCCCGCGGACGGCGACGAGCCAGTCCCCGAACTCCTCGGCGTTGCTCACCGTGGCGGACAGGCCGACGATCGCGACGTGCGCGGGCAGCTGGAGGATGACCTCCTCCCACACCGCGCCGCGGAACCGGTCCGCGAGGTAGTGCACCTCGTCCATCACGACGTAGCCCAGCTCGTCGAGGTTCCGCGAGGCTCTGCCGCTGCCCGGGCCCGCAGGCGACCCTTCGGCGTAGATCATGTTCCGGAGCACCTCGGTGGTCATCACGACCACCTGCGCGTCCCCGTTGATGCTGCTGTCGCCGGTGAGCAGGCCGACGGCGCCCGCCCCGTGCCTTTCGACGAGGTCGGCGTACTTCTGGTTCGACAACGCCTTGATCGGCGTCGTGTAGAAGCACTTCCGCCCCTCGGCGAGCGCGAGGTGCACGGCGAACTCGCCGACCACGGTCTTCCCGGCGCCGGTCGGCGCACACACGAGGACACCGTGGCCCTCGTCCAGGGCGACGCACGCCTGTCTCTGGAAGTCGTCCAGCCCGAAGGGCAGGGCGCCGGCGAACTCGGTCAGCCGCGGATGGGCGGCGCGGGCCCGGGCCGCGGCATACGCCTCGGCAGGGGCCGGTGTACTGCTGGCCACCCACCCAGGCTGTCACACCGCACCGACAGTTTCCCGTCAGCCGCGCGAACCGGGCCGGCTCAGGTCACGTCGTCGATGTTCCGCGCGCTCGGTTCGGCGGAGTGGACCGGTGCCGCCGGGGGAACCGGCGACGGCCCGCTGACCGCCTCCGGGTGCTCGATGCGGCTGGGCGCGGTGTCGATCGGCGAGGGTGCGTCCGGGTCCCAGGTGTCCCAGCCCTCCTCCGTGCGGCGCAGGGCCTTGCGCTTGTCGTGCACCCGCGAGATCTGGATCGCGAGCTCGAACAGCAGCGTGAGCGCGACGGCCAGCGCCGTCATCGAGATGGGGTCCTGGCCGGGCGTCGCGATCGCGGCGAACACGAAGAGCCCGAAGATGAGCCCGCGTCGCCACCGGCGCAGCTTCTCGTAGGACAGGATCCCGACCCGGTTGAGCATCACGACGAGCAGCGGGATCTCGAAGCTCACCCCGAAGATCAGCAGCAGCCCGATGAAGAACCCGAAGTAGCTGTCACCGGTCAGCGCGGTGGTCTGCACCTCGCTGCCGATGGTCAGCAGGAAGGCCAGCCCCTGGGAGACGACCAGGTAGGCGAGCACCGCGCCGCCGACGAACAGCAGGACCGCGCTGCCCACGAAGATCCGCGCGAACTTGCGCTCCTTCGCGTACAGCCCGGGGACGATGAACGCCCAGATCTGGTACAGCCACACCGGGCAGGCCAGCACGATGCCGGCGATGGCGCCGACCTTGAGCCGCAGCGTGAACTGATCGAAGGGGCCGGTACCCAGGAAGGTGCAGGAGCCGTCCGCGGTGAACACCGCCCGCGACGAGGCGGGCAGCGAGCAGTACGGCTCCTTCAGCAGCTGGCCGAGGGACGGGGCGCCGAAGAAGTTCGCGTCGTACCAGATGTATCCGACGATCGTGGTCACCACGATCGCGATCAGGGCGATCCCGAGCCGGTTGCGCAGCTCGTACAGGTGCTCGACGAGCGGCATCGTGCCGTCCGGGCTCTTTGCCCGTCGACGGCCGGGGAGCTTGACCACGGCGGCCGCTACTGCTCGCGGCGGTCCGCGGGCTGCTCGACCGGACTCGGCGGCGTGACCGGCGTGGCCTGGGCCGGCGGCAGCTGCACCGGAGGAGTCTCGACCGGCGCGTCCGACTTCGGCGCGGCCGCGTCCTTGCCGTCGCCCTTCATGCCCTTCATCTCACCCTTGAAGATCCGGGCGGACTGGCCGACCGAACGCGCCATGTCGGGCAGCTTCTTGGCGCCGAACAGCAGGAGCACCACCACCACGAGGATGACGATCTCCCACCCGCCGAGGTTCGGCATGACCAGTCCTTTCGCCGACGACGTCTGGCGTCACGATAGTACGTGCGGTAATGCGCGCCCGGTCAGGGCGCGGGCCGTGAACTTCCGGTGTCACCCCGCCGGGACCGCAGCCGGGCGGCAGCCACCTGGAGCGGGACCGTCGCCGCGGCGGTGCCGCGCTGCGCCCGACCCATCACCCGCTGCAGCCGCCGCACGTGCGCCGCGCTGATCACCGCCACCGCGAGCAGCGCCACGATCCCCAGGGCCCCCAGCAGCACCGGCACCCAGTACCCACCCATCACGCCTCCCTCTGCGGGGCGGCTCCCGCGAGCGCCGCCCGGGCCCGCTCCGCCACCGCCTCGACCATCTCCGGCGGCTCCAGCACCGTGGCCCCGCCGCCCAGCCCCAGCACCAGCCGGACCAGCCACGCCGGGTCCGCGTACTGCATGAGCACCCGGGCCGCACCGGACCCGTCCGCGTACTCCACCACGTCGTCCACCGGGTAGTACTCGGCGATCCAGCGCGCCTCCGACCCCACCTCGAGGACCGCCGTCCGGTGTTCCTCGCTCGCGGAGAACGCCCCCTCGGAGACGTCCGCGGGCTCGGCGTCCGGGGGCGGCGCGGCCGGTTCGTCGAGCTCGGCGACCTCCTCGATCCGGTCCAGCCGGAACAGCCGCACGCCCTCGGCGCGCCGGCACCAGGCCTCCAGGTAGCCCCGGCCCTCGATGAGGTGCAGCCGCATCGGGTCGACGGTCCGGCGCGACACCGCGTCCCGGCCGGCCGTGTAGTAGACGATCTGCAGCGCGTGGCGCCGCTCCAGGGCGCCGCGCAGCGCGGCCGCGGTGGCCTCCTCCTCGCGGGTGAGGTCGACCGCGACGGCCGGGATACCGGCGTCCCCCACGGCCTGTTCGATCTTGGCCGTGGCGCGGCGGACCGCCGCGGTGTCGACCACCCCGGGCGCCTCGCCGAGGGTGCGCAGCGCGACGAGCAGCGCCGTGGCCTCGGCCGTGGTCAGCCGCAGGGGACGCTGCATCCCGGCGTCCTCGGTGACGGTCACGGTGTCCCCGGAGAACGAGAGGTCCACCAGGTCACCGGGCCCGTAGCCGGGCAGCCCGCACATCCACAGCAGCTCGAGATCGCGGCGCAGCTGGCGCGCGGTGATGCCGAAGTCCGCCGCCGCCTCGGCGATCGGGATGCCCGGGCGGGCGAGCAGGTAGGGCACCAGGGACAGCAGCCGCGGCAGCCGGTCCGTCACGCCGCTCACCGCACGCCCTCGCTTCGCCCGGTCGGCCCGGAAGGATCCGACACAGCGCGGATGCGCTGCGTTGAAAGCTCGCTCACCGGACACGCTCCGCGGACAGGTGGGCGGCGAGCGCCCCTTCCCACAACCTCCGCACGTGCTCCACCAGCGCCGGCGGGGAGAGCACCACGACGTCCGCACCCGCCCCGGCGAGCCAGCGCGCGACCGTCCGCTCGCTCCGCAGCTCGATCTCGAGCTCCTCCCCGGGCCGGCCGGCGTGCTCCCGGGGACCCACGACCGTCCCCAGCCGGCGCAGCCCGTGCGCGTGCCCCTCGGCCACCCATACCCGGGCCGTGCCGGTGACCGGGCCGACGTCGAAGTTGCGCCGGATCGACGCCATCAGGTCCGTCCCCGGCGGCACGACGACCTCGCCGGGATCGCCGAGCGTCTTCACCGGTTCGAGGATCCGGGAGAGCCGGAAGGAACGGACGTCCGCCCGGTCCCGGTCGTGTCCCACGAGGTACCAGCGCCCGCGCCAGGACACGACACCCCAGGGCTCGACGCTGCGCCGCACGATCTCGCCGGTCGGCCCGCCGCGCCGGTGGTCGAAGGTGACCGCCTGACCGGCCTGGACGGCCGCGAGCAGCGGCGCGAACGCCGGCTCGGCCGAGCGCACCCGCGGCTGCACCGACCCGCGCGTCTCGTCCACCTCGACGCCGGCGGCGCGCAGCTTGCGCAGGGCACCGTGGGCGGCTCCGGACAGCTCCGGGGAGTCCCACAGCGAACCCGCGAGGGCGACGGCGGCCGCCTCCTCGGCGTCGAGGTCGATCTCGCCGAGCTCGTAGTCGCCCCGGGCGATCCGGTACCCCTCAACGGTGTCGAACGCCGAGGTCCGGCCCGTCTCGAGGGGGACGCCGAGCTCGCGCAGCTCGGTCTTGTCCCGTTCGAACATACGGAAGAACGAGTCGTCGCTCGTGGCGTCCGCGTACCCGGGCACGATGCCGCGGATCCGCTCCGCCGTGAGGAACTGCCGCGTCGAGAGCAGGCAGAGCACCAGGTTCACCAGGCGCTCGGCGCGGGCGGAGGACACGCGCGCAGCATACGACCAACCGTTCGAACGCCGCGGGCAACCGGGGAAACTCGGCACGCCGCGTCCCGCGGGCCCCGGGACCGGGGTGTCTCAGGAAGCGACACCCGGCGACCTTGACCGGCCGATCATCCCGCTGAAGGCTCGTGCTGTGACGCGCACCACCGAGCACACCACTGACGGGGAGGCCCACGACATGGCGGACCAGGCGGAGACGTTCAACCCGTGGTCCGTGGTGAACCTCGTCTTCAACCACCTGGCGGACGCGGACCTGCACCCGGTCCTCGGCGAGTCCGGTGATCCCAGGAAGGCCGCCGAGGACCTGCTGCGGGCGCTCGGCATCGAGCCCGCACCCGACCACGCCGGCCCGGCCGCCCGGCCCGTGCAGAACGAGCTCGAGGAGCTCAGGAAGCGGATGATGCCGGGCATCGAGTGACCTGTTCCCGGGGCACGGGCCGCCTCGGGAACCGTCCGGACCACCTCGTGAGTGGCGATGGTCGCCAGGGCGACCATCGCCACTCACGGGTCACAGGGACTGGATCAGCCGGTCGACCCGCTCGTCGACCGAGCGGAAGGGGTCCTTGCACAGCACGGTGCGCTGGGCCTGGTCGTTGAGCTTGAGGTGCACCCAGTCGACCGTGAAGTCCCGGCCGGCGGCCTGGGCGGCGGCGATGAAGTCGCCGCGGAGCTTGGCCCGGGTGGTCTGCGGCGGGGTGTCCTTCGCGACCTCGATCTCGCCGTCGTCGGTCACCCGCTCGACGAGCCCCTTGCGCTGCAGCAGGTCGAAGAGCCCGCGACCGCGGCGGATGTCGTGGTAGGCGAGGTCCAGCTGGGCGACGCGCGCGCTGGACAGGTCCAGGTCGTGCTTGGCGCGGTAGCGCTCGACGAGCCGGTGCTTGATCGCCCAGTCCACCTCACGGTCGATCATCGAGAGGTTCTGGCTCTCCACGGCGTCGAGCGTGCGGCCCCACAGCTCCACGACCTTCTCCAGCGAGCGGTCCTCGCTGCCCCGCTGGGCCAGGTGCTCCACGGCGCGGGAGTGGTACTCGCGCTGGATGTCCAGGGCGCTCGCCTCGCGCCCGCCCGCCAGGCGCACGGTGCGCCGGCCGGTGAGGTCGTGGCTGATCTCGCGGATGGCGCGGATCGGGTTGTCCAGGGTGAAGTCCCGGAACTGGACGCCGGCCTCGATCATCTCCAGGACGAGGTGCGTGGCCCCGACCTTGAGCAGCGTGGTGGTCTCGGACATGTTCGAGTCGCCGACGATCACGTGCAGGCGGCGGTAGCGCTCGGCGTCCGCGTGCGGCTCGTCCCGGGTGTTGATGATCGGGCGCGAGCGGGTGGTGGCGCTGGAGACGCCCTCCCAGATGTGCTCGGCGCGCTGCGAGAGGCAGTACACGGCGCCCCGCGGGGTCTGCAGGACCTTGCCGGCGCCGCAGATCAGCTGGCGGGTGACCAGGAACGGCAGCAGCACGTCCGCGATCCGGGCGAACTCGCCCTGCCGCGCCACCAGGTAGTTCTCGTGGCAGCCGTAGGAGTTGCCCGCCGAGTCGGTGTTGTTCTTGAACAGGTAGATGTCCCCGCCGATGCCCTCGTCGACGAGCCGGCGCTCGGCGTCGACCAGGAGGTCCTCGAGGATCCGCTCGCCCGCCTTGTCGTGGGCCACGAGCTGGCCCAGCGAGTCGCATTCCGCGGTGGCGTACTCGGGGTGGGACCCGACGTCCAGGTACAGCCGGGCGCCGTTGCGCAGGAAGACGTTCGACGACCGTCCCCACGACACGACACGCCGGAACAGGTACCGCGCCACCTCGTCCGGCGACAGGCGACGCTGGCCGTGGAAGGTGCACGTGACCCCGAACTCGGTCTCGACCCCGAAGATCCGTCGCTGCATGTCCTCCAGCGTAAGCGCAGGAGGCCCTTTAGGGTCACGCCTGTGAGCGACTGGTTCCGGCGCGTCGCCGTGAAGTCCCGCAGGGTCGACCGCGGTCTCGTCGCCGTGTCCGACACCGACCGGGCCATCACGGCGGCCATCTCCGCACGTCCGCAGAGTCCGCTCGACACCGCGATCTGCCGGCTGACCCGCTCCGCGGACCACAGCGCGCTCTGGGTGGTGGTGGCGGGTGTCCTGGCGATCCGGCGCGGCGCGGGCCGGAAGGCCGCCGCGCGCGGGCTGCTCGCGATCGCGCTGTCCAGCGCCGTGGCCAACGGGATCCTCAAGCCGCTGCTCCCCCGCCGCCGGCCCGCCGCCGCCGAGCTCCCGGCCTACCGCACCATCTCCGACCCGCCCACGTCGTCCTCCTTCCCGAGCGGGCACGCCGCCTCCGCCGCGGCGTTCGCCACGGCCGTCGTGCTGGAGAACCCCAAGGTCGCCCCGGCCGTCATCCCGCTGGCCGCGGCCGTCGCGTACTCCCGGGTCCACGTCGGGGTGCACTGGGCGTCGGACGTCCTCGCCGGCGCGGCGGTGGGCACCGGGATCGCCGTCGCCACCCAGCGCTGGTGGCCGGTCCGCAAGGAGGACGAGGCGCGGGCCCGGCCGATGGACACCGTGCCCGAGCTGCCGCGCGGCGAGGGGCTCGTGATCGTCTGCAACCCGTACTCGGGACCGCCGGACTACGACGTCAGCGACGAGGTCGCCGCGGCCCTGCCCGCCGCCCGGGTGCTGCGGGTCCAGGAGGACACCCGGGTCGACGACCAGCTGGAGGAGGCGATCGGCCCGGACACCAAGGCCATCGGCGTGGCCGGCGGGGACGGGACGGTGGCCGCCGCGGCCGCCGTCGCGGACTCCCACCGCCTGCCGCTGGTCGTGGTGCCCGCCGGCACGCTCAACCACTTCGCGCGGGACGTCGGCGTCTACGACCTGCAGGAGGCCGTCGACGCCACGCAGGCCGGCGAGGCCGTCGCGGTCGACCTGGCGCTCGTCGAGGCCCACCGGGGAGTCGGCACGGACCCGGAGGATCCCGAGGTCATCCGCACCCGGTACTTCCTCAACACGGCGAGCATCGGCTCGTACCCGGAGCTCGTGCGGCTGCGCGAGAAGTGGCAGCCGCGCTGGGGCAAGTGGCCGGCGTTCGCCGCGGCGCTGGTCACGGTGCTGCACCGCTCCGAGAAGGTCCGGGTGAAGGTCGAGGACGAGTGGCACCTCGTCTGGTTCCTCTTCGTGGGCAACGGGCCGTACCACCCCCGCGGCATGGTCCCCGCCTGGCGGCCCACCCTCGACTCCGGGCTCCTGGACGTCCGGTGGCTGCGCGCCGACGTCAGGTTCTCCCGACTGCGCGTGGTGCTGGCACTGATCCTGGGGGCGCTGGGGCACAGCCGCGTCTACACGCAGCGGGAGGTCGCGGAGCTCGACGTCGAGCTGGCCGTGCCGAGCATGCTGGCCACGGACGGCGAGGTGGTCGAGGAGGCCGGCCGGTACACCTTCCGCGTCGCGAAGAACCCGATCCCGATCTACCGGCGGGACGAGGAGCGGTGGACGGGGCGGGACCGGCCGTTCCAGGGCTGACGGTGCCCGGTGGTACCCACCGGCGGTCGCTCCACCGCGCCTGCACCGATCAGAGGCCCGCCTCGGCCAGACCCTGGTCGTAGAGGGCGCGGACCTCCTCCTCGTCCCGCCCCTCGGCCACCGCCCGCTGGTGGATCGCCACCATGTCCACGCCGGACGCGTCGAGCTTCTCGACCCAGGTCTCCTGCTGCGCCCGCCAGTAGCCGATCACCCCGTAGGTCCCCCGCGGCAGGCCCGCCTCCCGGAGCGCACGCCGGGCCTCGCGGGTGGCCGCGGCCTCCCCCGCCACGTAGACGTACCCCGGGCCCTCGGGCAGCGCGACGGCGCCCACGATCTCGCCGATCCGGCTGCCCGCGCCCAGGTCCGGGGTGTGGTGCCAGGTGACCTCCGCGCCCGCCAGGTCCTGCGCGTCCGCCGGATCCGGCACCTCCAGATGGACGATCGTGCGTAGCCGCCCGGCGGTCTCCTCCACGATCCGGCCGATCGCCGGCAGCGCGGTGACATCCCCGGCCAGCACCTGCCACCCGGCCTCCTCGGGACGCCGGTACCAGCTGTTGGCGTGCTCGGTCCGGCGCAACCGGTCCCCCACCCTCGCCACGGCCGCCCACTCCCCGCCGGTACCGCCGGGATGGGTCACGATGTCCACGGTCAGCCCCTCGGCGTCGACCCGCCGCACGCTGTACCAGCGGCCGCTGCCCTCCACCGGCTCCCGCGAGCCCGGTTCCGGGAACTCCAGCACGCAGGCCTCGTCGGGGACCCCGAGCGACTCCACCGCACCCCGCAGCCGGATCCGCACCAGGCTCGGCGAGAGCCGGTCCGCGGCGGTCACCTCGAGCAACGTCACGTGTGTCTCCTCCCGGATCGTAAAAACAAGGCCAGGCTAACCAACTCTCCGCCGCGACGCCCGGTTCCGTACGCTCGACGGATGGGACGGCTCACCGCACGACGGCCGGTGCTGCGGATCGCGGCGGACGGCACCGCCCGCCGCCGCCCGGACTCGCTGGCCGTCGAGGAGCCCCTGGAGCTGCGGATCGACGGCCGGCCGCTGAGCGTCACCATGCGGACCCCCGGGCACGACGTCGAGCTCGCCCACGGCTTCCTGCTCACCGAGGGTGTGATCGGGGCCGCGAGCGACCTGGCCACGGCCCGGTACTGCGACTCCGTGGACGCCGAGGGTCGCAACACCTACAACGTCCTCGACGTCGGCCTCGCGCAAGGCGTCGAGCCGCCGGACGTCTCCCTGGAGCGGAACTTCTACACGACGTCCTCGTGTGGCGTGTGCGGCAAGGCCTCGCTCGACGCCGTGAGGCTCAAGTCCCGGTTCGCCCCGTCCGGCGACCCGGTGGCGTGGGAGGTCCTGCGCACCCTCCCGGGGCGGCTGCGCGAGGCCCAGAAGGTCTTCGCCGCCACGGGCGGCCTGCACGCCGCGGGCCTGTTCGAGGCCGACGGGACCCCGATCGTCGTCCGTGAGGACGTCGGGCGGCACAACGCCGTGGACAAGGTGCTCGGGCACGCGCTGCTGGGCGGGCGGGTCCCGGCGGCCGGCACGGTGCTGCAGGTGTCCGGACGGGCGTCGTTCGAGCTGGTGCAGAAGGCCGTGATGGCCGGGGTGCCGGTGCTCGCGGCGGTGTCCGCGCCGTCGTCACTGGCCGTCGAGCTGGCCGACGAGGCGGGCCTCACCCTCATCGGGTTCCTGCGCGAGGGTGCGGGGAACGTCTACACGCACCCGGAGCGCGTGAGCATCTGAGCGGCGCGCTCGACCAGCAGGCCGCGCTGGGGCAGGAACAGGTGGTCCGCGCCGGGCACCGTCTCCACGGTCGTCGCGGCCCAGCCGGCGGTGGCCTCCCGGACGTGGTCGGGCGGCGCGACCCGGTCCCGCTCCCCCGCCATCAGCACCTTCGCCCGCGGATCGGTCCCGTGCGGGGAGAGGGCGAACCGCAGGGGCGGGGCGACGGCGAACCAGCCGGCGATCCCCTCCGGGGCGGTGGAGAGCGCCACGTCCGCCCCGAAGGACCAGCCCCCGAGAAGGATCGGCAGGCCGCCCCCAGTGCTGCCGGCGAGAGCCTGCGCACCTCCGAGCGCCTCCGCCAGCGCCGCGACCGCCGCCGCGGCGTCCTCCCGTTCGCGATCCCCGCCCGTGTGCGTGCCCCCGCTGCGGCCGACGCCGCGGAAGTCGAAGCGCAGCACCGCGATCCCGTGGGCGGGCAGGCCCTCGAACAGCGCCTCGACCACCGGCGTGTGCATCGAGCCGCCGTGGTGAGGGTGCGGATGGCAGAACACCAGGCCCCCGCGCGGCTCCTCCGGGAGCGCCAGCTCCGCGTCGAGCGCCGTCCCGTCCGCCGAGATCACCTGCACGAACCCACCCTAGCCAGCCGTGATCACCGAAGCCGTGCTCTCACACAGGTCCGGCATGCGCAGGAGCACCCAACCGGGTGCGTGCGGCGCGGGAGCGGGCCAGACTGCGCACATGCAGGTCACCGGACTGGATCACATCGTGCTGGTCAGCGCCGATCCCGAGCGCCTGATCGCCTGGTACCGCGAGACCCTCGGCCTCGAGCCGGTGCGGCTGGAGGAGTGGCGGCGCGACGAGGTCCCGTTCGCGTCGCTCCGCGTCTCGGACAGCACGATCATCGACGTCCAGCGCGGCGAGCGCACCGGCGAGAACATGAACCACGTCGCCCTGGTGGTCACCGGCGTGGACCTGGAAGCCCTCGCCGAGCAGCACCACGCACCCGCGCCCACGTCGCTCTTCGGCGCGAGAGGCCAGGGCCGCGGCATCTACCTCCGCGACCCCGACGGCAACGGGGTCGAGCTCCGCACCTACTGACACCCCGGCACACCACTCCGCACGAGGAGACGGCGCCGCGGTCCGCCACCCGAGCGGGCCGAGAGGGAGGACTACTCCTGGCCGCCGGCCGGGGCGTCGTCGCCGCCTCTGATCTCGGGCTCGGTGTCCGCCTCGCCGCGGTTCGCGGCGGGCAGCAGGGCGCGCAGGGGGGCGCCCTTGATGCGGCGGAAGGACCGGCCGGGGCGGCCGCGGTCGAGCACCGCGACCTCCAGCGCGCTCTCCCCCAGCACCCGGGCCTCCGCGGCGCCGTTGCCCGGGGCCGCGCCCGGCACCTGCAGGCCCTCGAGGGCGGCCGCGATGGCCTCGCCGAGATCGTGCCCGGCGGTCCACACGTCCTTGACCTTCTCCGAGATGGGCTCGGTCTGGCCGCCCATCACGATGTAGGAGGACTCGTCGAGGATCGAGCCGTCGTAGGTGATCCGGTAGAGCTGGTCGAGCTCCTGCGTGGCGCCGACCTCGGCCAGGCAGATCTCGACCTCGTACGGCTTCTGCTGCTCGATGAACGCCGCGCCGATGAACTGCGCGTAGGTGTTCGCGAGCCAGCGACCGGTGACGTCTCGCCGGTCGTAGGAGAAGCCGCGGGAGTCCGCGAGCCGGATGCCGGCGGTGCGCAGGCTCTCCAGCTCGTTGTAGCGGCCGACGGCGGCGAAGCCGATCCGGTCGTAGATCTCCGACACCTTGTTCAGGGCGCTGGAGTGGTTCTCGGCGACGAACAGCACGCCGTCGGCGAAGGACTGCACGACGACGCTGCGGCCCCGCGAGATGCCCTTGCGGGCGATCTCCGAGCGGTCCCGCAGCAGCTGGTCGACGGACGAGTAGAACGGCATGGTCATGGCGGGTGCTCCTGACTGCGGTGAGGGCGGGGAGGGAGAGGGCGGCTGCTCAGCCGCCCGGGTTCTCCGCCCGGCCCGCGATGACGCTGTCCACGACGGCGGCGAGCTCCTCGTCCGACCGGCGCACCGCGCCGTCGGCGCCCGTGATGCTCACGACCACGGGGTAGATCTTGCGGACGGTGTCCGGGCCGCCGGTGGCCGTGTCGTCGTCCGCCGCGTCGTAGAGCGCCTCGACGGCGGTCCGCACCGTGGTCTGCAGGTCCGCCGACGTGCGGTGCAGCTTCTTGAGCGACGACTTGGCGAACACCGAGCCGGAGCCCACGGCGTGGTAGCCGAGCCACTCGTCGTAGCGGCCGCCGGTGGGGTCGTACGTGACGATCCGGCCGGCCTTGGCCGGGTCCGGCTCCTCGGTGTCGTAGCCCGCGAACAGCGGGACGACGACGAAGCCCTGCATGGCCGCGCCGAGGTTGCCCCGGACCATCCCGGCGAGGCGGTTGGCCTTGCCGTCGAGGGACATGGGGACGCCCTCGATCTTCTCGTAGTGCTCCAGCTCGACGGTGTAGAGCCGCACCATCTCGATCGCGATGCCCGCCGAGCCGGCGATGCCGACGGCCGAGTACGCGTCCGTGATGAAGATCTTCTCGATGTCCCGCTGGGCGATGACGTTCCCGGCGGTGGCCCGCCGGTCACCCGCGATCACGACGCCCTCGGCGAACTGCAGCGCGACGATCGTGGTGCCGTGGGGCACCCCCAGCTGCTCCGGGCTCGGCGCCCGGCCGCCACGCGGGGCGTCGAACTGGGGCGGGCTCGGGAGCAGGTGCGGCTGGGTGGCCGCGACGTAGTTGGCGAAAGAGGTCTCGCCCAGCGCCGCGAAGGCGGCGTGGTGCCCGAGCTCGGGGCGGGACGTGCGGCCGACGGCGGGCCCGGGGATGCCCTCGCGGAACTCCATGATCTGGGGTGTGCCTCTCCTCATCGGGTGTCGCTCACGAACAGGGCTCGAAAACCCCTGACGGGCCGGCCCGGGCTGAGCCGGGCCGGCCCGTCAGGAGGCGGTGCGGCTACTCGCCGCCCTTCTGCACGTAGGCGCGGACGAAGTCCTCGGCGTTCTCCTCGAGGACGTCGTCGATCTCGTCGAGGATCGTGTCGACGTCCTCACCCAGCTTCTCGCGGCGCTCCTGCCCTGCTGCCGCGGCGTCGCCGGACTCGTCGTCGTCCCCGCCACCGCCGCCCTGGCGCTTCGTCTGCTCCTGCGACATGACGTCTCCTCCTCGCGTCCGATCCCGGGCACCCGCCGCCGTCACGGCAGGTGGACCCCGGGGTCCGATGCGTCAAGCGTACTGGGCGCGACCCCGGATCGCCGAGGTTTCGCCTGTTGCGAACGGGTGTCGTGCCGGGATTCGCCTGGCCGGACCCTCAGCCCTTGGTCAGGGCGGTGACCAGCTCCTCGGCCGTCCGGGACGCGTCGATGAGGTCGCCGACGTGGCGGCGGGTGCCCCGCAGCGGCTCCAGCGTGGGGATCCGCACGAGCGACTCGCGGCCCAGGTCGAAGATCACCGAGTCCCAGGACGCGGCGGCCACCTCGGCCGGGTAGCGCTCGAGGCAGCGGCCGCGGAAGAAGGCACGGGTGTCGTCCGGCGGGCTCTGGATCGCCGCCTCGACCTGCTCCTCGGTGACGAGCCGCTTCATCGAGCCGCGGGCGGCGAGCCGGTTGTAGAGGCCCTTGGCCAGCCGCACGTCCGTGTACTGCAGGTCGACGAGGGAGAGCCGGCCCGCACCCCACTCCAGGTCGTCCCGGCGCCGGTAGCCCTCGAGGAGCTGCAGCTTGGCCGTCCAGTCCAGGCGGTCGGCCGTCTTCATCGGGTCCTCGCCCAGGTCCTCGAGGACCTCGCCCCACAGCTGCAGGACCTCGGCGGTGTCCGCGTCGACGTCCGCGCCGAGGGCGTTCTCGACGTACTTGGTCGCCTTCTCGTGGTAGAGCCACTGCAGCTCGACGCCGGTGAGCGAGCGCCCGTCCGTGAGCTCGACCTTCTGCCTCAGTGAGGGATCGTGGCTGATCTGGTGCACCGCGCGGACCGGCTCGGACAGGCGCAGCTCGTCGAAGCGCACCCCGTTCTCGATCATGTCCAGGACCAGCGCCGTGGTACCGACCTTGAGCAGCGTGGAGTACTCGCTCATGTTGGCGTCGCCGATGATGACGTGCAGCCGGCGGTACTTGTCCGCGTCCGCGTGCGGCTCGTCCCGCGTGTTGATGATCCCGCGCTTGAGCGTGGTCTCCAGCCCGACCTCGACCTCGATGTAGTCCGCCCGCTGGGAGAGCTGGTAGCCCTCCGCGTCGCCCTGGGCCCCGATCCCGACCCGGCCCGCACCCGTCACGACCTGGCGGGACACGAAGAACGGGGTGAGCCCGCCGACGATCGACGGGAAGGTGGTCTGGCGGGCCATCAGGTAGTTCTCGTGCGAGCCGTAGCTCGCACCCTTGCCGTCGACGTTGTTCTTGTAGAGCTGGATCCGCGGCGCCCCGGGCACGGTGGCGGCGCGCATCGCGGCCTCCTCCATGATCCGCTCGCCGGCCTTGTCCCAGATCACGATGTCGCGCGGGGTGAGGACCTCGGGCGTGGAGAACTCGGGGTGCGCGTGGTCGACGTAGAGCCGCGCCCCGTTGGTGAGGATGACGTTCGCGGCGCCCAGGTCGTCGAGCTCGGAGTCGTTCGACGAGCTGGACAGCGTGGGCGCGGACAGGTCGAAGCCCCGGGCGTCCCGCAGCGGGGACTCCACCTCGTAGTCCCAGCGGGCGCGGCGGCTGCGCGGGATGTCCTGCGCCGCGGCGTACGCCAGCACGATCTGGGTCGAGGTGATGACGGGATTCGCGGTGGGGTCGCCCGGCACCGAGATGCCGTACTCGACCTCGGTGCCCATGATGCGGCGTGCGGTCACGCGACGACCTCCAGGGAGAGCATTCCCAGAGCCTAACCCGCGCAGGCGCCCTCCCGCGGCCCGCCGGGCGGGTTGTGGCGCGGGACCGGCGCCGCTCCGGCGCAACGGCGGCCGCACCACGCGGCGGGGACGCCCCGAACCGGCAGGATGGGGCGATGCCCGAGGTCATCGCGGTCTACTCCCCCGGAGGCGAGGTCGTCGGCGCCGCGCCGCGCGACGAGGTCTACGCCCGGTCGCTGTGGCACGCCAGCGCGGGTGTGATCCTGCGCAGCGGCGACGGCACCCGCGTCTACGTCCACCGGCGGGCCGACACGAAGCAGGTCATGGCCGGGCTGTGGGACTGCGTGGCGGGCGGGGTCGTCGACCCGGGCGAGACGCCCCTGCAGACGGCTCTCCGCGAGCTGCGCGAGGAGCTCGGTGTGAGCGGGGTCGAGCTGGAGTTCCTGCACTCCCTCGCCTGGGAGTCGGGCCCGGGCGAAGGACTCGGCGGGCCGGAGGGCCTGCGCTGCCACCTCTTCGGCTACCAGGCCTTCTGGGACGGCGAGGTGAGCCACCAGCCGTCCGAGGTCGCCGAGGGCCGGTGGATGAGCCACGCGGAGCTCGCGGCGCTGCTCCCGGGCCCGTTCGCCCCGGACTCCAGGATCCTCGCCGAACACTTCCTCACCACCTCGTGAGTGGCGATGGTCGCCATGGCGACCATCGCCACTCACAGGGGTTCAGAAGTTGATCATGTGGCCGGCGAGGCCGTGGATGGCTTCCTGCAGGGCCTCGGACAGCGTCGGGTGCGCGTGGACGTTGCGGGCCAGCTCCGTGGCCGTGAGGTCCCACTTCTGCGCCAGGGTCAGCTCCGGCAGCAGCTCGGTGACCTCCGGGCCGATGAGGTGCCCGCCGAGCAGCTCCCCGTACGTCTCGTCCGCGATCAGCTTCACGAAGCCACCGGGCTCCGCGAGGCCCTGCGCCTTGCCGTTCGCGGTGAACGGGAACTGGGCGACCTTGACCTTCCAGCCCTTCTCGTCGGCCAGCTCGCGGGCCTGGGCCTCGGTGTAGCCGAAGCTGGCGACCTGCGGCTGACAGAAGGTGGCGCGCGGCATCATCGCGTACTCGGTCGCCCCGAGGCCCATCGTCTCGGCCCCCGCGATCGTCTCCGCGGCGACCACGCCCTGCGCCTCGCCGACGTGGGCCAGCATCAGCTTCGCCGTGACGTCCCCGATCGCGAAGATGTGCGGCACGGAGGTGCGCATGGTGTCGTCGATCTGGATGGCCTTGCGCTCGGTCAGCGCGACGCCGGTCTTCTCCAGGCCGTAGCCGTCGACCCGCGGCGCGAACCCGATCGCCTGGACGACCTTGTCGGCCTTCAGCTCCCGGGTGCCCTTGGCATCCGACACCGTGACGGTGACCTGGTCGCCGGAGTCGTCGATCTTCTCGACGCGGGTGCCCGTGAGCACCTCGACGCCCAGCTTCTTGTAGCGCTTGCCGAGCTCCTTGGAGACGTCGACGTCCTCCAGCGGGAGCAGCCGGTCGAGGAACTCGACGATGGTGACCTGCACGCCGTAGTTGCTCAGCACGTAAGCGAACTCGACGCCGATCGCGCCGGCCCCGGCGATGATCACGCTGCCCGGCAGCTCGCGGGTGGTGATCTGCTCCTCGTAGGTCACCACGCGCTCGGACAGGCTCGTGCCCGGCAGCAGGCGGGTGGTGGCGCCGGTGGCGATGATGCAGTTCTCGAACTCGACGGTCTCGGTGCCGCCCCCGGTGAGCTCGACGGAGATCGTGTGCGGGTCGGTGAACGTGCCCTTGCCGTCGATCTCGGTGATCTTGTTCTTCTTCATCAGGAAGTGGACGCCCTTGACCCGGCCGTCCGCGACCGTGCGGCTGCGGTCGAAGGCCGCGCCGTAGTCGAAGCTCACCTCGCCGGAGATGCCGAAGGTCTTCTGCTCCTTGGTGACGAGGTGCGCCAACTCGGCGTTGCGCAGGAGCGCCTTCGACGGGATGCAGCCGACGTTCAGGCAGACGCCGCCCCAGTACTTCTGCTCGATGACGGCCACGCTCTTGCCGAGCTGCGCAGCACGGATCGCAGCCACGTAACCACCGGGTCCGGCACCGAGTACGACGACGTCATAACGAGACATGCCCCCACCCTAGGACGCCGTCGCCCCGCGGGTGGCGTCGGTCGGCACCCCGCCGGGCGAGTGCGACCGAACGCACAACGCGCAGGTCACGCCCCGGTCGCCGCTGCGGCGGCCGCCGCGGTCGCCGCTGCATCGGCCTCCGCCTGCGGGCATGCCGAGTCGTCCGCCGCGGGCCAGACCGGCCCGTCCGTGAGGTGGCCCACCAGCACGTCGCTGATCTCCCGCAGGGCCGCGGTCTGCGCGGGGGTCAGGGCGTCGAACAACACCTGGCGCACGGTCTCGACGTGCCCGGGAGCGGCCGCCTCCAGCGCCGCCATGCCGGCGTCCGTGAGGTGCGCCCACTGGCCGCGCCGGTCGTCCTCGCAGGGGGAACGCTCGACCCAGCCGGCCTGCTCGAGCCGGGCCACGGCGTGCGAGAGCCGACTGCGTGAGGACAGCGAGGTGTCCGCGAGCCTGCTCATCCGCAGCGTGCGGTCCGGGGCCTCGGACAGGCGGACCAGGATCTCGTAGTAGGCGTGCGGCATCCGGGAGGTCTGCTGCAGCTCCCGCTCCACGCGCTCGAACAGCAGGCGGTGGGCGGTGAGGAAGCTCCGCCAGGTCTGCTGCTCGTCGTCGTCGAGCCAGCGGGTGTGGTCCACGTCACCTTCCGAAAAGTTGAGCCTTCAACTCGAAGAGGTCTACTGTCGCTCTCAACAACCTGAGAGTTCAAGCATATCTCCCCTTTGGAGGGTTTCGATGACGACTGCGACGCAGATCCCCGGCTATGTCGTGGGTACGTGGGACATCGACCAGGCGCACTCGGACGTCTCGTTCTCCGTCCGGCACATGATGGTCAGCAAGGTCAAGGGCCGCATCGCCCAGTTCGGTGGCACTCTCACCACGGCCGAGAACTTCGCCGACTCCGTGGTGACCGCCACGCTCGACGCCTCCTCGATCGACACCAACAACGCCCAGCGCGACGGGCACATCAAGTCCGCCGACTTCTTCGAGGTCGAGAAGCACCCGGAGTGGACCTTCGCCTCGACCGGCATCGCGGCCGACGGCGACGACTTCACCCTCCACGGCGACCTGACGATCAAGGGCGTGACCAAGCCGGTCTCGCTGGCCCTCGAGGTCGGCGGGTTCGGGCCCGACGCGTGGGGCGGCACCCGCGCCGGCTTCACCGCCACCACCACGATCAACCGCAGCGACTTCGGCGTCGACATCGCCATGCCGCTCGACGGCGGCGGCGTGGTCGTGAGCGAGAAGGTCGCGCTCACCCTCGAGATCGAGGCCGTGCTCCGCGCCGCCTGATCCCGCACGCCTCGAAGGGCCCGTCCGCCACGGTGGACGGGCCTTCGGCATCCGTGGACCTTCGGCATCGACGCCGGTGGCGCGGCGAACTGTCGGTGGGCCGGGCTAGGGTCCGGCGCGTGTACCGGGAGATCGCGCCGCCGCCCGCATTGCGGGGGCTGGTCGAGTGCCTGTGGGTCGCGCGGCCCACGGGCCCGACCCGGGTGCTCCCGGACGGCTGCATGGACCTGCTCCTCGACGGCGGCGACCTCGACCGGGGCGACCTCAACGGTGGCGACCTCGACGGCGGCGACGTCGACCGTGGCGGCCTCGGCGGTGCGGGCGGGGCAGCGGCCGGCGGGGCGCTCGGGCGCGGCCTGACGGTCGCCGGGCCGGACACCACGGCGTTCCTCGCCGGCAACACCGCGGGCCGCCTCACCGCGGGCCTGCGGTTCCATCCGGGTGCGCTGCCCCGGCTGCTCGGCGTCCCGGCCTCGGAGGTGCGCGACAGCCGGGTCCCCCTGGCGGAGCTCTCCCCCGTCGCCGCCCGCCTCACATCCGTGGCGGCTCGGCGGACGGCGCGCCGCAGCCTCGCGGAGGACCCGCTGGGCCCCGGACCGCGCAGCTCGTTCGACAGGGCGTACTCCGGCGAAGCGTTCGCCCTGGTCGCAGCCCTGGCTGCGGGCGAGGAGCGCCCGGAGACCGCACCCTGGTCCCGGGCGGAGATGCGAGGCGTCACCCGGCTGCTCGCCCGGGGTGCCGAGGTACGGGAGGTCGCGGCCGAGCTCGGCCGCACGGAGCGCACCCTGGCCCGGCAGTGCGCCGCGATCTACGGCTACGGCCCGTCCGTCCTGCGCCGGGTCCTGCGGTTCCGCCGGGCAGCCGGGTTGCTGCACGCCGGCGTCGCACCGGCCGAGGTGGCCGTGCGGGTGGGCTACGCGGACCAGCCCCACCTCACCCGCGAGACCCGCGCCCTGGCCGGCACCACCCCCGCCGCCCTCCGGCGAGCCTGACCGGCCGCCGGCCGGCCCCCAACCCTCGCCGCGGTGATCATCAGGACCTCAGCGCTGATTTTTCATGATCGAACAGCGCTGGTGTCCTGATGATCACCACCAGGGATGATCATCAGGACGGGAGGGCGGCGAAGAGGTCGACGTGGGTGCCGTCGGGGTCCGTGACGGTGGCGTAGCGCTGGCCCCAGAAGGCGTCGAAGGGCTCGTGGACGGACGGGGCACCGGTGGCGACGAGGGCGGCGTGCGCCTCGTCGACCTCGGCCGGGGTGTCGAAGCCGAAGGCCAGTGCCATGCGGCCCTCCCCCGTCGGCGGCGTGTAGTTCGGGGTGAAGCTCGCGATGGTCGACTCGGGATCGAAGGCGAGCCGGTTGCCGCCCGGCAGCGGGACCTCGACGTGCGGCTCGCCCTCGGCGCTCTCGGGCACCTCCAGCCCCAGCGCCCGGTAGAAGGCCAGCGCCTTGCCCAGGTCGGCGGTCACGATCTCGATCACGGTCGACGTGCTGCGGAAACCCATGCGCGGAACGCTAGCGCCGGCCGTCGCCCAGCGTCTTGAACAAATCAGACAGCACCCGGAGGCCTTTCCGATCACCCGCAGTGGAGATCACCAGGACCTCAGCGCTGTTGGATCATGAAAAATTCGCCCTCAGGTCCTGATGATCACCCAGGTGGGCGCCCCGGCGCGTGGGGTGGCGGCGCGGCGCGTGGGTGGCCGCCATGCCCGGGCCGGACGCGCAGAGGCCCCGCCCGGAGCTCCGGGCGGGGCCTCGCGTGTCGTGCGTGCCTACAGGTACTGGCCGGTGTTCGACGCGGTGTCGATCGCGCGGCCCGTGGCGTCGTTCTTGCCCGTGACCAGCGTGCGGATGTAGACGATCCGCTCGCCCTTCTTGCCCGAGATCCGGGCCCAGTCGTCCGGGTTGGTGGTGTTGGGCAGGTCCTCGTTCTCCGCGAACTCGTCCACGATCGCGGAGAGGAGGTGGGCCACCCGCACGCCCGGCTCACCCGTCTCCAGGACGGCCTTGATGGCCGACTTCTTGGCCCGGTCGACGATGTTCTGGATCATCGCGCCCGAGTTGAAGTCCTTGAAGTACAGGATCTCCTTGTCACCGTTGGCGTAGGTGACCTCGAGGAACCGGTTCTCCTCGGTCTCGTCGTACATCCGCTCGACGACGCGCTGGATCATCGCGTCGACGCACGCCGTGCGGTTGCCGGCGAACTCGCCCAGGTCGTCCGCGTGGAGCGGCAGGGTCTGGGTGATGTACTTCGAGAAGATGTCCTGCGCGCCCTCGGCGTCCGGACGCTCGATCTTGATCTTCACGTCGAGCCGGCCCGGCCGCAGGATCGCGGGGTCGATCATGTCCTCGCGGTTGGAGGCGCCGATGACGATGACGTTCTCCAGGCCCTCGACGCCGTCGATCTCGGCGAGGAGCTGGGGCACGATCGTCGTCTCGACGTCCGAGGACACACCCGAGCCACGGGTGCGGAAGATCGAGTCCATCTCGTCGAAGAACACGATCACCGGGGTGCCGGCGCTCGCCTTCTCCCGGGCGCGCTGGAAGATCAGCCGGATGTGCCGCTCGGTCTCGCCGACGAACTTGTTGAGCAGCTCCGGGCCCTTGATGTTCAGGAAGAACGCGCGGCCCTCGTTCGGGTCGTCCCCGCGCTGGGCCGCGATCTTCTTGGCCAGCGAGTTCGCGACGGCCTTGGCGATGAGCGTCTTGCCGCAGCCGGGCGGGCCGTAGAGCAGGACACCCTTGGGCGGGCGCAGCTCGTACTCGGTGAACAGCTCGGCGTGCAGGAAGGGCAGCTCCACGGCGTCGCGGATCTGCTCGATCTGCTTGAACAGGCCACCGATGTCCTCGTAGCCGACGTCCGGGACCTCCTCGAGCACGAGGTCCTCGACCTCGGCCTTCGGGACCCGCTCGTAGGCGTAGCCCGCCTTGGTGTCCACGAGCAGCGAGTCGCCCGGCTTGAGCGGCACGAAGTCCGGGATCGTGTCGTCGACCAGCGGGGCCGCCAGCCAGACGACCCGCTCCTCGTCCGCGTTCCCGACGACGAGCGCGCGGCCCGCCGTGGAGTCCGTGGGGTCGGAGAGGACCTCGCGCAGGCCGCAGACCTCGCCGATCTTCTCCCAGTCGCCCGCCTCGACGACCGTGAGCGCCTCGTTCAGCCGCACCGACTGACCGGAGCGCAGGGCGTCGATCTCCACCGCCGGGGACACCGCGACGCGCATGCGGCGGCCCGAGGTGAAGACGTCGACCGTGCTGTCCTCGTACGCCGTGAGGTAGACGCCGTAGCCCGACGGGGGCTGGGCGAGGCGGTCCACCTCCTCGCGGAGCGCGACGAGCTGGCTGCGCGCCTCCTTGAGCGTCTCCGTGAGCTTCTCGTTCCGCGCAGACAGCTGCGACAGCCTGCTGGCGGACTCGGCGAGGCGCTGCTCGAGGAGCCGGGCGTGCCGGGGGGACTCTGTGAGCTTGCGTCGCAACAGCGCGACCTCTTCTTCGAGGAAGCGGATCTGCGCCGCCGCCTCGGCCGGGGTCAGGTCCCCGTCTGCACCGTGAGGACCAGGCCCGCGGGTGCCGTCATCGTAGGGATTCACGGCATCCTCCCTCCGTGTTCCGTTTCCATACGGTACCCGTAAGCGGCGCCCGCGTCGGTGAGGCGAATCGGTGATCCGCCCCTCACGCGGACGGCACCTTGACGACGTCCCGATGTCTGGTTCCCGTTACCGGGCATTCCGGCCCGCTCGGCCGAACGCCGTCAGCGGCTGGTCGGTCTGCGCTGGGGGCGGGGCGGGACCACGCCGTCGGCCAGCCGGCGGGCCGTCACCAGGAACGCTGTGTGACCGATCATGCGATGCTCCGGCCGGACCGCCAGACCCACCACGTGCCAGGGCCTGACCAGCGATTCCCATGCCTGCGGCTCGGTCCAGCACTGCATCTCCCGGAGCTCCTCGACGAGCTTCGACAGCTGGGTGGTGGTGGCCACGTAGCCGACGAGGACGCCGCCGGGGATCAGCGTGTCGCGCACCGTCGCCAGGCATTCCCAGGGCGCCAGCATGTCCAGGACGACCCGGTCGAAGGGCTCCGCGGCGCCGTCGTGGGACTTCAGATCGCCGAGGCGCAAGCTCCAGTTGGGTGGAAGATCGCCGAAGAATTTCCGGACGTTCCGCTCGGCGTGTTCGGCGTGGTCGGCCCGGACCTCGTAGGAGACCACGCTTCCGGTGGGGCCCACGGCCTGTACCAAGGAACAGGTGAGCGCCCCCGAACCGGCGCCCGCCTCCAGCACCCGGGCCCCGGGGAAGATGTCGCCCCACACCAGGATCTGCGCCGCGTCCTTCGGGTAGATGACGGCGGCACCGCGCGGCATCGACAGGACGTAGTCCGCGAGCAGGGGGCGCAGCGCGAGGTACGGCGTGTTGGCCGCGGAGTGGACGACCGAGCCCTCGGGCTTGCCGATCAGGTCGTCGTGGGCCAGGGCGCCGCGGTGGGTGTGGTAGCTCGCGCCCGCCTCGAGGACGACGGTGTACTTGCGGCCCTTGGGATCGCTGAGCTGCACCCGGTCGCCGGGACGGAAGGGGCCACCGCGGGCGCGGAACCCGGAAACCCCGGCCGGGGCGTCCTCCTCGCCTGTCTCGCCCTCGACTGCGCCATCGGTCGCTGCGCCGTCGCCCACTGCTGCGCCCTCGACTGCGCGGTCGCCCACTGCGCCGTCGCCCATTGCGCTGTCGCCCACTGCGCCATTGGTCGCGTCTCCGGCCGGATCGGCGGCCTCGGCGGAGGTGGCGGCGGGCGCGTCCTCGGCGGGGGCGGCGGCGGAACTGTCGACGGCCTCGTCGGCGGCGGGGCGGAGGTCGGAATCGGGCACGAGGAGCAACGCTATCCGCCGGTCCCCCGGGACTGTCGGTGGGCTCGCCTAGCCTGGCGTCCGTGAACGAGCAGGCGGCGGGACCCGTCACGGATCCCGAGGTGGCGGCGGAGCGGCGGCGCCCGGCGCTGTCCCCGTCGCGGGCTGCGGACTTCAAGCAGTGCCCGCTGCTCTACCGGTTCCGCGCGGTGGACCGGCTGCCCGAGCCGCCCGGGTCGGCGGCCCTGCGGGGCACGCTCGTCCACGCCGTGCTGGAGCGGCTGTTCGACCTCCCGGCCCCCGAGCGCCTGCCCGGCACGGCCCGGGTGCTGCTGGGCCGGGTGTGGGCGGAGCTCGTCGCCGCCGCGCCCGAGCTGGTCGAGGTGGTCGTGCCGGCGCAGCGGGCTCCCGAGGCGCCGGACCCGCTCGCGGAGTGGTTCGCCTCGGCCGGCGCGCTGCTGGAGGTCTACTTCGGCATGGAGGACCCGCGGGCGGTCGAGTCCGAAGAGCGCGAGCTGCTGGTGGAGACGGAGCTGGCGTCCGGCGTCCCGCTGCGCGGCTACCTCGACCGGCTCGACGTCGGTGCCGGCGGCGCGCTGCGGATCGTCGACTACAAGACGGGCGCGGCCCCGCGGGAGAGCGGCGAGGGCCGGGCGCTGTTCCAGATGAAGTTCTACGCGCTGGCTCTGCTGCAGCTGCGCGGCCGGGTGCCCGAGGAGCTGCGGCTGGTGTACCTCGGCGCCGGCGGTGAGGAGCTGACCTATCGGCCGGACGAGGGCGAGCTGCGCCGCTTCGAGCGGATCCTGGAGGCGATCTGGGCGGCGGTGCAGGAGGCGGACCGCACGGGCGAGTTCCTGCCGTCCACGGGCCCGGGCTGCGGATGGTGTGCCCACAAGGCGCTGTGCCCGGCCTGGGGCGGGACTCCCCCGCCCTACCCCGGCTGGCCGGAGCTGCGGGGCACAGCGCCGACGGCGCCCTTCGGCACCACACCGACGGCGCCCTTCGGCACCACGCCGACGGCGCCCTTCGGCACCACGCCGGCGGCGCCCGGCGGGACAGCCCCCGCGGCACTCGGCGCCACAGCGCCGGCGGCGCCCGGCAGCACAGCGCCGACCGCGCCCAGCGGGACAACCGCGGACAATCCGGCGCCCGACCGCACAGCACCGGGCCGCGCGGCGTCCGGTCCGCCCCCTCGGCCCGTCCCCGTCGCAGGGGGCATGATCGAGCCGTGAGCGAGGAGCCCTACTTCCGTCCCCTCGAGACCGACGACGCCGGCGGCGGCCGCTTCCACGCGACCGGCTCGACCACCGGCCCCTGGTTCTCGGACGCGCAGCACCTCGGCCCGCCCTCGGCCCTGCTGGTGCGGGCGTTCGAGCGCTGCGCCCCCAGCCGGCCGGACGCGCCGCCGCTGCAGCTCTCCCGCTACACCGTGGAGATCCTCGGCCCGGTGCCCGTGGGCGAGCTGGAGGTCTCGGTCGGGATCGAGCGGCCCGGCCGCACGATCGAGCTGCTCGGCGCGGAGATGCGGGCCGGCGGCCGCGCGGTGCTGCGGGCCCGCGCCTGGCGGCTCGGGACCGTCGACACCGCCGCGGTGGCCACGGGCGAGGTCGCGCCGATCCCCGGCCCGGAGGCCGGAGAGGAACAGCTCTCCCGCCCCGACCACTGGCTCCCCGGCTACATGGACTCGGTGGAGTGGCGCTTGGTCGGCGGGACCTTCGAGAGCCTCGGCCCCGGCACCGCGTGGGGCCGGCTGCGAGTTCCCGTGGTGGAGGGCGAGGAGCCCACGGCCCTGCAGCACCTGGCCGCGGTCGCCGACTCCGCCAACGGCATCGCCGCGGCGCTGGACCTGCGGGAGTGGCTGTTCGTGAACACCGAGCTGACGGTGCACCTGCACCGCCCGCCCGTCGGCACCTGGACGGGGCTCGACGCGGCGGCGACGATCGGCCCGACGGGCACCGGCACCGTGGCGGCCGCGTTGTTCGACGAGGCCGGCCACGTCGGCCGGATCACCCAGGAGCTGACGGTGCGACCGCGCTGACCCGGAGGCGGCGACAGCTCAGTTGTTGCCGCCGTCGACCGCGCGGCACGAGCGGATCTCCGAGGTCAGGATCGCGCGGGCACCGAGGTCGGCCAGCTCGTCCATCACCTTGTTCGACGCCTGCTTGCGCACCATCGAGCGGACGGCGACCCAGTTGTCGTCCGCCAACGGGGCGATGGTCGGGGCCTGCAGGCCCGGGGTGATCTTCATCGCCGCGTCGAGCTCGCTCTTCGGGCAGTCGTAGTCCAGCATCAGGTACTGGCGGGCGTAGACGACGCCGCGGATCCGCTCGGTGAAGATCTTCTTCAGCTTCACGACCTCCTCGGAGTCCAGCCGGTCCCCGCGCGGCTCGCGCTCGATGAGCATCGCCTCGGACTCGGCGATCGCGTCCCCGATGACCTTGAGCCCGTGCTGGCGCAGGGTGCGACCGGAGGACACGACGTCCGCGATCGCGTCCGCCAGGCCGAGCTGGACCGAGATCTCCACGGCCCCGTCGAGCTTGATGATCGTGGCCCCGATCCGCTTGCCGGCCAGGTGCGAGCGCACCAGCCGCGGGTAGGACGTCGCGATCGTCTTGCCGTCGAGGTCCTCGAGCTTCCACTCGCGGCCCTCGGGCGCGGCGAAACGGAACTTCGAGGCGCCGAAGCCCAGCTTCAGCACCTTCTGGACCTGGCTGCCGGACTCCTCCATGAGGTCGTGCCCGGTGACGCCCAGGTGCAGGTCGCCGGAGCCGACGTACGTGGCGATGTCCTTGGGCCGCAGGTAGAAGAACTCGATGCCGTTCTCCTCGTCGATCATGGACAGATCGCGAGAGTCCGAGCGCTGCCGGTAGCCCGCCTCCTTCATCATGGTGGCGGCGGGCTCGGCCAGCGTCCCCTTGTTCGGGAGTGCGACGCGGAGCATGGTGTCTTCCTTAGAGGTACTTGTAGACGTCCTGGAGGCTCAGCCCGCGGCCGAGCATGATGACCTGGGTCCGGTACAACAGCTGGGAGATCTCCTCGGCGAGCGCCGAGTCGTCCTCGTGCTCGGCGGCGATCCAGACCTCGCCGGCCTCTTCCAGCAGCTTCTTGCCCTGGGCGTGCACGCCCGCGTCGAGCGCCTCGACGGTCCCCGAGCCGGCGGGCCGCGTGGCCGCCTTCTCCCGGAGCTCCTCGAAGAGCTCGTCGAATGTCTTCACGTGCCCGAACTTCCCCTCTGCGCGGCCTGCGTGCAGCCCTGTCCGACTCTCGAGTTCCGACTCTCAGTGTCCGCGCCCTCACCGCCTGGTCAGAACTCCGCGGACCATCGTGAGATCGCCGGACCACGGGTTGCGCCGGGCGGTGGACCGCCCGGGCGGTTCACCCGGACGGAGGCTCCGCTCGTCGCGTCTCCGACACGCCCGACGGTACCTTGCGCACCCTCGCCGACCTGCGGGGGTTCCGGTCAGGCGCGCGCCCGGGCGCGCACCTCGCGGTGCACCGCCGCGAGGTCCGCCGCGGTCAGCCCCACGAGGCTCTCCCGGACGACCCGCTGCGGCCCGTCCGGGATCGGCACCTCGCACGGCACGGCGAGGACCGCCGTTCCCGCGGCCTCGGCGGCGGCGATCCCGGTCGGCGAGTCCTCGACGGCCACGCAGTCCGCGGGATCGACCCCGAGCAGCGAGGCCGCCCGCAGGTAGGGGTCCGGGGCCGGCTTGCCCGCCGGCACCTCGTCCCCGCAGACCGTGACGTCGAAGTGCTCGGCCCCGATCCCGACGAGCGCCTTGTCCGTGAGGTACCGGCCGGTGTTGGTCACCAGCGCCACGGCGAGGCCGCCCGCCCGGGCCGTCCGCAGCGCGTCCCGGGCGCCGGGCCGCCAGGGCAGCCCGCCCTCGAACAGCTCCGCCGTCGAGGCGACCAGCCGCGCCGCCGCCTCCTCCCGGACCTCCGGCGTCGGGGTGACGCCGGCCTCCCGGAAGACGATCGCGAGGCTGCTCTGCAGGTTCCCGCCGAGGGTCTCGGTCCGCGCCGCGGCGGACAGGTCCGTGCCGCCGAGCCAGCGCAGGACCGCGACGAGCGAGCGGTCCCAGACCTTCTCGGAGTCGATCAGCGTCCCGTCCATGTCGAACAGGACCGCGGCGGGCGATGAGCGAACGGCGCCCTCGTTCACACCTAGTGAGCGAGAGTGCCGTTCGCTCACCGGGTCAGTCGGCATCTCGGCGCCGATGTTCGGCCCTGACGAGCAGGCCTCAGCCGGCATTGAAGTACTTCGCCTCCGGATGGTGGGCGATCAGGGCGTCCGTCGACTGCTCCGGATGCAGCTGCAGCTCGTCCGAGAGCTCGACGCCGATCCGCCCGGGCTCCAGCATGGAGATGATCTTCACACGATCCTCCATGGTGGGGCAGGCGCCGTAGCCCAGCGAGTAGCGCGCCCCGCGGTAGCCGAGGTTGAAGAACTCCCGGATGTCGTCGGGGTCGTCCTCCGCCAGCGTCCGGCCCGTGGACCAGGTCATCTCCTCACGGATCCGGCGGTGCCAGTACTCCGCGAGCGCCTCGGTGAGCTGCACGCCCAGGCCGTGGACCTCCAGGTAGTCCCGGTAGGCGTCCTTCGCGAAGAGCTCGTTGGCGTAGTCCGCGATGGGCTGGCCCATCGTGACCAGGTGCAGCGGCAGCACGTCGATCTCGCCGTTGGCCAGCGCGACCTCGCGCGGGCGCCAGAAGTCCGCCAGGCACAGGTTCCGGTCCCGGCGCTGGCGCGGGAAGGTGAACCGGAAGCGCTCGGGCGAGTCCGCCCGGGGCTCGGTGAGCACCAGCAGCGAGTCCTTCTCGGCGACGGCCGGGAAGTACCCGTAGACGAGGGACGCGTGCGCGAGCACGCCGTCCGCGGTGAGCCGCTCGAGCCAGTACCGCAGCCGCGGCCGGCCCTCGGTCTCCACGAGCTCCTCGTACGAGGGCCCGTCGCCGCCCTTGGTGCCGCGCAGCCCCCACTGGCCCAGGAACAGCGCGCGCTCGTCGACCATCCCGGAGTACTCGGCGAGGGCGACGCCCTTGACCACCCGGGTGCCCCAGAACGGCGGCGTCGGGAGGGGGTTGTCGAGCGCCACGTCCGACCGCTCCGGGAGCGGGCCGAGCACCTCCGCCTCGGCCGCCTTGCGCTTGGCCGCGATCCGCTTCGAGCGCTCGTGGCGTTCCTTGCGCTCGGCGGTCTTGCGGTCCTCCTCGGCGTCCGCCTCCGGGGCGGTGCCGCGCAGCCGGGACATGGTCTGGTCCATCAGCCGCAGGCCCTCGAAGGCGTCCCGCGCGTAGGAGACCCGGCCCTCGTAGACCTCCGACAGGTCGTTCTCCACGTAGGAGCGGGTCAGCGCGGCGCCGCCGAGCAGCACCGGGAGCTTCTTCCCGCGGGAGTTCATCTCCTGCAGGTTCTCCTTCATGATCACCGTGGACTTGACGAGCAGCCCGCTCATGCCCACGGCGTGCGCCCGGTTCTCCTCGGCGGCCTGCAGGATCGTGGCGATCGGCTGCTTGATGCCCAGGTTGACGACCGTGTAGCCGTTGTTGCTCAGGATGATGTCGACGAGGTTCTTGCCGATGTCGTGGACGTCGCCCTTCACGGTGGCCAGGACGATCGTGCCCTTGCCCTCGTCGTCGGACTTCTCCATGTGCGGCTCGAGGTGTGCCACCGCCGTCTTCATCACCTCGGCCGAGGCGAGCACGAACGGCAGCTGCATCTGCCCGGAGCCGAAGAGCTCGCCGACGGTCTTCATACCGGCCAGCAGCGTGTCGTTGACGATCTCCAGCGGCGGCCGGGTGAGCATCGCCTCGTCGAGGTCGGCCTCCAGGCCGTTGCGCTCGCCGTCGACGATCCGGCGCTCGAGGCGCTCGAACAGCGGCAGCGCGGCCAGCTCCTCGGCCCGCCCCGCCCTGGCCGACGAGGCCGTGACGCCCTCGAACAGCTCCATGAACCGGTTGAGCGGGTCGTAGGCCGGGGTGTCCGCGGTCTCGGGGCGGCGGCGGTCGTAGACGAGGTCGAGCGCCACGGCCCGCTGCTCGTCCGGGATCTTCGCCATCGGCAGGATCTTGGCCGCGGAGACGATCGCGGTGTCGAGCCCGGCGTCCACGCACTCGTGCAGGAACACCGAGTTGAGCACCTGGCGGGCGGCCGCGTTGAGGCCGAACGAGATGTTGGACACGCCGAGGGTGGTCTGGACCTCGGGGAAGCGCCGCTTGAGCTCGCGGATGGCCTCGATGGTCTCGAGGCCGTCCCGGCGGACCTCCTCCTGCCCGGTGGTGATCGGGAAGGTCAGTGTGTCGACGACGATGTCCTCGACGCGCATCCCGTGGTTGGCGGTGAGGTCGCCGATCAGCCGCTCGGCGATGCGGACCTTCCAGTCCCGGGTGCGGGCCTGGCCCTCCTCGTCGATGCACAGCGCGACGACGGCGCAGCCGTGCGCCCGGACCAGCTCCATCGTGCGCTGGTAGCGCGAGCCGGGACCGTCGCCGTCCTCGAAGTTGACGGAGTTGACGATCGAGCGCCCGCCGAGCAGCTCGAGCCCGGCCTTGAGGACCTCGGGCTCGGTGGAGTCGAGCATCACGGGCAGGGTGGACGCGGTGGCGAGCCGGCCGGCCAGCTCCGTCATGTCCGCGGCGCCGTCGCGCCCGACGTAGTCCACGCAGAGGTCGATGAGGTGGGCGCCCTCGCGGGTCTGCTCGCGGGCGATCGCGACGCAGTCCTCCCAGCGCTCCTCGAGCATGGCGTCGCGGAACTTCTTGGAGCCGTTGGCGTTGGTCCGCTCCCCCACCATGAGCACCGAGGTGTCCTGGCGGAACGGCACCGGCGCGTACAGCGACGACACGCCCGCCTCCGGGCGCGGCTTCCGCTCGGCCGGGGTGATCCGCGGGATCGCCTCGGCGACCGCGCGGACGTGGGCGGGCGTGGTGCCGCAGCAACCCCCGACGAGCCGCAGCCCGTAGTCCCGCACGAAGGTGGACAGCGCCTCGGCCAGCTCCTCGGCGGACAGCGGGTACTCGGCGCCGTTCTTGCCCAGGACGGGCAGGCCGGCGTTCGGCATCACCGACAGCGGGATCCGGGACTGCTTGGAGAGCGTGCGCAGGTGCTCGCTCATCTCGGCGGGCCCGGTGGCGCAGTTCAGGCCGATCAGGTCGATGCCCAGCGGCTCGAGCGCGGTCAGGGCCGCGCCGATCTCGGAGCCCAGCAGCATGGTGCCGGTGGTCTCGACGGTGACGCTGGTGATGATCGGGATGCGGCGGCCCTCGAGGCGCATGGCCTCCTGCACGCCCAGCACCGCCGACTTGACCTGGAGCAGGTCCTGGCAGGTCTCGATGAGGAACGCGTCCGCACCGCCGGCGAGCAGGCCCCGCCCGGTCTCGGTGTAGGCGTCCCGCAGGGTGCCGAACTTCTCGTGGCCGAGGGTGGGGAGCTTGGTGCCCGGGCCGATCGAGCCCAGCACGTAGCGCTGCCCGCCGACCTCGTCCGCGGCCTCGCGGGCCAGGCGGGCGCCGCTCTCGGCCAGCTCGCGGATCCGGTCCGCGATGTCGTAGTCGGCCAGGTTCGGCAGGTTGGCGCCGAACGTGTTGGTCTCGACCGCGTCCGCACCCGCCTCGTAGTAGGCGCGGTGGATGCCCCGCACGACGTCCGGCCGGGTGGCGTTGAGGATCTCGTTGCACCCCTCGAGCCCGGCGAAGTCGTCGAGGGAGAGATCGACGTCTTGGAGCATGGTGCCCATCGCACCGTCGGCGACCACCACGCGCTGGCTCAACGTCTCCAGGAGCGTGGTGTCGAAGCTGTGATCTGACGCGGCTGCGTTCACGGCTGACACCCCCTCACAGTACCGGCGTCGGGGGTTGGTCCCGTCGTGTTACCCGCCCGCGTCGTAGGCTGTGATGATGACCGATCGAGAGCAGCGCTCGGGGGTGCCCTCCGATCTTCCGGACCTCGTCGACCCGGTGCTCATCGCCGCATTCGAGGGCTGGAACGACGCGGGAGAGGCCGCCAGCACCGCCCTGGAGCATCTCGAGCTCAGCTGGGACGCGGAGCCGCTGGCCTCGATCGACCCGGAGGACTACTACGACTTCCAGGTCACGCGGCCGCTCGTCACCATGACGGACGGCGTGACCCGGCGGATCGAGTGGCAGACCACGCGGCTGTCCACGGCCAAGATGCCGGGCACCGGGCGGCACGTCGTGCTCGTCAACGGGATCGAGCCGAACCTGCGCTGGAAGTCCTTCTGCGCCGAGCTGCTCGGCCTGATCGAGAAGCTGGGCGTGACGAAGGTCATCAACCTCGGCGCCATGCTCACGGACGTGCCGCACACCCGGCCCACGCCCGTGCGCGGCTCGGGCTACGACGCGGCGTCGACCAGCAAGCTGGGCGTGGAGCCGTCGAACTACCAGGGGCCGACCGGGATCGTCGGGGTGTTCCAGAGCGCCTGCATCGAGGCCGGCATCCCGTCGCTGTCGTACTGGGCCGAGGTGCCGCACTACGTCTCGCAGGCCCGGGTGCCCAAGGCGGCGATCGCGCTGCTGCTGCGGGTCGAGGAGGCGCTCGACGTCGAGGTCCCGCTCGGCGGCCTGCCGGACCAGGCCGAGGAGTGGGAGCGCACGGTCAACGAGATGGCCGAGGCGGACGACGAGGTGCGCGAGTACGTCCGGCAGCTCGAGCTCCAGGCGGTCGAGGAGGAGGAAGAGCAGCCGGTCGACCTCACCGAGGCCAGCGGGGACGAGATCGCCGCGGACTTCGAGCGGTACCTGCGCCGGCGGGGAACGGGCGGCCCGGGCGGCGGGGACTGAGACGGCAGCGTCCGTGGGACCGCCGGGTCGCGGGAGGCTGGGGCGGGGCGCCCTCTACGCCGGTGGCTTCATCGGCCCGTTCGGCGGCGGGATCACCGCCTCGATGCTCCCGGAGCTCGGGGCGGACTTCCACGTCTCCCCCGGCACCGCGTCCCTGTCGCTGACGGTCTACATGGTGCCCTTCGCCGCCGTGATGCTCGTCTCGGGCACGCTCGGCGAGCGCTGGGGCCGCGCCCGGACCGTCCGGCTGGCGTACCTGCTGTTCCTGGTGTCCTCGCTGGCCTGCGCGCTGGCGCCGGGCTGGGTGGCGTTCCTCGGCGCGCGGGCGCTCGGTGGCATCGCCAACGCCTTCACCACCCCGCTGCTGATGGCCGCGCTCGGCGCCTCGGCGTCGCCGGGCGTCCTCGGCCGTGTCCTCGGCTGGTACGGCTCGCTGCAGGCCGCCGGGCAGACCTTCGCCCCGCTGATCGGCGGGCTCGCCGCGGAGGCGAGCTGGAGATGGGCCTTCGCGGGCGTGGCCGTGGTCTCCGCGGTGCTCGCGGTCCTCGGCATCCCCGTCGAACAGCGCGGCGAGACCGTGGCCCGGCCGTCGCTGCGCAGCGCGTGGACGCCGACCGTGCTGCGCCTCGGCATCGTCTCCGCGCTGGCCGGGGCGTGCCTCGCGGGCCTGGGCTTCCTCGTCGCCCTCCGGCTCGACGACGTGTTCGCCCTGGACGCCGGTCTGCGCGGCCTGGTGCTGACGGCCCTGGGCGCGGTCGGGATCGTCACCGCCCGGGTGATCGGCTCCGCCGTGGACCGGGTCGGCGGGCGCCGGTGCGTCGTGACCGGCGCGCTGGCCGGCGGCCTGCTCGTCGCCGGCATCGGGCTCGCGCCCTCGCTGTGGCTGGTCGTGGCGTTCTGGGCGGCGGCGGGCGCGGCGAGCCAGCTGATCGTCGTCGGGATGAACACGCTGGTCCTGAGCGGGCCGGGCGCCAACCGCGGCGGCGCGGTGTCGGTGGTCCAGGCCCTGCGGTTCACCGGCTACGCGACCAGCCCGGCCGTCCTGCCGCCCGTGTACCACGCGGACCCGCTGGTGGGCTTCCTGCTCCCCGCCGGCCTGCTCGCGATCGGCGCGCCCCTGGCCCTCCCCCGCCCTTCCTCCGGGCGTGAGTGACGGCGTTCCGGCACCGCCTCCCACGCACCGGGTTCTGGTGGGCCCTACAGGGCGATGCCGAGGAGGGCGTCCACCGCGGCGCGGGCGGTGCGGGGGGCCTCGGGGTCGGTGCCGCGGCGTTCCAGGGCGGACGCCGCCCACGCGTCCATCGCCGCCAGCGCGCGGGGGGTGTCCAGGTCGTCCGCCAGGTGCAGGCGCAGGTTCGCGACCAGCTCCGCGGTGTCCGGGCCGGCGTCGAGGTTCACGGCCTCGCGCCAGCGGGCGAGCCGGGTCTCCGCCTCGGTGAGCAGCCCGTCCGTCCACGGACGGTCCTCGCGGTAGTGCCCGGAGATCAGCGCCGCGCGGACGGCGTTGGGGTCGACGCCCTGCGAGCGCAGCTTGGAGACGAACACCAGGTTGCCCCGGGACTTCGACATCTTCTCGCCGTCGAGGCCGATCATGCCGCTGTGCGTGTAGTGCCGGGCGAAGGGGTGCTCGCCGGTCAGCGCCTCGGCGTGGGCGGCGCCGCACTCGTGGTGCGGGAAGATCAGGTCCGAGCCGCCGCCGTTGAGGTCGATCTGCGGGCCGAGGCGGTTCAGCGCGATCGCCGCGCACTCGATGTGCCAGCCCGGCCGGCCGGCGCCGAGGTCGGACTCCCAGCTCGGCTCGCCCTCGCGGGCCATCCGCCAGAGCAGCGGGTCGATCGCGTGCCGCTTCCCGGGCCGGTCCGGGTCCCCGCCCCGCTCGCGGGAGAGGCGGACCATCGTCTCCTCGTCGTAGGTGGACTCGTAGCCGAAGCGGCCGGTCACCGACGAGTCGAAGTAGACGTCCGGGTACTCGGCGTCGTCGACCCGGTAGGCGGCGCCGGACGCGAGCAGCTTGCCCACCAGCTCGACGATCTCCGGGATCGCCTCGACGGCCCCGATGTAGTGCTGCGGCGGGACGACCCGCAGCGCCTCCATGTCCTCGCGGAACAGCGCCGTCTCCCGCATGCCGAGGACCACCCAGTCGTCCTGGTCGCGCTCGGCGCGCTCGAGGAGCGGATCGTCGATGTCGGTGATGTTCTGCACGTAGTCCACCGCGTGGCCCAGGTCCCGCCAGTAGCGGTTGACCAGGTCGAACGCGAGGTAGGTGGCGGCGTGGCCGAGGTGCGTGGCGTCGTAGGGCGTGATCCCGCAGACGTACATGGTGGCGGTCGGTCCGGGCGCGGTGGGCCGCACGCGCGCGGTGGAGGTGTCGTAGAGGCGGAGCGGCGGACCGCTGCCCAGCTCGGCGGGGAGGACTGGAATCTCCACGGGGGCCCAGGTCTGCATACGTCCACAGTAATTGCTCGGGGGGCGATCCTCGGTCGGATCTCCACCACTCCGGGGGCTCAGCCGCGCAGGAAGGCGAGGACGGCCAGCACCCGGCGGTTGTCGTCCGCCCCCTGGTGCAGGCCGAGCTTCGTGAACACCGACCGCACGTAGGCCTCGACGGTCTTGGGGCTGAGGAACAGTCGCTGGCAGATGGCCTGGTTGGAGCGCCCCTCCGCCATCACCGTGAGCACCTCGCGCTCCCGTTCGGAGAGATCGTCCAGCGGGCTGTGCGCCCGCGCCCGGCCGACGAGCTGCGCGACCACCCCCGGATCGATCACCAGCCCGCCCGCCCCGACGCGCCGGACCGCCTCCACCAGCTCCTCGACGTCGGTGATCCGGTCCTTGAGCAGGTAGCCCGCGCCGTGCGCTCCGGTCTCCACGAGCTCGAGCGCGTAGGCCGGCTCGACGTGCGCGGACAGGACCAGCACGCCGACCTGCGGGTACTCCTCACGCAGCCGGGCGGCGGCGTCGAGGCCCTCGGTGGTGTGGGTGGGCGGCATCCGGATGTCGACGACGACGGCGTCCGGCGGGGCGGCCCCCACCAGCTCCATCAGCCCGGCCACGTCCCCGGCCTGCCCCATCACCTCGAGCCCGGCGTCGCGCAGCACCCGCGCGATGCCCTCGCGGAAGAGCACGGAGTCGTCGGCCAGCATCACACGCACGCCACGATCCTGGCCCGCCGCGCCCGGCCCGGCTACGGGGTCAACCCTGCCGCCACTGCCGGGTCGGCCCGGTACCGGCGCAGCCCCGCCCGGACGACCGTGGGTCCCCTACCCCAGGAGGTCCCGATGTCGTTCGTCCGCCGCCACCGGCTCGCCGTGTTCTTCGCCCTCACCTTCGTCCTCACCTGGTGGTCCTGGCCCTTCCAGGCCCTCGGCATCGCCCCGACCGCGCACTGGCCGGCGGGCCCCCTGGTGGCGGCGCTGATCGTCATCGGGCTCACCGAGGGCGTGGCCGGGTACCGCGATCTCGGCTCCCGGCTGATCCGCTGGCGGGTCGGCTGGCCGATGTGGGTCATCGCGATCGGCACCCCGCTCGTCGTCCTGGCCCTGGCCGCCACCGCGAACGTGACCCTCTGGGGTGCGGCCGCGCCCGATCTCGCGGCCATGGCCTGGGGCGACATCGCGCTCGTCGCCGCGATCCGGTTCGTCAACCCGCTCGACGGTCCCCTGGGCGAGGAGCCCGGCTGGCGCGGCTACGCCCAGCCGCGCATGCAGGCCACCCGGTCGCCGCTGGTCGTGGCGACGGTCCTGGGCCTGGTCGTGGCGCTCTGGCACCTGCCGCTCGTCACCACCGGCTCGCTCGCGCCGATCGGCCTCGCGGTGACGTTCGCGATCACCTACGTCTACGTGTGGATCGTGAACCGCAGCCGCGGCAGCCTGCTGATGCCGCTGCTGTTCCACATCGCCCAGGGCACCGTGAGCTACGCCGCGCTCGGTTTCGCCGGTGCGGACGCCGCCCGGATGGACTGGCTGACCGGCGGGCTGTGGGTCCTGCTCGCGGCCGGCCTGGTGCTCGGGGACCGTGCGGCGTGGCGGGCGGCGCCGGCCGAGGCCGTCGTCCGCGGGGAGTCCAGCGACGAAATCAGCACCGTGCACTGAACCAGCCTCCGACAGGCGGTGTCGTCCCGATTCGGCGCGATGTACCTTTCGCGCCGGACCGGGACGCCCGCGTGTGCGGGGCCGCCGCCCGGTCGGGGGGCCATGACCGCGTCAGCCGTTCCGCCCGAGGCGCTCCCCGCGACGGGGAGCGCCGGTCTGCTGCGCCGGTTCACCGCCCCGCGCCCGACCGGTGCGGCCTGGGTCCTGCTCTGGGCCGTGACGGTGCTCGGCGGCGTCGGGGCGCTGGCGCCGGTGCTGTTCCGGCACGTCGAGGTCGTGCCGGTCGACGTCGTGTTCCGGCTGATCGGGTTCTCGTTCGCCGTGTGCGGGCTGCTCGCCTGGCGGCGCCGCCCGGACAGCCGCGTCGGGCTGCTCATGATCGGCACCGGGTTCGCGTTCTACGTCTCCCCGCTGCTGGGCCAGCTCGACTCGCCCGTCGCCCGCACGGTCGCCCTCTGGCTGCCCGACCTGTGGATCCTCCCCTTCGTCGCGCTGCTGCTGACGTTCCTCACGGGAGGCCGCACGCGGACGGTGGCCGACCGGGTGGTCATCGGTGCGATCGTCGTGGAGCTGCTGGTCCTGGCGCCGCTCTGGCTGGTGTTCTCCCCCGGCGAGGACACGCTGTTCGGGATCGTCGACGCGCCGGGCGCCGCCGCAGTGGTCGACCGGGTCCAGAAGGCGGTGCTGGTGGCGGTGTCCCTGGCCACCACCGTGATCGTCGGGCTCCGGTGGCGGGCGGCGGCCGCGCCGGGCCGGCGGGCGCTGCTGCCCGCGCTGGCCGGGTGCGGGTGCCTGCTACTGTTCGCGGCCCTGCTGCTCGTCGACCTCGTGGGCGGCGGCCGGATCCAGTGGCTGCTGTGGGTGGCGGCCTGCTCGATCGCGGCCGTGCCGATCGCCTTCCTCGCCGGGCTGCTGCGCTCGCGGCTGGCCCGCGGCACGCTGGCCGGGCTCTTCGCCGGGATGCGGGACATGCAGCCCGACGCGCTGCGCGACGCGCTGGCCAGGGCCCTCGGCGACCCGGGGCTGGAGATCTCCTACGGCGAGGCGCTCCCGGTGGCGGCGCCCGGGAGGTCCGTGACCGTCGTCGAGCGGGGCGGCACCCGGCTGGCCGTGCTCGTCCACGACTCGTCGCTCGACGACGATCCGGAGCTGGTCGAGGCGGTCGGCGCGGCCGCGGCGCTGGCCCGGGAGAACCGGATGCTCCAGGCGGAGGTGCAACGCCGGCTCGCGGCCACGATCGCGGCCGGGGACGCGGAGCGCCGCCGCATCGAACGGAACCTCCACGACGGGGCCCAGCAGCGGCTCGTCACGCTCGGGCTGCAGCTGTCCCTGATCCGTCGCCGCATCCGGGACGATCCCGCCGACGCCGAGCTGCTGGTGGCCTCCGCGAGCGACGAGCTCGCCCGATCCCTCGCCGAGCTGCGCGAGCTGGCGCGGGGGGTGCACCCGGCGATCCTGGACCGGGGCCTCGGCGTCGCCCTCGAGTCGCTCGTCCTGCGCTCCGCGGTGCCGGCCACCCTGAGCATCGAACCCGGGCCGGAACCGCCGCAACCGGTGGCGTTCGCGGCGTACTACGTGGCATCGGAGGCGCTGGCCAACACGGCCAAGTACGCCGGGGCCGGCGCCGCCACGGTGCACGTGGAGCGCCGGCCCGGGGAGCTGCTGATCGAGATCGCGGACGACGGTGCCGGGGGCGCGGATCCCCTGCGCGGCACCGGGTTGCGGGGCCTCGCCGACCGGGTCGAGGCGCTCGGCGGCGCGCTGCGCGTGGCCGAGCGCCCCGGGGGCGGCACCGTCGTCGGGGCCCTACTCCCGCTGCCCTCCGCGTGAGGCCGGCTGCGCCCTCCGTGAGGGGACCAGGGCCACGGTGGCCCCCGCGACGAGCAGCCCGCCGATCAGCAGGCCGATCGCGAGCGGGGTGAGGACCGGGAGCGCGATCCCGCCGGAGGCGAGGACGTCGACGCCGGCGCGGCCGTCCGCGTTCATCACGACCACGCTCCAGTCACCGGGGCGCCCGGACCAGTCGACCCGCTGCTCCCCCGGCCCCTGCGCCGAGGCGACCCAGAAGGTCTGCGCCGCAGCGGGTGCCGGGGTGCGGACACCGGGGGTCGGCAGGAGGTCGACCGAGCCGGCCCGGGGGTCGACGTCCGTGATCCGGTCCGTCGCGACCCCGGCCAGGTAGCGCGCGACCTCCGCGCGCGGCCCGAGGCCGACGAACACCGAGCCGGTACCGGACGAGCGGGCGCTCACCCGGAAGTCGACCCCGCCGGGCGGCCGCACGCCGAGGTAGCCGAGGCCGAGATCGTCGACGACCAGAGCGTGCCCGCTGCTCGTCGCCACCAGGCCGGCCGCGGTGTAGTACCCGTCCGGGCCGCGCAGCGCCGCCTGCGCCCAGGCCAGGGCACCGCCGCCGACCAGCAGCGCGACCGCCACCGAGCCGGTGACGACGGCGATGAGGATGCGGGCGGTGACCTCCGTGGCCGTGCGCCGGGGCACCGTGTCCGTGGTGACCATCAGGAGCTCCGCACGGTGACGGCGCCGTTCACGGTGTGCGCGTCGATGGTGGCCGCGGCGGTGGGGTCGTGCGGGATCCCGAGGGTCACCGCGCCGACGACCGCGGAGGCGCTCACCCGGTACGGGCCGGGCGGCACGGTGGCGGTCGCCGCGCCGTTCACCGTCCCCACCTCGACCCGCTGGGGTGCGCGGTCGAAGGCGGCGTCGACGGCCCCGTTGACGGTCGTGGCCGCGAAGCGCGGGACGTCGAGACCGGCGGCGTGCACCGCGCCGTCGACGGTCGAGATGCGCACCGCGACCCCCGCCGGCACGGCGATCTCCTGGTCGACCTCGCAGCCGAGGTCGAAGTCCGGGCAGTCGCCCCGGACCGTGAGAACGCCGTCGGTCAGGGCCCGCGAGTGCGCCGGCTCGTAGCCGGGCGTCCAGGCGGGGATCGTGCGGACCTGCACGTCCGGGCCGGTGGCGGCGGTGAGCCGCACCGAACCCTCGTCGAGGTCGACGACGATCTCGCGCGCCCCGGCGAACGTCTCGGTGATCGTCCGGCTCTCCAACGCCGTGGCGCGCGACACCCCGAAGGCGATCGCCGCGCCGGTCCCCGCGAGGAGCAGGGCGACGGCGATCACCGCGCCGATCAGCAGTCCGCGCCTGCCCGGTCTGCGGCGCGGGCCCGGCGGATCCGTCCCCCGTGGCGGGTCCGGCAGGCGGACGGTGTTGTGCGGGCTCTGCTCGCCGTGGTCGTTGTGGTCGCTGTCGGGGGTCGTCCCCGGTGTGGTCGTGGGCATGCACCGAGGGTCCGCCGGGCGGCCGGGGCCCGGTAGCGGGCGCACCCCGGACCCCGGGCAGGGTTTTCCCTTACGCGGGCACGGGTTCGGCGGGCGCGCCCTGCCGGGCGAGCCGCCCCGCGATCGCCGCGCACGCCATCAGCTGGATCTGGTGGAAGAGCATCAGCGGCAGCACGAGCAGGCCGATCTGGCCGCCCGCGAAGAGCACCCCGGCCATCGGCAGCCCGCTGGCCAGGCTCTTCTTCGACCCGCAGAACAGGATCGTGATCCGGTCCTCGCGCGGGAAGCGCCGCGGCACGAACCAGGTGATCGAGAGGACGACGGCCAGCAGCACCACGCACGTCCCGATCAGGGCGGCGAGGGCGCCGAGCGAGAGCCGCCCCCAGATCCCCTCGACCATGCCCTCGCTGAACGCGACATAGACGACCAGCAGGATCGAGCCCCGGTCCACGACCTGCAGGTACTTCTTGTTCCGCACGATCCAGTCGCCGACCCAGCGGCGGAGCAGCTGGCCGAGCACGAACGGCGCGAGCAGCTGGAGCGCGACGTCGACCACCGCCTGCCCCGACAGCCCGCCCTGCGAGGACAGCAGCAGCCCGGTCAGCAGCGGCGTGATCACGATGCCCAGCAGGTTCGACAGCGACGCCGCGCAGAGCGCCGCCGGCACGTTGCCCCGCGCCACCGAGGTGAACGCGATCGACGACTGCACCGTCGAGGGCAGGCAGCACAGGAACAGCACGCCGAGCTTCAGCTCGGCCGGCAACACGCTCGTGGGGACCAGCTGGATCAGGAGCCCGAGCAGCGGGAACAGCACGAACGTCGCGAGCACCACGGTGCCGTGCAGCCGCCAGTGCGTCAGCCCGCGGATCGCCTCGCGCGTCGAGAGCCGGGCGCCGTAGAGGAAGAAGAGCAGGCCGATCGCGACGACCGTGGCGGTCGAGAACCCGTGCGCGACGGCGCCGCGGGCGGGCAGGAGCGCCGCGATCCCGACGGTCGCGAGGATCATCACCAGGAACGGGTCGACGCGGAGGCGCTTCAGCACGGGGACCATCGTCTCCCGCCGCCGTTCAGTGGGAAACGCGCACACCGCTCTCTCTGTCATCACGATCTATGATGAGGACGTGGATCCGGTGCTGCTGCGTTCCTTCGTCGCCGTGGCGCGCGCCCTGAGCTTCACCCGCGCCGCCGAGAGCCTCGGGCTGCGGCAGTCGACGGTGAGCCAGCACGTCCGCAAGCTGGAGGACCAGGTCGGACGGGTGCTCCTGGTGCGGGACACTCACTCCGTCGCGCTGACCGGGGACGGCGAGGCGATGGTCGAGTTCGCCGCCACGATCCTCGACGCCGGGGACCGCGCCGTCGCCCACTTCCGCGGCGCCCGGGTCCGCGGCCGGCTGCGCTTCGGCGTCTCCGAGGACCTCGTCCTCACCCGCCTCCCCACGATCCTCGACGACTTCCGGCGCCGGCACCCGGGCGTCGACCTGGAGCTGACGGTCGGGCTGAGCGAGACCCTGGAGGCCGCACTCGACGCCGGGGAGCTGGACCTGCTGTTCGCCAAGCGCTCCCCGGGCCGCCGCGGCGGCACACCGGTGTGGCACGACCGCTTCGTCTGGGTCGCCGCGCCCGGCTTCCCGCTCGACGGCCACACGGTCCCGCTGGTCTGCTATCCCCCGCCGAGCCTCTCCCGCGCCGCGGCGATCACCGCCCTGGAGGCCGCCGGCCTGAGCTGGCGGATGGCCTGCACCTCCGGCTCGCTCTCCGGCCTGCGCGCCGCGGCCCTCGCCGGGCTGGGCGTGGTCGCCCACGCCGAGACCCTCATCCCCGGCGGCCTCGTCCCCGTCCAGGGGCTCCCGGCCCTCCACGACTTCGACTTCGTCCTCCAGACGGGCCGCCGGACCCTGACCGCCCCCGCCGAGGCCCTCGCCTCCGCGATCAGCGAGAGCGCCGCGACCCTCCGCACCCCGACCCCGCGACTCGGGGACCCCGAGCGCCACTGAGCGGCGCACACGGTCCCCAGGCGTCAGCGGCCTCCGGACGCCGGCTGGACCCGTAGGGCACGGCGGGAGAGGGCCCAGGCGAAGGCGCCCGCCGGCCCGAACATCACCACGCCGTAGATCGCGGGGGCGATCGCCGCGGCCGGGTTCCCCAGCACCGAGACCGCGACCGTGATCGCGAGGACGGCGTTGTGCACCCCGATCTCCAGCGACGAGGCGATGGCCTGCCGGCGCGGCACGTTCGCCAGCCGCGGCACCCCGTAGCCGATCGCGAGGCTGAGCACGCTCAGCACCACACAGACGAGCCCGACCGCGACGAGGCTCGGGAGGAACTCGTCGAGCTGCTGGAGGACGGCGGCCAGGATCGCAAGCGTCACGGCGGTGACGGAGGCGAGCCGCACCGGCCGCTGCATCCGCTCCGCGAAGGCCGCCCACCGGTGCCGCACCAGCATCCCCAGCGCGACGGGCACGAGGACCACCGCGAACACCTGCGCGAGCTTGTCGAGCTGCAGGCCGATCCCGCCGCCGTCGCCGAACCGGGCGAGCGCGAAGGCGGTGACCAGCGGCAGGGTGAGCACGGCGAGCACCGAGTTGACGGCGGTGACGGTGATGCTGAACGCGACGTCGCCCCCGGCGAGGTGGGCCAGGATGTTCGCCGTCACCCCGCCCGGCGACGCCACGAGCAGCATCATCCCGATCGCGAGATCCGGCCCGAGCCCGACCAGCAGCACGAGCCCGAAGCAGAGGGCCGGCAGCAGGACCAGCTGGCACAGCAGCGTGACCAGCACCGCCTTCGGCAGGGTGAGCACCCGCGCGAAGTCCGCCACGGTGAGCGCGAGCCCCAGCCCGAACATCACCAGGGCCAGGACGAGCGGCAACGCGACGGTGAAGATCGAGGACGTCATCGTCCCTCCCGTTTCGGGCGATTCGTCCCGATACGGTAGCGGCCGGCCGTCGTGAGTGGCGATAGTCGCCAGGACGACTATCGCCACTCACAAGGTCTCTAGGCCCGCCGCTTCAGATAGTCGGCGACGACCTCGGCACCCAGGCCGTCCAGGGTCGGGGTGACCACCCGCCCGCCCACGCGCCGAGCGACGTCGTCCATGAACACCGCGAGCCTCGGATCGTCGCCCAGCACGAAGAACGTGAAGGCGGCCCTCATGCCGGACAGCTTGTCCAGCTCGGCCACCGTCGCGCGCAGCGTGTGCGGGCTGGGCGGGTAGTCGAAGTAGGCCTCGCCGTCCGGCTCCAGATGGGCGGTCGGCTCCCCGTCCGTGACGACCAGCACCACCGGGGTGGCGTCCGAGTTCTTGCGGAGGTGTTGTCCCGCAAGGAGAAGCGCATGGTGCAGGTTGGTGCCCTGCGCGTACGCCCCCTCGAGACCCACCAGCTCCCCCAGCTCGACGGACTGCGCGTGCCGCCCGAACGTCACGAGTTGGAGCGCGTCGCCGCGGAACCGGGTGGAGATCAGCTGGTGCAGGGCCAGCGCGGTGCGCTTCATCGGCACCCAGCGACCCTCGGCGACCATCGACCAGGAGGTGTCGACGAGCAGGGCGACCGCCGCGCGGGTCCGCTGCTCCGTCTCGACGATCTCCACGTCCGTCACGTCGAGCTTCCGGGTGTCCCCGGATGCCTTGCGCAGCTCCGCGTTCAGCAGCGTCCGCGGAACCGACCAGGCCTCGGTGTCGCCGAACGCCCAGGGCCGGGTCGCGCCCGTGGCGTCCCCCGCGGCGCCGGCGCGGCGGGTGTCCCGCTGTCCGTTGCGCCCCGAGAGCTGCTCGGCGACGTCGCGGAGGATCGACTGCCCCAGCCGCCGCAACGCCTTGGGCGACAGCAGGAGCGTGCCGTCCGCCGCCCGTTCGAACAGGCCCTGCCGCTGCAGCTCGCGCTCCAGCTGGGCCAGCGTTCGGGCGTCGACGCCGGCCTGCTCGCCGAGCATCCCGGTGAGCGCGTCGAGATCGATGTCGTCCAGCCGGGCCCCCGGGTAGCTCTGGGACAGCTGCTCGGCGAGGTTGTCGAGCTGGCCGAGCTCCTCGAGCGCCCGGGTCGCCTCGCCCATGCCCATCGGGTTGTCGCCGCGGAACCGCCCGGAGCCCTGCCAGTCCTCACCCGGGCGCATGCCCTGCAGCTGGGCGTCGAGCCGCGCCATCTGCTGGGCCAGCCGCGGATCCCCGAAGGCCTGCTGCGACAGCTCCATCAGCTCGGCCCGCTGCTCGGCGGACATCGAGTTGAGCATCCGCTGCGCCGCCGCGGCGCGGGCCGCCAGCAGGTCCGCCAGCTCGTCCGTGTTCTGCGGGTTCTCGGGGAAGAACTCGCCGTGCTTGTCCATGAACTCGCGGAACTCGTCCGTCGTGTCCTGGCCGGCCGCGTGGTGCTCCAGCAGGTCGTTGAGATCGGACATCATCTCGTGGATCCGCTCGAGAGCTTCCCGGCCCTCGGGCGTCGCGTTCGACCCCATCGACTCGAGGGCCTGTTTCATGCCCTGGAAGCGCTGGTCGAGCATCTCGCGGCCGAGCAGGTCCCGGATGTCCTCGTACGCCTGCCGGGCCTCCGACGAGCGCCAGTCGTACTCGTTCAGCTCGCGGACCGCGCCGCCCGTGTCGTTCGGCAGCGCGTCGAGCTGCATCTCCCGGAAGCGGGCGTCGTCGGAGTCCTCGTTGCCCAGCGCCTCGCGTTCGGCGTCGAGGGCACGCTGCAGGAGCTCGCGGACCTCCTGGAGCGTGCCGTCGAGCCGGTTGTCGCGCTGCAGGTCGCGGCGGCGCTCCCAGACCTGACGGGTCAGGTCGTCGAGACCCCGCCGGCCCTCCAGCCCGCGCCGCAGCAGCTCCTGCAGCGCCTGGCGCGGCGAGGAGCCCTCCATGACGTCCCGGCCGATCTGGTCCATGGCCGAGCGGATGTCGAAGGGGGGCGCGAGCGGGTCCGGGCCCCCGGCGTACGGCCCGTAGGCGTAGCGGAGCTTCCTGCGGCGCGGATCAGCCATATTCGACCGTGTCGCCGTCGTCGGTCTCTTCCTTCGCCAGCTTGCGCGTGAGGAAGAGGTACTCCAGAGCCAGCTCCGCGGCCGAGGCCATCGGGCCGGGGTCCTCGGTGCCCTCCGCGCCGAGCCGCTTCGCGACCTCGGTGAGCGCCCCGGCGGCCGGCAGCTTGGCGACGACCTCGGCCGCCGGCACCCGCTCCCCGGTACGGACGGGATGGGTGGCCACCTCGTCGGCCAGCTCGGTCAGGTCGACGCCGCGCAGCGCGAACCGCGCGGTGTCCGCGACCGCCCGGCGCAGCAGGTGCTCGAGGATCTCCTCCTCGCGCCCCTCCTCCCCGGACTCGAACTCGATCTTGCCGCGGAGGACGGACGGCACGGCGTCGAGATCGACGGGGCGCGCGTACGCCCGCGCCTCGCCGACGATGGCGGCCCGGCGCAGCGCCGCGGCGGCGACGGTCTCGGCGGCCGCCACGGCGAACCGCGCGGACACGCCGGAGCCCTGGTCGACGGCGCTGGACTCGCGCAGGTGCCGGGTGAAGCGGGCGACGACCTCGATGAGGTGGCGCGGCACCTCGGCGGAGAGCTCGGCCTCCTGGACGACCAGCTCGATCTCGTCGTTGACCTCGAGCGGGTAGTGCGTGCGTACCTCCGCGCCGAAGCGGTCCTTGAGGGGGGTGATGATCCGGCCGCGGTTCGTGTAGTCCTCGGGGTTCGCCGAGGCCACGAGCAGGATGTCGAGCGGGAGCCGCAGCGTGTAGCCGCGGACCTGGATGTCCCGCTCCTCCATCACGTTGAGCAGCGAGACCTGGATGCGCTCGGCCAGGTCCGGCAGCTCGTTGATGGCCACGACGCCGCGGTGGGCGCGCGGGACCAGTCCGAAGTGGATGGTCTCCGGGTCGCCCAGCGAGCGACCCTCGGCGACCTTGACCGGGTCGATGTCGCCGATCAGGTCCGCGACGGCCGTGTCCGGCGTCGCCAGCTTCTCGGTGTACCGCTCCGACCGGTGCCGCCAGGTGACCGGCAGGTCGTCACCGAGCTCCGCGGCGCGCGCGATCGTCGCGGGGGCGATGGGTTGGTAGGGGTGCTCGCCCAGCTCGGAGCCCTCGATCACGGGGGTCCACTCGTCGAGCAGCCCGACGATCGAGCGGAGCAGGCGGGTCTTGCCCTGGCCGCGCTCGCCGAGGAGCACGAGATCGTGGCCGGCGATGAGCGCGCGTTCCAGCTGCGGGAGCACGGTCGACTCGAAGCCGACGATGCCCGGCCAGGGGTCGCGGCCCTCGCGCAACGCGGCGAGGAGGTTGTCACGGATCTCGGTCTTGACGCCCTTGATCACGTGCCCGGAGGCACGGAGGGCACCGAGGGTGCGAGGAAGATCAGGGGATGGTGTGACAGGCACACCCACCACGCTACGCCCGCCCGATGATTACGGCGCAACGTTTCCCGTTCCCCCAGCTCACAGGAACAGGAGCACGGTGGGGACCGCCACCAGCAGCACCGCGCCGACCCGCACGAGAAGACGCGACCACCACGGCAGCGGGCACGGATGGGCCGAGATGCGTTCGATGCGGGCCTCGAGGGCGTCCGTGAAGGACGTGAGGGCGGCGGCCGGGGCGCTGCCGCCCACGGTCTTCAGGGCCCCGACCAGCTCGTGGGGCTCCGAACGGCAGGCGGCGACGTCGTCGGCCCGCATCTCGATCAGGGCCGCCACGGCCACCTGCGCGCAGAGCATGCCGCGCACGAACGGGGCGGTCGCTCCCCAGGCGACGAACGGCAGGACCACGAGATCGTGCCGCTCCCGCAGGTGGGACTTCTCGTGGGCGAGGACCGCCCACACCTCCTCGGGCTCGAGCGCCTCCAGCACCCCGGCCGAGACGACCAGGCGCGAGCTGCGGCCGGGCAGGCAGTAGGCGACGGGCTGGGGATGGTCGAGCACGCGCGTGCCGGGCGAGTCCGGCCAGGGCGTGGCGAGCACGTCGAGCAGCTCGCGGTGCCGGCGGCGCGCCCGGACGGTGCGCCAGTACATGGTGCCGAGCACCCAGAACAGCCGCAGCCCCACGCCGACCGAGGCCAGCATCGCGATCAGGTGCACCGCGTCGAGGCGGTCCGGCCAGTGTCCGGAGTTCAGCTCGCGGAGCAGGGCCGAGACGCCCGCGGGCAGGCTGCCGCCCAGCGGCGACAGCCCGTAGACCAGCCCGCACCCGACCAGCGACAGGCCTCCGGCGAGGCCGATCGCCTGCCACACCAGCAGCGCGCCCACCGGATCCCGGTGGGGCCAGCGGGCCCGGGCGAAGCCACGACTGACCGGCTCGGCGAGGAGGATGCCGAGCAGGAGAAGGCCGAGCGCGGCGAGCGCCATGACGTCAGTGTCGCAGGGCGCGCGAGTCGATCAGTCCAGCAGGTCCCGCAGCTTGCGGCGCTCGTCGTCCGGGATCGAGCCCAGGAAACGGGCGATCGCCGCCCCGCGGTCCGGGGCGCCGTCCAGCGCGTCGTTCATCAGCTCGGCGAGGTGGTCCTCCCGGCTGGCGGTCGGGCGGTAGTGGTGGGCCCGCCCGTCCCGCGTGCGGACGACCAGCTGCTTGCGCTCCAGCCGTCCGAGAACGGTCAACACGGTGGTGGTGGCGAGCTCGCGATCGGCGAGCGCCTCCTGCACATCCCGGGCGGTGAGATCGTGATCCGCCGCCCAGAGCACGTCCATCACAGCGCGCTCCAACTCACCCAGGCTCGGCACGCGACCGATTCTACCCTGCGTAGAAGCCGGATGATTCGGCACACAGGGTGACGCTCATGTCACCTGGACCTCGTCGCCCACCTGGAGGCTCGCGAAGAAGGCCTTGGCGTCCGCCTCGAGGAGCTTCACGCAGCCCGCCGACGGCGTGTCCTGGCGGCCCTGGTGGAACGCCACGCCCCCCGGGGCGAAGAACACCGAGTACGGCATCTGGGTGAGGTACTGGCGGCTCGTGTACTGCTCGGCCTTCCACTCCACCCGGAACGTGCCGAGCGGGGTGGGGTCCTCGGCGTCGCCCGTCTGGATGCGGACGGGGCCGCGCGTCACCGCACCGTCCTCGACCAGCCAGGCCCGGCGGGCGTCGACATCCACGCAGGCCCGGGCCGTGACGGTGCACGGGGTGCCGGGGACGAGCACCGCGGTCCCGCCGCCCGCGGGCCGGTCCGCGGCGGAGGCGACCCCGGCCGCGGTGGCGGCGAGCAGCGTGCCCGCCGCGAGCGCGAGCGCGATCCTGCCGCGCACCCCGCGACGGCGGCTCCCGCCGCTCCAGCCGTGCTCGCCCACCGGCACCTCCCAGCCCTTGCCCGTTCAACGACCGGGAACCACCGGAGTTGCCGCCGGCGGGGCGGACACGAGCCCAACGGGTGTAATCCGAAGATCACCCGCTGGGACGTTGACGGGTGATCGCCGATCACTCGTGGCGCGCAGCAACCGAGGTTGCGGGGCCGGGTGCCGTTAGGGTCGGCGCGACAGCGTCTCCACCCGTCGACGGGAGCCCGATGACCTCGCAGGACGTGCCGGGCCCCGCGGCCGCCGACGGGCTCCGGATGGGCAGTCCGGCAGGCCGCTGGGTGCTGCTGACGACGGTGCTCGGCTCGAGCCTCGCGATGCTCGACGGCACGGTGGTCAACGTGGCCCTCGCGCACATCGGCGAGGACCTCGGCGCCGGCTTCACCGGTCTGCAGTGGACGGTCAACGCCTACACGCTCGCCCTGGCCGCGCTGATCCTGCTCGGCGGCTCGCTCGGCGACCGGTACGGGCGGCGGCGGGTGTTCCTGATCGGGGTGGCGTGGTTCGCGCTGGCCTCCCTGGCGTGCGGGCTGGCGCCGAACATCGAGCTCCTGGTCGCGGCGCGGGCGCTGCAGGGCGTCGGCGGGGCCCTGCTGACGCCGGGGAGCCTCGCGATCATCTCGTCCTCCTTCCACGGGAAGGACCGGGCGGCCGCCGTCGGGGCCTGGTCCGGGCTCGGCGGGATCGCGGGCGCGATCGGCCCGTTCCTGGGCGGCTGGCTGGTGGAGTGGACGTGGCGGGCGGTGTTCCTGCTGAACCTGCCGCTCGCGGCGCTGGTGATCGTCGTGGCGATGAAGCACGTCTCGGAGAGCCGTGACCCCGCGGCGGCCCCGGGCCTGGACCTGACCGGGACGGCCCTGGCCGTCGCCGGGCTGGCCGCGCTCACCTGGTCCCTCACCGAGCTCGGCGCGTCGGGCGGCAGCGTGGCGACCTGGGCGACGCTCGCCGTCGGGGTCCTCGCGCTGGCCGCGTTCGTGGTCGTCGAGCGGCGGTCGCCGCATCCGCTCGTGCCGCCGGCGCTGTTCGCGAACCGGGTGTTCACCGCGGCGAACATCGTGACGCTGCTGGTCTACGCGGCGCTGGGGTCACTGTTCCTGCTCCTCGTGCTGGCGCTGCAGATCGTCGCGGGGTTCACGCCCGCGCTCGCCGGCGCCGGGCTGCTCCCGGTGACGGTCGTGATGCTGCTGTTCTCCGCGCGCTCCGGTGCTCTCGCACAGCGGATCGGGCCGCGGATCCCGATGACGGTCGGGCCGCTCGTCGCCGCCGTCGGGCTGCTGCTCATGCGCCGCATCGGGCCGGACGCCTCCTGGTGGACGGACGTGCTGCCGGCCGTCCTGGTCTTCGCGGCCGGGCTCGCCCTCACCGTCGCCCCGCTGACCGCGAGCGTCCTCGACGCGGCCCCGGACCGGTACGCGGGCTCGGCCTCGGGGGTGAACAACGCGGTCGCGCGGGCGGCGGGGCTGCTGGCGGTCGCGGTCATCCCGGGGGCCGCGGGGATCGGGAACGCGGACTACTCCGATCCCGTGGCCTTCGAGGCGGGCTTCCGCACGGCGCTGCTGATCGGCGCGGGGCTCCTGGTGCTGGGCGGGCTGGTGTCGGCGGTGGGGGTGCGGTCGAAGCTCGGGGGTCCGGAGGACGCGGGCCCCTCCCCTGCCGCTCCGGAGCCGGTGGGCCCGCCGCTGGAGCGGATCCCCCTGGAACGCTGCGCCCACTGCGGCATCACCGGCCCGCAGGTCTACCCGCGCGACGCCGCCGACCGCTGAGCGCCGCCACCCCGGCCCCCGGCCCCGGCGCGGGCGCTCTCGCTCACCAGGACTGAGCGACGCTGCCGCTCGCTCACCGGGGAGGTGTCGGCGCTCCGGTCGCTCACCGACGTCGAGCGAACGGCACTCTCGCTCACCAGGCATGAGCGAGAGTGCCACTCGCTCATGCCGTGGCGGGGCGGATCAGTGCCGGACGGGGGTGCCCGGGGCCCGGTCGGGGTCGGGGGCGGTGCCCGAGAGGTCGCCGGCGAAGCCCACCACGACCTGGTCGATCCGACGCAGCAGCCGGATCGCGCCGAGCAGCTCGCGGCGCAGCGGGGCGGAGTCGCAGGTCGACGCCCAGGACTCGGCCTCGTCGACCACCTGCTCCGCCGACTCGACGTCCGGCTCCGCGCCCTGCCCGTCCGCTCCCTGCCCGTCCGCTCCCTGCCCGTCCGCTCCCTGCCCGTCGGTGCCATACCGGGCCGGGCTCTTCGACGCCTGCCGGTCCGATCCGCGCCCGTCGGGCCGTAGGAGGCCGCCCAGCGCGGCGATGTTGGCCCGCACCCGGGCGGCGGCCGGGTCCAGCGTCGGGGCCCACTCCGGGACGTCGAGCCGCTCGGAGGCGAGCGCGAGCGCCCGCGCGTAGTGGTCGACGGCGGTGAGCACCCGCAGGGCGCGCTGGTAGCTGCCCCGGCCGTGGCGGCGCGGCAGCGGGTTGTCCAGCGGCTTGGCGCGCGCCCGGAGGATCCCGAGCTGCTCGTCGACCTCGCGGGCGAGCTCGACCGGGGAGTCTACGGGCGGGCGGCCGGTGATCCGGTCGACGGCGGCGTCGAGGCAGGCGTCGACCGCGGCGACGGTGTCGTCCAGGGCGTCCCGGAAGGCGGCGCGGGTGTGCTTGGGGAGCACCAGGAATCCGGCGAGACCGCCGAGGGCCCCTCCCACCGCCGTCTCGACCACGCGGAGCACCAGCGTCTCGACGGAGAACTGGCCCAGCAGGCCGTAGAGCAGGGCGAGGACGGCGGTGATCCAGAAGGCCATCAGCGCCGTCGAGATCCGGACCAGGTACAGGGCGAGGAACACGCACACGGCGAGCAGCACGAGGGTCGCGATCACGTGGCCGCCCACCAGGAACGCCAGCACCATCCCCGCCACGACGCCGCCGACGGTCCCGAGCAGCCGTTGCCCGCCCCGGGTCAGGACGTCGCCTCGGCTGGCGGTGCCGGCGAACACCACGAACGCCGCGACGACCGCCCAGTACCAGCGGGCCGGCGAGATCAGCTCGCCCGCGACGATCGCGAGGCTGGTCGCGACCCCGACCTGCACGGCCTGGCGGGTGGACAGCGAGATCCGGTCCGGCTCGCGCCCCGGACGCGGCTCCTCGTCCGCCAGGTCCTCGAGCGCCGTCCCGACCGGCTCGGGAATGCGGCCCTCCGCCTCCAGCGCGTCGGCCAGCCGGGTCACGGCGAAGGCCACCCGCTGCTCGCGCGGGCGAACGCCGCTGTGCTCCGCGACCAGCGCGTCGACCGCGCGGCGGGCGCCGTCCAGCGCCGTGGACCGGAGCCCCGGCGGCGCACCGGTCGCGGTGGCCGCCACGATCCCGCGGACCCCGGCGATCATGGACCGCCGCAGCTCCGGATCGAGGGCGCCCGGCCGGGTCGGGTCGTCGGCGAGCCGGCGGGTCGCGACGGCGAGCCGCTCGGCGGCCAGCTCCAGGTCCGCGACCTCGAGGGAGAGCCGCCGGTCGTCGGCCACCGGCTCGTCGCCGGAGCGCTGCTCGATCCGGTCCACGACCAGCAGCATCGTGTCGTTGAGCCGGACCCGGCGGCGGTGCAGCACGGCGAGGGCGCGGTCGATGTCCGGGCGGTCGTCGGCCGGGGCCTCCAGGACGTCGATCACGGCGGCGGCCACGGCGTGGACGTGCGCGACCGTGGCCCGCAGCAGCCGGTCGAGCACCTTCTCGGGCTTCTCCGCGAACACCCAGCAGCGCAGCAGCAGCGTCGAGCCGATCCCGGCCAGCGCCGCGATCAGCAGCCACGGCAGCTCCGCCGGTCGGGCCTGCAGGAACTGGGTGAAGAAGTACGGCATGAACAGCGCCATGCCCAGCGCCATCCCGCGCGGGCCGAACCGGCGGATGTACACCGCGAGCATCATGACCAGCACGAACACGATGTCCGACACCAGCTTGTGCGCCGAGAGCAGCGTGCCGACCACGATCGCCGCCGCGGCCGGCGGGATCATCAGCGCGGTGGTGGCGGCGCGACGCCCGGCCGCCGGCTCGTTCACGGCCAGGTTGCTGATCATGGCTAGGACGGCGGCGAACAGGACCACGGTGATCGGCCGGCCGCTCACGACCCGCACCACGGACATGATCGCGACCGCCAGCACCATGGCGGCCACCGCGACCCCGGCCAGGCGCAACCGGCCCAGCCCGGGGTCCACGCCCGTCACCCAGGTGCGCAGCTCACCGACCCAGGCCCGCCCCCGCACGTCCGGGAGTCTCGCACGTCAGGTCTCCGCTCAGCGCAACGGAAGTGCTCCGGCGAGCGCACGCAACGCGGTCGTGTACTCCGGCCCCGGGCCGCCGTCCTCGGTGAGGATCTGGGCGCAGACGTGGTCGGCGCCGGCGTCGAGGTGGGCGGTGAGCGCGGCGGCCACCGCGTCCGGCGTGCCGTGGCCGACCAGCGCGTCGATCAGCGGATCGGTGGCCTCGTCGAGGTCCTTCTCGGTGAAGCCGAGGCGGAGCAGGTTGCGCCGGTAGTTCGACAGCCGCAGGTAGGGGCTGACGACCTTGGGCCGGCCGATCGCGCGGGCGTGCTCCGGATCGTCGGAGAGGACGACCTTGTGCTCGGGTGCGAGCAGGGGGCCCGCGCCGAGGATCTCGCGGGCCTCGGCCGTGTGGGCCGGCGTCGTCAGATAGGGGTGGGCGCCGGCGGTGCGCTCCCCCGCGACCCGCAGCACCTTCGGGCCCAGGGCCGCGAGCGCTCGACCCTCCACCGGGACGCCTGCCGCGTCGAGCTCGTCGAGGTAGCTGACGATCGTCTCGAACGGGGAGCGGTACTCCGCGGTGGCCTCGGGATGCCCGATGCCGACGCCGAGCAGGAACCGGTCCGGGTACCGCTCCGCGATGCGGTGGTACGAGGCCGCGACGGCGTCCGCCGGGTCCTTCCACATGTTGACGATGCCGGTGGCCACCGCGATCCGCCCGGTCCCGGCGAGCAGCGACTCGGCGTGAGCGAGGTCCGCGGGCGGGGAGCCGCCGATCCAGATCGCGCCGAAGCCGAGCCGTTCGATCTCGGCCGCCACCTCCGGGGTCAGCTGGTCCTCGCGGGCCCAGATCCCGTACCTGCCCACATCCACCGCCATGGTGACCTCCCTCTCGTCCTTCCGGGCAACCAGGGCCCGCCGGTGCGCATTCCTGTCGGGGGTCGTTCGTAGAGTGCGCCTCGTGAGCTCTCCCTCGCTGCCGCGACCGGCGCCCTCGGGTCGCCCGGCGTCCGGGCGTCCCGCGCGCACGGTGCCCTGGCGCCGCGCGCCGCACGTGCTCGTCGCGGGGCGGCCCGGCCGGGTGCCCGCCGGCACCCGGGTAGCGGTGGTCGGCGGCGGGATCGCCGGGATCAGCGCGGCGATCGTGCTGGCCGAGCGCGGTGCGGAGGTCACGCTCCTGGAGGCCGCGCCCTGGCTGGGCGGGCGGCTCGGGGCCTGGCCGGTCACGTTGCCGGACGGGTCGGAGCAGGTCGTGGAGCACGGCTTCCACGCCTTCTTCCGCCACTACGACACGTGGCGGTCGATCCTGCGCCGCGCCGATCCGTCGCTGGGGTTCCTGCGGCCGGTCGAGGGCTATCCGGTGATCGCGCGGCGCTGGCCCGCGGAGGACCTGGGGAACCTGCCCGCCGCGCCGCCGTTCAACCTGCTCGCGCTGTTCGCCCGCTCCCCCAGCCTGCGGATCCGCGAGATCCTGGGAGCGGACGCCGCCCTCGGCTTCGCGCTCCTCGCCCACTCGCCCGAGGACACCGCACAGCGGTTCGACGGGATGAGCGCCGCCGATTTCCTGGCCCGGCTGGGGGTGTCGGAGCGGGCGCGGCAGATGCTGTTCGAGGCCTTCGCCCGGTCGTTCTTCTGCGACCAGGACGGGCTGTCGGCCGCGGAGCTGGTCGCGATGTTCCACTACTACTTCCTCGGCAATCCCGCCGGTATCGGCTTCGACGCCCCGTCCGAGGACCACCTCACCGCGATCTGGGCCCCCCTCGCCGAGTACCTGCGGGAACGCGGTGGGGTGGTGCGCACGGGCGCCCGCGTGGCGGGGCTGGCGCAGGTCGAGGGGGGCTGGGAGGTCCGGATCGACCGCGGCCGGGCGGGGATCGGCGGCCCGGGCGCGGGTACCGGTGGACGGGACGCGGCCGTCGATGGGCCAGTCCCGGCCGTCGGTGGGCACGGTTCGGGTGACGGCGGAGGGCCGGGGTCGCGGGGCGGCGGTGCCGCCTCGGACCCGGTCGTCGCGGAGCACGTCGTGCTGGCGCTCGATCCCGGTGCGCTGCAGGCATTGCTCGCGGGCTCGCCGGTGGCACCCGACCTCGTGCGGCGTGCTGCGGCGCTGCAGGTCGCACCGCCCTTCGCGGTGAGCCGGCTGTGGCTCGACCGGGACGTCGGGCCCGATCGCGCGGTGTTCAGCGCCGTCGCCGGGGAGCCGACCCTGGACTCGGTCACGATCTACTCGCGGCTCGAGGGCGAGTCGGCCCGCTGGGCGGCCCGCACCGGGGGCTCCGTGCTGGAGCTCCACTCCTACGCCTGCCGCACGCCGGCCGACGCGACCGCGCGCATGCGGGCGGAGCTCGCGGGGCTCTGGCCCGAGACGGCGTCGGCGCAGGTCCGGCACGTGCACGAGCGGATCGAGGCCACCGCCCCCGCCTTCCCACCCGGCAGCGCCGGCACCCGTCCCGGGGTGGTCACGGACGCACCGGGCATCCGGGTCGCCGGGGACTTCGTCGACTGCCCCTACCCGTCGGGGCTGATGGAGCGGGCCTCGATGACGGGGGTGCTGGCCGCCAACGACATCCTCGACGCCTGCGGCGCGGGTGCCGAGGAGATCCGCGGGATCGCGGCCCGGGGGATGCTGGCGGGGCTGCCGGTGCACCGGCTCGGCAGGCTGGGGCGGAACCGCGGTGGCTGAGCGGGCCGGGGCCGCACCGAGGATCGCGGTGCACGCCGAGCCCGAGGGCCCCGTCCTCGTCCAGCACCTGGACGAGCTGGGCGTGCCTCTCGGGCCGGTGTCGGCCGTCGAGGCGTCCGCGCTGTCGGAGCTCGACCGCCGGGCGCCCCGCTGGGTCTGGCGCAACCCGCGGACCTACCGGGCGCTGCTGGCGCGAGGGGCGCGGCTGACCCGCGCCCACGACGTCGAGCTGGTGGAGGGTCTGCTCGTGGCGGCCGCCGGGCGGTTCGGCGCGCCCCACGGGCTCGCGGCCGCCGCGGCCCGGCTCGCCGGGCTGCCCGAGGAACCGGATCCCGCGCCGGACGACTCCTGGGACGAGCCGCCGGGGCTGTTCCGCAGCGCCGCGCCGCCGGCGGCCGAGACGCTCGCCGCCGTCGTCGAGGTCCATGCGGCACAACGGAAGGCGCTCGCCGGCGACTCGCGGCTCGCCATGCTCGCGGCGGCCGAGTCCGCGGGCGGGATCGTGGCCGAGGAGATGCGCGCCGAGGGCCTGCCGTGGGACGCCGCGGTGCACGACGCGCTGCTCACCGAGGCGCTCGGCCCGCGTCCCGCCGGGTTCGCCCGGCCCGAGAAGCTCACCGCGCTCGCCGCCGAGATCGACGCCGCCTTCGGCCGCCCCCTCAACCCGGACTCCCCCGCGGAGGTGTTGCGCGCCTTCGCCCGCGCCGGGTTCGAGGTCCCCAACACCCGCAACTGGGTGCTCAAGCGGATCGACCATCCGGGCGTCGCGCCGCTGCTCGCTTACAAGGAGCTCGCGCGCCTGCACGCCGCGCACGGCTGGGCCTGGCTGCGCACCTGGGTCCACGACGGCCGCTTCCGTCCCGAGTACGTCGTCGGCGGGGTCGTGTCCGGGCGCTGGGCGACCCGGGGCGGCGGGGCGCTGCAGATCCCGAAGGCCGTGCGGGCGGCCGTCCGGGCCGATCCGGGCAACAAGCTCGTGGTCGCCGACGCCGCGCAGCTCGAGCCCCGGATCCTCGCCGCGATGGCCGGCGACACCGCGCTCGCCCGCGCGGGTGGCCGGGGGCGGGACTCCGACCTGTACGCGGGCCTCGCGGCGGAGATGTTCGGGCCGGACGCCGAGGACGGCCGCGCGAAGGCCAAGCTCGCGGTCCTCTCGGCCATCTACGGCCAGACCTCCGGCGACGCCGGGGTGCACCTCGCGCTGCTGCGGCGGCGCTTCCCGGCGTCCGTCGAGGTGGTCGAGTCCGCCGCCCGGGACGGGGAGGAGGGCCGGATCGTCCGTTCCTGGCTGGGCCGCACCTCGCCGCCCGCCCGGCCCGGGGACGAGGCTCCGGCGCGGGCCCGGGCGCGCGGCCGGTTCACCCGCAACTTCGTGGTGCAGGCCACGGCCGCGGAGTGGGCGCTGATCCTGCTGGCGGAGCTGCGGTCGGCCCTGCACCGGGCGGGGGATCCCGCGGCGCTGGTGTTCTTCCAGCACGACGAGGTGCTCCTGCACGGCCCGGCCGACGGTGCCGCGGACGCCGCCGAGCTCGTCCAGGCCGCCGCGGACACCGCGACCCGCACGCTCTTCGGCGACACCCCGGTCCGGGTCCCGATGCCGGCGGAACCGGTGGACTCCTACGCCGAGAAGTAGCGCCACACCGGCTTCACGGGGCTGCGCCTCCCCGGCCACCGCCGCGGCTCGGCGGAGGGCGCCGTCGGCAACCGCCCGGAGCTCCTGCCTCCGCTCCGGTGATCCGCGCCTGCGGCGGTCCGGGCCTGCGGCGGTCCGGCCGAGCCTGAGGCGGCCGTGACGGGGCGTCGCAGACGTGTGACTCGCACTCCCGGAAGTGCCGACTCGCGGGGGTGGGGGGCGGCCGGCCGTGGGGTGGGCCGTCAGGCGGCGGCGGAGCCGGGGGCGCCGAGCGCGTCGAGGACGGCGCGGCCCATGGCCTCCATGCCCTGCGCGTTGGGGTGCACGGGGGCGGCCGGGGAGGTCGGGACCAGGCCCTCGATCCACTTCACGCCCGGGACCTGGCACATGTCGTGACCGATCGTCGGGGTGTACGTGTCCACGTAGGTCGCGCCGGCGGCCGCGGCCCGTGCGGCGAGCATCGCGTTGAGGTCCTTCTCGATCCCGCGCAGCCACGCCACGTCACCGGGGCTGAACGGCACGACGGGGAAGCAGCCCGGGCCGGTGTCCGGGAGCAGCGCCGGATAGCCGACGAGCGCGACCGCCGCGTGCGGGGACCTCTCGCCCACCGCGGCGAGGGCGGCGGCGACCTTCGCCCCGGTGTCGCTGATGCGCTGGTCGAGCTGGTCGCCGTAGTAGTCGCGGCACGCGCTGCCGAGGGGCTGCAGCGGCGAGCGGAGCGCGCACTGCTCGATGATCTGCGCGAAGCCGATGTCGTTGCCGCCGATGCCCAGGGTGACCGCGGACTCGTCGCCGGTCAGGCCCCCGAACTGGGCCGGGTTGTCGCCGAGCGGCAGCGACTGCGCCGTGCTCAGGTCCGCGGTGGTCGCGCCGCTGCAGCTGCGGTCCACGAGGGTGGCGCCGAGCCCACGGGCGACGACGTTCGGGTAGTTCTCGCCGGAGCGCAGGCACCCGACCGGCCCGCCCTGCTGCGGCGGGACCAGCGGGCCCGCGGTGTAGGAGTCGCCGAGCGCGACGTACCGCGGCGGCCCCGACTCCTCGGCGGCCGCGACCCCCGCCGTGCCTGCGAGCAGGGTCACCACCCCGACGACCAGCAGGAACAGGCGGGCGGAGCGGGAGCGCGCGGGCATCGGTGAGCAGGTCCTCCGGCAGGGGGCGGGTCACGGCGGTGCCGGAGGCCGGCACCACCGGGACACTAACGAGCCCCCCACGAGCGCGGACGCAGTTCCGCCCGACCGTGTGACGCGAGGGCCTACACGGAGCGGAGGGCCAGCGGCGGGACGCAGTGCGACCGCAGGTCGGTGGCGTCGAGCGTGCGCGGCGGTACCGACAGCTCGCCGAGGCGTCCGGCCGCCACCTCCGCGGGATCCGGCACGGGATCGGCCGTCCCGCACAGGAAGGCCCACTCGTGCTCCGGGCTGCCGACGTACATCCGGCCGCCGAAGACCGCACCGAACCGCGCCCAGGCGGCGCGCAGCGTGGCGTCCCGCCACACGGCCGGGCTGCCTGCCTGGCTCACGACGACTCCCCCGGGCCGCAGCCGCGCGGCGCAGTCGCGCAGGAACCGCTCGGTGTAGAGCTGGTTGAGCTGGTTGTCCGGCTCGTCGGGCCGCTCGTCCGGCAGGTCGACGACGATCACGTCCCAGCTCTCGGCCGTGTCGCGGACGAACGCGCGCCCGTCGGCGTAGTGGACGCGCACCGGGCCCTCGCCTCGCTCGGCGGCCGCGAGCGAGGCCGGGGTGTAGCCGTACGGGAGGTGCTCGGCGCAGAGCCGCACGCACTCGTCGTCGAGATCCACGTGGTCCACGCGGATGGCGCCGGCGGTGACCGCGAGCTCGCTCACCACGCCCTCGCTGGAGCCGATCACGAGCACGCGCTCGCGGCGCTCGGCCAGCAGCGCGGCCGGCAGGAACAGGGCCTCGTGGTAGGTCAGCTGGGTGTGCTCGGCGCTCTGCCGCTCACCGTCGCAGAACAGGGTGACGCCCTGTGCGGTGTCGGCGACCAGCACGTCCTGCAGGGCGGTCCGCGCACGCACGCGCACGCCGTCGAGCCGCCAGCGGCGGGTGACCCCGGGCGAGATCGGCTCGTCGACGACACCCGGTGCGCCGCGTTCGACGACCTCGACCGCGCAGCTCCCGGCGCCGAGCGCGGCGGCCAGGTCCGCCACCGCGCGTACGGGATCGGCGCTGTCGCCGCAGGTGAAGACGTCGACGTAGGCGCTGCCCAGCTCGGGCCAGGTGTGGATCGACGCGTGGGACTCGGCGAGCACCGCCACGACCGTGACGCCCTGGGGGGCGAACCGCTCGGCGACGACCTGCCGCACGGTCGCGCCCGCACCCGTCAGCGCCGCGCGCAGCGCCTTCTCCAGCGCGGCGGAGTCGTCGAGCAGCGCTGCGGGCAGGCCACCCAGTTCCGCGAGCACGTGCCGGCCGATGGGAGAGGACATGCCACGAACGGTATTTCAGAGGACGTGGACGGTGAGCGGGGGCAGGCCGTTGAAGCCGACGGCGGCGTAGCTGGAGGTGTAGGCGCCCGCGGCGAGCAGGTCGACCACGTCGCCGGCGGCCAGGTCGGCGGGCAGCGCGTAGGGGCGGCGGCGGTAGAGGACGTCGTCGCCGTCGCAGGTGGGGCCGGCGAGCACGACCGGGCCGGGCGGGCCGTCGCGGCCGGGAACCCGCACCGGGTAGTCGATCGCCTCCCCCTCGGTCTCGGCGAGGCCCTGGTAGCGGCCGACGTCGAGGTAGACCCAGCGCCGGTGGTCGATCCCCGGCCGTCGCGACACCCGCAGCACCCCGGCCCGCAGCACCCCGGCCTCGGCGACCAGGGCGCGTCCCGGTTCGAGGACGAGCCGGGCCCCGTCGACGTCCCCCGCGGCGACGGCGGCCCCGACCGCCTCGTCGAGGGCCGCGGCGTAGGCCTCGGGCGGGGGCACGTCGGTGCGGTAGCGGACGGGCAGGCCGCCGCCGGCGTCGAGCACCGGGCGGCGGATCCCGGCGGCCCCGGCGACCCGCAGCGCGGTCCGGGCACCCGCCGCGAACGCCTCCGGGCGGACCTGCTGGGAGCCGGCGTGGAAGGCCACCCCGGCCGCGCCGCGCGCCAGCCGGACCGCCTCGGCGGGCAGCGCGCCGAACTTGCCGAGAAAGGGGGTGGCCGAGCCCTCGTCCACCACCACGACCCGGACCAGCACCTGCGCGCCGGCCGGGAGCAGGGCGAGGTCCTCGGCGCTGTCCGTCACGAAACGGTGGACGCCGCGCTCGGCGGCCCGAGCGGCGGCACCCGGCCCGCGGATCGGGTTGCCGTGGCAGAGCGTGCCGGGATCCGCGCCCGCCGCGAGGCACAGCGCGATCTCCTCGGCCCCCGCCACGTCGAACCCGCAGCCGAGCGCCACCAGCCGCCGCAGGACCTCCGGCTCCGGGCACGCCTTCACGGCGTAGAGCAGCTCCGCCTGCGGGAACGCCACCCGCAGCTCCGCGTACCGCTCCGCCACGACACCCGGGTCGAGCACGAGGAACGGCGTCGGCCGGGCCTCGGCGAGGAAGGTGTCGAGTGCGGGCGAGAGCACCCGCCGATCATGCCCGGTAGCGTCGCTGACCATGACCGCACCCAAGACCCAGAAGCGGGGCCGGGCCATCGCCATGACCGGCCAGGAGCTCGACGCCTTCCTCGCCGAGCAGCGCACCTGCCGCGTCGCCACCACCGGCACCCACGGACCGCACGCCACCCCGCTCTGGTTCCACTGGGACGGCACCTCGCTGTGGCTGACCTCGCTGACCCGCGCCCAGCGGTGGAAGGACCTGGAGCAGGACCCGCGGATGGCCGTGGTGGTCGACGCCGGACACGAGTACGGCGAGCTCCGCGGCGCGGAGCTGCGCGGGCGCGTGGAACCGGTCGGCGAGATCCCCCGCACCGGCGAGCCGAACGCCGAGCTGGACAAGGTCGAGCAGGCCTTCGCCGACAAGTACACCGGCGGCCAGGTCGCCAACGACGGCCGGCACGGCTGGCTCCGGCTGCGCCCCGAGAAGATCAACAGCTGGGACTTCCGCAAGATCCCGGCCTCGTAGGGCGCCACCGGTGCGCGGGCACCGGTGCCCGCGCACCGGGCGGTTCAGGGGGTCCCGGTGAGCAGGGGCCAGAGGCCGTCGGGGCCGGCCTCGAGGGCACGGGCGCCGAGGCGGTCGTTCCACTGGGCCTCGGTGCCGTCCTCCTCCCGCCAGGCCCACAGCCGGGTCGTGACGAGCCGCAGGTCGTGCTCGCGGGTGAAGCCGATCGCGCCGTGGACCTGGTGGGCGATGCGGGCGACGACACCGGCCGCCTCGCCGCACCGGGACTTGGCCGCGGCGATCGCGAGCGACGCCTCGACGACGCCGTCCCGCTGCGCGAGCAGGGCCGCCGCCTGTGAGGCGGCCACCGCGGCCGCCACCTCGGCGCCGGCGAGCGCGAGCTGCTGCTGGATGGCCTGCAGCCTCGCGATCGGGCGGCCGAACTGCACCCGCTCCGTCGCGTACCGCACCGCCATCGCGAGCGCCGAGCTCGCCGCGCCGGCCAGCAGCAGTGCCCGCCCGAGCGCCGCCCGCAACGGGTACTCGATCTGGACCCGCGAGGGCACGGTCCCGGCGGCGAGCGGGACCACGCCGGCGAACGCGAGCTCGTCGCGCGGCTCCTCCGCGAGGTTCACACCCTCGGTGACCTGCGCGGACGCCGGATCGAGCAGCAGCACCCGCTCCCCTGCCAGCACGACCACACCGGCGGCCGAACGACCCCAGGGCACCCGGCGCAGCGTCCCGGAGACCGGCTCCCCGCTGACCGCGGGGACCTTCAGCTCGGCACCCAGGACGGCCGTGAGCGGGCCGGCGGGCACCTCCAGCCCGGCGGCCTGCAGCAGCCAGCCGGCCAGCAGGTCCGTCTCCACCAGGGGGACACGGGCGGCGAACCGGCCGGCCGCGATCAGGATCTCCGCGGCGTCGACGAGCGTGCCGCCCGATCCCCCGGCCGCCTCGGGCAGGGTGAGCCGGGCCAGGCCCGTCTCCTCCAGGGTGGCCCACAGTGCGGAGTCCAGCGCCGTGCCGGTGCCCCAGGCGTCGCCGAAGACGGACTCGGCCAGGTCCTCCAGGTCGTTGCGTGCTGCACTCACCGCAGTCCCAGCCCTCGTGCCACGATCCCGCGCAGGATCTCGTTCGTCCCACCCCGCAGCGTGAAACCGGGGGCGTGCAGCACCGCGTCGGCCAGGAGCCGGGCGTAGCCCGCCTCGGCCCTCGGGTCCGGTGGGACCGACCACAGCAGCCGGGCCGCGTCGATCACCTCGTTCTCGAACCGCGTCCCCAGGTCCTTGACGACGGCGGCGGACAGCTCCGGCGCCTCGCCGGCCTCCAGGGCCCCGGCGATCGACAGGGACAGCCGCCGCAACGTCCAGTAGCGCGCGACCAGGCCGCCCAGGTCCCGGCGCCGGCCGGCGTCGAGGTCCTGCGCGGAGATCTCCCGGAGCAGCGCGACGAGCAGCGGGAAGGTCGACAGGTACCGCTCCGGCCCGGACCGCTCGAACGCCAGCTCCGAGGTGACCTGGTGCCAGCCCTGGCCGATCTCGCCGAGCACCCGGGTGTCCGGGACGAAGACCTTGTCGAACACCACCTCGTTGAAGTGGTGCGCGCCCGTGAGCAGCGGGATCGGCCGGATCGTGATGCCCGGGCGGTCCAGCTCCACGATCAGCTGCGAGAGCCCGGCGTGGCGGTCGGTGTCGTCCTTCGGCGAGGTCCGGACCAGGGCGAAGAAGGCGTGCGCGTGGTGCGCCCCGGACGTCCACACCTTGGTGCCGGTGAGCTCCCAGCCACCGTCGACCCTGTCGGCCCTCGACCGCACCGACGCGAGATCCGAGCCCGAGTCCGGCTCCGACATGCCGATGCCGAAGTAGATCTCGCCGCGCGCGATCCCCGGCAGGAAGGCCTGGCGCTGCTCCTCGGTCCCGAAGCGCAGCAGGGACGGGCCGATCTGCCGGTCCGCGACCCAGTGTGCCGCCACGGGCGCACCGGCGGCGAGCAGCTCCTCGGTCACGACGTAGCGCTCGAGCGCCCCCCGACCGTGCCCGCCGTACTCCGTGGGCACGGTCATCCCGAGCCAGCCACGCTTCCCGAGCTCCGTGCTGAACCGCTCGTCCCAGCCGGAGAGCCAGGTGTCCTCGCGGGGGGTCCAGGCACCGGCGGCCAGCTCGTCCGCCACGAACGACCGCACCTCGGCGCGCAGGCCCGCCACGCGCCCGGGGAGGTCGACCGGGGCCGGGACGAGGCCCGGCAGCCTCGGGGGCGGTGGCGTCGAACCAGCCGTCGTCGCGGTCGCGCTGTCCGTCACCGGATCTTTCTAGCCGACGTCCCGTCCCTCTGCAGCGGCCCGGCGGCGATGGCACGATCCGGGGCATGACGAACCCCGATCTCGAACGCACGGTCCTCGAGTCGGTCCCGACCGGGCTGCTCATCGGCGGCGAGTGGCGGCCCGCCTCGAACGGTGCCACCACGAAGGTCGAGGACCCGGCCACCGGCGAGGTGCTCGCCGAGGTCGCGGACGCGACGCCCGAGGACGGCATGGCGGCGCTGACCGCCGCCCACGAGGCCCAGGCCGGGTTCGCCGCGATGGCCCCCCGGGAGCGCGGGGAGATCCTGCGCCGCGCCTACGAGGCCATGCTCGCCCGCACCGACGAGCTGGCCCTGCTCATGACGCTGGAGATGGGCAAGCCGCTCGCCGAGTCGCGCGGCGAGGTCACCTACGCCGCCGAGTTCTTCCGCTGGTTCTCCGAGGAGGCCGTCCGCATCGACGGCGGCTACGCGACCGCGCCCGCGGGCGGCAGCCGGTTCCTCGTGATGAAGCAGCCGGTGGGGCCCTGCGTGTTCATCACGCCGTGGAACTTCCCGCTGGCCATGGGCTCCCGCAAGATCGGCCCCGCGATCGCCGCCGGCTGCACCGCGGTGATCAAGCCGGCGCCGCAGACCCCGCTGTCGATGTTCGCCCTCGGCCAGATCCTGCTCGACGCCGGCCTGCCCCCGGGCGTCCTCAACGTGATCAATGCCACGGACGCCGGTGCGGTCATGGAGCCGATCATCCGGGACGGCCGGGCGCGCAAGCTCTCCTTCACGGGCTCGACCGGCGTGGGCCGCAAGCTCCTCGAGCAGTGCGCCGAGAAGGTGCTCCGGACCTCCATGGAGCTGGGCGGCAACGCCTCGTTCCTGGTGTTCGCCGACGCCGACGTCGATGCCGCGGTCGAGGGCGCGATGCTCGCCAAGATGCGCAACATGGGCGAGGCCTGCACCGCCGCCAACCGCTTCTACGTGCAGCGCGGCGTCGCCGAGGAGTTCGCGGGCAAGCTCGCCGAGCGGATGGGCGCGCTCACCGTCGGCCGCGGCACCGAGGACGGCGTGCAGGTCGGCCCGCTGGTCGACGCCAAGGGCCGCGACAAGGTCGTCGACCTCGTCGGGGACGCGCTGGCGCACGGCGCCTCGGTCAAGGTCGGCGGCGAGCCGGTGGCGGGACCGGGCTACTTCTACCGCCCGACGGTGCTCACGGACGTCCCGCAGGACTCCCGTCTCAACCACGAGGAGATCTTCGGGCCGGTCGCGCCGATCTCGGTCTTCGACACCGAGGACGAGGCCCTCGCCGCCGCCAACGCCACCGAGTTCGGCCTGGTCAACTACGTGTTCACGCAGAACCTCGACCGAGCGCTCCGGATCTCGGAGCGGCTCGAGAGCGGCATGGTGGGGCTGAACACCGGGCTGGTGTCCAACCCGGCCGCCCCGTTCGGCGGCATCAAGCAGTCCGGTCTGGGCCGCGAGGGCGGCACCGTGGGCATCGACGAGTTCCTGGAGCTCAAGTACGTCGCGATCGGCGGCCTCACCTAGTGCGCCAGGAAGCCACACCTGTCGTTCTCAGGGCCGGAGACGGCAGGCGTGGCTCCATGACGCGCAGGGTCAGGCGTCGATGTGGAGCTCGCGGGGTTTCGGGCCGCCGGGGCGGATGCGGGGCCAGATCAGGAGCACCAGGGCGCACAGGGTCTGGCTCACCGCGTAGCCGATGGCCACCGGCAGGAGCTGGTTCACGGGGTGCGCGCCGTCCGCCAGGGCGGGGCCGATCGGGGTGAACAGCGCGACGCCGATCACGAAGGCCGTGCTGATCAGCTGCAGGCGGGCGTAGCCGAACCCGTCGTGCAGGGCCTGCCGGACACCCAGCTCGTGGGTGATCACGAGCCGCGCGACCATGCCGAGCAGCAGGATCCGCAGCACGTTCGCGGCCTCGGCGTAGCCCGGCCCGAACAGCGACAGCCCGAAGCCCGCCAGCAGGATGCCGGCGACGATCATCGGCAGGAAGATCTTGTAGAGCCGCAGCCGGGACGCGCGGATGTGCGCGGCGATGTTGGCCGGGTCCCGGGCGAGCTGGGCGGACAGCGACTGCATGAACCGCTGGACCGCGATGTCGATCACCATGACGGCCTGCCAGGCGATGAAGAACGCCGCGCCCGTCGCCCCGCCGAAGCGCTGGGTCACGATGACGGCGACCTGGTTGAACAGCAGCACCGTGCCCCAGTGGGCCAACGTGGTCGGCCCCAGGAAGCGCGCCGCCTCGCGCCGGGTGGGCAGCCACTCCTGGTCCGACGCCCGCGCGAAGTTCCGGGTGGAGATGCCCCCGACCACGGCGCTGCCGACGGTGAACAGGACGATCGGCAGCACCCACGACAGGACGATCGCGAACTGGCCGAAGGAGGCGCCCAGCGCCACGAGCAGCCCGATGCGCACGACGGCGAACGCGATGTTCCGCCACGAGGCCCACCAGGTCTTGCCGATCGCGATGAGGCTGAAGTCGTGGACGCCCCAGAGGCCCCAGCCGATGCCGGCGGCGAGGAACATCAGCCCGCCCGCCCAGACGGGCAGGACGTCCCCGGCACCGGTCCGCGCCATCAGCGGCTCGAGCAGCACGTACACCAGCCCGACCAGCGCGCAGGACGGGATGATCACCAGGTGGCTGCGCCAGAACAGGGTCGTGGCCCGCTTGCCCGCCCGCGGCATCCACAGCATCATCGCGGAGTCGAGGTTGAGCTGCGCCACGCCCGCGACCAGCAGGAACGCGGACACGAACGCCGAGGCGTAGCCGACCGCCTCCTGCGGCATGATCCGGGCCGCGATCAGCCAGCTGACCAGGCCCGCGACCGAGCCGACCGCGCCGCTGATGGCGAGGGAGAGCCCGTCGGACAGGGCCCGCTTCCCGGAGCCGCCGTCCGGCTGCTCGGCCACGGCGGCCACCGCCGGGCCGACCGAGCCGTCGGGCGCGCCGTGCGGGAGAGCGGTCGGCGGAAGGGCGGTGGGCGGGGTCGCGGGGGGACCCGCCGTCGAGGAACGTGCCGCCTCGGAGTCCGGCCGGGTCACTGCTGCCCGCGGACGCGGGAGGAGGACACGGCGGGAACCACCGGCGGACGGGCGTGGGAGCTGCGCCGGACCGTCGTCATGGCGCCGGAGTCTAGTGGGTGCGTCGTGGAACCGTCGCGGGCCTCCCTAGCGGTAACGACCCGTTCCGGGCATCCGACGATCGGGTGAAGGCCCCGCCCCCGAACGCCTGGCGGGACGCGGGTCCGGTGATCGTTCCGGCCTTTTGTAGGGTCCGACCGGACGACGTGTCACACCGAGGGGAGCCAGCAGGGTGGAAACGGCGAGTCCGATCGGCATCGCGGTGGTCGGCGGCGGGTACTGGGGCCCCAACCTGGTCCGCAACGCGCAGCAGACCCCCGGCCTCCGGCTCGAGTACCTCTGCGACCTCGACGAGGGCCGCGCCCGCGCGGTCCTCGGCAACTACTCCACCGTGGCGATCTCCACGAAGCTCGACGAGGTGCTCGCCGACCCGGCCGTGCAGGCGGTCGCGATCGCCACCCCGGCGGCCACGCACCACGCCATCGGCATGGCGGCGCTCGAGGCCGGCAAGCACGTGCTGATCGAGAAGCCGCTCGCGCCCACCTACGAGGAGGGCCGGCAGCTGGTCGAGGCGGCCGAGAAGCACGGCCGCGTGCTGATGGTCGACCACACCTTCTGCTACACCTCCGAGGTCCGGCACATCCGCGAGACCCTGCGCAGCGGCCGCCTCGGCGACCTGCAGTACCTCGACTCGGTGCGGATCAACCTCGGCATCGTGCAGCCGGACGTCGACGTGCTGTGGGACCTCGCCCCGCACGATCTGTCGATCTTCGACGCGATCCTCCCGGACGACGTCTTCCCCGTCTCCGTGGCCGCGCACGGCTCGGACCCGGTGGGCGCGGGGCACGCCTGCGTGGCCCACCTCACCCTGCGCCTGTCCAACGACGCGCTCGCGCACGTGCACGTGAACTGGCTGTCCCCCACCAAGATCCGCACCTTCGTCGTCGGCGGCTCGGCGCGGACGATCATCTGGGACGACCTCAACCCCACCCAGCGGCTGTCCGAGCACGACCGTGGCGTGGAGCGCAACGACGAGCTGGCGGACGCCGACGTGCGCGGCCGCCAGATCGTCTCCTACCGCACCGGGGACACCGTCGCCCCCGCCCTGGCCAACCTGGAGGCCCTCCGGTCGGTCATGGTCGAGTTCGCCGCGGCGATCACGGAGAAGCGGCGCCCGCTCACCGACGGTTTCGCGGGCCTGCGGGTCCTCGCCATCCTCGAGGCGGCGTCGGAGAGCCTGGCGAAGGACGGCCAGTCCGTCCGGATCCGGGATCTGCAGCACGCCCCGGGCGATCGCGCCGGGGTCATCGAGAACGTGGCGACCACGATGGCCCAGCGCGGCCGTGGAGAGGTGACGGTGTGACCGAGTCAGCCAAGGCTGCCCAGCCGGTTTCCGGACAGAGGATCCTGGTCACGGGCGGTGCGGGCACGATCGGCTCGACGCTCGTGGACCAGCTGGTCGACGCCGGTGCGGCCGAGGTCGTGGTCCTGGACAACCTGGTGCGCGGGCGCCGGGAGAACATCGCCGCCGCGGCCGAGAAGGCCGGCGACCGGCTCACCCTCGTCGAGGGCGACATCAACGACCTCGGCGTCGTGCGGGAGCTGACGGCCGGCAAGGACCTGGTCTTCCACCTCGCGGCCCTGCGCATCACGCAGTGCGCCGAGCAGCCGCGGACCGCTCTCGAGTCGCTGGTCGACGGCACCTTCACCGTCATCGAGCAGGCCGTCGAGGCCGGGGTGAAGAAGGTCGTCGCGAGCTCGTCGGCGTCGGTCTACGGGCTGGCCGAGCAGTTCCCCACCACCGAGCGCCACCACCCGTACAACAACGACACCTTCTACGGCGCCGCGAAGGCGTTCAACGAGGGCATGCTCCGCAGCTTCCACGCCATGAAGAGCCTCGACTACGTGGCATTGCGCTACTTCAACGTCTACGGCCCGCGGATGGACGCGTACGGCGTCTACACCGAGGTGCTGATCCGCTGGATGGAGCGGATCGCCCGCGGGGAGCGCCCGCTGATCTTCGGCGACGGCCTGCAGACGATGGACTTCGTGCACGTCCACGACATCGCCCGCGCCAACGTGCTGGCCGCGCAGGCCCCGGTCACGGACGAGGTCTACAACATCGCCACCGCCCAGGAGATCAGCCTCGCCGGGCTGGCCGAGGCGCTGCTGGCCGCCATGGACTCCGACCTCACGCCGGAGTTCGGCCCGGCGCGGCAGGTCAACGGCGTCACCCGCCGGCTCGCGGACATCTCCGCCGCCGCCCGCGACCTCGGCTGGAAGCCGACGATCGGGATGGACGAGGGGCTGCGCGGGCTCGTGGCGTGGTGGCAGGCGGAGACCCAGGGGATCTCCGCGTGATCCCGGTCATGAAGCCCCTCCTCGGCGACGAGGAGGCCGAGGCCGTCGCCGCCGCCGTCCGGTCCGGCTGGGTGGCCCAGGGCCCGCGGGTCGCGGAGTTCGAGAAGGCCTTCGCCGCGCACGTCGGGGCCGCGCACGCCGTCGCGACGTCCAACTGCACCACCGCGCTGCACCTGGCCCTCTACGTGCTGGGGGTGGGCCCGGGCGACGAGGTGGTGTGTCCCTCGTTCTCGTTCATCGCCACGGCCAACGCGATCCGCTACTGCGGCGCGACGCCGGTGTTCGCGGACGTCTCCGCGGAGCACGGCAACCTGACCGCCGACTCCGTCGCGGCCGTGCTCACCGAGCGCACGAAGGCCGTGCTGGTGGTGCACCAGGGCGGCCAGCCCGCGGACGTCCCGGCCATCCGAGGCGCAGTCGGGGCCGTCCCGGTCGTCGAGGACGCCGCCTGCGCCGCGGGGGCCACGCTCAACGGCGAGCCGGTCGGCACCGGCGCGCTGCTGGCCGCCTGGTCGTTCCATCCCCGCAAGCTGCTCACCACCGGTGAGGGCGGGATGGTCACCACGGACGACGCCGAGTGGGCCGCCCGGATCCGCAGGCTGCGCGAGCACGGCATGACGGTGTCGGCCGCGGACCGGCACGCCGCCGGCAGCAAGGTCGTCCTCGAGGGGTACGCCGAGACGGCGTTCAACTACCGGATGACGGACATGCAGGCCGCGATGGGTCTCGTGCAGCTCGGCCGGCTGCCGGGGATCGTGGCGCAGCGGCGCGCGATCGCCGCGCGGTACCGGGAGCTGCTGGAACCGCTCGGCCTGCGCGCGGTCACCGATCCCGCCCACGGCACCGGCAACTACCAGTCGTTCTGGGTGGAGCTGCCCGCGGGCGCGGACCAGGTCGCGGTGCTCGGGTCGCTGGCCGCGGCCGGGATCTCCGCGCGCCGCGGGATCATGGCCTCGCACCTGGAGCCGGCCTACGCGGGCCACCCGCACGGCCCGCTGCCGGTCACCGAGCACCTCACCCGCTCGACGATCATCCTGCCCGTGCACCACGAGATCGGCGAGGCCGAGCAGAAGCTGGTGGTCGACGCCCTGGCGGACGCGCTGGACCTCGCCCCCACCGTCTGACGCACCCCGACCCCCTGCCGAGGAGAACCGTGGCGAACATCCCCCTTGTCGACCTGGCCGCCCAGCACGCCGAGGTGGCCGCCGAGGTCGCGGAGGGCTGGGCGCAGGTCCTGGCCCGCACCGCGTTCGTCGGCGGGCCGGCGGTGGCCGCGTTCGAGGCGGAGTACGCCGCGTACTCCGGTGTGGAGCACGTGGTCGGCGTCGCCAACGGCACCGACGCCCTGGAGCTGGCCCTGCGGGCCCTGGGCGTCGGCCCCGGCGACGAGTGCCTCGTCCCGGCCAACACGTTCATCGCCACCGCCGAGGCGGTCGTCCGGGCGGGCGCCGAGGTCGTGCTGGTGGACTGTGAGCCCGGCACCGCCTTGATCGACGTCGACGCCGCGCTCGCCGCGGTCACCGACCGGACCCGCGCGGTCCTGCCGGTGCACCTCTACGGCCAGGTCGCGGACGTCGCCCGGCTGCGGGACGGGCTGCCGTCCGGGGTGCGGATCGTGGAGGACGCGGCCCAGTCCCAGGGCGCGCGCCGCGACGGCCTGCGGGCCGGGGCGGTCGGCGACATCGCCGGCACCAGCTTCTACCCGGGCAAGAACCTCGGCGCGTACGGCGACGCCGGGGCGGTGCTCACGAACTCCGCGGAGCTCGCCGAGCGGGTCCGGCTGATCAGCGCGCACGGCTCGCCGCGCAAGTACGAGCACAGCGTGATCGGCGTCAACAGCCGGCTCGACACGATCCAGGCCGTGGTGCTGAGCGCGAAGCTGAAGCGCCTCGACGCATGGAACGCGCTGCGCCGCGAGGCCGCCGCCCGCTACGACGCCCTCCTCGCGGACCTCCCGGTCACCACGCCGACGGTCACCACGGGCAACGAGCCGGTGTGGCACCTGTACGTCATCGAGGTCGAGAAGCGGGCCGAGGTCCTCGCCCACCTCAACGCCAACGGTGTCGGCGCGGGCATCCACTACCCCACCCCCGTCCACCTCACCGAGGCCTTCGGGAACCTCGGCAAGGCGGGCGACTTCCCCGTCGCCGAGGCCATGGCGGACCGCATCCTCAGCCTGCCGCTGTACCCGCAGATCACCGAGGAGCAGCAGCGCCGGGTCGTCGAGGTGCTCACCGAGGCGCTCGCGTGACCGGTGCTGCCAGAACCGCCGCGGGCGTCTTCGTCCACGAGCGCGGGCTCTGCGAGAGCACCGACGTAGGCGCGGGGACCCGGGTCTGGGCCTTCGCCCACGTGCTCCCGGGCGCGCGCATCGGCCGGGACTGCAACGTGTGCGACGGCGCGTTCGTCGAGGGCGGCGCCGTGCTCGGGGACAACGTCACCGTGAAGAACGGCGTGCTGGTCTTCACCGGCGTGACCTGCGAGGACGACGTCTTCCTCGGCCCCAACGTGCTCTTCACCAACGACATGCGGCCCCGCTCCGCGATCAAGCGCGGGCCGGAGGCGCTGATGTCCACGACCGTGCGCCGCGGCGCCACCCTGGGAGCGGGCGCGGTCGTGGTGTGCGGCACCGAGATCGGCGAGCACGCCTTCGCGGGTGCCGGCGCGGTGATCACCGGGGACGTGCCGGCGCACGCCTTCGTCGTCGGCAACCCGGCCCGGCAGAAGGGCTGGGTGTGCGCCTGCGGCGTCCGGCTCGACGAGACCCTCACCTGCCCGGAGTGCGGCACCCGGCACGAGCGGCTCGCCGAGGGCGGCCTGCGGGCCGTCTGACCGGCACCCGGCACGCCGCCGGTCCAGGCCACCCGGGTCACGCCACCGCACGGGCCGGCGGCGTGACCGGAGGGCCTACGGCTCGACGAGCTCCTTGCGGACCCGCCGGTTGTCCCGCAGCGCCCGCGCGTACAGGAACGGCCCGGTCGCGTACCCCATCAGCTCGACCAGGGTGGCGCCCTTCGGGAACTCGTGCTGCTCCCCCAGCGCCTCCTTCGTCTCCGAGCGGATCGAGACGATGCGGCCCAGCCCGGCCGGGATCCGGCGGATGACCTCCCACCGCGTCGACCGGCGGATCAGGCACTTGGTGATGAAGGCGGCGAAGCCGGTGCCGTAGCCGTAGAGCTGGCGCAGCAGCTCCCGGTGACCGACCCGGTGGTAGTGCCAGACGATGGCCGAGGGCTCGTAGACGATCGTCCGGTCCCTCAGCAGGGTGTTCACGAACGCGTCGAGGTCCTCGCCGCCCCGGGTGGGCGATCCCGCGCCGAGGGCCTCGTCGAAGCCGTCCGCCTGGCCGAGCACGCCGCGGTCGAAGGCGAAGTTGGCCCCGGTCCCGAAGACGCCCGCCGAGAACGGGTAGAGCGGACCACCCGCCGAGTCCTGGATGAGCTCGAAGACGTGCGGGCGGACGCGGGTGGACCAGGACGAGGCGCGCGCGTCGAAGTAGGCCTCGACCGTGGTCGACATGCTGGCGGTGCAGACGAGCCCCGTCACGCAGCCGACGTCGGCACGCCGCCCGAAGCCCCGGACCAGGCCCTCGACCCACTGCGGGTCCACGGTGACGTCGTCGTCGGTGTAGGCGATGATCTCACCGCCCGCCTCGCGCAGGCCCTTGTTGCGGGCGAACGAGAGCCCGGCGCGCGGCTCGGCGACGTATCGGAACCGGCTGTCCGTGGCCATCATCTTCTCGACGACCGCGCGCGTGCTCCCGTCGCTCGGCGCGTTGTCGACGATGATGATCTCGAGGTTCGGGTAGGTCAGCGCGCCCAGGCTGGCGAGGCAGCGCGGCAGGATCGCCGTCCGGTTGTGCGTGCAGACCACGACCGACACGAAGCGGTCCGTGGACACCCGGCCCGGGCAGCTGCCGCCCGCGACCGGGAGCGGCAGGTCGGCGACCGTGAGCGACGTGGGCCGCGGGTGTCCCTCGCCGGCGAGATGGTCGGCGATCTCCTCCGACCACTGCGACCAGGAGACGGTGACCAGCTCGGCGAGGTCGAACCCGCCGGCGCGGGCCGGCACGGTCGCGTAGCCCAGCGGCTCACCGTGCAGCCGGACGAGGGCGCGGACCCACGCGTGGTCCGGACTCTGCGGACCCGCGGACATGACCTGGCCGGGCCCGGCCAGCTCGAGCTGGCAGCACCAGGTGCCGCCGCGCTCGTCCTCGTCGTCGTCGAGGCCGTCGTCGGCCAGGACACCGTCCTCGACGAGGTCCTCGGTCCCGGCCACCGCCTCGACCGCCCCTCTGACCGAGGAGGCCTCCCCCGGGCGGGGCCGGTGGGTCTGGGGGTCCGTCGTCATGCCTTCACCTTCGCCTTCGCGACCCCGCGCGCGGTCGCCGCCGCGGTGGTCACACGGTCCGGCAGGGTCCCGAGCCGGTGGTTCACCGGCGTCAGGTAGGAGCGCAGCCGGGCGCGCAGTTGGGGAACGCCGCGGCGGGCCCGCACGGCGGACAGCGTGAGGGGAAGTGCGCCGTCCCGCAGCCCGGTCAGCAACGGGCTGCCGAAGCGGTCGCGGAGGCGGTCGACCTCGTCGCGCGCGCCCTCCGGATCCTGCTCCAGTGCGAACTCGCACAGCGCGTCGAACGCGCCGCCGTCCTGGAGGAAGGCCTGCGGGGCGAGCCGCAGGGCCGTGCCCGCGAGGGCCTTGCGGGCCGTCGCGATGAGCCGGTCGATGTCCGGCAGCGACGCCCCCGACGACGCGGCCCACTGCTCGAACGCGGTGGCGTCGCTGCGGAGCTGCCCGGTCCACTCCAGGGTCAGGTCGCGCGACATGTTCTGGGCATGGATGCGGTAGAACGCCGCCCACGGCCCCCGGACCTCGACGACGTCCCCGACGCTGGCCAGCCGGAGCCACATCTCCATGTCCGAGCTGTACGGGACCGCCGGATTGTAGTCGCCGACGGCCCGCTGGGCGGAGTTGCGCACGATCACCTCGGGCGACCGGGCCTTCGTCACGCCGCGCCGGCAGCTGATCTCCAGCCAGTCCCGGCCGGGGAACACGACCGAGCGGACCTCCCGCTTCTTCCGGACGATCGGCAGCAGCTCGCTCTCGAAGACCTGCACCGGACCGATGGCGAAGGAGGCCGCCGGGGTCCGCTCCAGCAGGTCCACCCCGCGGTCGAGCCAGCCGGGCGCCAGGGCGTCGTCCGCGGAGAGCAGGACGACGTAGTCCCCCTCCGCGTCGTGCAGGCCGGAGTTGGCGGTGCCGATGAGGCCGAGGTTCTGCTCGTTGCGCCGGACCCGCACCCGGGGATCGAGCCGCGGCAGCCGCTCGACCACCGACCAGGAGTCGTCCGGCGACGCGTCGTCGATGACGAGGACGTCGAGGTCGACCTGCTCGTTGCGGAGCACGCTCTGCACGGTCTGCGTGACGTAGTGCCCGTACCGGTAGCACGGGATCACGACACTGACGGTCGGACGTCTTCCGCTTGGAGGCACTGGTCGTTCCGTTCCCTTCCGGAGGTCGCTGTCGATGGTGGGCCGTCGCCCGGTTCGGGTCAGTAGCGCCGGATGACCGGCAGCACGATGGTCTCGGGGTCGGCGTAGCGGACGACCGGCAGCACGACGGTCTCGGGATCGGGCGGGGCGACCGACGCCTTGCCCCGGAACACCTGGATCAGGGGGCCCAGGACGACGAGCGCCGACAGCACCTCCGCGATGAGGTAGGCCAGCGCCACGCCGTCGATGCCGAGCGGGTCGACCAGCATGAACGCCAGTCCGAGGGTGACCACGGTCGCCCCCAGCTGCACCGCGACGACCCGGCCCATCTGCTGACGCACGCGGGCGGTGCTGAGGTACAGGTTCGTGATGATCAGGAACGGCACCGCGCAGGCCAGCAGCCGCATGACGCCGGCTCCCTCGGCCGCGTACGCGCCCCCGAGCAGGGTCAGCAGCCACGGTGCGGCGAACAGCAGGAACGGCACCCCGGCCAGCATGACGAGGCCGCTGAGCTTGGCGGTCCGCATGAGCAGCGCCGCCGCCCGGGTGCTGTCGTGGGACACCTCCACCATGTAGGAGGACCCGATGTTCCACAGCAGCATGTTGAAGGCCTCGCTGAGCATCCACGGCAGCGCGTAGTACGCGTTGGCCGCGGTCCCCAGGTGGGCCACGACGATCAGGGGCAGGAGCATCGGGACGATCACCGTCATCGCGCCCGTCGCGTACTCCGCGAAGAAGATCTTCGTCAGCGCCTTGCGGGGCGGCAGCTCGACCACGCCCGCGAGGGGCTCCGGCCGCCGCGGCAGGACGCGAACCATGATCAACGAGCTGACGACGACGACGGCGACCGCCGCCGGCACCGTCCAGGCGAGCAGGATAGCGTCGTCCGGGAGCACCGAGATCAACATCACCAGCAACCCGAGCTTGACCGCGGCGAACAGCAGCTGCTCGAGCGGGACCCAGATCGACATCCGCAGCCCGGTCAGCACCCAGTCCTGCAGGGTGAACACCGCGAGGACCAGGACGACGACGGGGAAGTACAGCTTCTCGGACCCGCTGCGGAACAGCGTGTCCGACGCGAGGAACAGCGCGAACCCCACGCTGAGCACGACGGCCACCACGATCGCGACCCCGTACCCACCGAGCACCAGGCGCTGCGAGCGGCGCCCCGCCCCCGGGAGGAACCGGCTCACGACCAGGCCGACGTTCTGGCTCGCCAGCACACTGAACATGGTGGCGGTGCTCAGGACGGCCGAGGCGCGCCCGACCTCCTCCGCCGGCAGCCGGGTGGCCACGGCCCAGAACGCGAGCCCGACGAGCGCGGTGATCGCGGAAGCCGCCATCAGTGCGATCGCGTTGCGTTCCAGGCTGGCACCCAGCCGTCCACGCGCCATCAGTTCAGACTTCCGTTTCATCGTTTCCAGCGCTGCCGATCGGGCCTCATGCTAGCGAGACTGCGCCGAGCGGCCTCTCGCGGGCCCATCCGATTAGTCCGTTTCACGCGCGTCGGTCGCTTCCGGACCGGGCTCCGGTCGTACCGTCGTCATCGTTCGACGTGCCGGGATCGTTTCCGCGGCGGAGCAGGGACGGGACGGGGACCGGTCGCCGCGCCGGACGAGCCGCCTGGCTACGATCGCCGCGTGAGCCGGTCCGTTCCCGAATCGTTGCGTTCCGCCGTCGGGTCCACCCGGCTCGGCCAGGTCGCGTACCCACACCTCGTGAAGGGCCGGCTCGGCGTCGAGCGCTGGAGCCTGGGTCTGCGGTCCCGGCCCGCCGCGGGTGCGGCGCGGGCGCGGATCGTCGCCTACCACTCCGTCGGCACGCCCGAGTGGGGCGTGAACGACGTGACACCGGCGGCCTTCGAGCGCCACCTGCAGCTCGCGGTGGACGACGGCTGGACCTTCGCCACGCCGTCCGAGGTCCTCGCCCGCCCGGACGAGCAGCTCCTGTCGATCACGTTCGACGACGGGGTGCGCTCGGTCCTGCAGAACGCCGTGCCGGTGCTGCGCGCGCACGGCGTGCCCGCCACGATGTTCGTCGTCACGGGCTGGGCCGACGGCGGGCACGAGGGCGGGTACGACCACGTGCTCGACTGGTACGGCCTCGACGCCCTGCAGCGGGCCGGCATGGAGCTCGGCAGCCACTCGGTCACCCATCCCGACTTCTCCACCCTCGACGACGGCCAGGTCCGGCGCGAGCTCGCCGAGTCCCGCGCGCGGCTGACCCGGATGCTCGGCGTCGACACCGCCGAGTTCGCGATCCCCTACGGCCAGTCCGCCAACTGGGACGCCCGGGCCCAGGCGGCCGCGCTCGACGCCGGGTACGCCGCCGTCTACGCGCAGGCCGTCGACACGCGCACCCCGGGCACGATCGCCCGCACCTTCGTGACCGCCTTCGACCGCCCGACGGTGTTCCGCGCCGCACTGCACGGCGCGTTCGACGGGTGGGAGGAGTGGAGCTGAGCCGGCGGTAGCACCGCCGGCCGCTCCTCGGTCCCCCGTCAGCGCCGGCTCAGCGCTGTGCTCAGCACCGCCGCGGCGAGCAGCCCGGGCACGGCGTACTCCAGCGCGTGCACGACCTTCTGGTTGTCGTCCGAGTCCTCGCGGCCGCCGACCACGACGGCGGCGGCGACCGCACCCGCGGCCGCCGTGGACAGCCCCAGCCGGCCCGCGGCCGCGGCGCTGCGCTCGGTCGCCAGCAGGCCCACCGCCCCGGCGAGGTGGGAGAGGGCGGCGACCCGGAAGATCGGGGTCCAGCGCGCCCAGCCGGCCTGGACGACCACGTCCCGCTCACCGGGGCCGGCCGCGTCCGCGGCGGCGTTCAGGCCGGTCGCGCCCATCAGCGAGCCGCCGAGCCAGGCGGCGCCGCCGACGTCGCGCAGGCTGCGGAGCAGGCCGGGCAGACCGATCGGGGACGCGGTCGCAGTGCGGGCAGTGCGGGTCATCGGGGCTCCAGTTCCGCCGCGTCTCGCGGCGTCGTTCGGTCGGGGTCGAGCCGGCTGCGCACGCCGCCGACCCCACCGGCACGACGCGTCCACGGGGAGCGTTCGCCGTTCATGCCTGGTAGAGCCGCCAGACGTCGCACCCGTTGGCCGAGGCGCTGCGCACCCGGGTCGCGTGCTCGTCCAACCAGTGTCCCAGCGTGCCGCTCGGCGTGACGATCGAGGGATCCGGTGACACCAGGTACTGCGCGCCCTGCGTGATGTAGCTGCGGACGCGGGACGGTTCCTGCTGGTCGGCGGCCAGGACCCAGCCCCGGCGGTCGGCCAGGTAGAAGATCGCCGGGTCCTGGAAGTTGTTGGGCGAGCCGTCCTCCACCGCCAGGCTGTCCGTGGCCACGATGCTCAGGTCCCCGGGCCGGGCCACCTGGTCCAGCGCGGTGGCACAGCTGCGGTACGTCCCGCTGGTGTCGACCATCGAGGCGCGCAGGACCGAGATGCTCGGCGCGCCCAGCGCGGCCACGGCGACGACCGTGCCCACCGCGGTCAGCGCCGCGACCGTGCGGCGCGGGCGCAGAGCGCGCAGCCGGCCGTACGCCGTGGTGACGCCGAGCCCGACCAGGATCGCAGCCGAGGGCAGCGAGAACAGGTGGTAGTGGGGTCCCAGCGCCATGCTGTAGCGGGGCACCGCGAAGTAGAACACCACGAGCGACGGGAGCGCGGCCCAGACGTACGCCGGCACCGAGCGCCGCGCCACGACCAGGGCCAGGATCGCCAGCGGCACCCCGGCGAGCCCGTAGACGATCGTGGCCTCGATGGTCAGGTTGCCGAGGTAGAAGCCGGACGACAGCCAGTACTGCAGGCCGCCGACCTTGCTGTCCCCGCCCGACAGCACCCCGAAGGTGTTGCCGTACTCCTCGTACAGGCCGCGCGCGTGCCACATCCAGATCGCGGCCGGCACCAGCGAGGCCACGGCGGCGGCGTAGAGCCCCGGGCGGAGCAGCCGCCGCCGCGCGACGATCGCCGTCCAGATCAGCAGCACGAGCAGGATGTGCAGCGAGGTCGGCTTGACCAGCGCCGCCATCGCGACGGCCGCGGCGGTGCCGACGAGCCAGCGCCGGCGGTCCTCCGTCAGCCACCGCTGGTAGGCCAGTACGGCGAGGAGGTAGAAGGCCAGTGCCGCGGCGTCCGGCATGAAGGCACTGCCGTAGCGCATGAAGGCCGGCGACAGGGCGAACGCGATCATCGACCAGCGCGCCACCGTCTCCGGCAGCACCCGCCGGGCGAACCCCCAGAAGGCGGCCGCGCCGACGATCATGAACACCAGCGAGACGAGCCTGCCGATCGCGGCGTGCTCGCCGAACACGTGGTAGAGCGACGCGGCCAGGTAGGGCACGAGCTGGAACTCGGTCTCGACGTAGCCCGGCCCCGAGCCGCCCCAGTTGATCTGGGGGTAGAGCAGCTCCATGCCGTTGCGGAAGAAGTTGTGCGCGATCGTCGCGGTGTCCGACTGCCGCCAGATGTCGCCCTCGTAGGTCATCGGGCCGAAGGCGCGGACGACCGAGAGCACCACGGCCGCGAGCAGCAGCACGCAGGTGAGCCACCCCAGCAGGTCCCGACGGCCCCGGGGCAGGAGCGAGACACCCCTCGGCGGCGGTGGCACCTCGACCTCGCGGTGCCGTCCCGTGCCGAGACAGGTGGGCGTCATCCGCTGCTCACTCCCCCAAGACCGACCGGCCCACCACCATTCGGGTGAGCACGGATCAGTCTGACGGACGCGGCTGAAACTACGCTGAGAGAGCGAGGCCTGCCTGAAGCTGCGCTGAGAGAGCCCACCGTCAGCCCATCGGGTGACGGTGGCTCACCTCAGGAGAGCTTGTACTCCTTGACCCAGTCGACCTGCATCTCCGACGGCGTCACGTTGTTCCGGTCCCCGTCGTCGGGGAACCAGTCGAACTGCAGGCAGAGGTGCATCGGGCCCGGGGGGAGCGTGTCCTTGTCGTCGATCCGGTACCACTCCCGGCCGTCGAGGTAGCCGATCACGTGGTCCGGGGTCCACTCGACCGCCCAGTTGTGCCACTGGGTGGCGTCCACGTTCACGTTGTTCTGGACCTGCTTGTTGCTCTTGCCGTAGTGCAGGAACGAGTTGACCGACTGCCGGTCCGGCGAGGTGGCCTCGACGAAGTCGATCTCGCCGCCGACCGGCCAGTTCTCCTTGTCCGGCCACAGCAGCATCAGGGCGTGGTAGGTCGGGTCGCTCGTGGGCATCCGCATGCGCCCCTCCCAGCGGCCGTACTTCTGGCCGGGCATCATCGCGAGGCCGCCGGTGTTGCCCTCGGCGTCCCCCTTGATGGTCAGCAGGCCGTTCTGCACGTCGATGGCGTTCGGCGTACGGGTGCCCTGGCCGTTGTGCCCCTCGCCGCTGTAGATGTCCCAGCCGGGGGGACGCGGCCCGTCGAACTCCTCCACCCGCGAGGGCTGGCCCCAGCCGAGCATCGTCGCCGCGCTCGTGGCCTCGCCCGCGCTGGGGGGCCGCGACGTCGTCGGCGTCGGCGCCGCGGTGGTCGTCGCCGCACTGCCGCCGTCCCCGCCGCTCCCGTCCGCGGGCGGCCGGGTCAGGAGCACGGCGACCAGGGCCACCACGGCGGCGACGACCACGACGCCGATCGCGTAGTAGGTGCCCTTCGAGCTCCTGCGGGGCGGGGCGTCGCCGTCGGGCTCCCGGTGGGAGTTCGGCGGCAGCGGGGCGCTCATCTGTTCACCTGTTCGTCGGCACTAGCTTGGGGACCGGTCGGCCGGACCGGCGGACGGCCCTCCGGCCGATCACGTAGGCGGTCCCGCCGTCGGTGATCCAGCCGATCCGCTCGCGCAGGGAGCCGGCGGCCACACCCTGCCCGGCGGTGCCCTCCCGGTCCCCGATCTGGCGGAACCGGGCCACGGCGGCGGGCAGCCGGCGCAGGGCCATCGCGCTCGCCCGGGGATCGAGCGCGATCTTCGTGAGGAATGCTCCCAGACCCATCGAGTACCCGCGCAGCTGGTCCCGCAACTCCCCCGGCGACGACCGGTGGTGGTGCCAGACGACCATGCCCGGGTCGTACCCGACCTCGTGCCCGTCGAGGACCAGCCGGACCATGAAGTCGCAGTCCTCGCCGCCACGGGTGGGGGCGCCGGCGCCGAGCGCCTCGTCGAACCCGCCGACCTTGCGCGCGACCTCCGCGCGGACGGCGAAGTTCGCGCCGATGCCGAACAGGCCGGGCGAGAACGGGAAGATCGCGGAGTCCTTGGGCGGCCTGGCCAGCGAGTACCGCCGCGACTCGAAGCCGCGGTTCCACACCAGCGCCCGCTCGGCGGCGAGCTGTTCCTCGGTGTCCAGCCGCGCGCCGATGACGGGGCCGCTCACGCACGTCAGGCCCGGCTCGGCCGCGAAGACCTCGGCGATGCGCGTGGCCCAGTTCCGGTCCACCTCGGTGTCGTCGTCCGTGAACGCGACGAGCGGGGTGGCCGCCTCGCGCAGGCCCCGGTTGCGGCCGACGGAGAGCCCCCGCCGGGCTTCCCGCACGTACACCACGCCGCGGTCCGCGAACTCCTCGGCGACGTCCCGGGTGCTGTCGTCGGGCGGGTCGTTGTCGACGACCAGCACCGTGACCGCCGGATGGTCCCCCGCGACGACCGACGCGAGGCTCGTCCGCAGGCTCTCGGCCCGGTTCCGGGTCGCGATCACCACCGTGAGCGGCTCGGCCGGCCCGGTGGGGGCCGCGACCGGCTGCGCGGGCACGCCGGCGGGCCCGAGCTGCGACTCGATCGCCGTCCGTACCGCCGCCGTCCCGGCCCGACCGTCGGCGAGGTCGACCGTCACCAGACCGACGGCCATGCGGCCCTCGGTCACGAGCAGCCGCGCTGCCAGGTACCGCGGGTCCACCGCCAGGTCGAGTGCCGCCGGCCCCTCGGCCAGCCGGTCCACCCGGCCGACCCAGGCGGGCGCCCGCGCAGGCAGTTCCATCGGGGGTCCTCCGTGTATCGGCTAGGAGCGGTTCACCTCGGGGCGGCGCGACCGCTGCGACACCCCGTTCACGACGGTCGCCGGCGCTTCCGCGACGACCTCGAGGTGGGGCAGCCGAGCCGGCGCCGGCGCCGTGTTCCCCAGAATCATGTCGGACGCCTTCTCGGCCACCATCAGGGTGGGTGCGTACGTCTGGCTGTTGGTCACGGAGGGGAAGACCGAGGCGTCGACGACGCGCAGGCCCTCGAGCCCGTGGACGCGCATCGACGAGGGGTCGACGACGTCGTCCGGCGTGGTCCCCATCCGCGCGCTGCCGGTGGGGTGCAGACCCGTCTGGGCGGCCTCGGCGACCCACGCGAGCAGGTCCTCGTCGGACTGCACGGACCTGCCGGGCGCGACCTCACCACCGTCGACCGCCGCGAAGGCGGGCTGGCTCATGATGTCCCTGGCGATCCGGATCGCCTTCACCCAGTCGTCCCGGTCCCGCTGGTTGTCCAGGTAGTTGAACACGATCCGCGGGTGCCGCCCCGGGTCGGACGACTTGAGCGTGACGCTGCCGCGGGCGCGGGCGGCGAGGGTCCCGACGTGCACCTGGTAGCCGTGCCCGTCGACGATGCGCTTCTCGTCGAACTTCATGGCCAGCGGGGCGAAGCCGATGATCACGTCCGGGAACTCGGTGTCCTCGTTGCTGCGGACGAAGCCGGCCGCCTCGAAGAGGTTGCTGGTCGCCGGGCCGCGGCCCGCGAGCCACTGCAGCCCCATCAGCGGCCACTGCTTCTTGTCCTTCATGTGCACCATCGAGATGGGCTCGGTGCACGAGTGCTGGACCTGGACCGCGAGGTGGTCCTCGAGGTTGTAGCCGACCCCGCGCAGCTCGTGCAGCGGGGTGATCCCCACCGGCTCGAGGTCCTCGGGCCGGCCGATCCCGGACAGCTGGAGCAGCTGCGGGGTGTTGAACGCGCCGCCCGAGAGGACGACCTCCTTGGCCCGCGCGATGAACTCCTCGTCCCCGACCCGGTAGGTCACACCGACGGCGCGGGTGCCGGAGAGCAGGACCTGCGTGGCGAGCGCGCGGGTGCGGACCCGCAGGTTGGGCCGCCCCATGACGGGGTGCAGGTAGCCCTGCGACGACGAGCGGCGGCGACCGTTGCGGATGCTGCGGTCGAACGCGCCGAAGCCCTCCTGGACCGCACCGTTGATGTCCGCCGTGAGCGGGTAGCCGGCCTGCTGGACGGCCTCGAAGAACAGCGTGAACAGCGGGTGGTCCGCGGGCGCGCGGTCGACGGGCTGGAACCCGCCGCGGCCGCGGTACTCACTGCCGCCGAAGGGCGCCGAGTCCTCGAGCCGCTTGAAGTAGGGCAGCACATGTGCGTAGTCCCACTCCGAGGCCCCGGTGGCCTTGGCCCAGCGGTCGAAGATCGCCGGATGCCCGCGGACGAACGTCATCGCGTTGATGGATCCGGAGCCACCCAGGAGGCGGCCGCGGGGCTGGTCCATCCGCCGGCCGTTCATGAACGGCTCGGGCTCGGTCTGGTAGTGCCAGTTGTGCGAGCGACTGGCGATGGCCATCCCCATGGCGGCCGGCATGTGGGTCAGGACGTCCCAGAACGGGTCGGACCGGCCGGCCTCGAGCAGCAGGACCCGGTTCGCGGGATCGGCGCTCAAACGGTTCGCCAGCACACAGCCGGCCGCACCGCCGCCGACGATCACGAAGTCGTAGACCTGATCCGACATGAAGGGGGAGCCTTTCTCCGACGAGACTGCAAGCGGCATGACGGCTACTGCGCGCGACCGTATCTCAGATCTCACTCAAACCGACGAACCGTTGGCCCGATCAACGATATCGCGGCCCGTTACAGGGCTTCTGTCGGGTAAGGAGGGCATACCGTCCGCCGATTCCGGTGTGACTTCGGTCCTAGTGGCTTGTCAACGAGCGCCACCTTGGGTGATCGGTCCGTCAGGGCGGGTTGACCGCGGGGGCGGCCGGGGCGGCCGCACCCGGCGCCGCGGGAGCCCCCGCGTCCGGAGCCACCGCCGGCTGGACGGGGACCGCCGGTCCGTCCAGCGGGAGCCCGGTGAGCGGGTCGGTCCGGTGCACGATCGACTCGAACGCCTGCTGGCCGCCCTGGACCCACAGGAGCCCGCACACGACCGCGACCATGCCCACCGACAGCACCGTGAGCAGCCGCACGCGCCCCGGGGCGCGGGTCGCGCGCCCACCGGTGCTCTCGACCACCCACGCCCGGATGCCGAACACGACCAGCAGCCCGAGGAAGCCCAGCCACACCCAGCGGTCGAACAGGGGATCCAGGATCATCCCGGCCTCCCCGCGGGTGCGTTGCTCAGGACCGGCGCGCCGGTCTTGCGGAGCACGAAGTCGTACGGGTCGGTCGGGTCCTGGTACCACATCGTGTAGGTACCCTGCGCGACCAGCGTGTTCGCCAGCTGCAGCGACCAGCCCGGCTTCTGCAGGAACAGGTGCTCCCCCTGCTTCTCGATGGACCGGTAGTTCACGAGGACGTCGGCGTTGATCGCGGCCACACAGGGCACCGGATCGGGCTGGGCGGCGATCTGCCCGCAGCCCTGCACGCCGCCGCCGCGGCCGAAGAGGGTGAGGCCCTCGAAGGCGAACGGCCCCGCGTCCGACAGCGGGATGACGCTCTGCCCGGGCGGCGTCGTGGCCACGACCAGCCGGTACAGCGCCAGATCGCGCGGGAACACCGTCTGGTAGGAGTCGTTGCCGCCGCGGATGAAGATCAGGACGACGTACAGCCCGACCATCGCCACCGCCAGCACCGGGCGGAACCACTTCCGCCAGCGCACCAGGAAGCGGAGGAAGTCCGCGCCCAGGATCGTCAGGATCGGCAGGCCGAACAGCACGATGCGCAGGAAGCCCTCGCCGCCGTAGCCCTGGGCCGCGAAGGCCGTCGGCACCGCCGCGAGACCGATCGGCACCAGGTCCCGGCGGCGCCGCCAGTAGACGAACGCGCCCACGACGCCGAGCGCGTAGGAGATCCCGGCGACCCCGATGCGCGAGTATTTCCCGACGATCTGCCCGGTGTCCCCCGCGAGGCGGTTGGCGACGCCGGACTCCAGCGCGGCGCCGGTGTTGCCGTCGCCGATGAACAGGGAGATCTGGGTGGTCCACACGTCGCGGGCGGCGATCAGGATGAACACCAGGACGCCGAGGACGCCGATCAGCACCAGCCCTCGCCCCCGGTACCGCCCGACGATCGCCAGCAGGGCCAGCTGGCCGAGGATGGCGAACGGGGTGAGCTGGTGTTCCGGGATCACCGCCAGGATGCACAGCGCGGCGCAGAAGTACACCAGCAGCAGCTGCTTCGGGGGGAGCGTCGGCCGGTTGGGCGGCGTCATCGCCGACACCAGCCAGCGGTTCCACAGCGGCAGGCGCTTCGCCCCGACGTGCGGCGGCGGCCAGCCCGGCACGCCGTTCGGGTCCGTCCGGCGGGTGGCCAGCGGGCCGAGCGCGAAGGTCAGCACGGTCAGCAGCAGGCAGATGCCGGTGGCCTGCGGCGAGAAGTAGTCCTGCTCGATCCAGTTCAGGCCGACGAACAGCCAGGCGGCGACCCACGGCGCCCGGTTGCCCCCGAGCATCGAGCGGGCGAGCGCGTAGATCCCGATCGCCCACACCGTCACGACGGCGGGCGGGAACCAGCGCAGCACCACGTCCAGCTGGTCGGCCCCCGCGGCGTCGCGGAACCAGGCCCACTGGGCGAAGAACGCGGGCCAGGAGAAGCGGGCGTCGAGGCCCGCGGGAGGCACGCCGTTGGCGGTGGCGACCGCGTCGACGAACCCGCTGATCGTCCACGACGTGCCGAAGCGTGCGGCGGGTTCCACGACGGACGGCAGCCCGGTGGAGCAGAGGATCAGCACGCCGGTGGCCGCACCCAGCATGGGGATGCGCGGACGCTTCGCGTGGAGCTCGGTGAGGCAGGCCCCGATCGCGAAGAGCAGCGCCAGCCAGGCGGGCACGCCGAGGACCTTGACCAGCCCCCAGCCGTCCAGGGCGTCCAGGTCGGTGGTGGCGACCGCGAGCGGGAGCATCGTCAGCGCGAGGAACGCCAGGACCGGCGACAGCCACCGCTCGAGCAGCGGCCGGCGGCTCTCGAACCAGCCCGGCTCCGGAGGCGCCTGCGCGGGCGGTGTCGGCACCACCGGCAGCGCGGTGGTCGGCGGATCCGCGACGGTGCCCGCGCTGATCCTGCCCATCACCTGCGTGGCCTCGGGATCGGAGGCGGAGAGATCCCGGGGGCCGTTGCTCCGGGTGTCGTGCGCCGTCACTGGGCGACCACCGCGTGCCGCAGCAGGAAGGGCACGCTGCCGACGGTGACGATGTAGAGCATCAGGTCCGGGTGCCACCAGGTCGTGCTCACCATGATCTGCGCCGCGAGCAGCGAGGTCGCGATGCCCACGCCCAGGGTCAGCAGCCACACGTGCGCGGCCGGCGCGCGGCGCAGGAAGCCCGCTGCCGCCCAGCCGGGGCCGAGCAGCAGGAAGCCGATGGTCACGAACAACCGGAGACCCGATCCCCCCGCGACGTCGAACAGGTTCAGCAGGCAGGCCACGACGCCCGCGACGACCAGCGCTACAGCCACACCACGCCGTGCCGCGCGGGCACGGGTCAGCTCCCCGGCGCTCGGCATGCTCACCGTGCTGTCACCGCGTCTCCTCGTTCCTCACCGGGCGGCCTTCCGCCCTCGGGGCACCCCCGGCCGCGGCCGGTGCGAGGTGACCTCCGTGCGCCCCGGACACCCGGGTCGGACACACCGGTCCTGATCCGGAGAGCGCTCGACACGGCGCGAAGTATGACAGGGGGCCCGGGCCCGCCGACGAGGCGGGCCCGCGCCCCGGGACGTCCTCAGCGGGTGGGGAGGACCGGTGCGGGTGACTCAGGCAGCACCGCTGCGCGAGTCGCTCCGGGGCTCGTCGTTCCGGTCCGAGGACTGGTCGAACGCGCGCAGGCCCGCCGCCGGGGTGGCGGTGGACACGGTCTCGGGGACCCGGGGCCGCCTGATCGCCGCGGCCTGACCGTCGGGGTGCGCCGGGGCGGAGGGGCCCTCGAACTGCACGAGCGGCCTGCGGACGGCCACCGGCACGGCCGGGACCTCCGGCCGGCCCGCCGCCGGAGCGGTCCTCCTCATGGCCCGGCGCCGCTCGGCGGCCAGGGTGCGCAGCACCCGCGTCCCGTCGACGAACGTCCGGAGGTTCGTGGCGCCGAACATGCGCTCGCGCTCGTAGGAGGGAACCTCCGCCACGCGCAGCCCCGCGGCCGCCACCCGGCAGGCGAGGACCGTCTCGATCTCGAAGCCGTCGCCCCACAGCATGGAGCCGTCCTCCGGTGCTTGAGCGTCCACCGCCGGCAGCTCAAGAAGCGGCAGCAGGTCGGCCCAGAAGGCGTTGTACCCGTAGCACAGGTCCGAGTGGCGGGTGCCGAACAACGCGTTCGCGACGCCGTTGAGGCCGGAGTTCCCGAGCCTGCGCAGGGCCGTGATGTCGTCGCTGCCGCCGCCCCGCGCGAAGCGGGTGCCCTTGGCGAAGTCCGCGCCCCGCACCAGGGCGGAGACGAACGCCGGGATCTCGGCGGGATCCGCCGACCCGTCGGCGTCGAACATCACCACGATGTCGCCCGTGGCGGCCGCGAAGCCGGTGGCCATCGCGTTGCCCTTGCCCTTGCGGGTCTGTTGCACGATCCGCGCCCAGGGCAGCACCCGCTGCGCGGTCTCCACGCTGCCGTCCACCGAGTTGCCGTCGACGACGACCACCTCGTGCACGGCCGGGCGCACCGCGGCGATCGCCGGCAGCACCACCTCGAGATTGCGTGCCTCGTTGCGGGTCGGTACCACCACGGACACCGTTGGATCCTGACTGCGCTGCATCGCAGTTGTTCCCCCTCGTCGCACGTCGGTGCGTCTTTACTGCCGTCTCGCCGTCTTACCGCTGCAGGTCGATTCCTCACCCGGTTCGGAGCCGTCCAACCGGATATCTGACGCCCACCCGAAAGCGTTACGTGACGCCCGGCTCTCCTCCGACGACGGCCGTCACTCGATCGGGCGAACCCGAGTGGACGCCGGGGTGACTCCCCCGGGCCCGCTCCTGCGCCGATGTACTAGTCGAACGTACCGACGACGCGTTCGGCCCACCCACCCGGGCTCCGTGAAGCGCTCGCTACGCTTCCCGGCCATGTGTCACGGCCACCCTTCCGACCGCTCCGGCGGGCCGTCGGTGAGCGTCGGATGAGCGTCGCCGGCGCGGGCGGACCTGCGCTCCTGTTCCAGCCGATGGTCTCCGTCGTCGCGACCGTGACGGACGGGGAGGCCCACGTCGGCGAGACGATCGGCTCGGTCCTCGACCAGACCGAGCGCGAGTTCGAGCTGGTGCTGTTCGACAACGCCAGCCGGGACGACAGCCACGAGATCATGCGCTCGTTCTCCGATCCCCGCATCCGCGTGGTGCGCGGGCGGGAACGCCTGTCGGCGTCCGCCGCGCGGAACCAGGCCCTGTCCTTCTCCCAGGCACCGCTGGTCAAGGCGATCGGCGACGGCGACCTGTTGCACCCGCGCTGCCTGGAGCTCCAGAGCCAGCCCCTGCTCGACGACCCGGGCCTCGCCGTCGTCGCCGCCCGCCGGCACGTCGTCGACGACCGCAGCCGCGTGCTGGTCCCGCGGCGCGGCCTGCGCGGGCTGATCGGCTCCCACGACGGCGACGAGATCGCCCGCAAGGTCGTCCGGGCGCGCGCCAACCTCGTCGGCGAGGCGTGCGCGGTCCTCTTCCGCCGGGAGGCCATGACCGCGGCCGGTGGCTGGCGCGGCGGCCAGGAGGAGCTGCTCGACCTGGACTGCTGGCTGCGCCTGCTGCAGCACGGCGACTTCCTCGGGATGGCGGAGCCGCTCGCGTCGGTCCGGATGCACGGCGGGCCGGGCCGGGCGGGCTACGCGGACCGCACCCGCACGGAACAGGCGGCCATCGGGACGGCGCTCACCGCCACGGTCGCCCCGCAGGTGCGGGGCACGGACCGGGTGCGGGGCGCGGTCGCCGCGCCCTTCGGCGCGGTCCGCCGGGCGGGCGTCGGGTTCCTGGCCGCGCGGTCGGAGCGGCGGCGCGAGCGCGAGGAGCGCCGGGAGCACGCCGCGAGCGGGTGACCCCGGCCGGCCCCTCCTTCCGGCGGGGCCGCCCTGTGCGATCGACCGGCGTTCTTGCCAACCTCTGGCGAGAACCACCTCCCGGCAGCTAGCGTCCTCTCGAATCGGCCTTTCGGGAGGAACGTCATGCGCACGGCATACAGCGCCATGCACATGAGCGACGGACTGGTGAACGCCCCCACGTCGCTCGTGTTCGGCGCCATCGCGATCGCGGGCCTGGCCGTGTGCCTCGTCCGTGCCCGCGCGGACCTCGACGAACGCACCGCGCCGATGGCCGGGCTGGTGACGGCCTTCGTGTTCGCCGTGCAGATGGTCAACTTCCCGATCCTGCCCGGCGCCAGCGGGCACCTGCTCGGGGGCGCGCTCGTCGCGATCCTGGTGGGACCGTGGGTAGGCGCGGTGTGCCTCGCGATCGTGCTGGCGGTCCAGGCCCTGCTCTTCGCCGACGGCGGGCTCACCGCACTGGGCACGAACATCACCAACATGGCGCTGATCGGCGTCTTCGCCGGCTACGGCGTGGCGGTGGCGCTGCGCGCGGTCGCGCGCCGCAGCCGGGGCGGGCTCGTCGCCACCGCGTTCGTCGCGGCCTTCGTCAACACGGTCGTGGCCTCGCTCGGCTTCGTCCTCGAGTACGCGGTCGGCGGCAGCGGCGGCGCCTCGCTGGGAGCGGTGTTCGGGCTGATGGTGGGCCTGCACGCGCTGATCGGCATCGGCGAGGGCGTGATCACCGCGGCCACCGTCGGCGCGGTCGCCGCGGTGCGGCCGGACCTGGTGTACCTGCTGCGCGGGAGCAGGCCGGTGCTCGTCCGGCGGGCCGCGCCGGCCGCCGGGGGTGCCGCGTGAACCGCCGGTTCCTCCTCGCCTTCCTGCTGGTCGCGCTGGTGGTGGCGGGCGGGGTCTCGTACCTCGCGAGCTCGTCCCCGGACGGCCTGGACACCGTCGCGTTGCACGGCTGCACCGAGAACGGCGAGCAGCTCGCGGGGACGTGCATCGCCCAGAACGCGGGTGAGCACGCGACCGCGGCCTCCCCGCTCGCGGACTACGCGCTCTTCGGCGGTCAGGGCACCGGCGGGCTCGCCGGGATCATCGGCGTGCTGGTCACGGTCGTGATCGCGGGCGGGCTGTTCTGGACGCTGCGCCGACGGACCCCGGCCGGTTCCGCGTCGCGCTCCGTACGGGACGAGTAGGTGGGCGCCGGGCACTCCCATCCCCTCCACCTGGTCCGCGACTCGCCCGTCCACCGGCTCCCGCCGCAGGTCAAGATCGTCGCGGCGTTCGTCGGGGTGGTGTGCGTGGTGGCGACGCCGCGCGAGGCCTTCTGGGTGTTCGGCGGGCACCTGCTCCTGCTCGCCGGGGTGTGGGTCGCGGCGCGGATACCCCTGCTCTGGATCCTGCGGCGCGCGGTGATCGAGCTGCCGTTCGTCGTGCTGGCGGTGCTGCTGCCCTTCACGGGCCCGGACCCGCGGATCGAGTGGCTGGGCATGGTCCTCTCGAAGCCGGGGCTGCTCGGGGCCTGGAACATCCTGGTCAAGGGCACCCTCGGCGTCCTCACCTCGCTCACCCTCGCCGCCACCACCCCGATGCGGGACCTCCTCGTCGGGCTGCAGCGGCTGCGGGCGCCGGCGATGGTCACCACGATCGCCACGCTGATGCTGCGCTACGTCGACGTCATCACCGGCGAGGCCCGCCGGATGCGGCTGGCCCGGATCGCCCGGGGCCACGATCCCCGCTTCCTCTGGCAGGTCGGCGCCACCGCCCGCGGGATCGGCGCGCTCTTCGTCCGCTCCTACGAGCGCGGCGAGCGGGTGCACCTCGCGATGCTCTCCCGCGGCTGGACGGGCGCGATGCCCGTGACGTCCGACGGCCGGGGCCGCCGGACGGACTGGGTCGCCGGGCTCGCACCGGTCGCCGCCGCCCTCGCCCTCGCCGTCACCGGGTGGGTGGTCGCGTGACGCCCCGGGGTCACGTGCGGGCCGGAGCACCGGCACAGCTCCTCGCCGATGATGTGCAGGTGCACACCGCCCCGCCGTCCCTGCTCGTCCGGGACCTGCTGTTCGCCTACCCGGACGGCCACCAGGCGCTGCACGGCGTCGACCTGCGGATCGAGCCGGGCGAGCGGGTGGCCCTGCTGGGCCCCAACGGCGCCGGCAAGACCACGCTGGTCCTGCACCTCAACGGCATCCTGACGGCCGGCGAGGGCGGGGTCGAGGTCGGCGGCCTGCCGGTCGAACGGCGGAACCTGCAGGAGATCCGGCGCCGCGTGGGCATCGTCTTCCAGGACCCGGACGACCAGCTGTTCATGCCCTCGGTCCGCGAGGACGTCGCCTTCGGCCCGGCCAACTTCGGCCTCACCGGTCCGCCGCTCGCCGCCCGCGTGCACGAGGCGCTGGACGCGGTGGGCATGGCCGGCCACGCCGACCGCTCCCCGCTGCACCTGTCCGGCGGTCAGCGCCGCCGCGTCGCCCTGGCCACGGTCCTGGCCTGCGATCCGGAGATCCTGGTCCTCGACGAGCCGTCGTCGAACCTCGATCCGGTCGCCCGCCGCGAGCTCGCCGAGGTCCTCCTCGGCCTGGGCCGCACGATGCTCATGGTCACCCACGACCTCCCGTACGCCCTGCAGCTCTGCCCCCGCAGCGTGATCCTCGACGACGGCGTGGTGGTCGCCGACGGCCCGACCGAGACTCTCCTCCGGGACAAGGCCCTCCTGGCCGCCCACCGCCTCGAGCTCCCCTACGGCTTCACCCTCTAACCCGACTCCGCGTTATGGAACCATAACGCAAATTTTGGGCCCCGATTTTCGCGTTATGGTTCCATAACGCGAGGTCAGCGGGGTGGGGCGTCCTCGGACCAGTTGCCGGGGGCCGGGACGCCGTTGGGCGGGGTCGCCTCGTCCGCCGCTCCGATGCCGAGCCGGTCGGACGCGGGTCCGACCTGCTTCGGGGCCTCCTCGCCGATCGCCGGCACCTCCTGGTTGGCCTGCGCCGTGGCGGCCGCGACCTGCCGGGCGATCTCCGGGTCGCCCGAGGTGTCGAACCAGCCGCGGACGGACTCCTCGTCCTCCTCCGGGGTGGAGCGCACGCCGTCGTCGGGGGACGGGGTGTACCTGAACACGCCGTCGTCCCCAGGGGCGCCCAGCATCTTGGTGAAGCCCTCGAGGGCCTTGCCGAAGTCCGACGGCACCAGCCAGACCTTGTTGGCCTCGCCCTTCGCCATCTCCGGCAGCGTCTGCAGGTACTGGTAGGCGAGCATCTCCGGCGTCGGGCGGCCGGCCTTGATCGCGGCGAAGGTCTTCTCGATCGCCTTCGCCTCACCCTGCGCCCTGAGGTACGACGCCGCCCGCTCACCCTGCGCCCGCAGGATCCGGGACTGCCGCTCGGCCTCGGCGTTGAGGATCGCCGCCTGCTTCGCGCCCTCCGCGGTGAGGATCTGGGCCTGCTTGTTGCCCTCCGCGCTGCGGATCGCGGACTCCCGCTGACCCTCGGCGGTCAGGATGGTGGCCCGCTTCTCGCGGTCCGCCTTCATCTGCCGCTCCATGGACTCCTGGATCGACGGCGGCGGCTCGATGGCCTTGATCTCCACCCGCTCGACGCGGATCCCCCAGCGGCCGGTGGCGTCGTCGAGCTCGCCGCGCAGCACGGTGTTGATCTGGTCCCGGGAGGTCAGCGTGCCCTCCAGGGTCATGCCGCCGACCACGTTGCGCAGCGTCGTCGTGGTGATCTGCTCGACGCCGGTGATGTAGTTCGAGATCTCGTACACAGCGGACTTCGGGTCCGTGACCCGGAAGTAGACGACGGTGTCGATGCTGACCGTCAGGTTGTCCTGCGTGATGACCGGCTGCGGCGGGAACGACACGACCTGCTCGCGCAGGTCGATCCGCTCCCGGACCCGGTCGACGAAGGGCACCAGGAACGCCAGGCCCGGCTGCAGCGTGGACTGGTAGCGGCCGAGCCGCTCCACCACGGCCGCGGTCGCCTGCGGGATGATCTGGATCGCCTTGGCCACCACCGTGATCGCGAAGATCACGATGAGGACGATGACGATCAGTACGGCGACGCTCACGTCTCCCCCTCGTGTTCGGGCCGGTGCTCGCAGAGGACCAGCACCGTGGCGCCCTCGAGGCGGATCACGGTGACCTCCTCGCCCGGCTCCATGACCTGTTCGCCGTCGAACGCGCGGGCCGACCACTCCTCCGGCCCGATCCGCACCCGACCGCCCTTTCCGTCCACGCGTCGGGAGACCACCGCCGGCCCCCCGACGATCCGCTCGTGGTGCTGCTGGTAGCCCGTGATCGACCGGTGCGTGCGGCGTTTGAGCACGGGCCGCACCCCCACCAGGAGCAGCACCGACGCCACCGCGAACAGCAGGGCGCTGGGCAGCCAGTCCAGGCCCAGCGCGGCCCCGCCTGCGGCGACCAGCGCACCCCCGCCCAGCATCAGCAGGACGAACTCACCGGCGAGCAGCTCACCGGCGAGCAGCACGAGTCCCGCGATCAGGAAGACCAGCGGAACCATGCGTCCAGCATGGCACGGGTCACGTCACGAGGTGGGCGAACCGATCATCTCGGGTCCGTATCGACGGCGGCGTCGACCGTCACGAAGTCGATCAGCTGCTCGACGGCTCCGATCAGCGAGGAGTCCAGGTCCCGGAAGGACTTCACGGCCCCCAGCACCCGGCGCGCCCCGTCGGCCGGCTCCCCCCACCGCAGGGCCTCGCAGACGCCGGTCTTCCAGTCCGTGCCGCGCGGGATCTGCGGCCACGCCCGGATGCCGACGGCCGCGGGCTTGACCGCCTCCCACACGTCGACGAACGGGTGGCCGGTCACCATCACGTGCGGCCCCGCGACCGACGCGGCCTGGCGGGTCTCCATCGTCCCCGCGACCAGGTGGTCCACGAGGATCCCGAGCTTGCGGTGCGGCGCGGGCCCGAAGTCGCGGACGGCCGCGGCCAGGTCGTGCACGCCGTGCAGCGGCTCCACCACGATCCCCTCGACCCGCAGGTCGTGCCCCCAGACCGTCTCCAGCAGCGACGCGTCGTGGATCCCCTCGACCCAGATCCGGGAGGCCCGCGCGGTGCGCGCCTTGAGCCCCGCCACCCGCACCGACCCGGACGCGGACCGCGCCCCGGCCTGCACGCGGGGTGCCGGCTTCACGAGCGTCGCCAGCTGCCCCTCGAACAGGAAACCGGCCGGGCGCAGCGGGAAGATCCGCCGCTTGCCGTGGCGGTCCTCCAGCGTGACCTCGCGGACGTCGATCGTCACCACGGCCCCGCAGAACCCGCTCGCCGGGTCCTCGACGACCAGCCCGGGCTCGGCCGGGACCTCCGGGATCGCCTTCTTCCGCTGGACGCGGGTGCCGTCCGCGCCGAAGAGGCCGCTGTAGCTGTCCGTACGGGGCATGCCGCGGTTGTACCGGAGCCACCGCGCCGGGTCGGCGAGCGACACGCCGGGCCCGACCACACCGTGCCCGACCGCTCACCGAACGTCACACACCGTCACCCGCACGGCACAAGCGGTGGGCCGGGGGCCGCTGGTTAGCCTGGTCGACGTGCCTTCTTCGTGGTCGGCTCCGCAGGCTCCGCCTCCGGGCTCCTCAGCGACCTTCGCGGTCTGGGCGTCGGCCTGGCTGGCCGGCTCCGCCGCTCCCGACGACGTGCTCGACGCCCTCGCTCCCTGGGCGGACGCGCACGACGTGATCGCCGCGGACGACGACACCGCCGGGCTCACCGACCTGCCGGGCCCCGGCCGTCCGGGCACCTCGTTGACGTTCCTGCTGGCGGCGCTGCGCCGCGCCCCCCGCGGCGCCGGCCGGCTCGTGCTGCCGGTCCCCGGGGACATCCGCGGCCTCCCGGGCCCCGGCCCGTTCACCTCGGCCGCGATCGCCGCCGCCGAGGGAGTCCTGTTCGCCGAGGCCGGCCTGGGCATCGTCCCCTCCCCCGTGGCCGACGGCGTGCTCCGCTGGACGGTCCTGCCCGTCCCGGCCCCGGTCCCGCCGGCGGAGTACGTGCCGCTGTCCGAGGCCGAACGGGACCTGCGCGGCCAGGTCCGGGAGTCGACGTCGATCCTCACCGACCTCGGCGTGGCCCGGCACCGGCCGGGCGTGCGCGAGGAGATCGCCGCCGCCCTGCGCCGCCGCCCCGCGTCGCACTGGCCGGCGGGCATGCCCGCGCCCGCCCTGCGCGTCCTGCAGCAGGCGGACGAGGTCGAGGCGATCCTGGCCGCGGCCTCGGTCGACGAGCCGGGCGGCGCCCTCTCCGCCAGCGCCGCGACGGCCCGCCGGGAAGCGCTACGCCCCTTGGAGACCGCGGTCCGCATCGCCCGTCGCGCCGCGGTCGCCGAGGCCGTCCGCACCTACGCCCCCACCCCGTAAACCCCGCGAGTCGGCACTTTCGGGAGGCCGAAACACACGCTGACGACGCGCGCGGACGTCACATTCGGGCTCCGAGGAGTGCCGACTCGCGGGCTCCGGACGGCCCTCACCCAGCGCCTCGCGGACCTCGACGCCACCGAGCGGCAGCACCGCCCGCGTGATCGCCACGGCGCCGAACAGGTTCACGTGCCGCGTCCACCAGCGCCGCCCCGACCCGCGCGATGCCCCTGTGATCATCCACACCGTCATGTCCGCCGGCCTCCCCGGCCGTCACCTCTCCGCACGGGTCGCGCGGGCGATCAGCGCCCGGGCCGCGGGACTGTTCGGGCCTTTCGCCCGCCAGGCCATCTCGATCCGGCTCCTGATCTCCGGGAGCAGCCGTGCGGGCGTCTCGTCGAGGCCCGCCGCGCGCACCGCACCCTCCGGCAGCACGGCGATCCCCAGGCCGCGGGCCGCGAGGCGGGCGAGCAGCAGCGGGTCACCCGCCTCGAAGGCGATCACCGGTCTCACCCCGGCCCGCGCACAGGCGCCGTCGAAGGCCGCGCGCGGGCCGCTGCCCGCTGTCATGCAGAGCACCGGCCGGCCGTCGAGGTCCTCGATCCGCAGCTCCCCCGAGGCCCCGACGACCACCAGCGCCTGGTCCGTGACCAGCCGGGTCCCGATCCCCTCGGGCACCGGCCCGGCGAGACCGGCCCACACCAGGTCCAGCTCACCGGCGGCCAGGAGATGGAGCAGCTCCCCGGACGTCCCCTCCCGCAGCGAGATCTCGACGTCCGGATGCGCGGCCCGGAACCCGGCCAGCAGCTCGGGCAGGTCGGTGGCGGCCAGCGAGGGCGCCATCCCGACCCCGACACGCCCCCTGACCAGGCCCTTCAGCTCGTCCACCGCGAGCCGGGCACCCTCGGCCGCAGCTAGTGCCGCCCGCGCGTAGGGCAGCACGGCCGCACCGGCCGCCGTCGGCGTGACGCCCCGGGAGGTGCGGCTGAGCAGCGGCTCCCCGAGCTCCCGCTCGAGCTGGCGCAGCTGCGCGCTGACCCCGGGCTGGGCGACGTGCAGGCGTTCGGCCGCCGCCGTCACCGTCCCCTCCTCGACGACCGAGACCAGATAGCGCAGGTGACGCAGCTCCATAACTGATGATGCTAGCCGTCAGAGGATCCATCTCTTGGACTTCTGGACGGACCCCCGCGACGGTGGAGTCATGACCGAGCTGACCGGAACCGTCCTCCGCCCCGACGACCCCGGCTACGACGCCGCCCGGCGCGGCTTCCAGGCCGCCCACGCCCACCGTCCGGACGTGGTGGTCGCCGCCCGTTCCGCCGACGACGTCGCCGCCGCCCGCCGCTACGCGACGGCGAAGGGCCTCCCCTTCGCGGTCCAGTCCAGCGGCCACGGGCTCGCCGCGCCGCTCGAGGGCGGGATCCTCGTCTCCACCCGCGAGATGCGCGGCGTGGCCGTGGATCCCGTGGCCCGCACCGCCCGGATCGAGGCCGGCGCGAGCTGGGGCGACGTCGTCGCCGCCACGATCCCGCACGGCCTGGCCCCGCTCAACGGGAGCTCACCCGGCGTCGGCGTGGTCGGCTACCTGCTCGGCGGCGGCTTCGGGCTGCTGGGCCGCAGGTACGGCTTCGCGGTCGACAGGGTGCGGGCCGTCGAGGGCGTGACGCCTGCGGGCGAGCAGATCCGCACCGACCTGCTGCGCGACGACCTGGTGGTCACCTCCGTCGAGATCGAGCTGGTGGAGCAGCCCGAGGTGTGGGGTGGCAGCCTCGCGATCGAGGCGACGCCGGAGCTGCTCACCGGATGGACCGAGTGGGCCGCCGACCTGCCCGAGACGGTGACGGCGGGAGTCTCGCTCGTCCCGTTCCCGGACGTCGAGCACATGCCGCCGCCGTTCCGCGGCCGCCACATGGCGATGCTGACGATCGCCGCCACCGTGGATGTCTCCGCCCTGGTCGCACCCCTGCGCGAGCTCGGCCCGGTCCGCCACGAGCGGCTGGGCACGATGCCGTACGCCGAGTCCCACACGATCCACAACGACCCGTCGGACCCCGAGCCGTACGCCGGCGACGCCCACCTCCTGCGGACCCTCGATCCGTCCCTGCTCGGCGAGGTGCTGGACGCGACCGGGCCGACCGCCGCCGTGCCGTCGGTCATGGAGATCCGCCGACTGGGCGGCGCCTTCGCCCGAGGCGAGCGGGTCCCGGCGGCGTTCCGGGAGGCGAGCCACCTCGTCCGCGCCGTCACGGTCCTCGGCGACATCGGCCCCACCGAGAAGGACGCCCGGGCCCTGCACGAACGCCTCTTCGCCCCGTTCGCCACCGACGACCTCGGCCGCGCCCGGACCTTCTGCTACGGCGCCACCCACTGACCCCACCCGCCCGTAAATCCCGCGAGTCGGCACTTTCGGGAGCCCGAAATACACGCTGACGACGGTCGCCGTGAGT
>NZ_BAAAQK010000003.1:0-123917 GCF_039531635.1 Pseudonocardia ailaonensis | reverse complement strand
ACTCACGGCGACCGTCGTCAGCGTGTATTTCGGGCTCCCGAAAGTGCCGACTCGCGGGATTTACGGGCGGGTGGGGCGGCGGGCGGGGAGGCAGCAGTCGATCGCGCAGGGGGTGCCGTTCTCGGTGCAGCCCCCGGAGGGGAGGGTGCTGAGGCGGCGGGGGGGCGCGCCGGCCGTGTGCTCCTCGATCAGCTCGACCACCATGTCCGCGAACTCCGGCGAGGGGCCCGCGGTGGCGGCGCGGGCGAAGGCCATGCCCAGCTCCGCTGCCTTCTCGGCGGCCTCGTTGTCCAGGTCCCACACGACCTCGACGTGGTCGGACACGAACCCGACAGGGGCGATCACGACCGCGCCGATCCCCTTGGCGTGCAGGGCCTCCACGTGGTCCACCACGTCCGGTTCCAGCCACGGGACCTGGGGCGGGCCGGAGCGGGACTGCCACACGACGTCGTACTCCGCCACCCCCGCCGCGTCGGCCACGAGCCGCGCCGTCTCCGCGATCTGCCGGGAGTAGCGGTGCCCGCCCTCCGCGGGGACGCCGGCCGCGGCGTCCGCGGAGACGGGGATCGAGTGGGCGGTGAAGACGACCCGAGCCCCGGGCGTGAGGACCGCACGGAGGGCGGCGGCGTTGGCGGAGACGAACAGCGGATGGTCGAAGAAGTGCCGCAGCTTGGTCAGCCGCGGCGCGTCCGGCACGGCGGCCCGGGCCCGCGCGATGTCGTCGTCGTACTGCCGGCAGGCCGAGAACCCGCCGTAGGCGCTGGTGGCGAACACCAGCGCGTCCCGGATCCCGTCGCGGGCCATCTCCGTGACCGTGTCCTCGACGAGCGGGTGCCAGTTCCGGTTCCCGAAGTAGACCGGCAGGTCCGTGCGGGCGCGGAGCGCGGAGATCAGCTCCCGGTTGCAGGCGTTGATCGGCGAGACGCCGCCGAAGTGCCGGTAGTGCTCCTCGACGGCGTCGAGCCGCTCGGGTGGGACGCCGCGCCCCCGCACCACGTTCTCCAGGAACGGGCGGACCTCGTCGGGACCTTCCGGGCCACCGAAGGACAGGAGCAGGAGCGCATCGTACACCCGAGTATTAGACCGCGATCGCGTGGAAGCCGCCGTCCGCCCACACCATCGAGCCCGTGGTGGCCGGCAGCCAGTCGGACAGCAAGGCGCACACCGTCTTCGCCACCGGCACCGGGTCCGACGCGTCCCAGCCCAGGGGCGCGCGCGGGTCCCAGTTGTCCTCGAACGCGGCGAAGCCCGGGATGGACTTGGCGGCCATGGTCTTCACCGGGCCGGCGGCGACCAGGTTGACCCGGATCTTGCGCGGGCCCAGGTCCCGAGCCAGGTACCGGGTGACGGACTCCAGGGTCGCCTTGGCGACGCCCATCCAGTCGTACGCGGGCCAGGCCTGCCGGTTGTCGAAGTCCATGCCGACGATCGACGAGCCCTCGCCGAGCAGGGGCAGCAGCGCCGTGGAGAGCGACTTGAACGAGTACGCGCTGACCTGGATGGTCGTGGCGACGTCCTCCCACGGGGCGTTCATGAACGCCCCCTCACCCAGGCACGTCGACGGCGCGAAGCCGATGGAGTGCAGCACGCCGTCGAGCCGGGGCTCGTCGCCGAGATGGGGGGTGACCCGCTCGACGAGCGAGTCGAGCTGCGACTGGTCCGAGACATCGAGCTCCACGACCGGCGCCGGCTTCGGCAGCCGCTGCGCGATCCGCTCCACCAGCCGCATCCGGCCGAAACCGGTGAGCACGACCTCCGCACCCTGCTCCTGCGCGATCTTCGCCGCGTGGAACGCGAGCGACGCGTCCGTGATCACACCGGTGACCAGCAGCTTCTTGCCCTCGAGCAGCCCCATCAGGACCCTTTCGTCAGTTCGGGAAGCGATCTAGTGGCCCATGCCCAGGCCGCCGTCGACCGGGATGACCGCCCCGGTGACGTACCCGGCTGCGTCCGAGCCCAGCCAGGTGACCGCCCCGGCGATCTCCTCGGCCGAGGCGTAGCGGCCCAGCGGGACCTGCGCCGTGATCTCCTTGCGGCGCGCCTCGGGGAGCGCGCGCGTCATGTCGGTGTCGACGAACCCGGGGGCGACGACGTTCGCCGTGATCCCGCGAGAGCCGAGCTCGCGGGCGATCGAGCGGGCGAGCCCGACCAGCCCGCTCTTCGAGGCCGCGTAGTTGACCTGCCCGGCGCTGCCCAGCAGCCCGACCACGGACGAGATGAAGATCATCCGCCCGCCGCGGGCCTTGAGCATCCCGCGGGAGGCCCGCTTCGCGACCCGGTACGCCGCGGTGAGGTTGGCGTCGATCACCGAGGTGAACGAGTCCTCCCCCATCCGCATCAGCAGCCCGTCGTCCGTGATGCCCGCGTTGGACACCAGCACCTCGACGGGGCCGTGCGCGGCCTCGACCTCCGCGAACGCGGCGTCGACGGCGGCGGCGTCCGTGACGTCGCACTTGACCGGCAGCAACCCGTCGGGGATGCCGTCGGCCGAGCTGCGGTACGTCACCGCCACCTGGTCCCCCTGGGCCGCGAATGCCTCCGCGATCGCCAGGCCGATGCCGCGGTTTCCTCCGGTGACCAGCACGCTCCTACCCACGGGCGTAGAACCTAGTGCACCACTCGCCGGTAACCGGCCGCGGCGACGAGACTCACGGCAAGCGGCGCCCGAGGGCCAGGCCGGCCCCCACCCCGAGGACCAGCAACAGCGCCCCTCCGGCCAGCCAGGGCCTGCTCGTGTCGACCTTGCGGGTCTCGTAGCCGATCTGCTCGGAGAGGTCCGCGTAGACGCGTTTGAGCTCGGCCTCGCTGGCGGCGGTGAAGAACTGCCCGCCGGAGAGGTCCGCGATCTGGCGCATCGAGGCGTCGTCCACGGCGACCCGGGTGCGCCCGCCCTCGATGTCGATCGTCCCGTACTCGGTGCCGAACGAGATCGTGGACACCGGCACCTTGGCCTGCGCCGCCTGCCGGGCCGCGGTGAAGGAGCCGCGGGGCTCGTTCTCGCCGTCCGGGCCGGGGACGGTCTGCTTGCCGTCGCTCATCAGCACGATCCGGGCCGGGGGCGGCGGTTCGGTGCCGGTCGTGCCGGTGGCGGCGACGGTCTGCGAGAAGGACTCGATGGACTGCATGGCCGCGAAGATCGCCTCGCCGGTCGCCGTGGACTCGGAGAGCTTCAGCCCGTCGACGGCGCGCTTCACCGACTCCCGGTCCGTCGTCGGCGACACCAGTACCGCGGCGGTCCCGGCGAAGGAGACCAGGCCGAGGTTGATGCCCGGCGTCAGTTGGTCCGCGAACTGCTTCGCGGCGGCCTGGGCGGCGGCGAGCCGGGTGGGCGCGACGTCCGTGGCCTGCATGGACAGCGAGACGTCGATGACGAGGACGACGGTGGCCCGGTTGCGCGGCACCTTCGCCTCGGCCTGCGGGCCGGCCAGCGCGATCGTGAGCACGGCGAGCGCGGTGATCAGCGCCGCCGCGGGGAGGTGCCGGTACCAGCCGGGCCGCTTCGGCGCGACGGTCTCCAGCAGCTCGAGGTTCGTGAACCGCACGACGTCCCGGCGCCGCCGGCGCAGCAGGACCACGTAGCCCGCGACGAGCGCGGCCACCACGACCAGCCCGAGCAGCCACCACGGCGAGGAGAACACCTAGCGCCCCCAGGTCCGCTTGCGGGCCAGGGTGAACCGGACGATGTCGGAGATCCAGTCCGAGTCCGTGCGCAGCCGCAGGTGCCCGGCGCCCGAGCGGCGCAGCGCGTCGGCCACCCGCTCCCGGTGGGCCAGGGCCGCCGCGGCGTACTCGCGGCGCAGCAGCGGCGTGGTCTCGATCTCGCGCTGCCGCCCGGTCTCCGGGTCCGCCAGCACCACGGTCCCGACGTCCGGCAGGTCGAGCTCGCGGGGATCGAGGACCTCGACGGCGAGCAGCTCGTGCCGGGCACCGAGGCCGCGCAGGGACCGTTCCCAGGTCGGCTCGCCGAGGAAGTCCGAGATCACGACGGCGAGGCCCCGGCGGCGCGGCGGGCGGCGCAGCTGCTCGAGGGCGGCCGCCAGGTCCCCGCGCGTGCCCTCCGCGGCCCGCGGCATCTCCGCGACCTGCTTGAGCAGCAGCCGCGAGTGCGCGACGCCGCCCCGGGCCGGGACCCGGACGGTCTCGGCGCCGGTGGACACCACGGCCCCGATCCGGTTGCCGCCCCCGCGGGTCAGGTGCGCGACGGCGGCCAGCGCCGCCACCGCGAGATCCCGCTTCTCGCAGCGGGCGGTGCCGAAGTCGAGGCTCGGCGAGAGGTCCACGACCGCCCACGTCTCCAGCTCGCGGTCCGCGATCGTCTCCCGGACGTGCGGCTCGGTCGTCCGCGCGGTGACGGCCCAGTCCATGCGCCGCACGTCGTCCCCGGCGCGGTACGGGCGCGCCTCCCCCGGCTCGGAGCCCGGACCGGGCAGCAGGCCGAGGTGGTTGCCCTGCAGGAGCCCGTCGAGCCGGCCGCGGACGGACAGCTCGAGGGTGCGCAGGGCGGCGTCGAGCTTCTCCGTCCGCAGCGACGGGGGGCCCGCCGCCGCGGCGGCCGTCACTGAGACGGCCCGGGTGCCGGTGTGTAGGGAGTCGCGGCCGGGGCCGCCTGCGGACGCGCGGTGACCTGCGGCAACGGCACCGTCTGCAGCACCCGGGACACGATGTGGTCCACCGGGACCTGGTCGGCGATGGCGTCGTAGGAGAGCACGAGCCGGTGCCGCAGCACATCCGGCGCCACGTCGAGGACGTCCTGCGGGAGCACGTAGTCCCGCCCGCGGACCAGCGCGAGCGCCCGCGCACCGGCGACGATCCCGAGCGTGGCCCGCGGGGAGGCGCCGTAGGCGACCCAGCCGGCGATGTCGCCGAGGTCGTGCTCGGCCGGCGTCCGGGTGGCCACCACGAGCCGCACCACGTAGTCGACGAGCGCGTGGTGCACGAAGACCTGCGCGGCGACGCCCTGCAGCCGCACCAGCTCGGCCGGCTCCATGACCTGCTCGGCCACCGGCGGCGTGGCGCCCATCCGGTAGACGATCTCGCGCTCCTCCTCGACCCCCGGGTACTCCACGAGGATCTTGAACAGGAAGCGGTCCCGCTGCGCCTCGGGCAGCGGGTAGACGCCCTCGTTCTCGATGGGGTTCTGGGTGGCGAGCACCAGGAACGGGTCCGGCATCGGGAAGGTGCGGCCGCCGATCGACAGGTGCCGCTCGGCCATGACCTCGAGCATCGCCGACTGGACCTTGGCGGGCGCGCGGTTGATCTCGTCCGCCAGCACGAAGTTGGCGACGACCGGGCCGAGCTCGACGTCGAACTCCTCGCGTCCCTGCCGGTAGATCCGGGTGCCGAGGATGTCCGCCGGGACGAGGTCCGGGGTGAACTGCAGGCGCGAGAAGCTCCCGCCGACGACCTTCGCGACGGTCTCGACGGCGAGGGTCTTCGCCACGCCCGGCACACCCTCCAGCAGCAGGTGGCCGCGGGCCAGCAGGCCGACGAGCATCCGCTCGACCAGCCGGTCCTGCCCCACGATGACCCGCTTGATCTCGAAGACGGCCCGCTCGAGGGTCTCCGCGTCGGCCTTCGGGGTGCTGGGGGTGGCGCCCGCTTCGGACTCAGGGTGCACGCTCACGCACCCATTGCACTGCAGGGCCCGTGTGACGACTGTGAGCGGGACCGTCAGATCGCGATCTTGACGTCGACGACCGGGGTGCCGTCCACCGCCTCGAGCGCGTCGACGCCGATCCGCAGCCCGTCCACCGCGACGACCGTGACCTCGTGCAGCCCCAGCGGGTTGGGCCGGTCCGCCGAGCGGGTGGCGAACACCCCGCGCTCCGGTGCCGCGGGATCGTCGCGGGGATGGACCACCCGGACGTCGCGGCGGGCCCGGTCGAGCCAGGTGAGCAGCACGATCCGGTCCCCTACCCGCAGGTCCCGGGCCGCGTCCGCGTACTCCGGGTCGAGCACGACCGTCGCGGGCGGGGCGCCCTCGGTGCCCTGCTTCGGCGCGGCGGCCGGATCGGTCAGCGCCGACTCGACGTGCCCGACCGCGACCAGCTGCACTAGAGGACCCGCGAGACCGTCGGGAGCAGCCCGCCGCTGTAGCGGACCGGCGAGATCCTGACCGACGAGCCGGAGTACGGCGCCTCGATCATCTTGCCGTTCCCGATGTAGAGGGCGATGTGGTAGATGCGGCCGGCCCGGGCCCAGGAGAGCATGTCGCCCGGCTTCATCTGGGCGAGCGGGACCTGGTCGCCGAACGCGTGCTGGTTGCCGCTGTAGCGCGGCAGGTTCACGCCGACCCCCGCGAAGGCGTAGAGCATCAGGCCCGAGCAGTCGAAGCCGACGTTCTTGTAGTCGCCGTAGGAGTCCGCGACGCCGCCGTCGTGGATCCCGACGGTCGGGCCGCGGGAGTTGCCGCCGCCCCACGAGTACCGGACGCCGAGCTGGGCCATCGCGCGGTCGATGACGGTCTGGACGGCACCGGACCCGGTGGAGCGCACCCCCGCCGGCGGGGGCACGGACCGGCCGGCGCGGGAGGCGGCCTCCTCCTGGGCGCGGCGCTGCTCGGCGGCCTCGGCCGCCGCCTGCTGGGCCTGCCAGTCCTGGAAGCGCTGGCGCTGGGCGCGGAGCCCGGCATCGGAGTTCACGGCGGCGTCGAGCTGGGCCTGGACCTGCGCCTGCTTGGCCTGGACGTCCGCGAGCCGGCGGGCCTGCACGGCCGCGGCCTGCTGGGCCCCGGCGAGCGCGGCGTCGGCGGCGGCCTTGGCCGAGACGGCGGCCTGCCGGCGCTTCTCGGCCTCGTCCTGCGCGGCACGGGCGGACGAGTCCGCGTTCGCCTTGTCGACGCGGGCGCGCTGCAGCCCGTCGAGCACGGAGGCCTGCTGTTCGGCGAGGGAGTCCGTGTACTGGGCGCGGTCGATCAGGTCCTGCGGGCCGGTCGCCGTGGTGAGCAGCCCGATCGGGCCGAGGTCGAGGCCCTGGGAGTAGGTGCCGGCCACGAAGTCGTCGAGCCGGGCGCGGGCCGCGTCGATCGCCTTGCCCGCCGCCTCGGTCTGCGCCCGGGCCGCGTTCGCCTTCGCGGTGGCCGCGTCGGCCGCCTGCTGGGCGCCGCTCAGCACGTCCATCGCCTGGAGCGCCGACTCGTGCTGCTCGGCCACCTGAATCTGCAGGTCGTCCGCCTGCCCTTGCAGGTCCGACAGCGACTTCGTCAGCGCCGCCACGTTCGCCGCCTGGCTGTTCACCTGGTTGCGACTGTTCTGCAGGTCCTGGTTGCTCGGGTTCGGCGGCGGCGTGGGATCCGGCGCCGCACCGGCGACACCGGAACCGACGGCGGTCCCCAGGAGCGCGACCAGCACGATCAGCACGATCCCGCGCATGATCCGCACCGCCGCCCACCCTCCCGAAGATCGTCCCGAGCGCGCGGACCTTCTCACCCCGGCGGCTCCCGGCCGCGGCGCCACGCCCGTGACGCGCACGAACTTCCTCCTCTCGGAGGACCCGGCCGCTGCGGCGCCGTCTGGTTCACTACTCCGGACGGAGTAGTCGATGTCGGTACTTCCACCCTGTTTCGGACGGTGCGCGAGGATCGATAGTCCGGGGGGAACGCGCCGATCGCGGCGCACGCAGAGGGGACGAGACAGTGAGCGAAGGCGGATACGGCCGGCAACCCGGCGACCAGCAGTGGCCGCAGGGGGGCCAGCAGGGCTGGTCGCCCGAGCAGGCCGGACAGCAGGCGGGCCAGCAGTACGGGCAGCCGGACCAGCAGCAGTACGGCCAGCCCCAGCCCGGCCAGCCCCAGTACGGGCAGCAGTACGGGCAGCAGCAGTACGGCCAGCAGCCCGGGTACGACCCGTCCCAGTACCCCCAGCAGGGCCAGTACCCCCCGCAGGGCCAGTACCCCCCGCAGGGCCAGTACGGCCCCGGCGGCACCGCGCAGTACCCCGCCCCGGGACAGGAGCAGTACGGGCAGCAGCAGTACGGCCAGCAGCAGTACGGTCAGCAGCCCACCGGCCAGCAGTACGGCGGCGGCCCGCCCTCCTGGGGCCCGCCTCCCGGCGCCGAGGGCGGTGAGCCGCCGAAGCGCAAGCGCTGGCCACTGATCACCGCGATCGTCGCCGTGCTCGTCCTGCTCGCGGGCGGCGGCACCGCCTGGGCGCTGCTCGGCGGCAGCAGCAAGGGTGCGGACACCGGACCCCTCGCCGTCACCACCCTGGCGCAGAACCTGCAGGACAAGGACTACGCCAAGGCCTACGGGAAGCTCGCGCCCAACGAGGCGGCCCTGCTGACCGACCTGGGCACCGTCGTCACCAAGGAGCTGCAGCGGCTCAACGTGCTCAAGCCGGGCGTCGCGGCCGACGCCAGCCTGAACACCGCGACCTTCACCGGCCTCAAGTTCGACGACGCGGCGGCCGAGAACATCAACCCGAACCTCACGATCACGAAGCTGGTGGCCGGCACGATCACCACCAACTCGGACCCGAACACGTTGCCGTTCACGGACTCCTTCAAGCAGAAGGTGTACCCGAACGGCGCCCCGCCGGCGGGCCTCCGGCAGACGGTCGACATCGCGCAGGTCGTCAAGGAGCAGGGCGGCCCGATCCGGATCGCGACCACCAAGGTCGACGGCCAGTGGTACGTCAGCGCCTTCTACACCGCCGCGGACTACGCGCTCAAGGAGTCCGGCCAGGCCTGGCCGGCCACCCCGGTCGCCGCCCGCGGCGCCGCCAGCGGCGAGGAGGCGGTGAAGCAGGTCGTGCAGGCCGCCATGGACTCCGACGCCCGCCGGCTCATCGAGCTGACCGACCCGCAGGAGATGGCCGCGCTGCACGACGCCGGCGAGGCGATCGTCAAGGCCGCCGGGAGCTCGTCGCCCTCGGGCGCGAAGCTCGTCGACCTCAAGACGACGCCGACGGACGTCCGGGGGCACACCGGCCTGTCGCTGGCCAGCCTCACCGTCTCCGACAGCGGCCAGCAGGTCACCCTGACCCGTACCGGGGACTGCCTGACGATCTCCGGTGTCGAGGGTGCGCCGCCGCGGCTGTGCGCCCAGGATCTCGGCGGGCTCGTCGAGTCGCAGGTCGGCCTGGGCTCGGCGTCGAGTGCCGTGCAGCAGATGCTGCCCCGGCTCGCGAAGGCGATGCTCGACGTCAAGGTCGTGACCACCAAGGTCGACGGCCAGTGGTACGTCTCCCCCGGTCAGACGGTCGTCTCGCTCTACGGCGACCTGCTGGCCGCGCTGCAGCCGGGTGACCTGGACGCGCTGCTCTCCGGGCGCTGATCCCCGCTCGACTCCCCGCCCGACGACGGCCGGCACCTCCCACGAGGGTGCCGGCCGTTCTCGTGGCCACGTGACCTGCGCCCCCCTCGCTCGACCCGTATATAGGACAGGCGTACTGTTTGGGGCGGAACCGAGGGGTCACGCCGCCGTGACAGGCGAGGTGCGCGAGACTCCCCGCGAGGTACCCGGAACACACGCGCCCACAGCGACCACCACGCGCCGCAGGAGGAGAGCCGAACAGTGGCAACCACGGACAGCTTCGGAGCCAAGGGGACCCTCGAGGTCGGTGACAACAGCTACGAGATCTTCCGGCTCTCCGCCGTCGAGGGCTCGCAGTCGCTGCCCTACAGCCTCAAGGTGCTGCTCGAGAACCTGCTGCGCACGGAGGACGGCGCGAACGTCACCGCCGACCACGTCCGCGCCCTGGCGGACTGGGACCCGAGCGCCGAGCCGGACACCGAGATCCAGTTCACCCCCGCCCGGGTGATCATGCAGGACTTCACCGGTGTGCCCTGCGTCGTCGACCTGGCCACCATGCGCGAGGCCGTCACCGAGATGGGCGGCGATCCGGACAAGGTCAACCCGCTCGCCCCGGCCGAGCTGGTCATCGACCACTCGGTGATGATCGACTTCTTCGGCACCTCGGACGCGTTCGAGAAGAACATCGAGTTCGAGTACGGCCGCAACCAGGAGCGCTACCAGTTCCTGCGCTGGGGCCAGGGCGCGTTCGACGAGTTCAAGGTCGTCCCGCCGGGCACCGGCATCGTGCACCAGGTCAACATCGAGCACCTCGCGCGCACGGTCATGGCCCGCAAGGGGCAGGCCTACCCGGACACCCTGGTCGGCACCGACTCCCACACCACGATGGTCAACGGTCTGGGTGTGCTGGGCTGGGGCGTCGGCGGCATCGAGGCCGAGGCCGCGATGCTCGGCCAGCCCGTGTCGATGCTGATCCCGAAGGTGCTGGGCTTCAAGCTCACCGGCGAGATCCCCGCGGGCGTCACCGCCACGGACGTGGTGCTCACGATCACCGAGATGCTGCGCAAGCAGGGCGTCGTCGGCAAGTTCGTGGAGTTCTACGGCGCCGGCGTCTCCGCCGTCCCGCTGGCCAACCGCGCCACCATCGGCAACATGAGCCCGGAGTTCGGCTCCACCGCCGCGATCTTCCCGATCGACGACGAGACCGTCCGCTACCTCAAGCTCACCGGCCGCTCCGCCGAGCAGATCGCGCTCGTCGAGGCGTACGCCAAGGAGCAGGGGCTGTGGCTGGACCCGGCCGCCGAGCCGAAGTTCTCCGAGAAGCTCGAGCTGGACCTGTCGACGGTCGTCCCGTCGATCTCCGGCCCGAAGCGCCCGCAGGACCGCATCGAGCTGTCCTCGGCCAAGGCCGCGTTCCGCAAGGCCGTCACCGCCTACACCGACGACGCCGTCGCCGAGCAGCTCCAGGGCGTCGACGAGTCCTCGGACGAGTCGTTCCCGGCCAGCGACGCCCCCGCCACCTCGACGACCGGTCACGAGGCCGCGCCGGTCGTGTTCTCCGCGGCCGAGGGCTGCGCGGGTCGGCCGTCGAAGCCGACGAAGGTCACCGGCTCGCGCGGCGAGTTCGTGCTCGACCACGGCGCCGTGGTGATCGCCTCGATCACCTCCTGCACCAACACGTCCAACCCGAGCGTCATGCTCGGCGCGGCGCTGCTGGCCAAGAGCGCCGTCGAGAAGGGCCTCACGGTCAAGCCGTGGGTCAAGACGTCGATGGCGCCGGGCAGCCAGGTCGTCACGGACTACTACGAGAAGGCCGGTCTCTGGCCCTACCTCGACAAGCTGGGCTACAACCTCGTCGGCTACGGCTGCACCACCTGCATCGGCAACTCGGGCCCGCTGCCCGAGGAGGTCTCCGCCGCGGTCAACGAGGCCGACCTCTCCGTGGTCTCGGTGCTCTCGGGCAACCGGAACTTCGAGGGCCGGATCAACCCGGACGTCAAGATGAACTACCTGGCGTCGCCGCCGCTGGTCGTCGCGTACGCGCTGGCCGGCACGATGGACTTCGACTTCGAGACGCAGCCCCTGGGCACGGACACCGACGGGAACCCCGTGTTCCTGAAGGACATCTGGCCCGCCACCGAGGACATCAACGCGGTGATGGACAGCGCCATCGACGAGGACATGTTCGCCAAGTCCTACTCGGACGTCTTCCGCGGCGACGACCGCTGGCGCGCGCTGCCCACCCCGGAGGGCAACACCTTCGAGTGGGACCAGAAGTCCACCTACGTGCGCAAGCCCCCGTACTTCGAGGGCATGGCCTCCGAGCCGGCCCCGGTCGAGGACATCGCCGGCGCCCGCGTGCTCGCGCTGCTGGGCGACTCGGTCACCACGGACCACATCTCCCCCGCCGGTGCGATCAAGCCGGGCACCCCGGCCGCGCAGTACCTCGACGAGAACGGCGTGGACAAGAAGGACTTCAACTCCTTCGGCTCGCGCCGCGGCAACCACGAGGTGATGATCCGCGGCACGTTCGCGAACATCCGGCTGCGCAACCAGCTGCTTGACGCGATCGTCGAGGGCGGGGTGTCGGGCGGCTACACCCGGGACTTCACCGTCGACGGTGCCCCGCAGGCGTTCATCTACGACGCCGCGCAGAACTACGCGGCCGCGGGCACCCCGCTGGTCGTGCTGGGCGGCAAGGAGTACGGCTCCGGCTCGTCGCGCGACTGGGCGGCCAAGGGCACCGCGCTCCTGGGCGTCAAGGCCGTGATCGTGGAGTCCTTCGAGCGCATCCACCGCTCGAACCTGATCGGCATGGGCGTCATCCCCCTGCAGTTCCCGCAGGGCGAGTCGGCTGCGTCGCTGGGCCTCGACGGCACGGAGACCTTCGACATCGCGGGCATCACCGCGCTGAACGAGGGTTCCACCCCCCGCACGGTGCACGTCACCGCGACCAAGGAGTCCGGCGAGAAGGTCGAGTTCGACGCGGTCGTCCGCATCGACACCCCCGGCGAGGCGGACTACTACCGCAACGGCGGCATCCTGCAGTACGTCCTGCGCGGCATGCTCGCCGGCTGACCGCGGTGAGTGGTGCTGCCCCTCGACGCGGTAGCACCACTCACCACCCGGGTGACCTGCGGAGACGGGCCCCGCACCTCCGGTGAGGTGCGGGGCCCGCTTCGTCATCGGGTGATGCCGGTGCCCCTGAGAGCCCGGGCACACCTCGAGCCTGTCGCAGGTCGGGCAGTCGTACAGCAGGAGACGCGGCCGATCAGGACGCGAGCCAGTCGAGGGTGACCGCGGCGGTCCAGGACTGCATGGCGGAGCCGAGGGCCTCGCCGGTCATGGGGTCGAAGTACTCGGCGAAGCCGACCTCGTGGAGGGACTCCAGGGACTCCGCGCGCAGGGCCGCGGCGCGGGCGGTGTCGCCGCCGTCCCGCAGGCCGCGCCAGAACAGCCAGTTGACGATCGGCCAGACGGGACCGCGCCAGTAGTTGCGGGGATCGAAGCACCGCTCGCGGGGGCTCGTGCTGGGGATCATCGCCCAGCGCAGGCCGGGGTGGCCGGCGAAGTCCGCGGAGTCCAGGATCGCGCGGCTGCGGGCGCGCAGCGGGGCCGCGGCGCCGGCATCGAGCAGCTGCGAGAGACCGGCGAAGGTCGCGACCTCGATCGGGGCGCCGGTGGCCATGTCGACGTCGTACGCCAGCCCGGTCCGCTCGTCGACGGTCGACGCGATGCCGGCGCGACCGCGCTCCAGCCAGCCCCGGATCGTGCGGCGCTCGGCCTCGGTGGCCCCGACGACCTCCGCCAGTCCCAGCAGCGCCCGGTTCGCCATGATCAGCACGGACGTCAGGAACACGTCCTTGACCAGGAACGGGTAGTGGGCGTGCAGCTCCGCGTCGTCGTAGCGGTGGTGCTTGAGCAGCTCGAGCAGCCAGAGGAAGCGGTCGTAGGTGTCGTTCGTGGGACGCTGGCCGGCGTCGGCGACGTGGGAGAGATCACGCCGCACGTAGGGCGGGACCTCGCCGATCTCGAGCCGCGCCAGCACGCCGTCCCATCGCGGGGAGTTGTCGATGCCCTCCCACGGGTGGTACGTCGTGACCAGGCCGGACCCGGACGGGTCGCGGGTCTCGGCCAGGTAGCGGTGCCAGGCCATCAGCTTCGGGAACAGTGCGCGGATCTCGGCGCGGACGTCGGCCTCCGCCCCGGTCCCCTCGGCGACCTCCCAGATGCGCGCGACCGCGATCGCGTGCACCGGGGGCTGGCAGATCCCGCTGGTCTCGGCGACGCCGACCGGGGCCGCGGGCGAGACCTCGACCGCCCAGCGGGCCGGGTCCGGGAAGTACGACTCCGCGCCGGCGAGCGGGTTGAAGACGATCTGGGGGACCATCCCGTTGGCCCACTGCGCCTCGAACAGCCGCTGCTGCTCGGTCATCGCCCGGCGCACGTCCACCTGGGCCCAGCCGATCGCGACGAACGCGCTGTCCCAGCTCCACTGGTGCGGGTAGAGCAGGGGCGCGGCCTTGGTCCAGCCGCCCATGTCGTTGGTGCGCAGGACTCCCGCGGCCTGGCCGGCGAGCGAGCCGCCGGTCAGGAGGGACACGTGGCCGAGGTCGGTGTCGGTGCTCACGGAGGCTGCGCATCCTTCCGGCGTCGACCGACGCCCGATCTGTCCCGGCGGTACTTAACTCAACGGTAACCGGGCATCGGATGGATCACAACACCCCGCACTCCCTCATCGGAATCGATCCGGCCAGGCGTTACCGCCCGGCGCTCAGACGGCGGTGGCGAGGCTGAGGGCGAAACGGCGGTCGTCGTCGGCCCACCAGCGGACCAGGTCGAAGCCCGCCTCACCGAGCATGGCGCGGACGCCCGCGGGCCGGAACTTCGCCGAGATCTCGGTACGCATCTCCTCGCCCTCGGCGAAGTCCACCTCCAGGTCGAGCTCCGCGACGCGCACCCGGGTCGCCCGGCCCGCGCGCAGCCGCATCTCGATCCACTCGTTCTCGGCGTCCCACAGCGCGACATGGGCGAACGAGTCGGGCTCGAAGTCCGCGCCGAGCTCCCGGTTCAGGACGTGGAGCACGTTGCGGTTGAACTCCGCGGTGACCCCCGCGGCGTCGTCGTAGGCCGCGACGAGCGGCTCCTCGTCGATCACCAGGCCGGTGCCGAGCAGCAGCTGCTCGCCGGGCTCCAGAACGGAGCGGACGTGCGCGAGGAATGCCGCGCGCTCGGCGGGCCGCAGGTTCCCGATCGTGCCGCCCAGGAAGGCGAGCAGCCGCCGGCCGCCACGGGGCAGGAAGCCGAGGTCCCTCGTGAAGTCCCCGACCACCCCGTGCAGCTCCAGATCGGGGTACTCCGCGCCCAGGGCGTCGAGCGCGCCGCGCAGCGCCGCCGCGCTGACGTCCTGCGGGACGTAGCGGCGCAGCGTGCCGGCGCGGAGGAACGCGTCGAGCAGCAGCCGGGTCTTGGCCGACGAGCCGGAGCCGAGCTCGACGATCGTGTCGGCCCCCGAGGCTTCGGCGATCCGGTCGACGGACCCCTCCAGCAGGGCCCGCTCGGTGCGGGTCGGGAAGTACTCGGGCAGCGCGGTGATCTGCTCGAACAGCTCGCTGCCGCGGGCGTCGTAGAAGTACTTGGGCGGCAACGCCTTCGGGGTCGCGGTGAGGCCGGCGCGGGCGTCGGACCGCAGGGCGGCGGCGAGGTCGTCGGGGGTGAGGTGGACGTCCAGCTCGGCCACACGGGGGTGGGCGTTCATCGGTGCGCTCCTCGCGGTTCGGGCAGGTCCTGCCCGGGGTCGTGCGGGCGGGTCGCCGGATCGGCGGCCCGCGGGTCGGTGGGACGGGGGTCGGTGCGACGCGGGTCGGTTTGACGCGGATCGGTGGGATTCGGGTCGGGCCCTGGGACGGATGCCGCGGGGGCGCCGACGGCGGACGGCCCCGCGGCCGCGACGGGGGTGATCGCGCTGTACGACACGCGGTCCGGTGCGGCGATCACCAGGTGCCCCTCGGGAACCGGCTGCCAGCCGGGCCCCTCGTCCGTCGGCTCGGAGGCGACGATCGCCTCGCCGTCGGCGACGCGGACCGAGAGCGCGTGGTCCCACGCGGTGCCCCAGATCGTCGAACCGTCCGTGAGCAGCAGGTTCAGCCGCGAGCCCGGGGCGGCCACGGCGACCTCGGCGACGGTCTCCGCGAGGACGGCACCGGGCTCCTCCCCCGCCCGCAACCGGTGCCGGACCAGGGCCCAGAGCACCGCGGAGTCGGTGGGGGCGTCGAGGGTCAGCAGATCCGTGACGGGCAGCCGGGCGGCGAGGCCCGCGACCGAGCCGGGCCAGCCGCGCACGACCCCGTTGTGGCTGAACAGCCAGCGCCCCTCCGCGAACGGCGCGGCGGCGGTGCCGACGACCGGCATGCCCGTGGTGGCCGACCGGACCGCGGCGAGCACCGCGCCGGTGCGCACCGACGCGGCGAGGGCGGCGAAGGAGGCGTCCGACCAGATCGGCTGGGCGGAGCGGTACCGGGTGGGGCCGGCCGGGCCGGACACCGCACCGGGCACGGGGTCGGATGCGGGGCCGGACACGGGGTCCGGGTACCACCCCGCCCCGAACCCGTCCGCGTTCACCGTCCCGCCCCCGCGCATGTCCGCGGGGGCGTAGGACTGGTGCAGCAGCGAGTGCGCAGGCTCCAGGAGCACCGCGGCGAGCGACGCCGGCGGCCCGATCCGGGCCAGGTGACGGCACACCCGACTACCCCACCGCCTCGCCCGGGCCGACGTCCCGCGCACAGCGGAAGCCCGAGAAGATCTGCCGGCGGATCGGGTGGTCCCAGTTCCGGAAGGTCGCGCGGACCGCCGACGGGTCCGAGCCGAAGGAGCCGCCCCGCAGGACCTTGTAGTCCCCGCCGAAGAACACCTCGGAGTACTCCTTGTACGGGAAGGCCTCGAAGCCCGGGTACGGGTGCCAGCCCGAGTCACACCACTCCCAGACGTCCCCCATCAGCTGCGCCACCCCCAGCGGCGAGGCGCCCTCGGGGTAGGCGCCGACCGGGGCCGGGCGCAGGTGCCGCTGGCCGAGGTTGGCGTGACGCTCGGTGGGTTCGGAGTCCCCCCAGGGGAAGCGGCGGCTGCGGCCCGTCCCCGGGTCCCAGCGGGCCGCCTTCTCCCATTCGGCCTCGGTGGGCAGGCGCTTACCGGCCCAGCGGGCGTAGGCGGCAGCCTCGTGGAAGCAGACGTGCATCACCGGCTCGTCCGCCGGCACCGGCTCCTCGACGCCGAAGCGCCGCCGCCACCACACGTCCCCCGCCTTCTCCCAGAACTGCGGCGCGACCAGGCCCTCGGCCGTGCGGTGCGCCCAGCCCTCCTCGCTCCACCAGCGCGGATCGCGGTACCCGCCGTCCTCGACGAACGCGCTGTACTCACCGTTGGTGACCGGGTGCGCGTCGATCCAGTAGGCGGGCAGGGCGACGGCGTGCGCGGGCCGCTCGTTGTCCAGGGCCCAGGGCTCGGCGGAGGTGCCCTGCACGAACTCCCCCGCCGGGACGAGGACCTCCCGAGGACCCGTCCAGCTCGCGGCGGACGGCTCGGGCGCGTGCAGCACCGGGCTCCCGGTGCGGAGCTGGTGGGTGGCGAGCATCGTCTCGTCGTGCTGCTGCTCGTGCTGCACGATCATGCCGAAGGCGAAGCCCTCCTCCTCGAGGCGGCGTCCGCGCAGCGGGCTGCGCTCCAGCACGTCGAGCGCCTTGTCCCGCACCTCGGCGACATAGGTCCGCGCCTCCGCCGGGGTGAGCAGCGGCAGCGAGACGCGGCTGGAGCGGGAGTGCCGGAACGCGTCGTACAGCCCGTCGATCTCGGGGCGCAGCGGCGCGCGGCCGCCGACGTCCCGGACCAGCCAGAGCTCCTCCTGGCTGCCGATGTGCGCGAGGTCCCAGACCAGGGGGGACATCAGCGGCGAGTGCTGCGCGACGAGGTCGCCCTCGTCCACGGCGTCCGTGAGGGCGGTGCTGCGGGCGCGGGACCGCTCCAGCAGGGCCGCCACCCGGCCCCGCAGCTGCTCCGGTTCCGGACTCATGGCAGGGCTCCCTCGGTCGTCGGGATGGGGGCGGCGGGGACGCCGGGCTCGCCCGGCAACGGGTCGTCCGCGGGGCAGCGGCCGGCGGCGACCCGCCCCTCGGTGATCTCGGCCAGCCTCGCGACGAGTGCGGGCGGTGCGCCCGGCAGACCGGCGAGCTCGGCGCTGGCCAGCGGGAACAGCTCGCGCGCGGCGCGGGCGAGCACCGGGTCCGCGAGGGCGTGCCGGGCGGCGGAGGTCCAGCGGTCCCGGGTGGGCTCGCAGATCTCCCGCGCCCGGTCGAGCGCCGACGGGCTCGCCGAGAGGGCCGCGAGCACCGCGACCGGCAGCTGCCAGTCCGCGCCCTGCTGCCCGTCGACGTACCGGACCTCCAGGAACCCGCGCGGCCGGACCGGCGGGAACAGGGTGGAGACGTGGTACTCGAGATCGTCGACGGTCGGGGGCGGGCCGGGCAGTCCGCCCTCCGCCCAGTCCGCGAAGGTGACGTGCTCCGGCGTGCGCCACTCCCCCTCGCCGCGGATGCACAGCAGCGGCGTGCCGACGACGCGCTCCGCCCAGGCCTGCGCGGGATCGCCCGCGAGCGAGGTGGGCGGCGCGGTGCGCACGGGATCCAGCGCCAGCCAGGTGGCGAGGCGGGTGGACTTCCAGCCGGTGGCCCGGCCGTGCATCACCGGCGAGTTCGCGAAGGCCGCGACCAGCACCGGCCCCAGCTCGTGCAGCCCGGCCCACCGGTCCGCGATCCCGGCGCGTTCGCCCGCGTCGAGCGCCACCTGGACGGCGGACGTGGAGCACATCCCGCTGCGCCCGTGGGGCCCCACCCGGTCGAGACATCGCTCCATCGCGCTGTAGCGCGGGAGCCGCAGCACCCGGTGAGCGGGCCGGACCGGGTCCGCCGCGCGCGGCTCGGGGAAGAGGCCGGCGGCGGCGAGCCGCGAGTGCAGCACGGCCGTGTCGGACTCGACGGCGGCGACCAGCTCGCCGAGGTCGGCGATCGGGGGGCTGGCGAGCTCCACCTGCCCGCCGGGCTCGACGGTGACGAGGGACCCGGAGGGCAGCGGCAGGGCCGGGGACGAGGGATCGAGGCCGGTGGGGGCGTGCGGCCCGAGGGCCCGCACCAGCGCGGGGAGATCGGCGGCGGGGCCGCCCGGACGGTCCGGCGCGGACCGCAGGAGCCATTCCAGCTCCACACCGACGTACCGCGGTGGCCCGTGCTTGAAGCAGACGGACGCGATGTACGCCTCCGCCGCCTCGCGACTGCGCAGCTCGGTGCCGCCCTCGGCCCGCCGGGCCGGGGTGGGTTGCGGCGCGCCCGGCTGTGAGACGAGCGGCGGCGAGGGGTTCGGCGCTGAGGTATCCGGCGCTGACGTATCCGACGCTGAGGTGTTAGGCGTCGGGATGTGCGGCGTTGAGGCGTGCGGCACCTCCGCCGGCGCGTGGCCGGCGGGTGCGATCCCCCCGTCTGCTGTCACCCGAACGACGCTACTCGGGGGGTACGACAATCGCAGGTCGTTCCTCGGCCGTCGCCGACCTTCGCCACCATGTCCTGTGCCACAAGACGTACGTACGGGATACTGGTCCCGTGCCCCGCGTCAGTACCGACCAGCTCGCCGCCCGCCGGCAGCACATCCTGGACGGCGCGCGGCGCTGCTTCGCCGCCCACGGCTACGAGGGGGCGACGGTCCGGCGGCTCGAGCAGAGCACCGGCCTGTCCCGCGGCGCGATCTTCCACTACTTCCGGGACAAGGACGCCCTGTTCCTCGCCCTGGCCGAGCAGGACGCCCGGCGGATGGCGGACGTCGTCGCCGAGCAGGGCCTGGTCCAGGTCATGCGCGACCTGCTCGAGACCGCCCACAAGGCCGATCCGGCCTCCGCCGACGACGAGTCCGACCGCAGCTGGCTGGGCACCCGCCTGGAGGTCTCGCGCCGGCTGCGCACGGACCCGGACTTCCGGGAGCGCTGGGAGGCCCACTCGGCCGCGCTGACCTCGGCCACCCGGGAACGGCTCGAACGCCAGGCCGCTGCCGGGGCGCTGCGCGACGACGTGCCCGTCCCCGTGCTGGCCAGCTTCCTGGAGCTGGTGCTGGAGGGCCTGGTGTCGCACCTGGCCATGGGCCTGCCGGCGGAGGACCTGGACGGCGTCCTCGACGTCGTCGAGCAGGGTGTCCGGCGGAAACGGACCTAGAACGACCCCAGCACGCGGTCCAGCTCGGCGAGATCCGCCGCGGCCAGCGAGCGCAGCTCGGCCGGCGGGTCGTTCATGATCGCGCTGGCCCGCGCCGCCGCCTCGATCCCCTCGGTCGTCGCGCTCACGATCTTGCAGCGGCGGTCCGCGGCGTGCGGGACCCGGCGGACCAGGCCGCGGCGCTGCAGGTCGTCGACAACGACGGTGGCGTAGGGCCGGTCCACCGACAGCCGTTCGGCCAGGTCGGAGAGCATCGCCGGCTCGCGGACGACCTCGAGGAGCGCCCGGACCCGGACGGGGCTGAGCCCGACCGCGTCCGCCGCCGCGCGCCGGCGGTCGTGCTGGTCGATCACCAGGGCGCGCATGCGCTTCCAGACCCGGACCGCCGGATCTGCGTCGTCGACCGTCCGCACGGGTCCGGTCTCCGTCCCCGCTGTCATCGCGCCCCCACCGGCGCCGCCGGTTCCCGGGACAGTGACAGGCCGACCCGGACGGTGCGCTTGCGCCCCACCAGGTCCGGGGTCGATCCGGCGAGGATGAACGGGCTCGAACAGCGGACTGCCGGCACGAGCCGCCGACGATCGAGATCGGGCACGCGCCACCCTCCACACCCTTGCGGACGACAATCGTTAGCACAGTACAACGATGCCGGGCAACGGATCGGTGAAGGAGAGGCAGATCCCTCCGAGGAGGAGGTCGGGAAGGGAGTACGGGCGTACGGGACCCGCCGCCGTGCGCTCGTCGACGAAGGCGGGTCTCGAGCGCTACTTCTTCTTCGTGCGGGTGGCGCCACCGCGACCGCGCAACGTCACCCCGGTCTCGCTGAGTACACGGTGCACGAACCCGTACGAACGACCCGTCTGCTCCGCGAGAGCGCGGATGCTGGCCCCCTTCTCGTACTTCTTCTTCAGATCGGTGGCGAGCTTGTCCCGCTGGGTGCCCGTGATGCGGGCCCCCTTCTTCAGGTCGGCCACGACACTTGACCTCCTCTGCCCACCGCGGGGTCCGCGGCCCGGAGCCACTCGGCTCGTCGGTGCGGCCATGATGATCCATATCGACGAGTGTGACCAGCGCAACTCTGCACATGATCGGTGAACGGTTCGCCCGATCGGATCACGCGGACGGGTGATCACGACTGCCCGGACGTCGGGCCGCTGTCGTCACAGCGTCACGGAACGCCGCTCGCGACACACGACCGGAGGGCCCGGCCGCGCCGCGCGATCACGCTCAGGCGAGCTGGACGAGCTCCAGATAGTCCGCCGACCAGTGGTCCTCCGTGCCGTCCGGCAGCACGATCACCTTGTCCGGCTCCAGCGCCTCGACCGCGCCCGGGTCGTGGGTCACCAGGACGACGGCGCCCTCGAAGCGACGCAGTGCGTCGAGCACCTGCTCGCGGCTCGCCGGGTCCAGGTTGTTGGTGGGCTCGTCGAGCAGCAGCACGTTCGCCGCGCTCGACACCAGGCCGGCCATCGCGAGCCGGGTGCGCTCGCCGCCGGACAGCGTGCCCGCCATCTGCTTGAGCTGCTCGCCCGAGAACATGAACGTGCCCAGGACTGTGCGGAGCTGCTGCTCGGGCGAGTCCGGCGAGGCGTGCCGGATGTTGTCCCAGACGCTCGCGTTCATGTCGAGCGTGTCGTGCTCCTGCGCGAAGTAGCCGGTGCGCAGCCCGTGCCCGGGGACGACCTTGCCGGAGTCGGTCTCCTCGGCGCCCGCGAGCATCCGCAGCAGCGTGGTCTTGCCGGCGCCGTTGAAGCCCAGGACGACGACCTTGGTCCCCCGGTCGATCGCGAGGTCCACGCCGGTGAACACCTCGAGCGAGCCGTAGGCCTTCGAGAGGTTCTCCGCGGTGAGCGGCGTGCGTCCGCACGGGGCCGGCGTGGGGAAGCGGATCTTGGCGACCCGGTCGGCCTGGCGCTCCGGCTCGAGGTTCGCGAGCAGCTCGTCGGCTCGGCGGGCCATGTTCTTGGCCGCGACCGCCTTGGTGGCCTTGGCGCCCATCTTCAGCGCCTGGGTGTGCAGCACGGACGCCTTCTTCTCGGCGTTCGCCCGCTCGCGGCGGCGGCGCTTCTCGTCCGTCGCCCGCGCCTCCAGGTAGCGCTTCCAGTCCATGTTGTACTGGTCGACCTCGCCGCGGGTGGCGTCGAGGAACCAGACCTTGTTGACGACGTCCGCCAGCAGCTCCGTGTCGTGGCTGATCACCACGAGGCCGCCCTCGTGCGACTTCAGGAAGCCGCGCAGCCAGGTGATCGAGTCCGCGTCGAGGTGGTTGGTGGGCTCGTCGATCAGCAGCGTGGTGGCGGACTGGGAGCCGCCGTCGCTCGCCGCGAACAGGATGCGCGCCAGCTCGACGCGGCGGCGCTGACCACCGGACAGCGTCTCGATCTGCTGGTGCAGCACGCGGTCCGGCAGGCCGAGGTTCGTGCAGATCCGCGCCGCCTCGGACTCCGCCGCGTACCCGCCGAGCGCGGAGAAGCGCTCCTCGAGGCGGCCGTACTCGCGCACGGCCTTCTCGTTCTCCGGCCCGTCGACCAGCTCGGCCATCCGGGTCTGGACCTTCTCCAGCTTGCGGAGCAGGTCGTCGAGCCCGCGGGCCGAGAGCACCCGGTCCTTCGCGGTGACGGTGAGGTCGCCCTCGCGCGGGTCCTGCGGCAGGTAGCCGATCGGGGAGTTGCTGACGACCGACCCGCCGTACGGCTCGCCCTCCCCCGCCAGCACCCGCATCGACGTGGTCTTGCCCGCGCCGTTGCGGCCGACGAGGCCGATCCGGTCGCCGGGCTGGACGCGCAGGGTGGCGCCGGACAGCAGGATGCGGGACCCGGCACGCAGCTCGAGGTCGGTGGCGGTGATCACGGGAGAGCTCCAGGGAATCGAACGAGAGGGGGCGACCTGCGGGCACGGAGGACAGAGACGCAGCCGTGCCGCGGCGCGGCGCCTACTCGATCAGGATCACGGCACCAGGCTACCCGGGCGCGCACCGGGTTTCGGGGCATAGGGTCCCCGGCATGACCGATCTCACCGGCAGGGCGGCCCTGATCACCGGCGCGAGCCGCGGGATCGGGTACGCCGCGGCCGCCGCCCTGCTCGCCCGCGGCGCCTCCGTGACGATCACCGGACGCAAGGCCCCGGAGCTCGAGGCCGCGGCGCGGGAGCTGGGGGCGGGTGGGGGTGGCCGAGTGCTGGCGGTGGCCGGGAACGCCGGGGACGCCGACCACCGCGCGGACGCCGTCGCCCGCACCGTCGAGCGCTTCGGCAGCCTCTCGATCCTGGTCAACAACGCCGGCATCAACCCCCAGTACGGGCCCCTCGTCGACGCCGACCTCGACGCCGTCACCAGGATCTTCGACGTCAACGTGGTCGCCGCGCTGGGATTCGTGCAGCTCGCGTACCGGGCGTGGATGGGCGAGCACGGGGGCGCGATCGTCAACGTCGCCTCGCTCGGCGGCCTCCGCTCGACCGGGGTCATCGGGGCCTACGGCGCCTCCAAGGCCGCCCTGATCCGGCTCACGGAGGAGCTCGCGGGCCAGCTCGGCCCGGGCATCCGCGTCAACGCCGTCGCCCCCGCCGTGGTGAAGACGCGCTTCGCCGCCAAGCTCTACGAGCACGACGAGCAGGCCGTCGCGAACGCCTACCCGATGAAGCGCCTGGGCACCCCGACTGACGTCGCCGAGGCGATCGCCTTCCTGGTCTCGGACGCCTCGGGCTGGATCACCGGCGAGACCCTCCGCATCGACGGCGGCGCCGTCGCCTCCGGCCGCAACGCCTGAGTGCCCCCGATGAGCGAACGACACTCTCGCTCATACCTAGTGAGCGAGCGGCCCGTTCACCGCGCGACCCTCCGAATGAGCGAGCGGCGCGGTGGCTCATACCTAGTGAGCCAGCGGCCCGTTCGCTCATCGGGGAGCGGGCGGTGACGGGGCTCGATGTGGTTGTCGCCGGGGGCGGGCCGGCGGGTCGGGCCCTCGCGGCGGCGTGTGCGGCGGCGGGGCTGGAGACGGCGCTCGCCGATCCGGCGCCGGACCGGCACTGGCGGTCCACCTACGCCGCGTGGGCCGGGGAGCTGCCGGGGTCGCTTCCGCCGCAGGTCGTCGCGGCCCGGGCGCGGGGGCGGGCGATCGCGCTCGGGGAGCACGACCTCGGCTGGGAGTACGCGGTGCTCGACACCGCGGCGCTCCGCTCTCACCTGGACGACGGGCTGGCCGGGGTCGCGGTGCACCGCGCGCGCCTGCGCCCCGACGGGCGGGTCGTCGACGAGGTGGGGCGGGCGGTGCCCGCGAGGATCGTCGTCGACGCGACGGGACACCGGGTCGCGACCCGAACCGGGTCCGGGGAGACGGCGGCCGGCGGGAGCGGGGTCGCTCGGGGCGGCCGGGCCACGATGTCGAGCGGCAGGCCGGCAGCAGACCACCGGTGGCGCCGACGCAGCCCGGCCGCGGAGCAGACCGCCTACGGGATCGTGGTCGACGAGGGCACCGCCTCGGCGGTCGTCGAGCCGGGCTCGGCGCTGTTCATGGACTGGCGTCGCGACCACGGGCGACCCGGCTGGCCGAGCTTTCTCTACGCCGTCCCCCTCGGCGAGGGGGAGGTGCTGCTGGAGGAGACCTCCCTCGCCCGCCGCCCGGGGCTGCCGCTGCCCGAGCTGCGGGAACGTCTTCACGCCCGGCTCGCGCACCACGGGATCACGGTCCCGGAGGGGGCGCGGGAGGAACGGGTGCGGTTCCCCGTCGACGGCCCGCTCCACCCGTCCCCGTCAGCGCTCACCCGCGACGCCGTGGGTGCCCTGCCCGGGCCCGTCGCCGACGCGCTGCTCCGTCACCTCCCGCGTCGGGGAGCCGGATCGGTCCGCTCCGGGACCGACCCCGGCCGCGCGGGCGCGGACGTGGGCGTGGGCGTCCGTTCGGTCGCCGACCTCGGCGCCCTTCCGGACGTGGCGCCGATCGCGTTCGGGGCGGCGACTCCGCTCGTCCATCCGGCGACGGGTTTCAGCGTGGCCACCGCCCTGGCGCTCGCGCCTCGGCTCGCCGCCGCACTCACGAGCGACGACCCGCACCGGGCCGCGCGGCGCGTGCTCTGGTCGCCCGCCGCCCTGGCCGTGCATGCCCTGCGCCGGCGGGGGCTGGAAGCGTTGCTGCGCATGCCGTCCCACGACGTCCCGGCCTTCTTCGAGACCTTCCTGGGCCTGCCGGCCCGGCACCGGTGGGCCTATCTCACCGGCCGCGAGGACCTGCCCGGCACCCTCGCCGCGATGGGCGCGCTCTACCGGCACGCCGGCCACGGGCTGCGGGCCCGGCTGGTCGGCCCCGCGTTCCTGCCCGCCGCGGCGCCCCTCCCGACCGGGTGACGTGCGGCGGGGCGGACCCACCCCCGCCCCTACCCCTCGGTAACCTCCACGGACGTTCAGCGGCGAACCGTGTGAGACAACCCGGAGGCTCCCCATGTCCGCCTACACGACCGTCGTCGTCGGCACCGACGGCTCCCCCACCTCGTACCGCGCCGTCGAGCGGGCCGCCGCCGTGGCCCGGGACTCCGACGCCGAGCTGGTGATCGTCTCCGCCTACACACCGGCCTCGCGCGAGGACACCCTCGCCGCCGAGGACGCCCTGGGCACCGAGGCCTACCAGGTGCGCGGCTTCTCCCCCGCCGACGAGGCCCTGCGTACCGCCGAGGACAAGGCCGCCGCGATCGGTGCCACGAAGATCACGAAGCACGCCGAGGACGGCGCCCCGGCCGACGTGCTGCGCAAGGCAGTGCAGGAGCGCAGCGCGGACCTGCTGGTCGTCGGCAACAAGGGCCTCAACACCCTCAGCGGCCGCCTCCTGGGCTCCGTCCCTGCAGACGTCGCCCGCCGCTCCGGCGTCGACGTCCTCATCGTCCACACCACCTGAAAACGCATTATGGAGCCATAACTGTCGATTCCGACCCCGGAAACGACAGTTGTGGCTCCATAATGCGGAGGGACAGCGCTGCCCTCCTGCGGAGCAGGGTCAGACGCGGAAGCCCAGTGCGCGGAGCTGCTCGCGGCCGTCCTCGGTGATCTTCTCCGGGCCCCACGGGGGCATCCAGACCCAGTTGATCGCGATCTCGTCGACCAGGTTGCCGTTGGACGGGCCGGTGAGGGCGCTGCGGGCCTGCTCCTCGATGACGTCCGTCAGCGGGCAGGCCGCGGACGTGAGCGTCATGTCGATGATCGCCTTCTTGTCCTCGACCTTCAGGCCGTAGACCAGCCCCAGGTCGACGACGTTGATCCCCAGCTCGGGATCGACGACGTCGCGCATCGCCTCTTCGATGTCGTCGAGCGACACCCCGCCCTCGGCCGGCGGCTCGGGCATCCCGGCGGCACCCCGCACGACCTCGGTCTCCGCCGTGTCGTCCGCCGTGCCGTCCGCAGTGACGTCCTGAGCACTCATGATGCCTCCTCCTTCACCCGCGCCACGGCGTCCTTGAACGCCATCCAGCCCAGCAGAGCACACTTGACCCGGGCCGGGTACTTGGACACCCCGGCGAAGGCCACGCCGTCCCCGATGACGTCCTCGTCGCCCGCGATCTTCCCGCGGCTCTGCGCCATCTCCTGGAAGGACTCCAGGATCGTGAACGCCTCGCTGATGCTCTTCCCGACCACCAGGTCGGTGAGCACCGAGGTCGAGGCCTGGGAGATCGAGCAGCCCAGGGTCTCGTACGAGACGTCCGCGACGGTGTCCCCGGTGAGCTTGACGCGCAGGGTCACCTCGTCCCCACAGGTGGGGTTGATGTGGTGGGTCTCCGCGTCGAACGGTTCCCGCAGGCCCGCCCCGTGGGGCTGCCGGTAGTGGTCCAGGATGATCTCCTGGTACATCTGCTCGAGCTTCATCTACGACACTCCGAAGAACGCCCTGGCGGCCCGCACGCCGTCGGCGAGCTGGGCCACCTCCTCCACCGTGGTGTACACGTGGAAGGACGCCCGGACGGTCGCCGCAATTCCGAATCGGCGGTGCAGCGGCCACGCGCAGTGGTGACCGACACGCACGGCGATGCCCCGGTCGTCGAGCACCTGGCCGACGTCGTGCGCGTGCACCCCGTCGACGACGAACGCCACGGCGCCGCCCCGGTCGGTCAGGTCCGCGGGCCCGACGATCCGCACGCCCGGCACCTCGGCGAGCGTGTCCAGCGCGACGCGGGCGAGCTCCTGCTCGTGGGCGAAGACCGTGTCCATGCCGATGGCGGACAGGTAGTCGACCGCCGCCCCCAGACCCACGGCCTGCGACGTCATGGGCACGCCGGCCTCGAAGCGCTGCGGCGGCGGGGCGTAGGTCGAGCCCTCCATCCGCACCATCTCGATCATCGATCCGCCGGTGAGGAAGGGCGGCATGGCCTCGAGCAGCTCGGTGCGCCCGTAGAGCACGCCGACGCCCGAGGGACCCAGCATCTTGTGCCCGGAGAACGCGGCGAAGTCCACGCCGAGCCCGGTGAGGTTCACCGGCATGTGCGGCACGGACTGGCAGGCGTCGAGCACCGTGAACGCGCCGACCGCGCGTGCCCGGCGGACCAGCTCGGCCACCGGCGCGATCGCGGCGGTGACGTTGGACTGGTGCGCGAACGCCACGACCTTGGTGCGCTCCGAGAGCTCGAGCGAGTCCAGGTCGATCCGGCCGTCGTCCGTGATCCCGTACCAGCGCAGGGTCGCCCCGGTGCGGCGGCACAGCTCCTGCCAGGGCACCAGGTTGGCGTGGTGCTCCAGCTCGGTGACGACGATCTCGTCCCCCGGCCCGAGCACGAACCGCTCCGACTCGGCGGACAGGGCGGTCCGGATGGACGAGTTCGAGAACGCGTAGGCGACGAGGTTGATCCCCTCGGTGGCGTTCTTGGTGAACACCAGCTCCTCGGGCTCGGCGCCGACGAGCACGGCGATCTTCGCCCGCGCGGCCTCGTAGTCGTCCGTGGCCTCCTCGGCCAGCTGGTGCGCGCCGCGGTGGACCGCCGCGTTGTGCGTCTCGAGGAAGGTGCGCTCGGCGTCGAGCACCTGGCGGGGCCGCTGCGAGGTGGCCCCGGAGTCCAGGTAGACGAGTGGGCGGCCCTCGCGGACCGTGCGGTGCAGGATCGGGAAGTCGTCGCGGATCGCGGCGAGGTCCAGACCCGTGCTCGGGGCCTGGAGCGCGGTCACGAGGTCGCCGCGCCGATGGTCGACCTCGCAGGCTCCGTCGCCTTCACGAACCGCTCGTAGCCGTTCTTCTCGAGGTCGTCCGCCAGCTCCGGGCCGCCGGAGAGGACGACCTGGCCCGCCGAGAACACGTGCACGAAGTCCGGCTTGATGTGCTGCAGGATCCGCGTGTAGTGCGTGATCAGCAGGACGCCGTTCTCCTCGGTGCGGAAGCGGTTCACGCCCTCGGAGACGACGCGCAGCGCGTCGACGTCGAGGCCGGAGTCCGTCTCGTCGAGGATCGCGATCTTCGGGTTCAGCAGGGCGAGCTGGAGCACCTCGTGGCGCTTCTTCTCCCCGCCGGAGAAGCCCTCGTTGACCGAGCGGTCCGCGAACTCGTCCGAGATCTCGAGGTCGGCCATGGCGCCCTTGACCTCCTTGACCCAGGTGCGCAGCTTGGGCGCCTCGCCGCGGACGGCGGTGGCCGCCGAGCGCAGGAAGTTCGCCATCGACACGCCGGGGACCTCGACCGGGTACTGCATGGCGAGGAACAGGCCCGCGCGGGCGCGCTCGTCGACGCTCATGTCCAGCACGGACTCGCCGTCGAGCAGCACCTCGCCGGAGGTGATCTGGTACTTCGGGTGGCCCGCGATCGCGTAGGCCAACGTGGACTTGCCGGAACCGTTGGGCCCCATGATCGCGTGGGTCTCGCCGGCCTTCACGGTCAGGTTCACGCCGCGCAGGATCGGCTTGGGACCCTCGTCGGTCCGCACCGACGCGTGCAGGTCCTTGATCTCCAGGGTGGACACGTTCTTCTACTCCAGTGGTCAGACGCCGGCCACGGCGAGCTCGGCCTCGATGGCCTGCTCGAGCCGTTCGCGCAGCTCGGGGAAGGTGGTGCTCGGGATGCGGTGCAGGATCTCGCCGAAGAAGGCCCGGACGACGAGCCGGCGGGCGGCCTCGGAGTCGATACCGCGGCTCTGCAGGTAGAAGAGCTGCTCGTCGTCGAACCGGCCGGTGGCGGAGGCGTGCCCGGCGGAGACGATCTCGCCGGTCTCGATCTCCAGGTTCGGCACGGAGTCCGCGCGGGCGCCCTCGGTGAGGACCAGGTTGCGGTTGAACTCGAAGGTCTCGGTGTTCTCCGCGGCGGCTCGGATGAGCACGTCGCCGATCCAGACCGTGTGCGCGCCCTCGCCCTGCAGGGCGTTCTTGTAGAGCACGTTGCTCTTGCACTGCGGCACCGCGTGGTCCACGAAGAGCCGCTGCTCCAGGTGCTGCCCGGCGTCGGCGTAGCCCAGGCCGACGAGCTCGACGTCCCCGCCCGGGGCGCGGTAGGTGACGGTCGGGCTCACCCGGACCAGGTCACCGCCCAGCGCGACCGAGACGATCTTCAGCACCGCGTCCCGCCCGATCGACAGGTGCTGCGCCGAGACGTGCACCGCGTCGTCCGCCCACTCCTCGGTGACGACCAGGGTGAGGCGCGAGGCGTCCCCGAGGACGATCTCCAGGTTGTCCGCCAGCACGCCGGACCCGCGGTGCTCCAGCACCACGGTGGCCTCGGCGTGCGTGGTGGTGCGCAGCTGCAGGTGCCCGGCCGCCGACCTGCCCTCGCCGGGGCCGTCGACCGTGATCGCGGCCGACGGGGTCCCGTCGAGGGTGACGATCGTGGCCTCGGTGAACGCGGACCAGGCCTGGGCCGCCACGCGGTCGGCGGGCGTACCGCCCTCGCCGATCCGCGGGTCGTCCCGGCCGACGGTCTCGGCGGTCGCGCCGGTCACCGTGACCTGCGCCGTCCCCGAGAGGTCCGCCGTGCCGTCGTGCAGGCCCTTCAACCGCTTGAGCGGGGTGAACCGCCAGTTCTCCTCGCGTCCGCTCGGGACCTCGAAGGCCTCGACGTCGTACGAGGTGAAGCGCTCGCCCGCGCTGGCGGCCGGCGCCACACCCTGGCCTTCCTTGGCGCCCTTGAGCTCCGGCGCCAGCCCTGCGACCTCGGTGTTGATCGGAGCGGTCATCCGACCGAACCCTCCATCTGCAGCTCGATCAGGCGGTTCAGCTCGAGGGCGTACTCCATGGGCAGCTCGCGCGCGATGGGCTCGACGAACCCGCGCACGACCATGGCCATGGCCTCGTCCTCGGTGAGCCCGCGGCTCATCAGGTAGAAGAGCTGGTCGTCGCTCACCTTGGAGACGGTGGCCTCGTGGCCCATCTGCACGTCGTCCGTGCGGATGTCGACGTACGGGTAGGTGTCGGAGCGGCTGATCGTGTCGACCAGCAGCGCGTCGCACTTCACCGTGCTCTTCGAGTTCTTGGCCCGGGGGTTGACCCGGACGAGGCCGCGGTAGGACGTGCGGCCGCCGCCCCGCGCCACCGACTTCGAGATGATCGTCGACGACGTGTTGGGCGCCAGGTGCGTCATCTTCGCGCCGGCGTCCTGGTGCTGGCCCTCGCCCGCGAACGCGATCGAGAGGACCTCGCCCTTGGCGTACTCGCCCATGAGCATCACGGCCGGGTACTTCATCGTGACCTTGGAGCCGAGGTTGCCGTCGACCCACTCCATGGTCGCGCCCTCCTCGGCCTTGGCGCGCTTGGTGACCAGGTTGTAGACGTTGTTCGACCAGTTCTGGATGGTCGTGTACCGCACCCGGGCGTTCTTCTTGACGATGATCTCGACGACGGCGGAGTGCAGCGAGTCCGACTTGTAGATCGGCGCGGTGCAGCCCTCGACGTAGTGCACGTACGAGCCCTCGTCCGCGATGATCAGCGTGCGCTCGAACTGGCCCATGTTCTCCGTGTTGATCCGGAAGTAGGCCTGCAGCGGGATCTCGACGTGCACGCCCTTCGGCACGTAGATGAACGAGCCGCCCGACCACACGGCGGAGTTCAGCGCGGAGAACTTGTTGTCCCCGGACGGGATGACCGAGCCGAAGTACTCCCGGAAGAGCTCCGGGTGCTCCTTGAGCGCGGTGTCCGTGTCGAGGAAGATCACGCCCTGCTGCTCGAGGTCCTCGCGGATCGAGTGGTAGACGACCTCGGACTCGTACTGCGCCGCGACGCCGGCCACCAGGCGGGCCTTCTCGGCCTCCGGGATGCCCAGCTTGTCGTAGGTGTTCTTGATGTCCTCGGGCAGGTCCTCCCAGGAGGCCGCCTGCTTCTCCGAGGAGCGCACGAAGTACTTGATGTTGTCGAAGTCGATCCCGCTCAGGTCCGAGCCCCAGCGGGGCATCGGCTTGCGCTCGAACAGGTCGAGCGCCTTGAGCCGGAAGTCGAGCATCCACTGGGGCTCGCTCTTCAGGCGGGAGATGTCCGCCACCACGTCCGCGGACAGTCCGCGGCGCGCGGTGGCGCCGGCGGCGTCCGAGTCCGCCCAGCCGAAGTCGTACCGGCCGAGCGTCGCGAGCGTCTCCTCCTGCGTCAGCGACTGCTGGACCTCAGGAGTGGTCGTCATGCTGCCTCCCTCTCGGGGACGTGGTGGTCGCTTGCTGTCCCGGATCGCGTTCGGGTGCGGTCACGGGTACGTGGGTGGTGCACGCGGAGTCTCCGCGCGCGATGGTGGCGAGCCGCTGCACGTGGGTGCCCAGCAGCACGGCGAAGGCCTCGGTCTCGGCCTCGCAGAGCTCGGGGAACTCGGCCGCGACGTGGGCCACCGGGCAGTGGTGCTGGCACAGCTGGACGCCGATGCCGCCCTCCCGGGTCGCGGCCGCGTAGCCCCGGCCGCTGAGCACCGTGGCCAGCGCCTCGGCGCGGGCCTCGGGGCCCTCGGCCGCGAGGATCTCCGCCTCGCCGCCGCCGAGCAGCTCGCGCACCCGGGAGCGGGCGAAGTCCTCGAGGGCCTGGGGCCCGGCGTGCTGCGCGAGGAAGCGCAGCGCCGAGGTGGCGAGATCGTCGTAGCCGTGGCCGAAGCGGACGCGGCCGGCGTCCGTGAGCAGGAAGTGCCTGGCCGGACGGCCCCGGCCCCGGCGCCCGCGGTGCGGTGCGTCCCGGGTCTCGGCCTCACCGTCGGCGATCAGCGCGTCGAGGTGCCGGCGGACGGCGGCGGCGGAGAGCTCCAGCTCGGCCGCCACCTCGGCGGCCGTGACCGGGCCCTGCTCCATGAGCAGGCGGGCGACGGCGACCCGGGTACGGCCCTCGCCGGCGGAGGCGGAGCTTGCGGAGCTCGCGGAGCCGACCATCGGCCCGGAGGCGGAGCTTGCGGAGCCGACCATCGGCCCGGAGGCGGAGCCCGCGGCGGCGATCGTCGATCCCGGCGGGGACAGCACGACGTCGACGGGGCCCGTGGGCACCGTCTCGGTCGTGGCTCCGCCTGTTTTCACAACACCAGTGTTGCGTATTTGGTCGCGGCGGGCAAAGGCGACCCGCCCGGCTGGTGAGGTGACTCACCTCGAACGTGGTCGCGGGCCGTCGGGAGGGGTGTCGGCGCCCGGAGCGGTGTCGGTGGTCCGCGGGCCACGCTCTACCCTCGTCGCATGGCCGCCCCCGCCCTGGATCCGAGTGGATCCACCGTGGTGGAGCCGGGTGTGCGCCGGGCCGACCCCGCGCGGCTCGCCCGCCGGCTGGGTCTCACGGGGGCCCTGCTCATGGCGATCGGGGCGCTGGGGGCCGGGGCACTGCCCGTCCCCAATCCGCTCAACGGCCTGCGGCTCATCGGTCTGCCCGCCCGCAACGCGACCCTCGCGATCGCCCTGACCTACGCGGGTATGGGCATGCTCGTGCTGGCCTGGCTGTGGATCGGGCGGATGCTGTCGGCGCGGGGCGCGATCCCCCCGGCGCCGGACCGGTTCTCCCTCGGCCGCACCGGGATCCTGTGGGCGATCCCGCTGGCCATGGCGCCGCCGATGTTCTCCAAGGACGTCTACAGCTACCTCGCCCAGTCGGCGATCACGGCCCGCGGCATCGACCCGTACGTCTTCGGCCCGGCCCAGGCCCTGGGCGTCGACGATCCGCTGACCCGCACGATCCCGACGATCTGGCGGGAGACACCGGCGCCGTACGGGCCGCTGTTCCTGATGGCGGGCCGCGGGATCACGGCGCTGACCGGCAACGACGTGGTGTTCGGGGTGCTGGCCCACCGGGCGCTGGCCCTCTGCGGCATTGCGCTCATCCTCTGGGCGCTGCCCAAGCTGGCCCGGCGCTGCGGGGTCGAGCCCGGGCTCGCCCTCTGGTTGGGTGTCGCGAATCCGCTGGTGCTGTTCCACCTGGTCAGCGGCATCCACAACGAGGCGCTGATGATCGGCCTGCTGCTCGCGGGCCTGCACCTGGCGCTGGGCGGAGGCGGAGCTGACCGTCGGATGCTGGGTGGAGCTCGCGGTGCCGATCATCGGGTGGGGCTCGACGATCCGCCGGACTGGCCCCGGGTGGTCGCGGGCACGGTGCTGATCACCCTCGGCGCGTCCGTCAAGATCCCCGCCTTGCTGGCGCTGGGTTTCGTGGGGATGGACCTCGCCCGCCGGCTCGGCGGGGGCTGGAGACGGGTGGGCGGCGTGGCCGCCCTGCTCGGTGTCGTCGTGGTGGCGGTCTACGCCGCCATCGGCTTCGGGACCGGCCTGGGCTTCGGGTGGATCAACACCCAGGGTACGGCCAACACGATCCGTAGCTGGATGTCGTTGTCCACGGACCTCGGCCAGCTCTCCGCGCAGCTCGGCATCCTGGCCGGGCTCGGCGACCACACGGACACCACCCTCACCATCGCCCGCGGGATCGGGGGGCTCGCCGCCGCGCTGGCCTGCGGCTGGCTGCTCTGGGCGACCCTGAAGGGCCGGGTGGACCCGGTGACGGGCGTGGGCGTCGGGCTGGGCGCGGTCGTCCTGTTGGGCCCGGTCGTGCACCCCTGGTACCTGCTGTGGGCCGCGATCCCGCTCGCCGCGACCAAGGGCCTGCCGCGCTACCGGCGGTTCGCGCTGGCGGCCTCGGCCGTCATCGCGGTGGTGGTCCCGCCGACGGGTGCGGACTTCAACTTCCGGGCCTTCCAGCTGCCCCTGGCGATCGTCGCCGGGATCGTGATGTTGCTGGTCGCGCTCGTCTGGGTGCGCCGGGACCTCCGGCGCGAGCAGGCCCGTGACGCCGCGGTGACCCAGCTCCCATCGTGACGCCGGGCGCGCCCGGCGGCGGGGCGCCCGGGGCCGCTGCCTAGAATCGCACCTCGTGCACACCCCTCCGTCGGTCCCTCGGTCGGATGCTGCCGTGTCGACCGCGGTGTCGGTCCGGGGCCTGGTGAAGCGCTTCGGCGGGACCACCGCCGTCGACGGTCTGGACCTCTCGCTCGAGCGAGGCACCGTGCTCGCGCTCCTCGGGCCGAACGGCGCCGGCAAGACCACGACCATCGAGGTCTGCACCGGTTTCCAGCGGGCGGACGCGGGCGAGGTGCGCGTCCTCGGGCAGGACCCGGCGGGCGCCCCGGACTCCTTGCGGGCCCGGATCGGCGTGATGCCCCAGGGCGGCGGGGCGTACCCGGGTGTGAAGGCCCGCGAGATGCTCGAGCTCGTCGCGGCCTGCGCCGCGCAGCCGCTCGACGCGAGCTGGCTGATCGAGGTCCTCGGCCTCGGCAGCTGCGCGAAGACGCCGTACAAGCGCCTCTCCGGCGGGCAGCAGCAGCGCCTCGCGCTCGCCTGCGCCGTGATCGGCCGCCCCGAGCTGGTGTTCCTCGACGAGCCGACGGCGGGCATGGACCCCCAGGCCCGGCGGGTCGTGTGGGAGCTGGTGTCCGCGCTGCGCCGGGACGGCGTCGCGGTGCTGCTGACCACGCACCTGATGGAGGAGGCCGAGGCGCTCGCGGACCAGGTCGTGATCGTCGACCACGGCAGGGTGGTCGCCGAGGGCACCCCGGCCGAGCTGACCTCGGGTGGTGACGAGCAGGAGCTGCGGTTCCGCGCCCGCACCGGCATGGACGTCGACGCGCTGGCCGCCGCGCTGCCCGCGGGCTACCGCGCGGCCGAGACGGTGGCCGGGCGGTACGTCGTGCGCGGGCGGATCGATCCCTCGGTGCTCTCCGCCATCACCGGCTGGTGCGCCGGACAGGGCGCCCTGGCGGACGACGTGCAGGTCGCCCGGCGCAGCCTGGAGGACGTCTTCCTCGACCTCACGGGGCGGGAGCTGCGATGAGCGACCTGACGGACGGGGCGGCCCGGCGCGGGACCTTCGCGCCCGGGACCTTCCTCCCCGCTCCAGGGCGGGGGTCGCTCGGCCGGATGCTGCGGATCCAGGCGGCCACCGAGACCCGGCTGGCGCTGCGCAACGGCGAGCAGGTGCTGCTCACGCTGCTCATCCCGATCGTGCTGCTCGTCGGCCTCACCGGCCTGCGGTTCATCCCGCTGCCCGAGCCGCGGGTCGCGTCCGTCACGGCGTCCGTGCTCGCGCTGGCGGTGATGTCCACGGCCTTCACCAGCCAGGCGATCGCCTTCGGCTTCGACCGGCGCTACGGGGTGATCCGGCGGCTCGCGGCCACCGCGCTCCCCCGCTGGCTGCTCGTGGCGGGCCGGATCGCGGCGGTGCTGGCCGTCGTCGTCGTGCAGCTCGTGGTGCTGGGGCTGATCGCGGTGGCGCTGGGCTGGCGCCCGGACGCCGCGGGCCTGGGCTGGACGTTGCTGCTGATGCTGCTGGGCTGCGCGGCCTTCGGGGCCCTGGGCATCCTGCTCGGCGGCACCCTGCGGGCGGAGATCGTGCTCGCCGTCGCCAACCTGGTGTGGTTCGTGCTGCTGCTCGGCGGGGGCATCGTGATCCCGCTGGACCAGCTGCCCGCCGGGGTCGCCGCGGTCGCGTCCGCGCTGCCGTCCGGGGCGCTGGCGAGCGGGCTGCGCTCGGCGCTCGTCGAGGGGACGGCGCCCGGGATCGGGCCGGTGCTCGTGCTGGTGGCCTGGGCGGTGGTCGCCGCGGGCGTCGCGGCCAGGACCGTGCGGCTGCGCTGAGCGAGCGGGGACCTTCTACGATGCGTAGTATGTTGCAGCGGATCCCGGCGACGTCGCCGGCCTGGATGTTCCGGCTCGCGGTCCTGTCGCTGATCGGCCAGGCCGGGATCATGGTCACCGGCGCGGTCGTGCGGGTCACGGGATCCGGGCTCGGCTGCCCGACCTGGCCGAACTGCTTCCCGGGCTCGCTCGTGCCGGTGGCGCATCCCGAGGTCGCGGTGTTCCACCAGTGGGTGGAGTTCGGCAACCGGCTCCTGTCGGGCTTCCTCGTGGTCGTCGCGATCCTGACGTTCCTGGCCGCGCTCAACGTCCATCCGCGCCGCCGCCGCCTCACCTGGCTCGCGCTCGCGATGCCGCTCGGTGTGGTGGCCCAGGCCGTCATCGGCGGGTTCACCGTGCTCGCCGGGCTGGCCTGGTGGAGCGTGATGCCGCACTTCCTCGCCTCCACCGTGCTCGTGTGGCTCGCCGCCGCGCTGGTCGACGAGGCGCGGGCGGGCGGTGCGGTGACCCGGGTCGTCGGGCGGCCGGTCCGACTGCTCACGGTGGTCAGCAGCGTGGTGCTCGGGGCCCTGCTGATCGCGGGCACGCTCGTCACCGCGGCCGGCCCGCACGCCGGCGACGCGGCGACCCCGCGGCTCGACCTCGGCATCGCGGCCCTCGCGCAGCTGCACGCGGACCTGCTCTTCGCCTACCTCGGGCTGCTCGTCGGCCTCGGGTTCACGCTGTGGGCCGTCGGAGCGCCTCGCCCGGTCCGCCGCCGCTACGTCGTGCTCGTGGTGGTCGTGCTGGCCCAGGGGGCCCTGGGCGGGATCCAGTACGGGCTCGGGGTGCCGGAGGTCCTGGTGACCTTCCACGTCCTCGGCGCGGCCCTCACCACCGCGGCGGCCGGCTCCCTCTGGTCGGGCCTGACACACCGCGCCCCCCTCCCGACCGAGGTCCCGTCGGAGACCGCCGACCGCGAGCGAACCCCCGCGCACTGACCCCGCGCCCCGACCCGCTCGCACACCACTCCGGGCCTGCGCACAGCGGTCACGACGGGTGGGCGAGCGCGCGGACCGGTGTGCGGGCCCCGATCAGAGCTCGCGGGCGCTCAGGACCAGGGCCAGCAGGGCCAGCGCGCCGACGATCGCCGAGAAGACCACCCCCGCCGTCGCCATGCCGACGGCGTGCGCCGCCGCGCCCACACCGATGACCGGCAGCGACAGGGCGGTGTAGAGGACCAGGAAGAACGTCGCGACCACCGCGCCCCGCACCCGCTCCGGGGCCGCGCCGCCGACCGCCACGATGCCGGCCCGCAGCGTCGTCCCCAACCCGGCGCCGCCGACGACCGCGCCGGCCGCGAACAGGGCGAGCGACGCCCGTCCGATCCCGGCCCCGATCAGCCCGGTGCCCACCACCAGCACCGCGCACCCGACGACGGGAACCACCCGCTCCGGCAGGTGGGTCGATGCGACCTGCCCCACCGCGGCGCCGACGCCCATCGCGAACACCACCAGCCCGACGGCGACGTGCTCGGGCCGGTGCAGCACCTCGACCATCACCTGGGGCGACACCCCCGTGAGCAGGCCCAGCACGGCGAAGCCGGCGAAACCCGCCGTCGACGCCCGCACGAACACCCGTCGCGCCTGCGGCGGCACCGACCCGACCCGCAACGGCACGATCCGGAAGGTCCCCCGCGAGACGGTCTCCGGGACCGTCCACAGCGCCCCGGCGGACAGCACCAGCAACGCCGCGTGCACGAGGTACGGCAGCACGAGCGGCCAGGGCGCGAACTGGGCCAGCACCCCGCCGACCAACGGGCCGGTCCCGAGACCCGTCATGGTCACCACCGAGGCGACCAGGCCCGCCCGGGCCTTGCCGCCCTCGTCGGACAGGTCCAGCAGCGCCGCCGTCGCCGTCCCGGTGAAGACGCCGGCGGACAGACCCGACAGGAACCGGCCCACGAACAGCGCCGGCTCCGCCGGGACCAGGAACACCAGGCCGCTGAGCAGCGAGAACGCGAGCCCGGCCGCGAGCACCGGGCGCCGCCCGATCCGGTCGGAGAGCCCGCCGGTGAGCACCAGCGCGGTGCCGACGCCCACGGCGTAGGTCGCGAACACGACCGTCACGACCACGCCGCCGAAGCCGTCACGCTGCGCGTAGAGGGGATAGAGCGGGGTGGGCAACGTGGTGCCCGTCATGGTCACGAGGAAGGCCCCGGCGACGGCGAGGCGACCCCGCCGGCTCGCGACGGGACGGGTGATCGTTCCGGTCATCACCGCCAGTCTCCCTCCCGATCACCCCCGGCGCGACGGTCCCCGCCCGACCGGACGGGCCCGACCGTGTAGGCATGAGCATGTGGCCGACACCTGCTTCCACGATCTGCAGCGCTACGTCGAGCTCCCGCGCCTGGCGGGCCTCGCCCTCTCCCCCGACGGCTCCCGGCTGGTCACCACCGCCGCCGCGCTGAACCGCGAGCGGACGGCCTGGACGCCGGCCCTGTGGGAGATCGATCCCACCGGGGCCGAACCCGCCCGGCGGCTGACCCGCGGCGCGAAGGGCGAGTCCGCGCCGGCCTTCACCCCCGACGGCGACCTGCTGTTCGTCTCCGCCCGCCCCGATCCCGACGGCGACCCGGACGCCCCCGAGGCCGCCGCCCTGTGGCGGCTGCCGCTCCGCGGCGAGGCGACGGTCGCGGGCACGCGCCCCGGCGGCGTCTCGTCGCCGATCGTGGCCCGGGAGGCCGGCACGGTACTGCTGACGTCGATGACACTGCCGGGCGCGGTGACCGCCGAGGACGACACGGCCCGGCGCACGGCACGCAAGGAACGCAAGGTCGCCGCGGTCCTCCACGACGGCTACCCGGTGCGGTTCTGGGACCACGACCTGGGCCCGGACGAGCCGCGGCTCGTGGCCGGCCCCGTGGACCCCACCGCAGGCCCCTGGCAGGACCTCACGCCCGCGCCCCGCCGGGCCCTGGTCGACTCCGCAGCGGACCTCTCGCCGGACGGGCGCACCGCCGTCGCGGTCTGGGCGATCGACCTGCCGCACGGCGCGACCCGGGCCACCCTCGTGGCGATCGACACCGCCACGGCCGAGCACCGCACGCTGCTCGACGATCCCGCATTCGACGCCGGCACGCCCCGGATCAGCCCCGACGGGCGCACCGTGGCGGCGATCCGCTCGCGGCGATCCACCCCGCAGAGCGCACCGCGCTTCGACATCGTGCTGCTGCCGCTCACCGGCGGCGAGGCCGCTGTGCCCACCGGCGGCGAGGCCGCTGTGCCCACCGGCGGCGAGGCCGCTGTGCTCGCCGGCGACTGGGACCGCTGGCCCGCCGACCTGGTCTGGACGCCCGACTCGGCCGCCCTCGTCGTCGTCGCGGACGAGGGCGGGCGGTCACCACTGTTCCGGATCACCCCGGAGGGGACGGTCACCCGGCTCACCGGGGACCACGGGGCCTACACGAACCCGGTCGTCTCCCCCGACGGGAGCACGGTCTACGCCCTGCGCTCGGCCGTCGACCACCCGCCCGCACCCGTCCGGCTCGACGCGCACACAGCCGACCAGCAGCCCACCCTGCTCCCCGGTCCGGCCGACGCGCCGCTGCTGCCCGGGACCCTCACCGAGGTCACCGCGACCGCGGAGGACGGCTCGCCGCTACGGGCCTGGCTGGTCCTCCCCGACACCTCCGGGCCGGGCCCGACGGTCGGGTCCGCAAGCTCCCCCTCCGCACCGACGGTCGGGTCCGCGAGCTCCCCCTCCGCACCGACGGTCGGGTCCGCAAGCTCCACCTCCGCCCCCTTGCTGCTCTGGGTCCACGGCGGCCCCCTCGGCAGCTGGAACGCCTGGCAGTGGCGCTGGAACCCCTGGCTGATGGCCGCGCGCGGCTACGCCGTCCTGCTGCCCGACCCGGCGCTGTCGACCGGCTACGGGCAGGACTTCGTGCAGCGCGGCTGGGGCGCCTGGGGCGGCCCGCCCTACACCGACCTGCTCGCGCTCACCGACGCCGCCGAGGCCCTCCCCGAGATCGACGCCACCCGGACGGCCGCGATGGGCGGCTCCTTCGGCGGGTACATGGCGAACTGGATCGCCGGACACACGGACCGCTTCCGGGCGATCGTCACGCACGCGAGCCTGTGGGCGCTCGACCAGTTCGGCCCGACGACGGACTTCGCGGACTACTGGCTCACCGAGATGACCGCGGAGATGGCCGAGGCCAACAGCCCGCACCGGCACGCCGACGCGATCACCACGCCGATGCTGGTGATCCACGGCGACAAGGACTACCGCGTGCCGATCGGCGAGGCCCTGCGGCTGTGGTGGGACCTGCAGTACCGCGTCGCCGACCCGGCCGACAACCCGCACCGCTTCCTGTACTTCCCCGACGAGAACCACTGGGTGCTCACCCCGCAGCACTCCGCGCTCTGGTACGAGACGGTGCAGGCCTTCCTGGCCCACCACGTCCTCGGGGAGGAGTGGGAGACGCCCGACCTGCTCAGATGAGGGTGGGCAGGCCCACGGCCGCGTCGACGGCGATCGCGAGGAAGAGGGCGCAGAGGTAGAGGTTCGAGAGGTGGAACAGCCGCATGGGCGCCACCTCCTTGCCCGCCTTGACCCCCGCGTGCAGCACGTGCGCCCGGATCACGAAGTAGGCGCCGCCCAGCACCGCCACGGCCAGGTAGATCCAGGACGTGACCGGCAGGAGCAGCAACGTCCAGGCGAACATCACCCAGCTGTAGATCACGATCCGGACCGAGACCTGCCGGGCCGTGGCCACCACCGGCAGCATCGGGACCTCGGCCGCCGCGTAGTCGTCCTTGTACTTCATGGCCAGCGCCCAGAAGTGCGGCGGCGTCCAGAAGAAGATCACACCGAACATCACCAGGGCGGGCCAGCCGACCGTGCCGGTCACCGCGGACCAGCCGATGACGACGGGCATGCAGCCCGCGGCCCCGCCCCAGACGATGTTCTGCGAGGTCCGGCGCTTGAGCCACATCGTGTAGACGAGCACGTAGAACGCGATCGCCCCGACGGCCAGCACCGCCGAGAGCAGGTTCGTCGTCCACCACAGCCACACCGCGGACAGCGCACCCAGGACCAGGCCGAAGATCAGCGCGTTGCGCGGGGCGACCTCGCCGCGGGCCGTGGGCCGCTTCGAGGTGCGCTTCATCTTCGCGTCGATGTCCGCGTCGACCACGCAGTTCAGGGCGTGGGCCGCGGCCGAGGCCATCGCGCCGCCGACCAGGGTCGCGAGGATCAGCCAGACCGACGGGATCTCGCGCTTCGCGAGGATCATCGCCGGCACGGTGACCACGAGCAGCTGCTCGATGATCCGCGTCTTGGTGAGCCCCACGTAGGCCCGCACCGTGTCCGCGAACCGGGCGCCCCGGGACGGGCCCGCGGCCGACCCGGCAGCGGAATCGGCACCGGATCCTGCCCGGTCCGGCCGCTCGGCCGCTCCCCGGTGTGACACGGGTGCGCTCACCAGTTGCTACCTCGCTCGCCGACAGGGTCCGTGGTGGGTGCCGCAGGCGACGGCCACCGGCCGGCGGCCCGTCTTCTACAGCGTGTCGATGCTAACCCCTGGAATGCGCGCGGGAGTCGGCGGGTGGTCCTGCTGTGGACAACCCGGCGTGATCTGCTCCCGGAGCGGTCCGGCGGTGGGCCGATGTGGCTAAGGTTCGAGGTCGAGAGCCGGACGCGCCGATCGCGCCCCCGGTCCACGGCCCCCGTGACCGGGTCGCCGGACGGGGCATGGACGGCGTCCGCCCGGGTAGATCCGCATCACACCCACGAGGACAGGAGCTTCAGCCGTGTCTGTTACGGAGCCCGACTTCGCCGCGCTCACCCGCGCCGAGGTCCCGGACGACTGGACGGAGCTGGACCGCCGCGCCGTCGACACCGTCCGCGTACTGGCGGCGGACGCGGTGCAGCGCTGTGGCAGCGGCCACCCCGGTACCGCGATGAGCCTCGCGCCGCTCGCGTACACGCTGTTCCAGCGCGTCCTGCGACACGACCCGCAGGACCCGAACTGGGTGGGCCGGGACCGCTTCGTGCTGTCCGCGGGCCACTCCAGCCTCACCCTCTACATCCAGCTCTTCCTCGCCGGCTACGGCCTGGAGATCGAGGACCTCGAGCAGCTGCGCAAGTGGGGCTCGCTCACCCCGGGGCACCCGGAGTGGCAGCACACCAAGGGCGTCGAGATCACCACCGGCCCGCTCGGCCAGGGCCTCGCCTCCGCGGTGGGCATGGCCATGGCCGCGCGCCGCGAGCGCGGCCTCTTCGACCCGGACGCCCCCGAGGGCACCTCCCCCTTCGACCACCACATCTACGTGATCGCGTCGGACGGGGACATCGAGGAGGGCGTCACCAGCGAGGCGTCGTCGCTCGCCGGCCGCCAGGAGCTGGGCAACCTCACCGTCGTCTACGACGACAACAAGATCTCCATCGAGGACGACACCGCGATCGCGCTGTCCGAGGACACCGCCAAGCGCTACGAGGCCTACGGCTGGCACGTGCAGGTCGTCGAGGGCGGGGAGAACGTCTCCGGCATCCTTGCCGCGCTCGAGGCCGCCAAGGCCGAGACCACCCGGCCGTCGTTCATCCTGCTGCGCACGATCATCGGGTTCCCCGCCCCCACCAAGATGGGCACCGGGAAGGCGCACGGCGCCGCGCTGGGGGCCGAAGAGGTCGCCGAGACCAAGAAGGTCCTCGGCTTCGACCCCGACAAGAGCTTCGTCGTGGAGCCGGAGGTGCTCGCGCACACCCGGGACGTCCGGGAGCGCGCGTTCGCCACCATCGACGCCTGGCAGAAGTCCTACGAGGACTGGGTGGCGCGCGAGCCCGAGCGCAAGGTGCTGTTCGACCGGCTCGTCGCCGGCGCGCTGCCCGAGGGCTGGGCGGACGTGCTGCCGGTCTACCCCGTCGACCCCAAGGGCATCGCGACCCGCAAGGCCTCGGGCGAGACGCTCACCGCCCTGGCGCCGGTGCTGCCGGAGCTGTGGGGCGGCTCGGCCGACCTGGCCGAGAGCAACAACACCACGATGGAGGGGGCGGACTCGTTCGGCCCCAAGGACGCGGCCACGAAGATGTGGAACGCGAACCCCTACGGCCGCACGCTGCACTTCGGCGTCCGCGAGCACGCGATGGGCGCGATCCTCAACGGCATCGCCCTGCACGGCCCGACCCGCCCCTACGGCGGCACGTTCCTGCAGTTCGCGGACTACATGCGCGGCGCGGTCCGGCTGGGCTCGCTCATGAAGTCGTCGGCGATCTTCGTGTGGACGCACGACTCCATCGGCCTGGGCGAGGACGGCCCCACGCACCAGCCGATCGAGCACCTCGCGGCGCTGCGGGCCATCCCGAACCTGTCCATGCTGCGCCCGGCGGACGCCAACGAGACCGCCTTCGGCTGGAAGGCCACCCTCGAGTGGCGGGACGGCCCGGTCGGCATGGCCCTGAGCCGGCAGAACCTGCCGACGCTGGAGGGCACCTCGGCCGAGGGCGTCAAGAAGGGCGGGTACGTCCTCGCGGACGCCTCGGACGGGGAGCCGCAGGTCCTGCTCATCGCCACCGGGTCCGAGGTCCAGCTCGCCGTCGCCGCCCGCGAGACGCTGGAGGCCGACGGCATCCCGACCCGCGTGGTGTCGATGCCGTGCGTCGAGTGGTTCGACGCCCAGGACGCCTCCTACAAGGACTCGGTCCTGCCGCCGTCGGTCAAGGCGCGCGTCTCGGTCGAGGCCGGGATCGCGATGCCGTGGTACCGGTTCCTGGGCGACGCCGGCCGCCCGGTGAGCATCGAGCACTACGGCGCCAGCGCGGACGCCGCGACCCTGTTCCGCGAGTTCGGGTTCACGCCGGAGGCCGTCGTCGACGCCGCCCGCGCGAGCCTCGGCAAGTCCTGAGAGGGATGACATGAGCACCCACCCGAAGCTCGCCGCGCTGTCCGAGGCGGGCGTGTCCATCTGGCTCGACGACCTGTCGCGCGAGCGCATCACCTCCGGCAACCTGGCCGAGCTGATCGCGGACTGGAACGTCGTCGGCATCACCACCAACCCGACCATCTTCGCGGGCGCGCTGAAGGACGGCGCGGCCTACGACGCGCAGGTCCGCGAGCTCGCCTCGCGCGGGGCGGACGTCGCCGCGTCGATCCGCGAGATCACCGTGGCGGACGTCCAGCAGGCCTGCGACATCTTCTCCGGCACCTGGGAGGCCACGGGCGGGGTCGACGGGCGCGTGTCGCTCGAGGTCGATCCCACGCTGGCGCGGGACACCGAGGCCACCGTCGCGCAGGCCCTCGACCTGTGGAAGTCCGTCGACCGGCCGAACCTGCTGGTCAAGATCCCCGCCACCGAGCCGGGCCTGCCGGCCATCACCCGGGCGCTCGCCGAGGGCGTCTCGGTGAACGTCACGCTGATCTTCTCGGTCGAGCGCTACCGGGCCGTCATGGCGGCCTACCTCGACGGCGTGGAGCAGGCGGCGGCCAACGGCGTGGCAGTCGCCTCGCTGCACTCCGTCGCCTCCTTCTTCGTGTCCCGGGTGGACACGGAGATCGACGCGCGCCTCGACGCGATCGGCACGGACGAGGCGAAGGCGCTCAAGGGCAAGGCGGGCGTCGCCAACTCCCGGCTCGCCTACGCCGCCTACCAGGAGGTCTTCTCCTCGGACCGCTACGCGGCACTCGAGGCGAAGGGCGCGACCGCCCAGCGGCCGCTCTGGGCGTCGACCGGCGTGAAGAACCCGGAGTACCCGGACACGCTGTACGTCTCCGAGCTGATCGTCGCGAACGTCGTCAACACCATGCCGGAGAAGACCCTGCAGGCCTACGCCGACCACGGCGTGACCTCCGGCGACACCGTCACCGGCACGGCCGCCGAGGCCCAGCAGGTGTTCGACGCGCTCGAGCAGGTGGGCATCGACATCCCGGACGTCTTCCTCACCCTCGAGAACGAGGGCGTCGAGAAGTTCGAGAAGTCCTGGTCGGAGCTGCAGGAGTCCGTCCAGGGGCAGCTCGACGCCACACAGAAGTAGGCGAACCGCACGTGACGTCCCGACCCGCCGTCGGGCTCCCGGTCGTGGAGCTCGGCGGCGGAGCCGTGTCCACCCCTCTCCTGCCCGAGGTGTGGCGGGTCGCGGGGCTCCTGGCCGACGACTCGGTGGCCTCCCGGATCGCCGAGGCCGATCCGTCGGTGTGGGGGCCCGCGCCGCGCGCGCCCGAACCGCGCCCCGAGGCGGACACCGATCCGAGGGCCGGCTCCGCCGAGGACCCGAGGGCCGGCTCCGCCGAGGATCCGAGGGTCGGCTCCGCCTCCGCCGAGGACGGGCTGGGCTGGGCGGCACTGCCGCGGACGTCGCGACCGCTGATCGGGCAGGTCGACGCGCTGCGCGAGGCGTTCCGGGTGGCCGGAGCGGCCCGGGTGCTGCTGGTCGGGGACGCGCGCTGGACCCTCGGCGCGCGGGTGCTCGCGTCGGTGGCGGTCCCGGCCGGCTCCGGGGCGTCCCCGCGCAGCCTGCTGACCGTCGTCGACTCCCCGGACCCCGGGGCCGTGTCGCACGCGCTCGCGACCGACCTCGACGGGATCGTCCTGGTCGTCGCCGATCCGTTCGGCGACACGGAGTGGGTCGCCGCCGTCCACGAGCTGCTCGCCGAGGCCCTCGCCGCCGAGATCGGCCCGGAACGCGCCCACGCCCGCACCGTCGTCCTCACCGAGGCCGGGTCGCGTCTCGACGAGCGGGCGCGCGCGACCGGATCCGTCGTGATCACCACCGAGCGGGACGTACCAGGGGTGTTCTCCGTCCTCGGGGCCCCCGGGATCGTGCCCGCGGGGCTCGCCGGCGCGCCGGTCGGCACGGTCCTCGACGAGGCCCGCGAAGTCGTCGAGCTGCTCGCCGCGGACGACGCGGCCAATCCCGCCCTCGAGCTCGCCGGGGCGCTCGTCGCGACCGCGGACGGGCCGGTCCGGATCGTCCCGCCGCTCGACCGCCCCGAGCTCGCCGAATGGGTCGCGGCGCTCGTCGGCGCCGCCGGCGGCCGGCCCGTGCTGGTCGATCCCACGGACGACACCGGGCTCCCCTTCGGACCGGTGTTCGCCCCGGCCACCGCCGAGGAACCGACCGAGGACACCCCCACCGCGGCACCCGAACCCGGTACGGATGCGGACGCGGTCCGCACCGGCGGCTCGACCGGGGCGGAGCTGCTGCTCTGGCAGATCGCCGCCGCGGCCGCCGCCCGGCTCCTCGACGCGGACGCCTTCGCCCCCGACGCGCCCGCGAGTCCCGTCCGCGCGCCGTCCCCGGACCCCGGACCGGTGCTCCGGGAGATCGGCACCGACGGCATCGTCACCACCCACGCCGGGGACTGGTTCTCGGGGGCGGCGGACGAGGCGCTGCAGGCGCTGGTCCGGGCCGTGCCGGAGGACGGCCATCTCGCCGTCTGGGGCTGGCTCGATCCGGCCGACGACGCGTCCGTCGCGGTCCTGCGCGCCGAGCTGGCCCGGCGCACGGGGCTGCCCGTCACCTTCGGCTGGGGCCCGCGGGACCGCGCCGTCCTCGCCCCGTTCCGCCGGGACACCCCCCGACCGGGTGCCGTGCTGCTGCTCACGGGGGACGCGCCGGACGATCTGGCGCCCGATCCCGGTCCGGCCCTGGCTAGTCTGGCGCTGCGCGAGGCGGGCGTCGTCGCCGCCGACATCGCGACGCGAGGTGTCCCCGTGCTCCGGCTGCACCTGCACGACCGCGTCGCCGGGCTCGTGGTGCTCGCCCGCGCCGTGCAGGCCCTGCAGCTGCCGCAGACCCCCTGACCAGCACGTTCGACGTACGGAAGCAAGAGACGGAGCGTGACATGACCAGCGGCACGAAGGGCATCCCGGCCCACACGGCCCACTGGGTGAACCCGCTGCGCGATCCTCGGGACAAGCGGCTCCCCCGCATCGCAGGCCCCTGCGGCCTGGTGATCTTCGGTGTCACCGGGGACCTGTCCCGCAAGAAGCTCATGCCGGCGATCTACGACCTCGCCAACCGCGGGCTGCTGCCGCCCGGCTTCGCGCTCACCGGTTTCGCCCGCCGGGACTGGGACGAGCAGGACTTCGGCGAGGTCGTCTACGAGGCGGTCAAGGCCCACGCGCGCACCCCGTTCCGCCAGGAGGTGTGGGACCGGCTCGCCGAGGGCTTCCGGTTCGTGCAGGGCTCCTTCGACGACGACGACTCGTTCGACCGGCTCGAGCGCACCGTCCGGGACCTGGACCGCGTCCGCGGCACCGGCGGCAACCACGCGTTCTACCTGTCGATCCCGCCGTCGGCGTTCCCCGTCGTCTGCAAGCAGCTGGCGCGGTCCGGGCTGTCCTCGCAGGACGACGACCAGTGGCGCCGCGTGGTGATCGAGAAGCCGTTCGGGCACGACCTGGCCTCGGCGCGCGAGCTCAACGCGATCGTCAACGACGTGTTCCCCGAGGACTCGGTCTTCCGGATCGACCACTACCTCGGCAAGGAGACGGTGCAGAACGTCCTCGCGCTCCGCTTCGCCAACCAGCTGTTCGAGCCCATCTGGAACAGCCACTACGTGGACCACGTGCAGATCACCATGGCCGAGGACATCGGCCTGGGCGGGCGCGCGGGGTACTACGACGGCATCGGGGCGGCCCGGGACGTCATCCAGAACCACCTGCTCCAGCTGCTCGCGTTCACCGCGATGGAGGAGCCGACGTCGTTCTCCTCCGACGAGCTGCGCACCGAGAAGATCAAGGTGCTCAACGCCACCAAGCTCGTGCATCCGCTCGACGAGACCACCGCACGCGGCCAGTACGCCGGCGGCTGGCAGGGCGGCGAGCTCGTGCGGGGGCTCAAGGAGGAGGAGGGCTACGACCCGAACTCCACCACCGAGACCTTCGCCGCCATCACCTGCGAGATCGACACCCGGCGCTGGGCCGGCGTGCCGTTCTACCTGCGCACGGGCAAGCGGCTCGGCCGCCGCGTCACCGAGATCGCCGTGATCTTCAAGCGGGCCCCGCACCTGCCGTTCGACTCCACGATGACCGAGGAGCTCGGGCAGAACGCCCTGGTCATCCGCGTGCAGCCGGACGAGGGCGTGACCATGCGCTTCGGGTCCAAGGTGCCGGGCAGCCAGATGGAGGTCCGGGACGTCACGATGGACTTCGGCTACGGCACGGCGTTCACCGAGGCGTCACCGGAGGCCTACGAGCGGCTGATCCTCGACGTGCTGCTCGGCGAGCCGTCGCTGTTCCCGGTCAACGACGAGGTCGAGCGTTCCTGGGAGATCCTCGATCCGGTGATCGACTACTGGCACGCGCTGCCCGAGGGCCCGCCGCCGTACCCCGCCGGTTCGTGGGGCCCGGACCAGGCCAACGACATGCTGGCGCGCACCGGCCGCACGTGGCGCCGGCCGTGAGCCCGCGAACGGCCGCACCGGCACAGCCCGTGGAAGGAGATCCGCGATGATCGTCGATCTTCCGTCGAGCAACACCTCGGCGGTCAACAAGAAGCTGGTCGAGCTGCGCGAGAAGGGCGGCGTGCTCGCCCTCGGCCGGGTGCTCACCCTCGTGGTCGTCACCGACGACGGGGCGAGCATCGAGCAGGCGATCGAGGCCGCGAACACCGCGAGCCGCGAGCACCCCTGCCGGGTGATCGTGCTGGCCCGCGGGCAGCGCCGGGCCGCACCGCGGATGGACGCGCAGATCCGCGTGGGCGGGGACGCCGGGGCGTCCGAGGTGATCGTGCTGCGCGGGTACGGCGCGCTGGCGGGCGGTGAGGCGGGTGCCGGCATGGTGATGCCGCTGCTGCTGCCGGACGCACCCGTCGTCGCGTGGTGGCCGAACGAGGCCCCGGCCGTGCCCGCGGAGGATCCGATCGGCGAGCTCGCGCAGCGGCGGATCACCGACGCGCTGTCGTCGAAGAACCCGACCAGGGCCTTCGAGCAGCGCCGGGCCGGGCACGTCGCCGGCGACACGGACCTCACCTGGACCCGGCTGACCCAGTGGCGGGCGCTGCTCGCCGCCGCGCTCGACTTCCCGCCGCACGACGACGTCACCTCCGCCGTGGTCGCGGGAGAGACGGTCTCGCCGTCGACGGACCTGCTGGCCGGCTGGCTCGCGACGCGGTTGGGGGTGAAGGTCAAGCGGTCGCCCGCGGCCAACGGCGAGGGGATGACGCTGGTCAGGCTGGTCCGGGCGTCGGGCAGGGTCGAGCTGGTCCGCCCGGACGGCAAGACGGCCACGCTGTCGCAGCCCGGCCAGCCGGACCGGATGATCGCGCTGGCCCGTCGTGGGGTGCCGGACTGCCTGGCCGAGGAGCTGCGCCGGCTCGACCCGGACGAGACCTACGGCGAGGCGCTCGCCGGTGTGGACGCGGTGTCGCGCGGGCGTTCGGCGGTGTCGGTCTGATGGGCGCGGGAGCCACCCCCGAGATCGCGGTCCACTCCGACTCCGACGTGCTGGCCGCCGCCACCGCGGCCCGGCTCGTCACCCGGCTCGTCGACCTGCAGGCCACGGGCGGGATCCCGCGGATCGTGCTGACCGGCGGCGGGGTCGGGATCAAGCTCCTCGAGGAGATCCGGGACTCCCCCGCCCGCGCGGCGGTGGACTGGTCGCGGATCGAGTTCTACTGGGGCGACGAGCGGTTCCTGCCGGCCGGGGACCCGGAGCGGAACGAGACGCAGGCCCGGGCGGCGCTGCTCGACCACGTCGACGTCGATCCGGCCCTGGTCTACCCGATGGGGGCGGACGTGGGCACCGGGCCGTCGGGTGCGGACGAGGCGGCCGCCGAGTACGCGGACCTGCTGGCGCGCAAGGCACGCCCGGAGGACCACGGTGAGGTGCCGGCCTTCGACGTGCTGATGCTCGGAATGGGCCCCGAGGGTCACTGTGCGTCGATCTTCCCGGAGTCGCCGGCGGTGTACGAGACCGACCGGACCGTCGTGCCCGTCCACAACTGCCCGAAGCCGCCGCCGACGCGGGTCTCGCTGACGCTGCCGGCGATCCGGACCGCCGCCGAGGTGTGGATCATCACCGGCGGCGAGGGCAAGGCGGCCGCGGTGAGCATGGCGCTGGGTGGCGCGGGCGAGGTCGCGATCCCGGTCGCGGGGGCGCGGGGCCGCCGGCACACCCGCTGGCTGCTGGACCGGGGGGCGGCGGCGAAGCTGCCGAAGGACCTGCTCGGCCGGGGCTGATGCTGCTGGGTGCCGGATGCTTCTCGTGATCGACGGGGCCAACGTGGTGGGCTCCCGTCCGGACGGCTGGTGGAGAGACCGCGCGGGCGCGGCCTCCCGCCTCGCCGCCCAGCTGGCCGCGGCGCGGTCCAGGGGCGCCCTCGACGACCTCTGCGCTGCTCACGGACCCGTATCGGACGCGGCAGCGGTGCGGCCAGGGGGCGACGGCGTGCGGGTCGTGCTGGTGCTGGAGGGGGCGGCGAAGCGGGCCGCGATCCCCGACGGTCTGGAGGTCCGCCTCGCCCCGCGCGACGGCGACTCCGCAATGGTCGAACTCGCCCACGAGGCCGGCGAACGCGACGAGGACGTCGTCGTGGTGACGGCCGATCGCGAGCTCACCCGACTCCTGCACGCCGTGGGCGCCCGCACGATCCGCCCCGGCACCCTCCTCGCCCGCCTCTGACGAGGAGCCGCGGCACCGAAGATCATCATCACCGTGCCGTCGGGGCAGTCGTCGGGCCGCCGTCTCCGGCGCACGGCCACGGCCACGGCCACGGCCACGGCCACGGCCACGGCCACGGCCACGGCGATCATGGTCGCCGTGGCCTCGGATCGTCGACGCCACTCGGAAGATCACTGTTTCAGTGCGCCGCTACGGTGCTGCGGGCGGCGTGGGTGCACGGAAACGGTGATCATGACCGAGGCCCGTCGACCGAGGACGGGGCCAGCGCTCGCAGGCGGAGTCGCCCGGGCACCGTCCGGCTCGCGGTCGAGCGACGGCAGGACGCTGAAGATCGCCGGTTCAGTGCCACCAAGGCTGCTGGCCCCACCGTCAGCGCACCGGAACAGCGATCTCCGCGCACGAACTGCCGTTGGCTGCGACAGCGCAACAGCGCAACAGCGCAACAGCGACGCATGATCGGCGTTCACGTGCGCTCAGAGGGGTGCCCGCGCCGTCAGAACACCGAATCGCCGATCACCGACACCCGCGCCGTTGACCACCTCGCCAGCGGCGGCCGGCTGACCACTCAGCGGCGCAGGCCGGCCCGCCGCTCCGCGGCAGCGGCTCTCAGCACACGGCAGCAGCGCTCGGCACACGGCAGCAGCGCCGGACGGCAGCGGCGCACGGCACGCGGCAGCGCCGGCCGACCTCGAACTCAGCGGCGGCGGCTGGTCGCGGCGGCTGCGGCGCTCGCCCCCACCGCGCTCGCGACGACCGAGCGGCGTGGGAGCGGGCTCGAGTAGACGACGCTGGTGGTCACCCCGCCGAGGCCCGCGATCCGGCCCGTGACCTCCTCCAGGTGGCGCATGGAGCGCGCCCGGACCGTGATCACGAAGCAGTCCTCGCCGGTGACGTGGTGCGCCTCGATGATCTCCGGCGTGGTGCCGAGCAGGTCCCGGAAGGGCTTGTAGTTGCCGCTCGGGTACCGCAGCCGGACCAGCGCCATGATCGGCAGGCCGAGCTTCTCGGCGTCGACCTCGCAGGCGTAGCCGGTGATCACGCCGGACTCCTCGAGCCGCCGGACCCGTTCGGTGACGGCGCTGGGCGACAGCCCGACCAGGCGGCCGAGGTCGGCGTAGCTCGCCCGGCCGTCGCGCTGCAGGGCTTCCAGCAGGCGCCAGTCGAGATCGTCGAGGGATTCCACGGACATGTCGCGATCCTAGCGACGAATCCATGGCAGCCGATGAGTCCCGGAGAACAGGCCCGTCTCTCCTGCGACACCCCTCGAGAAGGAGCCCACCATGAAGCAGCTCGCCACCTGTCTCTGGTTCGACGGCCAGGCCAGGGCCGCCGCCGAGTTCTACTGCTCGATCTTCCCGAACTCGCGGATCACGAGCGTCATGACCTACCCGGACGGTGCGCCGGGGCCCGCGGGCGAGGAGATGTACGTCGAGTTCGTCCTCGACGGCGCCGAGTTCGCCGGGCTCAACGGCGGCCCCCAGTTCCCGCACACCGAGGCCATCTCGATCGTGGTGCCGTGCGAGACGAGCGAGGAGAACGACCGCTACTACGCCGCGCTGGTCGAGGGCGGCTCGGAGCAGCCGTGCGGCTGGCTCAAGGACAGGTTCGGCGTGTCCTGGCAGGTCGTCCCGCTCGAGGCCGACGCGTGGATGCGCGATCCCGACCAGGAGAAGGCGGCGCGCACCACCGCGGCGATGCTCCAGCAGTTCGGCAAGCTCGACATCGAGGCCCTCCGGAAGGCCTACGACGGTGAGGGCTGACGGTGAGAGCTGACCCTCTGGCACCGAGGGTGACGACCTAGGCTGGGCGGCATGCAGATCGGCACGCCGCTCAGCCCCGCCGCCACCCGCGTGATGCTGCTGGGAGCGGGTGAGCTGGGCAAGGAGGTCGTGATCGCCTTCCAGCGGCTCGGTGTCGAGGTGATCGCCGTGGACCGCTATCCCGCGGCTCCCGGCCACCAGGTCGCCCACCGCGCCCACACGATCGACATGACGGACCCGGTGGCGCTCGCCGCCCTGATCGAGCAGGAGCGCCCGCAGTACGTCATCCCCGAGATCGAGGCGATCGCGACGCAGGCCCTGCAGCGGGTCGAGGACGAGGGCCTCGCCACCGTCATCCCGACGGCACGTGCCACCCGCCTGACCATGGACCGCGAGGGCATCCGGCGGCTCGCCGCCGAGGAGCTGGGGCTGCCGACCTCGCCGTACGCCTTCGCGGACACCCTCGACGAGGTGCGGGCCGCCGTCGACGGCGGCATCGGCTACCCGTGCGTGATCAAGCCGGTGATGTCGTCGTCGGGCAAGGGCCAGTCCGTGCTCCGCTCGGCCGCGGACCTGCAGCCCTCGTGGGACTACGCGATGGCCGGCGGACGCGTGGCCGGGACCAGGGTGATCGTCGAGGGCTTCGTGGAGTTCGACTACGAGATCACCCAGCTGACGGTCCGGGCACCCGCTGCGGACGGCACCGGCCTGGTCACGCTCGCCACCCAGCGGCTCTCCGAGTTCGAGCTCCACGCCCGCGCGGTGCTGGGCCTGCCGGTCGACGTGGCGCTGCGCAACGCGGGCGCGTCGGCGGTCATCTACGGCGGTGTCGACGCGAAGGCCGTCGCGTTCGAGGGCGTGGACGAGGCCCTCGCGGTCCCCGGCACGGACATCCGCCTGTTCGGCAAGCCCGAGAGCTTCCGGAAGCGCCGGATGGGTGTGGCGGTCGCGGGTGCGGACGACGTCGACGTGGCCCGGGAGCGGGCGACGAAGGCTGCCGGGCTGGTCCGGGTCGTCACGGACTGAGCTCGCCCGGCTGCACGATCGGCGCGCCTGTCCGGAGAGCGATCGATCTGGCGGATCATCGGACACGGACGTCGATCATGCGGACACGGGGCGGGCGGCGCTGGGCCCGTTCATGCCGTGGATTCCACGGTCGCAGATGTCTTCGGCCGTGGAATCTGCCTTCAGATCGTCGGCCGGCGGGCCTAGCGTCGGCGCCATGACAGTCTCTCCCGCTCTCGCCGTCCCGCCGGCTCCGCCCGCCGAGGCGGCCGCCTTCTTCGCCGGCCGGCTCGCGTTCTTCACCGACGTCGCGGACGTGCACGCCTCCCTCGCCGGCGATCCGGGGTTCGTGCTCGTCGACACCCGGGGGCCTGCGGCCTGGGACCAGGGGCACGTGCCGGGCGCGGTGCACCTGCCGACCGCCCAGCTGCCGGCCGACCTCGATCCGGCCGTCCCGGTCGTCACCTACTGCTGGGGGCCGGGGTGCGACGGCGCCACGCGCGGGGCGCTCGCCCTGGCCCGGGCCGGGTTCCGGGTGAAGGAGATGCGGGGCGGGATCGAGTACTGGATCCGGGAGGGCTTCCCGGTGGAGTCCGCCGCGGGCCCGCTGCACCGCCCGGCCGACCCCCTGACCGCACCCTGCGCCTGTTGATCACCCCTCGGGAGATCACCAGGACCTCACTGTCGGATGATCAAGGAAAATCAGCGCTGACGCCCTGTTGATCACTGTGGAGAAGGACGGGCTGGGCAAGGGGCGGGGCAGGGGAGCCCGATCAGTGGCTCGGGACCGCGCCCGGCGGGAGCTCCTCCTCCGGGTGCCCGTGCCAGTGGGGCGGGGTGAGGTGGACCTGGGCCGCGTAGACGATCCAGCCCGCGACCGACAGGCCGAGCCAGGTGATCAGCCGGTACATCAGGACGGTGGCGGCGGCCGGGGCCGGCGGGGCGCCCGCGGCCAGCAGCACCCCGAGCAGGCCCGTCTCCGCGAGCCCCGCCCCGCCCGGGAGAACCTGCAGCGCGATGGACAGCTGCACGGCGAGGAAGCCCAGGGCCAGCGCCGTCCACGGCACCGACAGGCCCATCGCCTCGCCCACGGCGTGGAGCGCGATGTAGTCCCCCGCCCAGCTCACGAGCGCCACCCCGACGAGCGCGACCCACTGCAGCGGCGACGGGCGCAGGATCCCGATGCGCGCGGCGAGCGAGGTCGCCATGCCCTCCGGATCGGCCGCCCACGAGCCACGACACGGCCGGCACAGCCCCGGCACCCGACGCCCGACGTGCACGGCGACGAGCAGGATCCGGCGCAGCACCGCGGCGTGGGTCAGCACCGACCAGAAGCCCATGGCACCCAGCGCGACGGCCGCGGCGGCCACCACGGCCAGCCAGATCGGGAACCAGCCCGCAGCCCCGACGATCAACACGCCGCCGACGATCAGCACCACGGTGGACAGCACCCCGGGCAGGAACACCGCCCAGGACGCCCGCGCCCCGTCGACCCCGCGGCTGCGCAGCCGGGTGAGCGAGTAGGCCAGCGCCCCGGCCCCACCGACGACCGGGACGGTGTTGGAGATCGCGTTCTCGGCGAACGTGATCGCCTGCACCGTGCGGGCCGGCACCGGGCTCCCGCCGATCGCCAGCAGCATGCGGTGCATCTCGCCGTAGGCCACCAGCGCGACGACGGCCAGCACGACGGCCAGCGCGATCCAGCCGGGGTCCATCGCCGCGAGGACGGGGCCCGCCTCGCGGACCGCGCCGATCATGTCCGGCAGCTGCCAGCCGATGTAGCCCAGGGCGGCGAGCACGAGCACCCAGTGCAGCAGCGACTTCCCGTGCCGCAGCGGCCACGACAGGACCGCGCGCATGCCCGTCCGCGTCGTCGCCGCCATCACCGCCCCCTTCGTCCCAGGCTAGCCCCGGACCCCGACAGAAAGTCGCGAGACCCGCCTCACCCCTGCTCGTCCGGCAGCCGTCCGTGCAGGTAGTCGTCGTAGGCGGAGAGGTCGAGGAAGCCGTGCCCGCTGAAGTTGAACAGGATGACCTTCTCCTCGCCGGTCTCCTTCGCGGCCAGCGCCTCGTCGATCGCGGCCCGCACGCCGTGCGCGCACTCGGGCGCGGCGATCTTGCCCTCGGCCTTCGCGAACTGGACCGCCGCCTCGAAGACCTTGCCCTGCGGGTAGGCGACGGCCTCCATCCGCCCGGCCTTGACCAGCGCCGACACCAGCGGCGAGTCGCCGTGGTAGCGCAGGCCGCCGGCGTGGATCGAGGGCGGCACGAAGTCGTGGCCGAGGGTGTACATCGGCATCAGCGGGGTCATCCCGGCGACGTCGCCGAAGTCGTACTCGAAGCGGCCCTGCGTCAGGGTGGGGCAGGACGTGGGCTCGACGGCGAGCAGCCGCACCTCGGCGTCCGGCACGAACGGGAACGAGATCCCACCCAGGTTGGAGCCGCCCCCGCAGGGCGCGATGACGACGTCCGGCAACCGTTCGCCGGCCATCTCCAGCTGCTCGCGCGCCTCCAGCCCGATCACGGTCTGGTGCAGCAGCACGTGGTTGAGCACGGAGCCGAGCGCGTAGTGCGTGTCCTCGCGGCCCACGCAGTCCCGCACCGCGTCGGAGATCGCGGAGCCCAGCGAGCCGGGGTGGTCCGGCTCGTCGACGGGTGAGGCGACGACCGAGCCGCCCCAGGTCTCCATCGCGACCCGGCGGTACGGCTTCTGCTCGTAGGAGGCCCGCACCATGTAGACCTGCAGCTCCAGGTCGAACTGGGCCGCGGCGAACGACAGGGCGGTGCCCCACTGACCCGCACCCGTCTCCGTGGTGAGCCGCCGGATGCCCTCCTTGGCGTTGTAGAACGCCTGAGGGACGGCGGTGTTGGTCTTGTGGCTGCCCGACGGCGAGACGGACTCGTCCTTGAAGTAGATCCGCGCGGGCGTGCCGAGCAGGCGTTCCAGCCGTTCGGCCCTGACCAGCGGGGTGGGCCGCCAGAGCCGGAGGATGTCGAGGACCTCACCGGGGACGTCCACCCACGGGGCCGTGGACACCTCCTGCCCGATCAGCTCCATCGGGAACAGCGGGGCGAGGTCCGCCGGCCCGACCGGCTCCCGGGTGCCGGGGTGCAGCGGCGGATCGAGGGGCACCGGCAGGTGGGGCGCCACGTTGAACCAGGCGCTGGGGATCTTCGAGGGAGGAAGCGTCCACCGACTCATCCCGCGGACGCTAGCGCTCGACCCCGGGTCAGGGAACCCCCTGACATGCGAGAACGCCGCGCCCCTCGGGGGTCCGCGGCGTTCTCGGGAGGTGTGTCAGAGCTCGCGGCTCGCCCGCAGGCGGGCCAGCGCCTCGTCGAGGATGGCGGCGCCGTCCTCGTCGCTGCGGCGCTCCTTCACGTACGCGAGGTGCGTCTTGTACGGCTCGTTGCGCGGCGCCGCGGGCGGCGCGGTCTGCTCGCGACCGGCCGGCAGGCCGCAGCGCGGGCAGTCCCAGAACTCGGGGATCTCCGCCTCGGCCGCGAACGACGGCCGGGTCTCGTGGCCGTTGGCGCAGAAGTACGGGATCCGCTCGCGCGGCGCGGTCTCGCCCCGCTCGGACTCCCCCATCGGACCGGCACCGACACGGGTGCCGCGGATCGCGTTGCCACCGGACATCGCCATGGTGTTCTCCTTCGCCCGCTCCGCTAGCCGGAGGGCTCGCTCAGACGCCGACCTTGACCAGCACGCCGATCCCGACGATCGCCACCACCCAGATCGCGGCGGTGAACAGGGTCAGCCGGTCCAGGTTCTTCTCGACCACGCTCGAGCCCGACAGGCTCGACTGGACGCCGCCGCCGAACAGGCTCGAGAGCCCGCCGCCACGGCCGCGGTGCAGCAGGATCAGGAGCACCAGCACGACGCTGGCCACGATCAGCACGATCTGCAGCGCGAAGATCATTCGACGTCCATTCCGCCTCGACGTTCCGGCAAGGGTTGTCAATCTACCCGTGCCCGCTCGCCCGCTCCCCTCGGGTGGTGTCCGGGAGGTCGCATCGCGCGGACGGGGCGTTACCGCCCGCTCACCGTCCCCGACCGACCAACGATCGCCGCGACGGCGGAGTTCCGCGGGGTCGTGAGTGGCAATAGTCGCCATGGCGACTATTGCCACTCACGGGGGCTACGGCAGCGGGCCGCCCGCGGCGATGGCGCAGAGCTGCGAGAACTCGTCGCCGTCCAGGGAGGCCCCGCCGACGAGCGCGCCGTCGACATCGGTCTCGGCGACGATCTCGCCGACGTTCTTCGCCTTCACCGAGCCGCCGTAGAGGATGCGGGTCGCCTCCGCCACCGGGGCGCCGTACAGCTCCCGGACCTGCTCGCGCAGCGCGTGGCAGACCTCCTGCGCGTCCGCAGGCGAGGCCACCTTGCCGGTGCCGATCGCCCAGACGGGCTCGTAGGCGACGACCACCTCGCCGATCTGCTCGGCCGTGACCTTCTCCAGCGCCGCCACCAGCTGCGCGGTGCAGTGGGAGACGTGCGCGGCGGACTCCCGGACGTCCAGGCCCTCGCCGACGCAGAGGATCGGCTTGAGGCCGTTCTTCAGCGCGGCGTGCACCTTGGTGTTGACGGTCCGGTCGTCCTCGCCGTGGATCTCCCGGCGCTCCGAGTGCCCGACCACCACGTAGGTGCAGCCGAGCTTCGCGAGCATCGCCCCGGAGATGTCGCCGGTGTAGGCCCCGGAGGCGTGCGGGGACAGGTCCTGCGCGCCGTGGACGAGCTTGAGCTTGTCCCCGTCGATCAGGGTCTGCACGCTGCGGATGTCCGTGAACGGCGGGATCACCGCCACGTCGACGTGGTCGTAGTACTTCTCCGGCAACGCGAAGGCGATCTTCTGCACCAGCCCGATGGCCTCGAGGTGGTTGAGGTTCATCTTCCAGTTGCCCGCGATCAGCGGCGTCCGGGCCATCAGTCGAGCACCGCCACTCCGGGGAGGGACTTGCCCTCGAGGTACTCCAGGGACGCGCCGCCCCCGGTGGAGATGTGCGAGAACCCGTCCTCGGGCAGGCCGAGCGCGCGCACGGCCGCGGCCGAGTCACCGCCGCCGACCACCGAGAAGGACGACGAGTCGACGATCGCCTGCGCGACGCCGCGGGTGCCCTCGGCGAACGGCGCGAGCTCGAACACGCCCATCGGCCCGTTCCAGAACACCGTCTTCGCCCCGGCGAGCACGGAGGAGAACTCCCCGACCGACGCCGGGCCGATGTCCAGGCCCATCCAGCCGTCCTCGATCGCGTCCACCGGGACGGTCTTGGTGTTCGCGTCCGCCGAGAAGGCGTCCGCCACCACGACGTCCAGGGGCAGGACGATCTTCCCGGACTCCAGGAGCTTGCGGGACGTGTCGATCTGGTCCTTCTCGAGCAGCGACGAGCCCACGCCGTAGCCCTGCGCGGCCAGGAAGGTGAAGCACATCCCGCCGCCGACCAGCAGCGAGTCCACCTTCGGCAGCAGCGCCTCGATCACGGCGAGCTTGTCCGACACCTTGGAGCCACCGAGCACGACCGCGTACGGCCGCTCGGGCGTCTCGGTCAGCTTCTTCAGCACCTCGACCTCGGACAGGACGAGCCCGCCCGCGTAGGCCGGCAGCTCCTGCGCGACGTCGTACACCGAGGCCTGCTTGCGGTGCACCACGCCGAAACCGTCGCTCACGAACGCCTCGGCGCCCGTGCGCTCGATCAGCTCGCGGGTGAACGCCGCACGCTCGTCGTCGCTCTTCGAGGTCTCGCGCGGGTCGAACCGGATGTTCTCCAGCAGCACCACGTCGCCCTCGTGCAGGTTCGGCAGGTCCGCGCCGTGCGGAACGAGCTTCACCGGCGCGCCGAGCAGCTCACCGAGCCGCGCGGCCACCGGGGCCAGCGAGAACTGCGTGTCCGACGGGGACTTCGGCCGGCCGAGGTGGGCCGTGACGACGACCTTCGCGTCCGCCTCGGCGAGCGCGGCGATCGTCGGCACCGAGGCCCGGATGCGCCCGTCGTCGGTGATGGTCTCGCCGTCGAGGGGGACGTTGAGGTCCGAGCGCACCAGCACGGTCTGCCCGGCCACCCCCTCGTCGACGAGGTCGGCGACGGTCCTCACAGCTTCGACGCCACCAGCGCGGTGATGTCGGCGAGGCGGTTCGAGTAGCCCCACTCGTTGTCGTACCAGCCGACGACCTTCACCTGGTTGCCGATGACCTTGGTCAGGCCGGCGTCGAAGATCGTGGAGTGCGGGTCGGTGACGATGTCCGACGACACGATGGGGTCCTCGGTGTACTTGAGGATGCCCTGGAGCGGGCCGCTCTCGGCGGCGGCCTTGTACGCGGCGTTGATCTCCGCGGCCGAGGCCTCCTTGCGCACCTCGACCGTGAGGTCGGTGGCCGAGCCGGTGGGGATCGGCACGCGCAGGGCGTACCCGTCGAGCTTGCCCTTGAGGTGCGGCAGGACCAGCGAGATCGCCTTGGCGGCACCGGTCGAGGTCGGCACGATGTTGATCGCGGCGGCGCGCGCGCGACGCAGGTCGGAGTGCGGCCCGTCCTGCAGGTTCTGGTCCTGCGTGTAGGCGTGGATCGTGGTCATCAGACCCTTCTCGATCCCCAGCAGGTCGTCGAGCACCTTGGCCAGCGGCGCGAGGCAGTTGGTGGTGCAGGACGCGTTCGAGATGATCGACTGCGAGCCGTCGTACTCCGCGTCGTTGACGCCCTTGACGATGGTGAGGTCCTCACCGCTCGCCGGCGCCGAGATGACGACCTTCTTCGCGCCCGCGTCGAGGTGCTTCGAGGCACCCTCGCGCTTGGTGAAGAAGCCGGTGGACTCGACCACGACGTCCACGCCGAGGTCCTTCCAGGGCAGCTCGGCCGGGTCGCGGAACGACAGCGCCTTGATCGACTTCCCGTCGACCACGATCTCGTCATCGCCCTTGAGCTCCACCGAGTACGGCAGGCGGCCGAGGATCGAGTCGTACTTGAGCAGGTGTGCGAGCGTCGCGTTGTCGGTGAGGTCGTTCACCGCGACGATCTCGATGTCGCTGGTGCCGGCGGCGCGCTGGGCGTCCACCGCCCGCCAGAAGTTGCGGCCGATGCGGCCGAAGCCGTTGACGCCTACCCGGACGGTCACACGAACCTCCACTGGTCGTTGCTGGGAACGGCCCAACCCTATCGGGCCCGGAGTGACCCTGCGCGTGACCTGTATGGCATTTGCCCAGGTCTCACGCGTCCTCGAGCATCTCCGGCGTGACGGCCGACTCGGTGTCGGGGATGCCGAGGTCCGCGGCCCGCTTGTCCGCCATGTGCAGCAGCCGCCGGATCCGGCCCGCCACCGCGTCCTTCGTCATCGGCGGCTCCGCGAGCTGACCCAGCTCCTCCAGGGACGCCTGGGTGTGCTCGGCGCGCAACCGGCCGGCGGCGAGCAGGTGGTTCGGCACGTCCTCGCCGAGGATCTCCAACGCACGCTGCACGCGGGCCGCGGCCGCCACGGCCGCGCGGGCCGAGCGGCGCAGGTTCGCGTCGTCGAAGTTCGCGAGCCGGTTCGCGGTGGCCCGGACCTCGCGGCGCATCCGCCGCTCCTCCCACGCCAGGACGCACTCGTGGGCGCCCATCCGGGTCAGCAGGGCGCCGATGGCGTCCCCGTCCCGGACGACCACGCGATCGGCCCCGCGGACCTCGCGGGCCTTGGCCGTGACCCCGAGCCGCCGGGCGGACCCGACGAGGGCGAGCGCGGCCTCCGGTCCGGGGCAGGTCACCTCCAACGCCGAGCTGCGCCCGGGCTCGGTCAGCGAGCCGTGGGCGAGGAACGCGCCGCGCCAGGCCGCCTCCGCGTCGTCCAGGTCGCCGGAGACGACGGCCGGCGGCAGCCCCCGGACCGGGCGGCCACGCTGGTCGAGCAGGCCGGTCTGGCGGGCCAGGCCCTCGCCGTCGCGCACCACGCGGATCACGTACCGGGCGCCGCGCCGGATCCCGCCCGCGGAGATGACGTGGGCCTCGCACTGGTGGCCGTAGAGATCATGGATCTCCTTGCGCAGCCGCCGCGCGACCGATCCCGTGTCGACCTCGGCCTCGATCACCACCCGGCCGCCCACGATGTGCAGGCCCCCGGCGAAGCGCAGCAGCGACGCGACCTCCGCGCGCCGGCACGACGGCTTGGTCACGGTGAGCCTGCTCAGCTCGTCCTTCACCGCCGCGGTCATCGCCATACCGGAGGCCTCCCCCTGTCGAACCGTTCCCTCGTGCCGCCCGGCTGTCCACGCGGCCGTCACGTACTCGCGCCCGACCGGGGCCGTGTTGCGGCCCCCGGTCCCCCGGGCGGCCCGGACAGGACCTCCCGAAGCGCCGCCGCCAGCGCCGTGGGCTCGTGCCGGGGCACGAGCGGGCCCGCCGCCACCGGGGCGAGATGGACCCGTCCACCCGCCCCCATCATCGTCTCCGCCTCCCGGCGCAGGCGACGGGGTACCGCAACACTGCCCGAATCGGCCAGGACCACGTCGAACCGGAGCTCCGGGGCGTGCGCCGCCAGGACCGCGAGATGCTGCTCGGGTGAGAAGTCCGGGGTCTCCCCCGGCTCCGGCGCGAGGTTGAGGACGACGACGCGCCGCGCCGCCGTCTCCTGCAGGGCGGCGCGCAGGGCGGGCACCAGCAGGTGCGGCAGGACGGACGTGAACCAAGAGCCCGGACCGAGCAGCACCAGGTCCGCCGCCCGGACGGCCTCGACCGCCTGGGTGCACGCCGGCGGATCCTCCGGGAGCAGGCGTACCCGCTCCACCCGGCCGGGGGTGGACGCCACCGCCACCTGCCCGCGGATGCGGTGGGTCCGGCCGGCGTCCGCGGCGTCCGCGGCGTCCTCGCCCTCGGGGTCCAGCCCGCTGACCTCGGCCTCGATGTCGAGCGGCACGGCGCACATCGGCAGCACGCGGCCACGGACCCCGAGCAGCTCGCACATGGCGTCCAGCGCGGCCACCGGATCGCCGAGCGTCTCCATCAGGCCGGCCAGCACGAGATTGCCCACGGCGTGCCCGGCCAGGGCGCCGGTGCCGCCGAACCGGTGCTGGACGAGCTCGGTCCAGCCGGGCTCGTGGGCCAGGGCCGCGAGGGCCATCCGCAGGTCGCCGGGGGGCAGCAGGCCGCCGATCTCGCGGCGGATGCGGCCGGAGGAGCCGCCGTCGTCCGCGACCGTGACGACGGCGGTGACGTCGGAGACCTCGGGCATGAGCCGCAGGGCGCCCAGCGTGGCGGCCAGCCCGTGACCGCCGCCCAGGGCGACGGCCCTCACTCGCGACCCAGATCCCGGTGCGCGACGCTCACCGCGACACCCTCCGATCCCGCCAGCCGCCGCGCCAGCTCCTCGCTGATCGCGACGCTGCGGTGCTTGCCACCGGTGCAGCCCACCGACACCGCGAGGTAGCGCTTGCCCTCGCGCCGGTAGCCCGCGCCGACGAGCCTCAGCAGGTCGAGATAGCGGCCGATGAACTCCTCGGCGCCCTCCTGGGAGAGCACGTAGTCCCGCACGTCCGCGTCCTTGCCGCTGTGCTCGCGCAGCTCCGGGATCCAGTGCGGGTTCGGCAGGAACCGCATGTCGACGACCAGGTCCGAGTCCATCGGCAGCCCGTACTTGTAGCCGAACGACAGGAAGTTGACCCGGGTGGCCTGGGGCGCGTCCCGCTCGAACCCCTGCTCGATGCGCGCCCGCAGCTGGTGCACGGACAGGTTCGAGGTGTCCAGCACCAGGTCCGCGGCCTCGCGCAGCGGGCTGAGCAGCTGGCGCTCGGCGGTGATGCCGTCGACGAGCCGGCCGTCGCCCTGCAGGGGGTGGCCGCGGCGGTTGGCCTCGAAGCGGCGCACCAGCACGCTGTCCGCGGCCTCCAGGAACAGCAGGCGGGGCTTGTAGCCGCGCGCGTCGAGATCCTTGATCACGGCGCCGAGGTCCGCGCTGAAGGCGCGGCTGCGCACGTCCATCACCACGGCGATCCGGGTGACCTCACCGCGCGCGCGGGCGCCCAGGTCGACCATCGTGGCGATCAGCTCGGGCGGCAGGTTGTCCACCACGAACCAGCCGAGGTCCTCCAGGACCTTCGCCGCGGTGCTCCGCCCCGCGCCGGACAGGCCGCTGACCAGCGCGACCTCGATGCCCTTCGTGACCGGATCGGTCATGGCGTGGCCTCCGTCGACGGGTGCAGGGCCGCCACCACGGCCTCGGCGGTGCGCTGCCCGAAGCCGGGCAGCCCGGCGATCTCGGAGGCCTCCGCCGCCCTGATCTTCTTCATCGAGCCGAAGTGCTTGAGCAGCGCCTGTCGCCGCGCCGGGCCGAGGCCCGGCACGGCGTCCAGCTCGGAGGCCACCATGCCCTGGGAACGACGCTGGCGGTGATAGGTGATGGCGAAGCGGTGTGCTTCGTCCCTCAACCGCTGCAACAGGTAGAGCCCCTCGGAGGTGCGCGAGAGGATCACCGGGTCCGGGTCGCCGGGCAGCCAGACCTCCTCCAGGCGCTTGGCCAGCCCGCACAGCGCGACGTCCTGGATGCCGAGCTCGGCCAGCACGTCCGCGGCCGCCTCGACCTGGGGCTGGCCGCCGTCGACCACCAGCAGGTTGGGGGCGTAGGCGAACTTGCGGGGACGGCCGGTGGTCGGGTCGATCCCGGTGCGCACCTTGGCCGCGGACTCCGCGTCGTCGGCCTCGTCGGGGGTGGTCTCGCTCAGGTAGCGGCGGAACCGGCGGCGCACGACCTCGGCCACCGACGCGACGTCCCCGCCCTCGGCGCCCTCGCGGATCTCGAAGCGCCGGTAGTCCGACTTCTTCGCCAGCCCGTCCTCGAACACCACGAGGCTCGCGACGACGTTCGTGCCCTGCACGTGGCTGACGTCGATGCACTCGATCCGCAGCGGTGCCTGGTCCAGGCCCAGCGCGTCCTGGATCTCCTGCAGCGCGGCCGAACGGGCGGTGAGGTCCCCCGCGCGCCGCAGCTTGTGCTGGGTGAACGCCTCCTTGGCGTTGCGCTCCACGGTCTCCGCGAGCGCCCGCTTGTCCCCGCGGTGCGGCACGCGCAGCGACACCCGGGAGCCGCGCAGGTCACCGAGCCAGTCCTGGAGCGCCTCGTGCTCCGGCGGCAGCTCGGGGACCAGGATCTCCTTCGGCACGGGCTGGGACGCGTCGTCCGCCTGGTCGGCCAGCGCCGCCTGCTCGCCGTAGAACTGGGTGACGAACCGCTCCACCAGGGCGACGGTGTCCGGTGTCTCGTCCGTCTTGTCGATCACCCAGCCGCGCTGGCCCCGCACCCGGCCGCCGCGGACGTGGAAGACCTGGACGGCGGCCTCCAGCTCGTCCTGGGCGAACGCCACGACGTCCGCGTCCGTGCCGTCGCCGAGGACCACGGCCTGGCGCTCCATGGCCCGCTTGAGGGCGCCGACGTCGTCCCGCAGGCGGGCGGCCTTCTCGAACTCCAGCTCCTCGGACGCCTGCTGCATCCGCCGCTCGAGCTCGCGCACCATCCGGTCCGTGCGGCCGGAGAGGAACTCGGCGAAGTCGTCGACGATCCCGCGGTGCTCCTCGGCGGTGACCCGCCCGACGCAGGGCGCCGAGCACTTGTCGATGTAGCCGAGCAGGCAGGGACGGCCGATCTGCCCGTGCCGCTTGAACACGCCCGCGCTGCAGGTGCGCGCGGGGAACACCCGCAGCAGCAGGTCCAGGGTCTCGCGGATCGCCCACGCGTGCGCGTAGGGGCCGAAGTACCGGACGCCCCTGCGGCGCGGGCCGCGGTAGACGTGCAGGCGCGGGAACTCCTCGTTCAACGTCATCGCCAGCACCGGATAGGTCTTGTCGTCCCGGTAGCGGACGTTGAAGCGCGGGTCGTACTCCTTGATCCAGTTGTACTCGAGCTGGAGCGCCTCGACCTCGGTGCCGACGACCGTCCACTCCACGTGCCCGGCCGTGGTGACCATCTGGCGCGTGCGCGGGTGCAGGCCCGCGAGGTCCGCGAAGTAGGAGTTGAGCCGCTGGCGCAGGCTCTTCGCCTTCCCCACGTAGATCACGCGGCCCGTCGGGTCGGAGAACCGGTACACGCCGGGGGCCTCCGGGATCGTCCCCGGGGCCGGGCGGTAGGTGGCGGGGTCGGGCATAGGACTCTCAGCGTAGAACCGCGGTCCGACAGTTCGCGCCGGACCGCCCCTGTGGGGACGGGTGGGGCGTGGGTGTATCCAGGTGACCCGAAACTGTCGGTGCGGTCGGGTACATCTCCTGCTCGACGACGAACGCCCGTTCGAAGGAGGCTCCCCGTGACCGTCCCGACCGCTCCCCTCACCCGCACGGACCGGCTCGACCGCGTGCGCAAGCTGCTCGCCAAGGCCGAGCGCGCCGGCACACCGGAGGAGGCGGAGACCTACAACGCCAAGGCCGTCGAGCTGATGGCCCGGCACGGGATCGACGAGGCGCTGCTGGCGGCCTCGCTCGCGGCGGACGACCCGCGGCGGGACGGGATCGGCATGGTGCGGGTGGAGATGGACGACCCGTACTCGGCCGGCAAGGCCCGGCTGCTGGGCTGGACGGCCTCGGCGCTGCGCTGCCGCTGGGTCATGCACGGCGCGAGCGGCGGCCGGGTCGAGGCGGTCACCGTGTTCGGCTTCGCGGCCGACCGCGAACGGGTCGAGCTGCTCTACACCTCGCTGCTGCTGCAGGCCACGGGCCGGATGGTGCGGCTGCGGCCACCGCGTCCCGACGAGTCGGTGGCCGCGTACCGGCGGTCGTGGCTGCAGGGTTTCGCGGCGCAGGTGCACCAGCGGCTCCTCGAGGCGGAGGAGCGGGCTGCCGCCTCCGCGTCGGCCGACCGGGTCGCGGCCGCCGGGACCGCGCTGGTGCTGGTCGACCGGGGCGCCCAGGTGGACCGGGCCTACGCGGAGGCGTTCCCCGATCTCGCGCGGGCCCGCCGGCCGTCGCTGTCGGGCAGCGGGTTCGCCGAGGGGGCGGCCGCCGGGCGGCAGGCGGACCTCGGCGGCACGCGCCTCGATCCGGCCACCCGGCGGGAGCTCGCCTGACCGGCTCCCCGGGCCGCGCCTCACCCGGGCAGGGCGAGGAGCCGCTCGGCGACCTCGACCAGGCTGGGCCCGGTGACGTGCGGCGGGTCCACGGCGTCGGGCGGGCGGGCGCCGTGGCGGAGCACCAGGCCTCCGATCAGGCCGGCGCGCATCGCCCCGTGCACGAGGTCCGCCTGTGCGGACACGAAGGCGGTCTCGGCCGGCTCGCTGCGCACGCCGCGGCAGGCGAGCAGGTAGGCGTCGGGATGCGGGAGGAGGAAACCGAGATCGTCCGTGGCCACCGCGCCGCGCAGGAAGCTGCGCAGGCCGGTGGTGTGCAGGGCCGCGACGATGTGGCTCCCGTTGCCCTGGGCCAGCGCCCAGGCCGGCACGTGGGCCCGGACGAGGACCGCGAAGGCCGGCTCGGCGTCGGGGAAGCTGGGCAGCTCCGCGAGGCCGGCCGTCAGGTGGGCGATCGCGTCGTCGCCGAGGGTGTGGCCGGTGGCGGAGCGCAGCGCGTCCGCCACGATCCGGTCGAAGGGCGGCGGGGTCCCGCCGGCCAGGGCGAGGCCCCGCGCGTCGCGCAGCGCGTGGGCCAGGAAGAGCTCGTACTCGTGCGCCGGGCGGCCGACGTCGAGGAAGCGCGCCCGCAGCGCCTCGACCTGCAGGAGGGTGCCGTACACGTCCACCAGCACCGCCCGCGGCCGCCGGGCCGCGACCGGCTCCGCCGTGGGGACCCGCGGTTGGGGGGCCGGTCGCCGGGCCAGCTCCACCACGGTCCCGCTCGCCGCGCCGCCCTCCGGGGCGCGGTCCCCCCGCCGGCGACGGGGTCCGCGGAGCCCGCTCCCCCGGGCCGTGCCACGCTGCACGACGGTCATCGGTCCTCCGCCCGACAGGCGTGTCGGTCCCCCGACCGATCCGTACACGCATGATCACGCTCTGCGATTCGACGATCAGTCTGGCGGGCCGGGCGGGCCGCTCCCGGCCACCGGCAGGCCACGGCGCCGAGCGGTCGCGGTGGGTCGCCGAAACGGCTGCGGCCGCCTTCCGGCGGATCGGCCGCGGCTCGGCCCCGGATCGGTCGCGACGGCCCGTCGCAGAGCGGATCCGGCCGCCGCGGATCACAGCAGCCGCCCGCCGCGGAGCGGATCCGCCGCGGCGACCCGGGGTCAGTCGTCGGCGCGCGCGGCGGCGTGGAGGGCGCGGACCCGGCGGATCGCGTCGACCGCGCGCTGCCGGTCCACGGCCTGGATCGCCAGGACCGGGAGGTACTCGAAGTCGGGGAGGTCCAGCCGCGCCCAGGACGCGCCGTCGGGGAACGCCACCCGCTCCACCGCGGACCACGGCAGGTAGCGCGCGAGGCCCGCGTTGCGCACCTCGATGCCGTGCTCGTCCGCGCGGACCCGGGGCCTCGCGAACAACAGCAGGCCGCCCGCGACGAAGAGCCCCAGCAGGACCAGGGAGACCTGGTCGGCGAAGCGGAAGTACACACCGGTGGAGACCTCGCGCAGCACGATCGCGATCGCTACGAAGATCACCACGATGACCACCGCGGACACCCAGCCCAGCCAGCTGGCCAGCCGTGGGCGGATCACGATGGCGTCCTTCCCCACGGTCGTCGGCACGTCCGCCCCGATGTTCCCCTCCCGCGGCGCCGTGCTCACTCCATCCCCCGCAGCTCGGCGAGGACGATCGCGGTGCGCAGCGCGGCCGCGCAGGCCTCGGCGCCCTTGTCCTCGCTGCTGCCGGGCACGCCGCTGCGGTCCACGGCCTGCTCGAGGGTGTTCGTGGTGAGCACCCCGTTGCCGACCGGGGTGGACTCGTCGAGCGCGATGCGCGTGAGCCCCGCCGTCACCGAGTCGCAGACGTACTCGAAGTGCGGCGTGCCGCCCCGCACCACCACGCCCAGCGCGACCACCGCGTCGTGGGTGCGGGCCAGCTCCTGGGCCACCACGGGCAGCTCGACCGTGCCCGGCACCCGGACGACGGTGGGCACCGCGCCGGCCTTCTCCGCGACCGCCAGCGCCCGCTCCACCAGGACGTCGACGATCTCGGCGTGCCAGGTCGCCGCGACCACACCCACCCGGAGCCCGGCGGCCCCGGTCAGGTCTCCCGGGCCCTCGGGCCTGCCCTCACCACTCATGCCGGTGATTCTCCCAGGCCAGATCCGCGGGTGCGGCCGCGGGTCAGAGTCCGACGCCGTCCGTCAGGTTGCCCGGTCCGTCCGATTCGCCCAGATCGGGCAGATCGTGGCCCATCCGGTCCCGCTTGGTGCGCAGGTACCGCAGGTTCTCCGGGTTCGGCCGGATCGGCATCGCGATGCGCTCGAGGATCCGCAGCCCGTAGCCCTCCAGCCCGGCGCGCTTCTCCGGGTTGTTGGTGAGCAGCCGCATCGACTTCACGCCCAGGTCGGAGAGGATCTGCGCGCCGATGCCGTAGTCCCGCGCGTCGGCGGGCAGGCCCATCGCGAGGTTGGCGTCGACGGTGTCCGCCCCCGCCTCCTGCAGCTGGTAGGCCTGCAGCTTGTGCAGCAGGCCGATGCCCCTGCCCTCGTGCCCGCGCATGTAGAGCACGACCCCGCGGCCCTCCTTGTCGACGGCCTCGAGGGCGGCGTCGAGCTGGGGGCCGCAGTCGCAGCGCAGCGAGCCCATCACGTCCCCGGTCAGGCACTCCGAGTGCACGCGGACCAGCACGTCCTCGCCGGTGCCGTCCGGGGTGCCGACGTCGCCCTTCACCATGGCGATGTGCTCGATGCCGTCGAGCAGGGAGTCGTAGCCATAGGCCACGAACTCACCGTGGGCGGTGGGGATGCGCGCCTGCGCCACGCGCTGGATGTGCTTCTCGAAGCGGCGCCGGTAGGAGATCAGGTCCGCGATCGTGATCAGGGTGAGCTCGTGCGCGTCCGCGAAGACCTGCAGCTCGTCGCCGCGGGCCATCTCCCCCTCGTCCTTCTGGGAGACGATCTCGCAGAGCGCACCGGCGGGCGCGAGCCCGGCCATGCGGGTGAGGTCGACGGCGGCCTCGGTGTGCCCCGGCCGGCGGAGCACGCCGCCCTCGCGGGCGCGCAGCGGCAGCACGTGCCCGGGCCGGACGAGGTCGACGGGCTGGGTGTGCGGGTTCGCGAGCAGGCGCATGGTGTGCGCGCGGTCGGCCGCGGAGATGCCCGTCGTCACCCCGTCCTTGGCGTCGACGGTCACGGTGAACGCGGTGCGGTAGGCGTCGGCGTTCGTGTGGTGCATCGGCGGGAGGTCGAGGCGGTCGCACTCGCCGTCCGTGAGCGCGACGCACACGTAGCCAGAGGTGTAGCGCACCACGAAGGACACCAGCTCCGGCGTCGCCTTCTCGGCGGCGAAGATCAGGTCGCCCTCGTTCTCGCGGTCCTCGTCGTCGACCACCACGACGGCCTTGCCGTCCGCCAGGTCGCGCAGCGCCCGCTCGATCCGCTCGAAGCCCCCGGAGAGCCCGGCCGCGGCGGCCCGCCCCTGCTGAGCGATCTCGGTCACTTCACACCGTCCTGTCCCTGCGCCCCGCCCAGATAGCCGGCTGCGAGCCGTTCCACGTACTTGGCGAGGACGTCCACCTCGAGATTGACGATATCTCCCGGCTCCCGCAGGCCGAGGGTCGTGTCCGCCAATGTGGTGGGGATCAACGCGACGGTGAACGTCTCGCCGTCCGTGGCCGCGACCGTGAGCGACACGCCGTCGACCGCGATCGAGCCCTTCTCCACGACGTAGCGCGAGAGCTCGGCCGGGAGGGCGAAGCGCACCTCGTCGCTGCGCTCGCCGGGGGTGCGCGAGAGCAGGGTGCCGACGCCGTCGACGTGGCCCTGCATGATGTGCCCGCCCAGCCGGCCGTTGGCCGGGAGCGCGCGCTCCAGGTTGACCCGGGCCCCGGTCGCGGCGGCCCCGAGCGAGGTGCGCTTCAGCGTCTCGGGCACGAGCTCGAGGCGGAACTCGTCGTCTCGTGCACCCTCGTCGTCGGCCACGGTCAGACAGCAGCCGTTCACCGCGATCGAGTCCCCGTGCGCGGCGTCGGTCGACACGACCGGACCCCGCACCGTCAGCACGACGACCTCGCCCGTCTGCCGGACGCCGACGATCTCGCCGACCTCCTCGACGATCCCCGTGAACATCCGCTCGCCTTCCCTTCCGTCAGGGACGCCCGTCGACGAGAACATCGCCGCCATCGCCCCCCACCACCCGCACGCTGTCGACCTTCAACCGCATGAGGTCCGAGATCGTTCCCACCCCGGCGTCCGCCAGTGCCGCCGCACCCGCTCCGAGCAGCGCCGGGGCCAGATAGGCCAGCACCCGGTCCACCCGCTGCGCCCCGAGGAACGCCCCGGCGAGCCGCGGCCCGCCCTCGAGCAGCACGTCGACCACCCCCCGGTCGGTGAGCTCCTTGAGCACGTCGTCCGGGGAGTGTGTGCGCAGATGTAGCACGTCCGGTGCGTCGAGGCGCGCTCCGGCGGGCACGTCGCGGTTGCCCACCACGACGCGCAGCGGCTGGCGCTCGCGATCGGTGCCGTCCGGGTACCTGGCCGTCAGCGCGGGGTCGTCCGCGATCACCGTGCCGGTGCCGGCGACCACGGCGTCGACGTGCGAGCGGAACTCGTGTACCTCGGCCCGCGCGGCCTCGCCGGTGATCCACCGGCTGGTCCCGTCCGCGGCGGCGCTGCGGCCGTCGAGCGTGGCGGCGAACTTCCAGGTCACATGGGGACGACCGGTGCGCACGGCGTGCAGCCAGGCCCGCAGCGGGCCGGTGGCCACCTCGTCGCCGAGCGTGCCGAGCACGACCTCGACGCCGGCCGCGCGCAGCCGCTCGGTGCCGCCCGCGGCCTTCGGGTTCGGGTCCGCGACCCCCGCGTGCACCCGCGCGATCCCGGCGGCGACCAGGGCCTCCGAGCACGGCGGGGTGCGGCCGTGGTGGTTGCACGGCTCGAGGGTGACGACGGCGGTCCCGCCCCGGGCCCGCTCCCCCGCCTCGCGCAGGGCGACGACCTCGGCGTGCGGGCCACCGGGCGGGGCGGTCGCACCGGTGCCGACGATCTCGCCCGCGGCGTCGAGGATCACGGCGCCGACCGGCGGGTTCGGGCTGGTGGTGCCGTGCACGGCGACCGAGGCGGCCAGCGCCGCCCGCATCGCCTGCTCCGGCGTCGTCCCCGGCACCCCGTCAGCCCTCCCGCTCCGTCGGCCCGGCCACCCGGTCAGCCCCGCCACCGGGTGTGGGCGGAGACCACCTGCTCGCGCAGCGCGGCGACGGCGCGGCCCGGGTCGTCGGCGCCGTAGACGGCCGAGCCCGCGACGAAACAGTCCACGCCCGCCTCGGCCGCCGCCTCGATCGTCGACGCCGCGATGCCGCCGTCGATCTCGACCAGGACCTGCAGGTGCCCGGTGTCCACGAGCCGGCGCGCGGTGCGGACCTTGTCGAGCACCTCCGGCATGAACGCCTGCCCGCCGAAACCGGGCTCGACGCTCATCACCAGCAGCGTGTCGTAGTGCTTGAGGACCTCGACGTACGGCTCCAGCGGGGTGCCGGGCTTGATCGACAGCCCCGCCCTGGCCCCGGCCGCACGCAGGTTCTTCGCGAGCATCACCGGATCCGCGGCGGCCTCCACGTGCACCGTGACGTTGTACGCGCCGGCCTCGGCGTACGACGGCGCCCAGCGGTCCGGGTCGTCGATCATGAGATGGCAGTCGAGCGGGGTCGGGGTCGCCTTCAGCAGCGACTCGACGACCGGCAGCCCGAGCGTCAGGTTCGGTACGAAGTGCGCGTCCATCACGTCGACGTGCAGCCAGTCCGCGCCCTCGGCGCCGGCCGACACGACCGCGGCCTCCTCGGCGAGGCGGGCGAAGTCGGCGGACAGGATGCTCGGGGCGATCAGGGGACGCACGCTGGCAGGTTACTGCCCGCTCCGGGTCGCCGCGTCACCCCGAGACCGCGCGGCACGCACGGTCACGGGGTGACGAGAGTCCGGTCACACGTCCGGGTCAGGCGGTGCGCCGCAGCAGCGCGAGGAACATCGCGTCCGTGCCCTGCCGGTGCGGCCACAGCTGCACGGACGGTCCCTCGCCGAGCTGCGGGACCCCCTCCAGGTACGGCCGGGCGTCGATCCACTCCGCCGTGACCCCGAGATCCTTCCGGCGCACCAGCCCCCCGATCACCCCGACCGTCTCGGAGAGATGCGGGGAACAGGTGACATAGGCCACGACGCCCCCGATCCGGGCGTGCCGCAGCCCGGCGAGCAGCAGCTCGCGCTGCAGCTTCGCCAGCGCCGAGACGTCGTCGGGGGTGCGGCGCCAGCGTGCCTCGGGCCGGCGGCGCAGCGCACCGAGACCGGTGCACGGCGCGTCGACGAGCACCCGGTCGAAGGTGTCGTGCGGGAGCGGGGCCTCCCGGCCGTCCGCGGTGTGGACCGTGACGGGCAGCCCGTCGACGGCCCGGCGCACCAGGTCGGCACGGTGCTCGGCGGGCTCGACGGCGTCCAGCGTCCCGCCCTCGATCGCCGCCAGACCGCCGAGCAGCACGGACTTGCCGCCCGGGCCGGCGCAGAGGTCCAGCCAGCGCCCGGTGTCCGCGCTCTGCAGCCCGGCCCGGGCGAGCGCCAGCGCCACGAGCTGGCTGCCCTCGTCCTGGACGATGGCCAGGCCCTCCCGGACGGCGTCGAGCTCGCCGACGTCCCCCGAGCCGGGCTCCAGGTGCACGCCGTACGGCGAGTACGGGGCCTCGGTACCGCCGGTGACCAGCGCGAGCTCCTCGGCGCTGATGTCCCCCGGCTTCGCCAGCAGGTGGACGACGGGGCGGGCGTCGTCGGCCTCGAGGGCCGCGGGCAGCTCCTCGCGGCTGCCCAGCGCGTCCGCGAACGCCTGGCCGATCCACTTCGGGTGGGCGTGCAGGAAGGCGGCCCGGCCGATCGGGTCCTCCTGCTCGTCCGGCGCGAGGGAGGTCAGCCAGTCCTGCGCGCCCTGCTCGGCGACCGTCTCGGCCATCTTGCGCAGGATCGCGTTCACGAAGCCCGACGACGCGGTGCCGGCGATCCCCCGCACGATGTCGACGGTCGTCGCCACGGCCGCGTGCTCGGGCACCCGCATGCGCAGCAGCTGGTAGGCGCCGAGCCGCATGGCGTCGACCAGCGGGCCCTCGATGCGGTGCAGCGGGCGGTCGGCACACGCCTGGATGGCGGCGTCGAGCTGGCCCTGGGCGCGGAGGGTGCCGTACCCCAGCTCGGTCGCCAGCGCGGCGTCGCGGTCGCGGAGCCGGTGGCGGCGCAGGATCCCGGGAAGCGCGAGGTTGGCGTAGGCGTGGCGCTCGCGCACCGCCGTGAGCAGCTCGAACGCCGCCGACCGGGCGGGATCGCCCGAGGGCGGGCCCGCGGGGTTCTCGCGGCCGCGGGGCGGGCCGGAGTTGCGGGGCCCCGAGGGCCGGCCCTGCCGGCCACCGGTTCGCGGCGTGCGGTCGCCGTACCCGCCCCGCTCACCGGGCTGGGGCCGCTCGTCTCGCCGCGGCCGGTCGCTGTGCTGGGGTCGGTCGGAGCGCTGGGGTCGATCGGAACGCTGCGGCCGGTCGCCGTACCCGGGGCTGTCGCCGCGGTCGGGACGGTCGGACCGTTGGGGCCGGTCGCCGGCACCGCTCCGGTCCCGCTGCGGCCGGTCGCCCCGGTCGCCCCGCGGGCCGCCGCGATCGTCCCGGCGCTCGCCGTCACGGTCGGAGCGGTCCGGCCGGTCGGAGCCGCCCCGGTAGCCACCGCGTTCCGGCCGGTCCCCGCGGAAGCCCCCGCGGTCCCCACGGTCGCCGCCGCGGTCGTCACGGCGGTCAGCGTCGCGACGGGGGCCGCCCCGGTCGTCCCGGCGGTCACCGCCGCGAGCACCGGCCCGGTCGTCCCGGCCCCCGCGAAATCCGCCGCTCCGGTCGCCACCCGAACGGCCGGCCGCGCCCCGGTCGTCGCGGACACCCGAGCGGCCGTCACCACCCGGCCTCCCACCGCGGTCGTCACGCCCACCACGGTCCGGCCGGCCCGAACCGCTCCGCCCACCGCGGTCGTCCCGGTCACCCGAGCGCGGAGCCCAGCCGCTGCCCCGGCGCTCCCCCGAGCCCGAGCCGCGACGGTCGCCGGAGCCGCTGGAGCGGGCACCGCCCCCACTGCCGCCCTGCCGGTCCGCGGAACGCGGCGCACTCCGATCGCCGCTGCCGCGGTCGTCACGACCCCGGCTCTCACGCCCGGTGCCGGACGCCCGCTCCTCGCGCTCCGGGCGACCGCCCTCGGGGTCGCTCATCGCCGGCCCTCGCCGATCATCGGCAGGCGCGTCGCGCGGGCAGGCCGCCCACGGTTCGCTCGCTGGCGCTCGCTCACTGGAACTCTCCTCGTCCGGGCCGTCACGGCCGGTCGTCCGGCCCCCGAGGGACCTCGTTCGTCTCGGCGGCACGCGTCACCGCGACCACCGCGTCCATCGTCCCAGGCATCCGCCGGCGGCCCGGGAGTGGAGGGAACGATCGCCGCGCGAGCGTGTCCCTCCGGTCGCGGACGCGGCCGGTTCAGCCCAGGATCTCGCCGGGCTCGATCCGCACCCCGCGCGCCCAGTCGGCGGCGGGCATCGCCCGCTTGCCCACCGGCCGCACCTCACCGAGCTGCACCGGCACGGTGGCGGTCCCCACGAGCACCCGCTTCTTCTCCGCCAGCAGCTCACCCGGCTTCAGCTCGACCTCGCCGGTCCGCACCGGCGCGACCGGGCCGAGCCCGAGCCGCGCGTCCCGGAACCCGCACCAGGCCCCCGGCTCCGGCGTGACCGACCGGACCAGCCGGTCGATCGCGAGCGCCGGGCCCGACCAGTCCACCCGCGCATCCGCCACGGTCACCTTCGGGGCGTGCGACACCCCGTCCGCCGGCTGCGGGACGGCGCGCAGGGTACCGTCCTCGATACCGTCCATGGTGGCCGCGAGCAGCGCCGCGCCGGAGCGGGAGAGCCGCCCCAGCAGGTCGCCGGACGTCTCCCGCTCGCTGATCGCGTCCGTGACCACGCCGTAGGTCGGGCCGGTGTCCAGCCCCTCCTCCAGCAGGAACGTGGTGGCGCCGGTGATCTCGTCGCCCGCCCGCACCGCGGCCTGCACCGGCGCCGCCCCGCGCCAGGCGGGCAGCAGCGAGAAGTGCAGGTTGACCCAGCCGTGTGCCGGGATGTCGAGCGCCACCCGCGGTACCAACGCCCCATAGGCGACGACCGGCACGCAGTCCGGCGCCAGCTCGCGCAACGCCTCGAGGAACTCCGGCTCGCGGGGCTTCGCCGGGGTGAGCACCGGGATGCCCGCCTCGTCGGCCAGCGCGCCGATCGGCGACCGGACGAGCTTGCGCCCTCGCCCCGCGGGCGCGTCCGGCCTGGTCAGGACTGCGACGACCTCGTGGCGCGGCGAGTCGAGCAGCGCCCGCAGCGCCGGCACGGCCGGATCCGGGGTGCCCGCGAAGAGCAGCCTCACCGCGACTTCCCGAACATCGGGTGCGGGCTCACCTTCACGACGGGCTCCTGCTCCCCGAACCACGACGCCGCCCGGATCTCCGCCATCGCGATCTTGCGGGTGGCCGCGTCGAGGCGGTCCACGAACAGCACCCCGTCGAGGTGGTCCGTCTCGTGCTGGATCGCGCGCGCCAACCGGGCCGTGCCCTCGACGGTGATTGGCTCGCCGTGCATGTCCCACCCCGCGGCCACCACGTTCAGCTTCCGCAGGCACTCCCACCCCAGCTCGGGGATCGAGAGGCAGCCCTCCATGCCGAGCTGCTCCTCGGCGTCCGTCGCGGTCCAGGTGGGGTTGACCATGTGCCCGGCCGCGCCGTCGACGTCGTAGGTGAACACGCGCAGCCCCACGCCGATCTGCGGTGCGGCCAGGCCGGCACCGCCCTCGTCGTGCATGGTGTCGGTGAGGTCGGCGACGAGCTTGCGCAGCTCGGCGTCGAAGGTGGTGACGGCGGCGGCGGGGGTGCGCAGCACCGGATCGCCGAAGAGGCGGACGGGCTGGACGGACACGGAGCTCCCAACGGTCGAGCGACAGCCCCACGATTCTGCCACTCGCCCCGCCCGGCCCCCGACCCGAGCATCGCCACCCCGGGCGAGCGCACCCCCGGGTCCGGACCTCGCGAGCCGGGCGCCGCCCCGACCACCCCGGCGCCGGGCTCCACGCGAGTCGAGAGCCTCAGCCCACCTCGGACGGATCCAGCCGCACCCGCACCGGATCGGGAGCCTTGCGGCTGCTGCGCGTCGCCTGCGCCACCGCGAGGTGCTTCGCCAGCACCCGCCCCTGCGTGCGGGGTACTCGCACCAGCGCCCGCTCGCGCACCTCGTGCGTGGTGGCTCCCGGCTCGTCCGGCGGGTCGATCTCCACGGGCCCGAGCACCTCGATCCGCGGCTCGGCCGCCAGCACCGCGTCGACGACGTCCGCGACCGCGCCGGGCGAGCCCTCGACCGCCGCCATCCGCACCGCGGGCGGGAACCCGACCTCCGCGCGGGCGGCCAGCTCCTCGGCGGCGAACCCGGCCGGGTCCCACCGCACCAGCGCCTGCACCACCGGGATCGCGGAGTCGGCCACCACGATCACCCGCCCGCCCTCCGAATGCGGCCGGACCAGCGCCGAGGCGGCGAGCCAGCGCCGCAGCGCCTCCTCCATCACCCGCAGGTCCGCCCGCGAGAGCATCGCCCAGCCGTCGAGCAGCAGCGCGGCCCCGTACCCGCCCTCGGCCGGGGGCTCGGCCCCCGGTGTCGCGACCACGATCCCGGCCGCGGACGGCACCGACGCCAGCACCGGCGCCCCGCCCCCGGACGACCTCACCGACACCCCCGGGAACGCCCGGCCCAGCTCCTCCGCGGTCCGCCGGGAACCGACCACCCCGGCCCGCAGCCGCCGCCCGCCGCACCCGCCGCAGCGGTAGGTGGACTCGACCCGCCCGCACCACCGGCACGTCGGCAGGCCCGCGTCGTGCTCGGCGCCCCGCGGGAGCCCCATCGGCCCGGCGCAGTGCCGGCAGCGCGCCGGCTCGCGACACTGCGCGCAGGACAGCCACGGCAGGTAGCCCGCCCGCGGAACCTGGACCAGCACCGGACGGTCGGCCCCGAGCGCCTGCCGCGCCGCCTCGAACGCGACGGCCGGCACCCGCGCGCCGCGGGCGTCGGGATCCCGTGCCAGCTGGGTGTCCGACTCCCCGATCGCCGTGACCCGCGGCGCCGCGGCCCGCACGACCGCCCGGTCCGGCGAGATCGGCCGCGCCCATCCGGACTCGACGAGCAGCTGCGCCTCGGCCGTGCGCGCGTGGCCGCCGACCAGCAGCGCGGCGCCTGCCGCGTGCGCGCGCGTGATCAGCACGTCCCGGACCTGCGGATACGGCGACCGGGGCTCGGCGTGGCTGTCGTCCCCGTCGTCCCAGACGGCGAGCAGCCCGGGCTTCTCGACGGGCGCGAACGCGGCCGACCGCGTCCCCACCACCGCCCGCACGGCACCCCGCCGCACCGCGAGCCAGCGCCGGTAGCGCTCGGCCGGCCCCAGATCGGCGGTGAGCGCCACGACGCCGTCCGCCCCGAGCCGCGCGGCGAACGCGGCGTGCGCGGCCTCGACGTCCCGCTGGTCCGGCACCACGAGCAGCGCCCCGCGCCCGGCCGCGACGGTCGCGGCCGCGGCCTCCGCCAGCCGTTCCGGCCACGACTCCCCCGGCAGCGCCTGCCACACCGCATGCGCCGCGCGGCCGCTCCCGAGCGCCTCCAGGAAGGCGGCCCCGTGCTGGTAGCGGGCCCAGGCCGCAGGATCCGGCGACTCCACCGGTGCGATCTCCCGCTCGCGGGGCGCCTCCTTCTCCACGCGGGCGTGCCGCGGCGGCACCGCCATCCGCACGACGTCCGCGAACACCCCCGCGTACCGGTCCGCCACCGCCCGGCACAGGGCCGCCACCTCGGCCGACAGCACCGGCTCCGGGGACACCACCTTGTCGATCCAGGCGAGCTTCCCCCGCCCCGACCCGTACTCCGACTCCTCGACCCGTTCGATCAGGAACCCGTCGAGCAGCCGGCCGGCGAACCGCACGCGCACCCGCACGCCCGGCACCGCCTCGGCGTCGAGATGCGTGGGCACGCGGTAGTCGAACGGCCGGTCCAGGTGCGCCAGCGGGACGTCCACGGCGACCCGCGCCACGGGCAGCACGGCAGCGGCGGTCCACTCCCCGCGCGTCCGGCTCGCTGTACTCACGCCGCAGTCCTACCCGATCACCCCGACAACCCCGCACCCACCCATGAGCGAACGGCGCTCTCGCTCACTCCTACTGAGCGAACGACCCACTCGCTCAAGTCCTGCACCCGTCGAGCGAACGGCACCGGGAACGCGAACGGCACCCCCACCGCAGCAGGGGTGCCGTCCGGACGTGCGGCGGGGATCAGACCCCGGCAGCCGCCTTCAGCGCCTCGGCGCGGGAGGTGTCCTCCCACGGCAGGGCCACGTCGGTGCGGCCGAAGTGGCCGTACGCCGCGGTGGGCGCGTAGATCGGGCGCAGCAGGTCGAGGTCGCGGACGATCGCGGCCGGACGGAGGTCGAACACCTCCGTGATGGCGGACTCGATCTTCGCCGGGTCCACGTGCGCGGTGTCGAACGTCTCGACGAACAGGCCGACCGGGGCCGCCTTGCCGATCGCGTACGCGACCTGGACCTCGATCTTCTCGGCCAGCCCGGCGGCCACGACGTTCTTCGCCACCCAGCGCATCGCGTACGCGGCGGAGCGGTCCACCTTCGACGGGTCCTTGCCCGAGAAGGCACCGCCGCCGTGGCGGGCGAACCCGCCGTAGGTGTCGACGATGATCTTGCGGCCGGTCAGGCCGGCGTCGCCCATCGGGCCGCCGATGACGAAGCGGCCGGTCGGGTTGACCAGCAGCCGCACGTTGGAGGTGTCGAGACCGAGCTCCGAGATCTCCGGCGTGACGATCTTCTCGAGCACGTCGGGCGCCAGCATGCCGTCGAGGTCGACGTCCGCCGCGTGCTGCGTGGAGAGGACGACCGTGTCGAGGCGGACCGGCTTGTCGCCGTCGTACTCGATGGTGACCTGGGTCTTGCCGTCCGGGCGCAGGTAGGGCAGCACGCCGGTCTTGCGGACCTCGGTGAGCCGGCGCGCGAGCCGGTGCGCGAGCGCGATCGGCAGCGGCATCAGCTCGGCGGTGTCCGTGTTCGCGTAGCCGAACATCAGGCCCTGGTCGCCCGCGCCCTGCCGGGCGATCTCGTCCTCGCTGGACTCGACCCGGCTCTCGTACGCGGTGTCGACGCCCTGTGCGATGTCCGGCGACTGGGCGCCGATCGCGATGTTGACGCCGCAGGAGTTGCCGTCGAAGCCCTTGGACGACGAGTCGTAGCCGATCTCGAGGATCTTCTCCCGGACCAGGCCGGGGATGTCGACGTACGCCGAGGTCGTGACCTCGCCGGCGACGTGCACCTGCCCGGTGGTCACCAGGGTCTCGACGGCGACCCGGCTCTTCGGGTCCTGCGCGAGCAGCGCGTCGAGGACGGTGTCGCTGATCGCGTCACACATCTTGTCCGGGTGACCTTCGGTCACCGACTCGCTGGTGAACAGCCGACGGCCCACGTTCGCCACTCGCCACTCCGTTGCTCTTCGCGCGCCCCTGCCGCGACGGTGGGGTGGGGTGCTGTTGTCCACTGGCCGAGGGAGGCCCCTGCCTTGCCAGACTAGTCGACACGGGCCCGGGACCCGTTACCGGCCGGGCCTCACCGAGCGTGACGAACGGGCCCGGGTTCCCGTCTCCGTTCACCGCTTCGGGTGGACCCCGGTCGAGGTCCCGAATCGGTCACGGCCGCCGTCGTTGGGCCCCATGACAGTTCGCGTCCGGACCGGACGCGGAGCACATCGACGGACGCCCGCTCCCCAACCGGCGTCCCACGGAGGTTCTGCTCGGATGAAGGCCCTGTTCTCGGCCCTGAGGATCTCGGCGCGCCCGGGCCGCGCGGCGGCCGCCGTCGGCGGTGTGGTCGCGGTCGGCGCCGTCGGCGCGATGGCCCTGCTCGCCCCCGCCGCCTCCGCCGCCACCGCCGGCACCTGCACCGACAACGTCAACGTGCGTGCCGAGGCGTCCGCGACCTCGCGCATCGTCGCCGTCTGCGACCGCGGCACCGCCGTCCAGGTCGGCGAGAAGAAGAACGGTTTCGTGAAGCTGGAGAACCTCCACGGCTGGGCCGTCGAGCAGTACGTCAAGACCTCCACCGGCCCGGCCGCCACCCGCGGCACCGAGTCGACCGGCGGCACGACGGCGACCCCGCGCAGCGGCAGCGCCACGACGACGACCACCCCGGCCCACGGCACCACGACCACCCGCCCGGCCCCGGCCGGCGAGGAGCGCAGCGCCCGCACCCCGAGCGGTCACGGCACCACGACCAGCGCCCCCGCCACGACCCCGGCCACGACCTCGGCCACCCCGGCCCCGGCCCGCACCGCGGGCCCCGCGGACGCCGCAGCGGCCGACCCGTCCGACAGCGGCACCGACCCCGGCACCGACCAGGGCACCGGCCCGGCCGCGCCCGGTGGCCTCGGCAGCCTGCTCGGCCGCTGACCCGGCCCGGGTCGGGCGCCCCGGTCAGGCCCTGACCCGGCGCCGGTCCTCGGCCGATCGGCGCTGACCGGCCGCACACGACGAGGGGCGCCCCGACCCGGGGCGCCCCTCGTGTGCGGTCGGCGGACTACCGGCCGAGCCGGGCACCCACGGCGTCCCACAGCCGGGACGCGAGCAGCGCCTTGGAACCCTGCGGGATCACGGTCTCGGCCCCGTCCGCGCCGAGCAGCCAGCCCTGGTTGTCGGCGTTCTCGAAGGCCCCGCCCTCACCGACCCAGTTGACGAGCAGCAGGTCGGCGCCCTTCTTCACGAGCTTGCGGCGGCCGTACTCCAGCGCGTCCGTGGTCTCGTCGCCCGTCTCGGCGGCGAACCCGACCACGACCTGGCCGGGCTCCCGCGCCGAGACGAGCTCGGCGAGGATGTCGGGGTTCAGGGCGAGGCGCACCGGCTCGGGTTCCGAACCGTCCTTCTTGATCTTGTGCGCGGCGAGCGCGGTCGGGCGGAAGTCCGCCACCGCGGCCGACATGACGACGGCGTCCGCGCCCTTCGAGGCCCGGTGCATCGCCTCGCGCATCTCGACGGCCGATCCGACGTGCACGACCTCGACCGCGGCCGGATCGGCCAGCTCGGCGGTGTGCCCGGCGACGAGCGTGACGTGCGCGCCGCGCTGCGCCGCGACCTTGGCCAGCGCGTACCCCTGCCGCCCCGACGAGCGGTTGCCCAGGAACCGGACGGGATCGAGCGGCTCCCGGGTGCCCCCGGCGGACACGACGACGCGCCGGCCCTCGAGATCCCGCGGCAGCGCGTCCGGCCGCTCGAGCAGGAGCCGCGCGAGCTCGGCGATCTCCTCCGGGTCCGGCAGCCGGCCCGGGCCGGTGTCCTTGCCCGTGAGCCGCCCCGACGCGGGCTCCATCACGATCGCGCCGCGCGAGCGCAGCGTGGCGACGTTGGCCTGCGTGGCCGGGTGCTGCCACATCTCGGTGTGCATGGCCGGCACGTAGAGCACCGGACAGCGGGCGACGAGCAGGGACCCGGTGAGCAGGTCGTCCGCCCGGCCCGCCACCGCGCGGGCCAGCAGGTCCGCGGTGGCGGGGGCGACGACGACGAGATCCGCGTCCTGACCCAGCCTCACGTGCTGGACGGACGGCACGTCCGAGAACACGCCGGTGTGCACCGGCTGCCCGGACAGCGCCTCGAACGTGGCGGCGCCGACGAAGTTCAGCGCCGACTCCGTCGGGACGACGCGCACGGAGTGCCCCGACTCGGTCAACCGGCGGAGCAGCTCGGCGCTCTTGTAGGCCGCGATCCCCCCGGCGACCCCGAGCAGGACCCGGGGCCCCGGGTGATCGACCATGACGTGCGGCTACTCGCCCTCGGTGTGCTCGAGCAGCCCTGCCTGGATCTCGCGCATGGCGATCGACAGCGGCTTCTCGCGCGGGCCCGGCTCGACCAGCGGCCCGACGTACTCGAGCAGGCCCTCGCCCAGCTGCGAGTAGTAGTCGTTGATCTGGCGGGCGCGCTTCGCCGAGTAGATCACCAGCGCGTACTTCGAGCTGACCTTGTCCAGGAGGTCGTCGATCGGCGGGTTGGTGATGCCCTCGGGGAGGGCTCCGGCCACGGGGCCGGTCAGCGGCATGCTCACTCAGGAACTCCAGAGACTGTGGGGCGCGGGTCGGGTCCCGCGGGTGCGACCAGCAACTCTACCAACCGGTCGACGACGACCTGCACCTCGTCGTTGACCACGATCACGTCGAACTCGTCCCGGGCCGCCATCTCCTCGACGGCGGTGCGCAGCCGGCGCTCCCGGACCTCGGCGCTCTCGGTGCCCCGGTCGGTGAGCCGGCGGGCCAGCTCCTCGAACGACGGCGGCTCCACGAACACCGTGACCGACTCGGGCATCGCCCGCTTGACCGACCGGGCGCCCTGGAGATCGACCTCCACGAGCACGGGCCTGCCCTGCGCGATCGGCCCCTCGACCTCGGCGCGCGGCGTGCCCGAACGCTGCAGGCCACCGTGCACCTCCGCCCATTCCAGCAGCTCGCCGGCCGCGATCAACCGGTCGAACTCCTGGCGCGAGACGAAGTGGTAGTGGATCCCCTCGACCTCCCCCGGACGCATCGCCCGCGTGGTCGCGGACACCGAGAAGTGGAGCTCGGGGAGCTCCGTACGGAGCCGGTCGACGATGCTGCTCTTACCGACCCCGGAGGGTCCTGCGAGCACCATCAGCCGGCCCCGGGCGGTGCTCACCTCAGGAGGGGAACTCGTTCAGCAGCGCCTTGCGCTGCCGCTCGCCCAGGCCGCGCAGCCGGCGGCTGGGGGCGATCTCGAGGCGCTCCATGATCTGGGCCGCGCGGACCTTGCCCACGCTGGGCATGGCCTCGAGCAGGGCCGAGACCTTCATCTTGCCGAGCACCTCGTCGGTGTCGGACTGCTTCAGCACCTCGGCGAGGGTGATGCCCCCGCGCTTGAGCCGCTCCTTCAGCTCCGCCCGGGCTCGGCGGGCGGCCGCGGCCTTCTGCAGCGCGGCAGCACGCTGTTCCTCGGTCAGCTGGGGAAGGGCCACGGTCTCCTCCGTCTTTCGTCGTGCAGTGCGGGATCGCCAGGCGGTGCGATCGCCGTCCCGGGCGGGTCTCCGGCCGGGGCTCGAACGAACGTACCCACGCACCCCCGGGGGATGCCAACGGGGGTGCCACCAGTGGGTTTGATGCCACACCCACTCCCGTGGACCCCCGGACGGGTGATAACACACCCGCGGCCCCGGACGGGTACCCGACGCGCCCGCTCGGCGACGGCGACCGTCCGTTCGGCGGCAGCGCACAGCGGCACCCGGCGGCGCGCCGGCAGGCCGGGCTCAGCCCGTGGGGCGCAGCGCGCGCAGCCGCGCGGGTGTGAGGTCTTCCTTGTTGACGTACGCCACAGCGCCGCAGTCGGCCGCGTCGGACGGCAGGTCGTCCAGGGCGTACGTGGACAGCAGCACGATGCGCGTGTCCGGGGCCGCCGCGAGGATCCGCCGGGTCGCCTCGATCCCGCTGATCCCGGGCAGGTTGATGTCCATCAGCACGACGGCGGGCCGGATCCGCAGCGCCTCGGCCACGGCCTGCTCACCGGTCTCGGCCTCGGCGGCGACCCGCCAGCCCCCGACCATGCCGACGACGGTGCGTGCGATGGTCCGGAACGGCCGCTGGTCGTCGACGATCAGCACCTCGACCGCAGTGGTACCCGGCTCGACCGCCGTGCCCCCGGCGGTCCCGGCAGCCGACACCCCACCCGTCGACGCACCCGTCGAACCGGCCGTCGACGCACCCGTCGAACCGGCCGTCGGCGCGGGCGTCGAACCGGCCGTGGGCAGCGGCACGGGCGTGGGCAGCACGGCGCCGACCGTCGTCCCCGGTGCCGGTCCGGCCGCCCCGGGGTCCGCAGCCGTCACCGCACCCCCCGCCGGGTCGACCGCTGATCCGGCCGGCTCCCGAACCCCGTCCACTGCCACCTCCGTGCTCCCCCGCGTGCCACCGGGACACGTACCTCCCGGTCGGGCCAGCGTGACGGTCGAGCGCCCGAGGCACCAGGGTGCCACCATCCCCACCGAACGGGTGAACGATATCGGCCACTCACTGGGCCGAACGGCCCACTAGTCGGTCCTCGATGCCTGTTCCGCCGCTCCCGGCAGCCCCTCGCGCCGGCGCACCCCAACGCCGATCATCACCGCGGGCGCCGCCGACAGCCCGGCGCAGGGAGGTCGCGGCGGGTCGTCCCGACCACCCGACCCGATACGCCGAGATGAACCTGAGGGCGATTCCGACCCCACCGAAATCGCCCTGAGGTTCATCTCGGCCGGTGTGGATGGTCGGCGTCAGCTCAGGACGGTGAGTGCCGCCGCGAGCTCGTCCCGCTGGGCTTCCGCCGCACCCCGCAGCGCCGCGACGTCCGGGCCCGCCTTGAGGATCGACCGGCTCGCCGCGGGCAGCACGAGCCCGCGCAGCCCCGCGAAACGCTCGGCGATGTCCGCCGGGGTCGCCCCCTGCGCCCCGAGGCCCGGGGCCAGCACGGCGCCGTTCAGGGCCCCGAGGTCGAGTCCGTGGTCGTGGGTGGCGCCCACGACCACCCCGATCCCGCCCAGCGGCGAGGCGCCGGCGTTGCGGACACCGGCGGCGGTGACCATCCCCTGCGCCACCGTGACCCCGTCGACCGACGCGAGCTGCACCGTCCCGCCCTCCGGGTTCGAGGTGCGGGCCAGCACGAACACCCCGCGCCCGGCCTCCTCGGCGGCCCGGAAGGCAGGTTCCAGCGACCCGAAGCCGAGGTAGGGCGACACCGTGATCGCGTCCGCCGCGACGGCCGCGCCGACGCCGAGGTAGGCGTCCGCGTACCCGTCCATCGTGGAGCCGATGTCCCCGCGCTTCACGTCGAGCAGCGAGAGCGTGCCCGTCCCCGCGAGGTCCGCGAGCGTCTGCTCGAGGACCGCGATCCCCCGCGACCCGTGCCGCTCGAAGAACGCCGCCTGCGGCTTCACGACGGCGACGTGCCCGGCGAGCGCCGCGACGGCGGCCGAGCAGAACCCGGCCAGCCCCTCCGCGTCGTCCGTCAGCCCCCACTCGGCCAGCAACGACGGGTGCGGATCGATCCCCGCACACAGCGGCCCGAACCGCCCCACGGCGGCAACGAGCCGCTCCCCGAAACTCACCGCCGACCTCGCACCATGGAACCATGACGCGCGATTCCGAGCCCGAAATCAGCGTTATGGTTCCATGACGCGATCCGGGACGGCGTGATCACGGGCGGGCCTTGCGGAGGGCCGCGTGGGCGTCCTGCAGGCTCCGCACGCCGATGTCGCCCCGCTGCATCGCCTCGATCCCCTGCACCGCGGCGCCGGCACCCTGGACCGTGGTGATGCACGGGACCCCGCGCGAGACCGCGGCCGCCCGGATCTCGTAGCCGTCCACGCGCGGCCCGGAGTTGCCGTACGGCGTGTTGATGATCAGCGCGATGTCCCCGGCCAGGATCTGATCGACGATCGTCTCCCCGTGATCCTTCTCGCTGTGCTTGCGCACCACCGTCGTGACGATCCCGTGCCGGCGCAGCACCTCCGCCGTGCCCTCGGTGGCCAGCACCTCGAAGCCCAGGTCGGCGAGCCGGCGCACCGGGAACACCATGGCGCGCTTGTCCCGGTCCGCCATGGACACGAAGACCTTGCCCGACGAGGGCAGCGAGCCGTAGGCGGCGGCCTGGGACTTGGCGAACGCCGGCCCGAAGGACGCGTCGATGCCCATGACCTCGCCCGTGGACTTCATCTCCGGGCCGAGCAGCGGGTCCACGCCCTGGCCGGACGGCGTGCGGAACCGGTTGAACGGCAGCACCGCCTCCTTGACGGCGACGGGCGCGTCCGCGGGCAGGTCCCCCACGTCCCCGGTGGCGGGCAGCAGCCCCTCCACGCGCAGGTCCGCGATCGAGGCACCGAGCATGATCCGCGCCGCGGCCTTGGCGAGCGAGACCGCCGTGGCCTTGGAGACGAACGGCACCGTGCGCGAGGCCCGCGGGTTCGCCTCCAGCACGTAGAGGGTCTCGCCGTGCAGCGCGTACTGCACGTTCAGCAGCCCGCGCACCCCGACTCCGTGCGCGATCGCCTCGGTGGAGCTCCGCACCGTCTCGAGGACGCTGCGCCCCAACGTGATCGGCGGCAGCGTGCAAGACGAGTCGCCGGAGTGCACCCCGGCCTCCTCGATGTGTTCCATCACGCCGCCGAGGAAGACCTCCTCGCCGTCGCACAGGGCGTCGACGTCGATCTCGATGGCGTCGTCGAGGAACTTGTCGACGAGCACGGGCCGGTCCGGCGAGATCGTCGTGGCCCGGGCGATGTAGCCGGCCAGCGTGGCGTCGTCGTAGACGATCTCCATGCCGCGCCCGCCGAGGACGTAGGACGGCCGCACCAGCACGGGATAGCCGATCCGCTCGGCGATCTCGCGGGCCTGCTCGAACGACGTCGCGGTGCCGAACGCCGGCGCGGGCAGCCCGGCCTTGCGCAGCACCTCGCCGAACGCCCCGCGGTCCTCCGCGAGGTCGATGGCCGCAGCCGAGGTCCCCACGACGGGAACGCCCGCGGCGGTCAGCCTGGCCGCGAGCCCCAGCGGCGTCTGCCCGCCGAGCTGCACGATCACGCCGACGACCTCGCCGGACTCCTGCTCGGCGTGCACGACCTCGAGGACGTCCTCGAAGGTGAGCGGCTCGAAGTACAGCCGGTCCGCGGTGTCGTAGTCCGTGGAGACGGTCTCCGGGTTGCAGTTGACCATCACGGTCTCGAACCCGGCCTCGCGCAGTGCCTGCACCGCGTGCACGCAGGAGTAGTCGAACTCGATGCCCTGCCCGATGCGGTTCGGCCCGGAGCCCAGGATCAGCACCTTGGGCTTCTCCGTCTGCGGCGCGATCTCGGACTCGGCCGACGGGTCGGTCTCGTACGCGCTGTAGTGGTAGGGAGTGCGAGCGGCGAACTCGGCGGCACACGTGTCGACCGTCTTGTAGACGGGCCGGATGCCGAGCCGGTGCCGCAGCGACCGGACGCCGTCCTCCCCCGCGAACTCGGGCCGGACGGCCGCGAGCTGCCGGTCCGACAGCCCGGCCCGCTTCGCGCGCCGCAGCAGGTCGGCGTCGAGCACGGGAGCGTCCTCGATGACGGCGCGCAGCTCCACGAGCAGCGCGATCTGGTCGAGGAACCACGGGTCGATGCCGGAGATCGTCGCGACCTCCTCGACCGACCGCCCGGCCCGCAGCGCCCGCTCGACGCTGTAGATCCGCCCGTCCGTGGGCGTGCGGATCTCCTCGTCGGTGGGCGGCGAGGCCGGGTCCGGCGTGGTCCAGAAGCCGATCGCCGTGGTCTCCATGGACCGCAGTGCCTTGCCGAAGGCCTCCTGGAAGGAGCGCCCCAGCGCCATCGCCTCGCCCACGGACTTCATGGTCGTGGTCAGCTCGGTGTCCGCGCCGGGGAACTTCTCGAACGCGAACCGCGGGATCTTGACGACGACGTAGTCGAGCGTGGGCTCGAAGGCCGCCGGCGTCTCCCCGGTGATGTCGTTGGTGATCTCGTCGAGCGTGTACCCGACGGCCAGCTTCGCGGCGATCTTGGCGATCGGGAAGCCGGTGGCCTTCGACGCCAGCGCCGAGGACCGCGACACCCGCGGGTTCATCTCGATGACGACGAGCCGCCCCGTCTCCGGGTGCACGGCGAACTGGATGTTGCAGCCGCCGGTGTCCACGCCGACCTCGCGCAGGACGGCGATGCCCACGTCCCGCATGTGCTGGTACTCGCGGTCCGTCAGCGTCATCGCCGGGGCGACGGTGATCGAGTCGCCCGTGTGGACGCCCATCGGGTCCAGGTTCTCGATGGAGCACACCACCACCACGTTGTCGTGGTGGTCGCGCATGAGCTCGAGCTCGTACTCCTTCCAGCCCAGCACCGACTCCTCGATGAGGACCTCGGTGACCGGGGAGGCCGCGAGCCCGCCGCCGGCGAGCCGCTCCAGGTCCTCCTCGGTGTGGGCCATGCCGGAGCCGAGCCCGCCCATGGTGAACGACGGGCGGATGACGACCGGGAGCCCCAGCTCGCCGACCGCGGCCCGGACCTCGTCCATGGAGTGGCAGACGGCGGACCGGGGCACCTCGCCGCCGATCTTGAGCACGATCTCCTTGAACTTCAGCCGGTCCTCGCCGCGCTCGATGGCGTCGACGTCGGCCCCGATGAGCTCCACGCCGTAGCGCTCGAGCACACCGTTCTGGTGCAGGGCGATCGCGGTGTTCAGCGCCGTCTGGCCGCCCAGGGTGGCCAGGATGGCGTCCGGCCGCTCGGCGGCGATGACCTTCTCGACGAAGTCCGGGGTGATCGGCTCGATGTAGGTGGCGTCGGCGAACTCCGGGTCCGTCATGATCGTGGCCGGGTTGGAGTTGACCAGCGAGACGCGGATCCCCTCGGCGCGCAGCACGCGGCAGGCCTGGGTGCCGGAGTAGTCGAACTCGCAGGCCTGACCGATGACGATCGGCCCGGAGCCGATGACCATCACGTGCCGGATGTCCTCACGGCGCGGCATCAGACGTTCTCCCCGTTCTCGGTGGCAGCGGCGGTGTCGGACACGCCGGCGTTCTCGACGATCCGGTCGGCGTTGAGGTGGTGGCGCCCGGCCGAGCGGCGGCCCGTCTCCATCAGCCGGCAGAACCGGTCGAAGAGGTCCGCGGCGTCGTGCGGGCCCGCGGCCGCCTCCGGGTGGTACTGCACGGAGAAGGCCGGGAAGTCCACTCCCGCAAGGCCTTCGACACAGCCGTCGTTGGGGCAGGTGTGCGTGATCTCCGCGGTGCCGTAGGGCGTGGTGAACCGCTCCCCGGCGCTCCCCTCGACCGCGAAGCCGTGGTTCTGCGAGGTGATGGCCACCCGGCCGGTGGCGTGCTCGACGACCGGGATGTTGATCCCGCGGTGGCCGTAGCGCAGCTTGTAGGTGCCCCGGCCCAGCGCGCGGCCGAGGATCTGGTTGCCGAAGCAGATGCCGAACAGCGGGATCCGCTGCTCCAGGACCTGCTTCGTCAGGGCCACGGGCGCGTCCGCGGTGGCCGGGTCGCCCGGGCCGTTGGACAGGAAGAACCCGTCCGGCTCCAGCGCCAGCACGTCCTCGATCGTCGACGCCGCGGGCAGCACGTGCACCTCGATGCCGCGCTCGGCCATCATCCGCGGGGTGTTGAACTTGATCCCGACGTCGAGCGCCGCGACGGTGTAGAGCTTCTCCCCCGCGGCCGGCACGACGTAGGTCTCGCCGGTGGTGACGGCGCCGTAGAGGTCGGCGCCCTCCATCCCGGGGCTGCGGCGCACGCGCTCCACCAGCTCCGGGTCCGCGGCCAGGGCGGCGCCGGAGAACACCCCGGCCCGCATGGCCCCGCGCTCGCGCAGGTGCCGCACCAGGGCCCGGGTGTCGATCCCGGCGATGCCGACGATCCCCTGCGCCGCCAGGGCGTCCGCCAGCGTGCCGGTGGCCCGCCAGCTCGACGCCCGCGGGCTGGGGTCGCGCACCGCGTACCCGGCGACCTGGATGCCCGCGGACTCGTCGTCCTCGTCGTTCCAGCCGGTGTTGCCGATCTGCGGCGCCGTCTGCACCACGATCTGGCGGTGGTACGACGGGTCCGTCAGGGTCTCCTGGTAGCCCGTCATGCCGGTGGTGAACACGGCCTCGCCCAGGGCCTCCCCCACGGCGCCGAAGGGTTCCCCGCGGAAGATCCGCCCGTCCTCCAGCACGAGTACTGCGCTCATGCCACAACCTTCCCGTCGCGGGCCGTGATCCGGCCACGCAGAACCGTGGCGACCACCGCACCGGGCAGCCGCATTCCCTCGTACGGAGTGTTGGCCGACGGCCCGGCCAGGGCCGTACCCCGGACCGTCCACTGGGCGTCCGGGTCGACGAGGCACAGGTTCGCCGGCTCACCGACGGCGATCGGCCGGCCCTGGTCGGGCAGGTTCCCGATCTCCGCGGGCCGCTCGCTCATCACCCGCGCGACGCCGTGCCAGTCCAGCAGCCCCGGCTCGACCATCGTGTGGATCACCACCGAGAGCGAGGTCTGCAGGCCGAGCATGCCCGGCCGCGCCACCGCCCACTCCGTGTCCTTGTACTGGTGGGCGTGCGGCGCGTGGTCCGTGGCCACGACGTCGATCACGCCCTCGGCCAGCGCCTCGCGCATGGCCTGGGTGTCCGCGCCGGTCCGCAGCGGCGGGTTCACCTTGTTGACGGGGTCGTACCCGGCGAGCCGGCCGTCCGTCAGCAGGAGGTGGTGCGGGGTGACCTCGGCGCTCACCCGCACGCCCTGCGCCTTCGCCGCGCGCAGCACCGCGATCGTGTGCAGCGACGACACGTGGCAGACGTGCAGCGCCGCACCGGCCTCGCGGGCCAGCGCGCAGTCCCGGGCGACGATCGTCTCCTCGGCGGTGGCGGGCCAGCCGGCCAGCCCCAGCCGCGCGGCGGTCGCGCCCTCGTGGGCCTGGGCGCCCTCGGTGAGCCGGTGGTCCTCGGCGTGCTGGGCGATCACGACGTCGAGCGCGCTCGCGTACTCCAGCGCGCGCCGCATGATCACCGGGTCGTCCACACAGGACCCGTCGTCGGAGAAGATCCGGACCTGCGCGGCCGAGCTCGCCATCGTGCCGAGCTCGGCGAGCTGGGAACCCTTGCGCCCCTGCGTGACCGCACCCACCGGGTGGACGTCGACCAGGCCGATCTCCGCGCCGCGGCGGCGCACGTGCTCCACCACGACGGCGGTGTCCTGCACCGGGTCCGTGTTCGGCATGGCGAAGACGGCGGTGAACCCGCCGAGCGCTGCGGCGTGGCTGCCGGACTCGATCGTCTCGGACTCCTCGCCGCCCGGCTCACGCAGGTGCACGTGCAGGTCGACCAGGCCGGGGAGCAGGACGTGGCCGTCGGCGTCGAGGATCTCGGTGTCGTCCGGGGCGCCGGTCGGCCCGGTGCCGATCTCGGTGATCACCCCGTCGGTGACGAGGATGTCGACGGCGTCCTCCCCGTAGGGGCGGGCGTTCTTGATCAGGAGTGTCATGCTCGGCTGACTCATTCTGGGGCTCCGGCGAGCAGGTGGTAGAGGACGGCCATCCGCACGTGCACGCCGTTGCGCACCTGGGCCAGGACCGCGGAGTTCGGGGAGTCGGCGACGGCGGGCGCGATCTCCATGCCGCGCACCATCGGGCCGGGGTGCAGCACGGGCGCGCCCTCGGGCAGCAGGCCGAGGCGGTTCTCGTTGAGCCCGTACGCGATCGCGTACTCGCGGGCGCTCGGGAAGAAGCCGCCGCGCATCCGCTCGGCCTGCACGCGCAGCATCATCACCGCGTCGAGCGCCGGCAGCTCGGCGTCGAGGTGGTGGGAGACCCGGCAGGGCCACTCCGCCACACCCGTCGGCAGCAGCGTGGGCGGGGCGATCAGCACGACCTCCGCACCCAGGGTGGAGAGCAGCAGCACGTTCGACCGCGCGACCCGGGAGTGCAGGACGTCGCCCACGATCCCGATCCGCCGGCCCGCGACCGAGCCGAGCCGGTCCCGCAGCGTGGCCGCGTCGAGCAGGGCCTGGGTGGGGTGCTCGTGGGTGCCGTCCCCGGCGTTGACGATCGAGGTGTGCGTGCCGGTCGCGGCCGCGTCCCGGTCCGCCCAGGCGGCCATGCGGTGCGGGGCGCCCGAGGCGGGGTGCCGGACGATCACGCAGTCCGCGCCCATCGCCGAGATCGTCAGCGACGTGTCCCGCAGCGACTCGCCCTTGGAGACCGAGGAGCCCTTCGCGCTGATGTTGATCGTGTCCGCGCTCATCCACTTGCCGGCGATCTCGAAGGAGACCCGGGTGCGGGTGGAGTCCTCGTAGAAGAGGGTGACGACGGTGCGGCCGCGCAGCGTGGGCAGCTTGCGGACCTCGCGGCCCAGCAGCGTGTCCTTGAGCCGGGCCGCGGTGTCGAGCAGACCGGTCGCGGACGCGGCGTCGAGGTCCGCGATCGAGAGCAGGTGCTTCACTCCGCGCCCCCCGTGTCGGGGCCGCGCTCGATCAGGACGCCGTCCACGCCGTCGGTCTCCGTGAAGCGGACCAGGATCTTCTCCGATCGCGAGGTGGGGACGTTCTTGCCCACGTAGTCCGCCCGGATCGGCAGCTCGCGGTGCCCGCGGTCGACCAGGACGGCCAGCTGGACCGCGCGCGGGCGACCCTCGTCCCGCAGCGCGTCGAGCGCCGCGCGGGTGGTGCGGCCGGACATCAGCACGTCGTCGACCAGGACGACGAGCTTGCCGTCGATCCCGCCCTCCGGCACCGCCGTGTCCTCCAGCGCGCGGGCGGGGCCGCGGCGCAGGTCGTCCCGGTAGAGCGTCGCGTCGACCGAGCCGACCGCGGGGACGGCCCCGGCGAACTCGGTGATCGCCACCGCCAGCCGGTGCGCCAGCGTGACCCCGCGCGTAGGCACACCCAGCAGGACGAGGTCCGCGGTGTTCCCGGCGTCGAAGGCCGTCTTCTCGATGATCTGGTGCGCGATGCGCGCGATGGTGCGGGTGACGTCGGCGGCGCTGAGGAGCTCACGAGGAAGCTCACGGGCCTGGCCGGCGCCCCCGCGGCGTTCGTCCGCCACGAGGTGCTCTCCTTTCCCGCCTCACGGGACGGGGTTAAAGGACGTGTTGTGCTCACGACCCTAGCAATCGCGCCACCGGTGCCGGGGCCGGTGCGGGCGAGCCGTCCGTCACGTCCCCCCGGCGTCCCGCCGAACCCGCTGCGACGTGGCCCGCGACGGCGCTCCGACGGCTCCGCCCGGTCACAGGATCGTCACGATCCGACAACACGCCCGCACCGGGCTGGCAGCCGGGCGGAACGCGGTTCCGGTCACCCGCAGTGTGCTCACCGAGCGCTCACGACCGCCACACCCACAGGGCCACCAGGCGTCACAGTGCTCGCGGGCTGTCGTCGGGCTCTCCGCCGACGCGCCGGATTGATACCGCTGACGGGGGAACACACGTCGATCGATCGGGTGGGAAAGGCCCACCGGGCACTCGACCGGGTAGACCCGGCTTGACCAGCGCCGCGCTCCCGGCGCATGATTACTCTCCGTATTGATCGACAGTGGCGAGGGTGGCCGCGGACGCGGGGCGCCGAGCTCGTCCACGAGGCAGCAACTCGCAGGACGACTCGCGACACCCGGTACAGAAATCCATCCACACGTCCAGCGGTACAGGTCCCGTCGGCCCCGCGGCCGACGACCAGGAATGAGGAGATCGCCACATGGGCGACTACGCCAAGGCGCTCGGGAGCAAGCTCCGGGCCATCCGGCAGCAGCAGGGGCTGTCGCTGCACGGCGTCGAACAGAAGTCGGGGGGCCGCTGGAAGGCGGTCGTCGTCGGTTCGTACGAGCGCGGCGACCGCGCCGTCACCGTGCAGAAGCTCGCCGAGCTCGCCGACTTCTACGGCGTGCCGGTGGCCGAGCTCCTGCCCGAGGGCCGCGTGCCGTCGGGCTCCGAGCCGGCCACGAAGATCGTCATCAACCTCGAGCGGCTCCAGCAGCTGCCCGCGGACAAGGTGGGCCCGCTGGCCCGCTACGCCGCCGCGATCCAGTCCCAGCGCGGCGACTACAACGGCAAGGTCCTGTCCATCCGGGCCGAGGACCTGCGCTCGTTGGCGATCATCTACGACATGACCCCCGGCGAGCTGACCGACCAGCTGATCGACTGGGGCGTCCTGCCCCCCGAGGCCCGTCCCTCGCACCGCGAGTGACGCCTCACCGGTGAACCTGCCGGGACCGTGCACCGGGGAAGGGCGCACGGCACCGGCATCCGGCGCGCGGGGCGGCCCACCGTCCCGCGCGCCCACCCGCTGACGGGACCACCGCGTCATGGATCCACCGCGTCATGGATCCACAACGCGAACCGGGACCCCGGAAAAGCGCGTCATGGATCCATAACGCGAGTACCCGGCGGATCGTCCTCGTCGCCGATGCCGCGGGCGGCCAGGGCGTCGCCCAGCTCGTCCGCGTGGGACAGGGTGCGGATCACGAAGGGCACGGCGAAGGCCGTCGGGGAGCGCCCGGCGCCACGGGCCTGCGCCGCCTCCCGCACCGAGCCGGCGATCGCCGAGAGCGTCGCCACCGCCTGCACCGTGAGACCCACGAGCAGGCCCAGGCGGTCCGGCCGCACCCCCACACGCCGCAGCGGGCCGAGCGCCCGCTCGACCACGGACACGACGTCGTCCACCCGCGTGGTCAGCGTGAACAGCGTCGCCGCCGCCACCGCGGCCACGAGCCGCAGCACCGTGACGATCGCGGCCTGCGCACCCACCAGCCAGAGCTGCAACCCGCCCACCAGCACCGCGAGCATCACGACGGTCCGCAGCACCGGCCACAGCCGCACCCACGGCACGCGCGCGACCGCGTAGCCGAGCGCGACCAGCGCGCACGCCCCGCCGAGCCACCAGGGCGAGCCGACCAGCACCGTGGCGGTGACGAACACCAGCAGGACCGGCAGCTTCACCGCCGCCGGGGTCCGGTGCAGCGGGCTGCGGCCCGGGACGTACAGGCCCAGGACGCTCACGTCACGAGCTTGCGGTAGTGGTCGAGCGCGGGCTCCGGCTCGTCGTCGGCCACCACGCGCCCCTCGTCGAGGACGACGACGCGGTCGAAGTCCGCCAGCAGCTCCAGGTCGTGGGTGACCACCAGCACCTGCTGCCGCAGGCCCCGGAGCAGCTCCGCGAAGTGCCGGGCGTTGCGCAGGTCGAGCAGGGTGGTGGGCTCGTCGCAGACCAGGACGTCCGGATCGAGGGCGAGCATCCCGCACACCGCGAGCAGCTGCTTCTGCCCGCCGGAGAGCTGGTGGGCCGGATGGTCCGCATAGCCGGCGAGCCCGTGCTCGGCGAGCACCTCGGCCGCGCGCCGCGCCCGCTCGGCGCGCGGGAGTCCGCTGCGCCGCAACGAGAACGCGACGTCCTCCCCCGCCGTCGGCATCACGATCTGGCTGTCCGGGTTGGTGAAGACGAACCCCACCTTGCGCCGCACCGCCGCGCCGTTGCGCACGGGATCCAGCCCGTCGACGCGGACCGTTCCGCTCGACGGCCGGACCAGCCCGTTCACGGTCCGGGCCAGTGTGGACTTCCCGGACCCGTTGGCGCCCACGAACCCCACCCGCTGCTCGGGCAGGGTCAGCGTGATCTCCTCCAGCACGACCCGCTCGCCGAACCGGTGCCCGACACCCTCGAACTCGATCACGGCGCCATCCTCCCCGGCACCCCGTCGGGCCCCACCGCCTGCCACAGCGTCGCGACGCCGAGCCCGCCCCCGGCGGACAGCGCCGCCAGCCCGACACCGCCCGCGAGCGCCTCGCCCGGGCCCCGACCGGCCGCCACACCGGGCCGCTCCGGCGTACCGGAGCCCTGCCCGGCCTGCCCCGCCGGACCCGCGGCCACACCGGCCGCCTGTCGGACGAGACGGGAGAACAGGCGCACCACCAGCACAGCGCCGGACGCACCCCACGGGTGCCCGAGCGCGATGGCTCCGCCGTCCGGGCTCGCGGTGCGCTCGTCGATCCCGGCGGCATCGAGGCAGGCGAGCGCCTGGCCGGCGAAGGCCTCGTTGAACTCGGTGACGACCGGGCTCCCGGCCTTCAGCACCTGCTGCATCGCCGGGACGGCCCCGAGCCCGAGCCGCCCGGGCTCGACGGCCGAGGTGGCCGCGCCCAGCAGCCGCAGCCCGGGCAGCCCGAGCTCGCGCCGGACCCGCTCGCTGACCAGCAGGACCGCGGCGGCCCCGTCGCTGACGGCGCAGGAGTTCGCCGCGGTCGCGGTGCCCCCCGGGGTGAAGGCGGGGCGGAACCGGGCCAGCCGCTCGGCGGTGAAGCCCGCGCGGGGCCGCTGGTCGCGGTCGACCCCCGCCACCGGCACCAGCTCGCCGGCGAACCGGCCCGCCCGCTGCGCGGCGACGGCGCGCTCGTGGCTGCGCAGGGCGAAGGCGTCCTGCCGAGCGCGCGAGATCCCGGCCTCGGCGGCGACGCGGTCCGCGGCGACCCCCATCTCCGGGTCCTCGTGGCCCGCGGGAGCGAAGGGCGCGCGCGTGTACTCGACGGGCGGGCTCCCCCGCCGGGCCCGGTGCGGCGCGGTCGACGCGCTCTCCACCCCACCGGCGAGGTAGACCTCACCCTCCCCGGCCCGGATCATGGCGGCGGCCAGCGTGATCGCCGCCAGCCCGCTCGCACACTGCCGGTCCACGGTGATCCCCGGCACGGCGTTCCCCAGCCCGGCGGCGAGCGCCGCCACCCGCGCGGTGTTGCCCCCGGGGCCGAACACGTTGCCCAGTAGCACGTCGTCGACCGAGGTGACGCCGACGTCGTCGAGCACGGCTCGCAGCACCGGGGCCGCCAGCTCGTCGCAGCCCAGCGCCCGCAGCAATCCCCCGCCGTTCCCGATCGGCGTCCGGCGAGCCGCCACCACCACGACCCCGCGCTCCCCGTCCCCACCGAGGTCACGCCCCCCGCTCACGACCGACCCCCGGTGCAGACACGGCCCACCACAAATCCCGCGAGTCGGCACTTTCGGTAGGCCGAAACACACATCTGCAACTTCTCGTCGGCGCGGCCCCGCGACGAGCGACCCGCCCGCAACCGGCTCGGGTGCCCGCGGGTCGGCCCGTCGGTCGGCAGTCCGCCCCCGAGCGCAGGCCGGAGCCCGACACCTCTGCGACGTCTCATCGCAGCGGACCCGCGTCGAGGGTCCCGTTCGCGATCGCCTCGACCACCGCCGCCCGCGCCACCTTCCCGGACGCGGTGCGCGGCAACGCCTTGACCACCAGCCACCGCCGCGGACGCGCCTCCGGCAACAGCCCCTCGCGGGCGGCCGCACGCAGGAGGGCGAGCGACGGTGTGCCCTCGCTCTGCACCACCGCGGTGACCAGGGCCCCCAGCCGCGGGTGCGGGGTACCGGCGACCAGCACGTCGTCGACCGCCGGGAGGCCGCGCAGCGCCGCCTCGACCGCCTCGGCCGCGACCAGCCGCCCACCCGTCGAGATCATCGCGCCGCCCCGACCGGCGACCGTGACGACGTCCCCGGCGACTGTCCCGCGGTCCCCGACACCGGACCACGCGGGAGCCGGATCCAGCGCTCCACCGCGCAGGTAGCCGTCGAAGGCCAGCGGCGAGCGGACCCACAGCTCCCCGGCACGCTCCTCGACCTCGACACCCGCCACCACCCGGAGCGGCCCGCCGCCGCGGCGGAGCGCGATGAGGGAGTGCTCGGCGGAGCCGTAGTACTCGACGATCTCCGGCCCCCGCACCCGCTCCCGCAGCTCGCAGGGCAGGTGAGCACCGCCGCACACGATCGTCCGCAGGTCGCCGAGATCCTGGTCCGCGAGCTGCCCGAGCATGGCCGGGACGACGTGCACCGTGCCGGCCTCCCGCGCGTCGGTCACCGTGAGCCGGGGCCGGAACCGCACCGGAACCCCGCTCCAGAGCGCGTGCAGCGCCCCGAACAGGAAGAGCGACGAGCTCAGCGGCCCCGCGATCAGCACGGGCCCGGGGACCGGCCCGAGGGCGGCGAAGCTGCGCAACCACGAGTCGCGGGAACGCTGCAGCACCTTCGGCCGCCCGCTGCTGCCCGACGTCGTCGGGAGGTAGAAGGCGTTCCCCCGCGCGGCCGCACCGACGACACCATCCGGGCCCGGGCCGACAGGGCCGCCCACCGTCACGTCCGGCCGCGCGTCGTCCAGCACCGCCTCGCGCTCCCGCACCGCCCAGCCCGGCTCCAGCACCAGCGCCGCCGCCCCCACCAGGTCCGCGCCCAGGAACCAGGCCAGCACGTCGTCCGCGGACCCGGGGGCGACCGCCACCCGCGAACCGGGCCCGATCCCCCGTCGCCGCAGCTCGGCGGCCGCACCGCGCACCCGGCTGAGCAGCACCGCCGGCAGGGCGGCGCCGCCGAGGACGGGCGGCCCTGCGGTCATCGCGAACGGGCCCCCACGAGCCGGTCCGGCAGGGCCCGGTGCACGACCGACGCGATCAGCGCCGCGATCACGACCTTGGCCAGGTCGCCGGGCACGAACACGAGCGAGCCGGTGAACGCGGTGCTCCACGAGCCCGTCTGCACCGCCAGCCACGGGATGCCGACCGCGTAGTCCACGAGCAGCCCGGCCAGCGCCGCGACCAGGAGCATCGGCAGCCGCGGGGCCCGGGTGCGGGCCGCGGCCTGCGCGATCAGGCCCGCGACCAGCGCGGACAGGATCCAGCCGAACAGGAAGCCGCCACTGGGCCCGACGAACGGCGCGATCCCGCCGCGCCCGCCCGAGAGCAGCGGCAGTCCGATCGCCACGAGCGCGAGCAGCAGCACCACCGCGAGGACCGCGCGGCGTGCCCCGACCAGCACGCCCGCCAGGAAGGGCCCGGCGTTCTGCACGACGATCGGCACGCCCGTGGCCCCGACGTACACGCCGGGGAACAGCCCGAGGACCGCGATGAACGCCGCGACCACGACGGTCGTCGCGATGTCCGCCGCGGGAGTGGCACGGCGGGAGGTCGCGGGAGGCAGCTGTTCGGGCACCTGAGCAGGCTAGACGGCGTCCGGCCGACTTCCCCCACCCGCGGGCTGTCATCCCCGCCACTGTGGGCCGGACGCACGTGCCCGACGCGACCTCAGAAGGGCAGCACCGGGGCCGCGAGCACCGCCCGTCCCAGCCAGGAGGCGTGCTCGTCGAGGATGCGCAGCGAGTCGGAGTACGCCGCGTCGTAGTGCTCGGTCGAGGGCAGCCGCTCCCAGATCTCCTCGGCCTTCTCCCAGGCCAGGTGCCGGGTGAGCCGGACGACGAGGTTCGCCCCGTTGTTGCCCACCAGGTCGCCCACCGAGTCGGTGCCGTCGGCGGAGAGCCACGACTCGAAGTCCGCCCGCAGGCCGTCCATCTCGTCCGCGAAGATGTCGTTGATCGTGTCGTAGTCCGCGCGCCGGGCCGGGGTCGGCGGGAACTTCCGCCAGGTCTCCAGCAGGGCGAAGGTCAGGTCGAAGTTGACGTGCGCGTTCACACCCGCGGCCGCGAAGTTGGCGTGCGGGATGTCGTGGTCGCGGCGGGCGAAGAGCACCCACCAGGCCCTCGGCGTCGCGCTGCGGACGGTCCCGTCCCCGGCGTAGTCCCGGATCGCGGCGAAGTAGCGGCGCGCGAACTCCAGGTCCAGGAGCGTGATGAAGTCCGGATCGGCGAAGCGCCGCTCCGGGTTCTGCCCCGCCGCGGTGCGCCCCACGTTCCGCGTGATCGTCGCGTAGAGGCGGCTGAAGCAGGCGATCCCGTCCCGCGCCTCGCGCCCGGGATGCTCGGCAGCCCGGTCCCGCACCGCCTCCAGCTGCGCGACCACCTCGTCGATGCTCTGCGCGTCGTCGGCGCAGCACGCCGCCAGCGCCGAAGCGCTCCCCGGTCCCACGATCCGTGCTCCTCTCGTCACCGATGGAAGGAGCACGGGCCGCGGTGCTCCGATACGTCAGCCGGACAGATGCGTCCCGAACCACGTCTCGATGCGTTCCCAGCCGTCGAGCGCCGCCTCGACCCGGTAGGCCGGTCTGTCGACGGAGAAGAACGAGTGCCCGGCCCCGTCGTAGCGGTGGAACTCGTAGGTCTTCCCGTTGTCCTGCAACAGCTTCTCGAGCTCGTCGACGTGCGCCGGCGACGGATGGGCGTCGTCGTTGCCGAACAGGCCCAGCACCGGAGCGGTGATGTCCGGGATCCGGTGCCGCAGCGGCACCATCGGCTTCGGCAGGCCCTCCGGCGGGTCCTCCACGACGAACCCGCCGTAGCAGTCCACGACCGCGTCGACGTCCACCTCCGCCGCGGCCAGGATCGACTGCCGGCCGCCGGAACAGTGGCCGATCAGCCCGACCTTGCCGTTCGAGGTGGGCAGGTCGCGGAGCCACCGCGCCGCGCCCGAGGCGTCCCCGGCGAACCGCTCGTCGGGCACCCAGCCGGCCTCCCGGGACACCTTCGCCGCCTCCGCGGGCGGCAGGCCGGGGGCCTCGCGGCTGTAGAGGTTCACGCAGATCGCGTCGTACCCCATGACCGCGAAGCGGCGCACGAACTCCTTGTTCTCGCGGTCGTAGCCGGGCAGGTGATGGACGACGACGACCCCGCCGCGCGGCCCCGGCGCCATCGGGCGGGCGGTGTAGGCCTCGACGAGGTCCCCGCCCGCCCCGCGGATCCCCACGGTCTCGGCCAGCACTGCGTCGTACCCCACGGGCTTCCCCCTTCGCGAGTGATCACTTCCGGTCATTGCCTACACCTGTTCCGTCCCACCCGGAAGGGCGGGGCACCCTAGGCTCGGACCTGCGCGGACCTGGACCAGAGTCGATGCGGACGGAGGGGACGGACCATGACGGAACGGTTCCGGATGCTCATCGGGGGCGAAGCGGTCGACGCCGCCTCGGGGGCGACCTTCGAGTCGGAGAACCCCTACACCGGGCGGCCCTGGGCGACGATCCCGGACGGCGGGACCGAGGACGTCGACGCCGCGGTGGCCGCCGCCCGCGCCGCACTCGACGGCGAGTGGGGCGCCACCACCGGCTTCGCCCGCGCCGCCCTGCTGCGCCGGCTCGGAGACCTCATCGGCGAGAACGCGGAGCGGCTCGCCCGGCTCGAGGTCGAGGACTCCGGCAAGCTCTACCGGGAGATGATCGGCCAGCTCACGGGCCTCGGCGGCTGGTACCACTACTACGCGGGCCTGGCGGCGACGACCGAGGGCCGCCAGATCCCGACGCCCAACCCGAACTACCTCGTCTACACCCGCCGTGAGCCGGTCGGGGTGGTCGCGGCGATCACGCCGTGGAACTCGCCGCTGCTGCTGATGACGTGGAAGGTGGCGCCCGCGCTGGCGGCCGGCTGCACACTCGTCGTCAAGCCGTCGGAGCACGCGCCGGCGTCGACCCTCGGGTTCGCCGAGCTGATCGCGCAGGCCGGGTTCCCGCCGGGCGTGGTCAACGTGGTGACCGGCCTGTCCCGCGAGGTCGGGGCGCACCTGGCCGGGCACCCGGGCGTCGACAAGGTGGCGTTCACGGGATCGACGGCCACCGGCCGGGCCGTCGCGCACGCCGCGGCCGAGAACCTGAACAAGGTCACCCTCGAGCTCGGCGGGAAGTCTCCGCAGGTCGTGTTCGAGGACGCGGACCTGCAGGCCGCCGCCAACGGCCTGATCGCGGGCGTGTTCGCGGCGACCGGGCAGACCTGCATGGCCGGCTCCCGGCTGATCGTCCACGAGTCGGTGCACGACGAGCTGGTCCGGCTGGTCGCCGAGCGCGCGGCGACGATCAGGCTCGGCGACCCCAACGACCCGGACACCGAGATGGGCCCGGTCGCGAACGGCCCGCAGTACGAGAAGGTGCTGGGCTATCTGGAGACCGCCCGCGCGGAGGGCGCGACGGTCGCGTACGGCGGGGCGGCCGAGGAGTCGCTCGGCGGGTACTTCGTGAAGCCGACCGTGCTGACGGGCGTCGGGCCGGAGTCGACGATCGTGCGCGAGGAGGTCTTCGGTCCTGTCCTGTCCGCCTACACGTTCACGGACGAGGCGGAGGCGGTGACGCTCGCGAACGACACCCCGTACGGCCTGGCCGGCGCGGTGTGGACGAAGGACGTGCACCGCGCGCACCGCGTCGCCGCGAAGATCCGGGCGGGCTCGGTGTGGATCAACGCCTACCGCGTGGTGGCCCCGAGCGTCCCCTTCGGCGGCTACGGCCAGTCCGGCCTGGGCCGCGAGAACGGCGCCGCGGCCGTGGACGAGTACCTGGAGACCAAGGCCGTCTGGGTCGAGCTGGGCGGGGGCACCCGGGATCCGTTCACCCTGGGTTGACCGACCCCGTGAGTGGCGATCACCGCTCCGGCGACGATCGCCACTCACGAGGGTCGTTTTTGTCGGTGCTCGATGCGAACATCTGTTCGTGTCCCGAATCCGGTCGCGCGCCGAGGCGAGCATCCTGCACGCCGACCTCGACTCCTTCTACGCGTCCGTCGAACAGCGCGACGCGCCGCGGCTGCGCGGGCGTCCGGTCATCGTCGGCGGCGGCGTGGTGCTCGCGGCCAGCTACGAGGCGAAGGCCTTCGGCGTGCGCACCGCGATGGGCGGGCGGCAGGCGCGGGCCCTGTGCCCCCGCGCGATCGTCGTCCCGCCCCGGTTCGGGGCGTACACCCAGGCCAGCAAGGACGTGTTCGCGGTCTTCCGGGACACCACGCCGGTGGTCGAGGCCGTCTCGATCGACGAGGCGTTCCTCGACGTCGGCGGCCTCTGGCGGATCGCAGGCGCCCCCACGGCGATCGCGCAGCGGCTCCGCGAGCAGGTGCTGGCCGAGGTCGGCCTGCCGATCACCGTGGGCGTGGCCTGCACGAAGTTCCTCGCCAAGGTCGCCTCGGGGGTCGCCAAGCCGGACGGGCTGCTGGAGGTGCCACCCGGCGGCGAGCTCGCGTTCCTCCATCCGCTCCCGGTCGAGCGGCTGTGGGGCGTCGGCAAGGTCACGGCGGCGAAGCTGCACGCCACGGGGATCCGCACCGTCGGGGAGGTGGCCGGCCTGGGCGAGCCCTACCTCGAGTCACTGCTCGGCCGCGGCTCCGGGCGCCACCTGCACGCGCTGGCCCACAACCGGGACCCCCGGGTCGTCGAGACCGGGGTGCGACGGCGGTCGATCGGCTCCCAGCGGGCGCTCGGCCGCCGCTACCGCACGCCGGAGGAGATGGACGTCATCCTGGCCGGGATCGTCGACCGGCTCGGCAAACGGCTGCGCGGGGCGGAACGCACCTGCCGCACGGTCGTGCTGCGGCTGCGCTTCGGCGACTACACCCGCGCCACCCGCTCGCACACCCTGGCCCGCGCCACGGACCACACGCCGACCCTGCTCGACGCGGCCCGCCACCTGCTCCGCGAGGCGCTCACGATGATCCTCGACCGCGGGCTCACGCTGATCGGGATCTCGCTGACGAACCTCGACGCCGACGAGGGCATGCAGCTCGCCCTGCCGTTCGGCCCCACCAGCGGACCGGAGCTGGACCGCACCCTCGACTCGCTGCGCAGCAGGTTCGGCGCGGAGTCGGTCACCCGGGCGGCCCGCCTCGGCAAGGACCAGGGCATGGAGGTGCCGATCCTGCCGGACGGCTGAGCGGTTCGGCGGAGACCCCGGAAACGGGGCCTCTCCGGAACCCACGGGCCCCGGAGAGGGATCTGCCGAGCCGGCGGGGGGCTCCCCAGTTCCCGCCGGCCCGACACCGGGTCCAACGAGCCTGCGGCCGAGGGGTCACCCGTCGATCTCGTTGCGAGCGGGTGAACGATTCGGACGGGTGACGCGACGACGGCGGATTCAGCTGGTCGTGGTGCGACCGGACCAGTGCGGCTCGACCTCGGCCCAGCCCGCTTCCCAGGCCCGGGCGTTGCTCCGACCGGTGGCGCGGCGCACGAGCTGCCACACCCCGAGCAGCAGCATGATCCCGATCACGGCCCCGGCCGCGGCCACGACCACTCCGACGAGGAGCCCGGCGTAGGGGGAGGTGGGGGCGGACGCCTGCCTGCCGTCCCGGTCGAGCCAGACGACCACCTCGGAGCCGGCCACGGCGGCCACAGGCACCGAGAGGCGGCCGGCGCGGGGGGTGCCGTCGGGAGCGGTCCAGGTGACCTCGGCGCGGCGGGTGCCCGCTCCGGCGCCGGCGGCCGTTCCCTCGAGCGCCGTGACCAGGGCCTGGACCCGCACGCGCTCGCTCGACTCGCGACCGGCCCGGTCCACGACGGCGCCGTTCGCGGCGACCCCGCCGATCGCCGCCAGGACCACGACGAGCACGCCGACGGCACAGAGGAACACGGCCACCAGATCCTCGAGGCGATCGGTTCGCCGTCGGGTGGTGCGCGGGGAGGGGTGTCGCTCGTCCACGGGCGGGGACTCGTCCGGCCCCACCCCCGCCGTTACCGGGCTCGTCACCAACCCTGTCCTGAAGCACCTGCATCAACTAGGGTCCGTGACGACGGCAGCGCGGCACGATCCGAGGAGGGACGAACGATGGCGTGGGACTTCTCCACCGAACCCGAGTTCGACACGAAGCTCGACTGGATGCGGGAGTTCGTCCGGGAGGAGATCTACCCGCTGGAGACCCTGGATCTCGATCCTGACCAGTTCGCCCGGATCACCGCACCGCTCAAGGAGCGGGTCAAGGAGCAGGGCCTGTGGGCCGCGCACCTGCCGCCGGACCTCGGCGGCAGCGGGTTCGGCCAGGTCAAGCTCGGGCTCATGCACGAGATCCTCGGCGCGTGCCGCTTCGCCCCGGGCATCTTCGGCAACCAGGCGCCGGACTCCGGCAACGCGGAGCTGCTGGCGATCGGCGGCTCGCCGGAGCAGAAGGAGCAGTGGATGCACCCGCTGCTGCGCGGCGAGATCCGCTCCAGCTTCTCGATGACCGAGCCCGGCGCGGGCGCGGACCCGACGCTGCTCACCACCCGCGCGGTCCTCGAGGGCACCGGCGACGGTGCGGAGTACGTGATCAACGGGCACAAGTGGTTCTCGTCGAACGCCGGCCGGGCGGACTTCCTGATCGTCATGGCCGTGACCGATCCCGACGTGAGCCCGTACCAGGGTTCGTCGATGATCATCGTCCCGGTCGACACCCCCGGGGTGACCATCGTCCGCGACATCCCCGTGATGGACCACTCGTCCGTCACCCCGCAGCTCGAGGGCGGGCACGCGGAGATCCTCTACGAGAACGTGCGCGTGCCGAGGGCGAACCTGGTGGGCAACCCCGGCGACGGCTTCAGGCTGGCGCAGCAGCGCCTCGGCCCGGGCCGCATCCACCACGCGATGCGCTGGCTGGGTCAGTCGAAGCGGGCCTTCGACATGCTGTGCGAGCGGGCGGTGTCGCGGTACTCGCACGGCTCCGTGCTGGCCGACAAGCAGATGGTCCAGGACTGGGTGGCCACCTCGGCCGCGGAGATGCAGGCCGCCCGCCTGCTCACCCTGCAGGCCGCCTGGACCATGGACCGGGTCGGCGCGGCCAACGCGCGCAACGAGATCGCGATGATCAAGTTCTGGGGTGCCCGGGTGCTCCACGACGTGATCGACCGGGCGATCCAGGTCCACGGCTCGCTGGGCTTCTCCGGCGACCTCCCGCTCGAACAGATGTACCGCGCGGCCCGTGCCGCCCGCATCTACGACGGCCCGGACGAGGTGCACAAGGCCACCCTCGCCCGGCGGATCCTGCGCGGCTACGAGCCCCACGAGGTGCCCTCGGAGCACGTGCCCACCCGCACCGCGGCGGCGCGGGAGAAGTTCGCGCAGTACCTGGAGCTGGCCACGGCGAACGACTGACGGCGGCCGTCCGGCACGCCGCCGAACGGACCCGACCGGCTCCGAGCGGGCCGACGATCAAGGCTGACGATCGGGGCCGGCGATCGGGGGCCGGCGATCGGGGCGGCGCTCAGAAGCGGCGGTTCGCCAGCACCGGGATCGCCCGCCGGGCGGCGTCGACCCCGTCGAGGTCGACGTCCGTGACCAGCAGCCCGGGCTCCTCCCCCAGCTGCGCCACGATCGCGCCGAAGGGGCTCGCCACGAGGCTCGCGCCGATCCCGGTGGGCGCCCTGCCGCGCTCCCGGCCGACCGTGGTCGGGTCGGCCTGGTCGCAGGCCGCCACCACGCAGGTCGAGTCCAGCGCCCGGGCGCGCACGAGCAGGTCCCACTGCTCCCGCTTGCCGGGCCCCGCGCCCCAGGACGCCGGCGTGAGGACCAGCCGCGCCCCGGCGTCGCCGAGCTTCTGGAACAGGCCCGGGAAGCGCAGGTCGTAGCAGGTCGCGAGGCCCACGGTCACGCCGTCGACCGTGATCGTCGCGATCTCCGACCCGGGGGCCACGGTGTCGGACTCGGCGAACCCGAAGGCGTCGAACAGGTGGATCTTGTCGTAGTGCGCCTCGACCCCGCCGCCCGTGGCGAGCAGCGTGTTGCGCACCCGGCCGTCCGGGTCCGGGGTGAACATGCCGGCGACGACGGTCAGCCCGGCGTCCGCCGCGATCTCCCGGACGCCGGTGGCCCACGGGCCGTCGAGCGGTTCGGCGACCGGGCCGAGCCGCACCCCGAAGCAGCACATCGTGGCCTCCGGGAACACGACGACGCGCGCCCCGTCGGCGGCGGCCGCCGTCACCTGCGCCGAGACGAGCTCGAGGTTCTCCGCCGGCGACGGTGTGGACACGATCTGGGCCAGGGCGATCCGCACCGGGCTCCTCCTGCGGTGGTCGGGCTGAGGGTTGCTGTATACGTAGCGTATGACGAGTGCGCGCGAGCCCGGGCGGAGCTCGGGCCGCGACCGGGCCCTGCTCTACCTGCGCGAGACCGTGCTGGCGGATCCCGCGGTCCAGGGGACGTTCCTGAACGAGGGCGAGCTCGCCGTGCGGATCGGCGTCTCCCGCACGCCGGTCCGCGAGGCGCTCCTGCTCCTGGTGGCGGACGGGCTCGTCGAGATGCTCCCCGGCCGCGGCGCGTACGTCCCGCCCCTGACGGGCCGGCAGATCCGTGAGCTGATGGAGCTGCGCGGGGTGCTGGAGCGGCACGCGGCGAGCCGGGGGCTCGCCGAGGGTGTCGCGCCCTTCGTCCTGCTGGGCGAGATCCTCACCGAACAGGCCGCCCTCGCCCGTTCCGGCACGGACGCCACCGCCTTCATCGACCGGGACATGGAGTTCCACCAGGCACTCGTCGACGCGGCCGGGAACAGCCTCGCCTCGCGCACCTACGCGGGCCTGCGGGTGCGACAGCGCCGCCTGGGCGTGGCGGCGGTCGACGGCTCGGCCGCCCGGCAGCAGGCGGTCTGCGCCGAGCACGCCCGGATCGTCGACGCCCTCCGGGACGGCGACGAGCCGGCGTCCCTCGCGGCCATCGACGAGCACCTGGACCTCACCTTGCGGGTGCTTCTCGAGGCGTGAGCCCGAGGTAGGCCTCGTCCTCGGCGAGGTCGGGGTCCCGCCCCACGAACAGGCCCACGACCGTCACCACGCAGGCGACCCCGACGTAGACGGCCACGGCGACCCAGCCGTAGGCCCCGTTGAGCGCCGTGAACGCGAGCGGTGCGACCGCACCGCCGAACAGGCCGGCGATCGTGTAGGCCAGCGAGCTGCCGGTGTAGCGCAGCCGCGGCCCGAACTGCTCGATCACGAAGGCCGCCTGCGGCCCGTACATGAGCGAGTGGAACACCAGGCCGACGACCACCCCGAGGATCAGCAGGCCCACCGAGCGCCCGGCGATCATCGGGAAGAACACGAAGGTCCAGACGATCGCGCCGACCGCCGCGATCCCGTACAGCAGCCGCCGGTTGATCCGGTCGGTGAGCGCGCCGGCGAGCGGCATGAGCGGCAGCTGCAGGGCCGCGCCGATCAGGGTGGCGGTGAGGACCTCGGCGCGCGAGTAGCCGTGCGTCGTGCCGTAGGCGAGGACGAACACGGTGAACAGCGCGTACAGCACGTCGGGCCCGATGCGGGCGAGCACGGCCGCGAGCAGCCCGCGGAACTCGTGCCGGAACACCTCGGTGACCGGCGCGGACGGCCGGTCGCCCTTCTCCGCGATGGCCTTGAACACGGGCGTGTCCTCGAGCTTGAGCCGGATCCACAGCCCGAACGCGATGAGCACGGCCGAGAGCAGGAACGCGACCCGCCAGCCCCACGACAGGAAGGCCTCCTCGGAGAGCACCGCGGTCAGCACGGCGAGCACACCGTTGGACAGCAGGTTGCCGGCGGGCGGCCCGACCTGGGCCGCCGAGGACCAGAACCCGCGCCTGCGCGGGTCGCCGAACTCCGACGACAGCAGGACCGCGCCACCCCACTCGCCGCCGACGCCCACGCCCTGGGCGAACCGCAGCAGCACCAGGATGACCGGGGCGGCCACCCCGATGGTGCCGTAGGTCGGCAGCAGGCCGATGAGGAACGTGGCCGCGCCGATCAGCAGCAGCGTGACGACCAGGACCTGTTTGCGGCCGATCACGTCACCGAGGCGGCCGAACACGATCCCGCCCAGGGGTCGTGACACGTAGCCGACGGCGTAGGTGGAGAAGGCGAGCAGCGCGCCGGTGAGCGGGTCCGAGTTCGGGAAGAACAGCTGCGGCAGCACGAGCGCCGCGGCCGCCGAGTAGACCGCGAAGTCGTACCACTCCAGCGAGGTGCCGGACAGGCTCGCGGCGAAGGCCTTCACCAGTGAACGCCGGTCCACCGGTGGTGCGGACGAGGGCTGGCCGGTACTCATCGCGTCTCCTCGGGTCGTTCCGACTGCCTGGACTCCCAATATACTTGCTGTATACACTCGGCATGCGCAAGCCCGAGGAACGAAAATATGGACAGGAGTACCCGTGTCGGAGCTCGTTCTCACCCTTCCCGGCGGCGAGGTCCGCCGGATCGCCGTCCGGCGCGTGTTCAACGCCGGGTATGCCGGCCGCGCCCAGGAGGAGGTCGCCGCACACGTCGCCGAGCTGGCCGAGCTCGGCGTCCCGGCGCCGGCGGTGGTCCCCGCCCTCTACCCGATCGCGCCGTACCTCGCCGTGCAGACCGGCCGCGTCCCCGCCCAGCACGGGCGGACCTCCGGCGAGGCCGAGTGGGCGCTCGTGATCGGCGACGACGTCGTGGACCCGCTGCTCACCGTGGCCTGCGACCACACCGACCGGGACCTCGAGGTCCACGGCGTGGCCTGGAGCAAGAACGCCGGGCTCGACGTGCTGGGCGGCGAGGCGTGGCGGCTCACCGAGATCGCCGACCGGCTCGACGCGATCACCCTGCGCGCGTGGGTGCGCCACGGGGCGGGCGAGACCCTGATCCAGGACGCCACGCTGGCCGCCCTGCTCACCCCCGCGTACTGGCTCGACCTGCTGCGCGAGCGCGGCTGGCTCGAGCCCGGCACCGTCCTGCTGTCCGGCACGGTCGCGATGAGGCCCGGCGTCGACCAGTTCGCCGAGGGCTGGCGGGTCGAGCTCGCGGACCCGGCGACCGGCCGCGCGCTCGGTCTGTCCTACTCCGTGGACCGGCTCCCGGAGCCGATCGGCTGAGCGGGCGGCTCTCCGGGACCGGCTCGGCGACACGCCCGCCCGGCGCCACCCGAGCGACCGGACGCGCCGGGCGGGCCGGGCGGGCCGGGCGGGCCGGGCGGGCCGGGCGGGCCGGGCGGGCCTACACCGGCTCGGACATGTATGCGGTCCCCGTCTCGAGCAGCGACTTCAGGTCCGACAGGATGTACGGCCAGCCACCGCCACCCTGTAGCGTCTCCCCCGAGACGAGCGCGGCGTGCAGCGGCGCGCCCTCGACGTCGTGCACCACGGTGAGCCGCACGAGCCCGCCGGGCAGGTCCTCGATCTCCCAGGTGATCCGGGTCAGCGGTTCGGCGGCCTGGCCGGGTTCGAAGAGCATCCGCCAGGTCTGGACGAGCCGGTGCGGCGCGTCGACCTCGAGCACCTCCCCCTCGACGACGACGTCCGCGGCCCCCATCGCCTTCATGCCCTCGTTGGCCAGCGCACGGAAGGTCCCGCCCGGGCGCAGGTCGTACTCGGAGACCGTGCGGTAGCCGTAGCGCTGCGTCCACTCCGGCGAGGTGATCGCCTGCCACACCTGCTCCGGCGTCGCCTTGATGTGGACGCGGAAGACCTGCGTGGTGGCCGTGGCCGTGTCGTTCATGGGTGCCTCCAGTGCCGCCTTGAGATCCGCGAGCGCCGCGACGCGGTGCTCGGTGTACTTGCCGATCCACCGGTCGTGGACCAGCCGGATGGGCACCGGGTTGAGGAAGTGCCGCCGCTCACGCCCCTGCTTGCGGGACACGACCAGACCGGCCTCCTCCAGCACCCTGAGGTGCTTCATGACGCCGAACCGCGTCATCTCCAGCTCCGCCTCCAGCTCGGTCGACGTCTGGCCGTCACGGGCCAACAGCCGGTCGAGCAGGAGCCGACGGGTCGGGTCGGCGAGCGCCCTGAAGACGCTCGCGGACCCGTCGTCCTCCGGCATGCCCGAAAGATAGGTGACCAAATGGTCACGTGTCAACGCTCGAACCGTCGTGCGCGGGGTTGCAGGATCAGGGCCATGAGCGAACCCGACCGGAAGGCCGTGCGCGCCTTCTCCCGGCGCCTCTTCGACCTCTACACGGCGGCCGGCCTCACCCTGATGATCGACGTCGGCCACCGGACCGGGTTGTTCGAGGCCGTCGCGCAGGGCCCGGCCACGTCCGCCGAGCTGGCCGAGCGGGCGGGCCTGCAGGAGCGCTACGTGCGGGAGTGGCTGGGCGCCATGGTCACCGGCGAGCTCATGACCCTCGACGGCGATCGCTACGCACTGCCCCCGGCGCACGTCCCGGGGCTGACCGGCGGCGGGGCGAGGAACCTGGCACCGATGGCCGGCATGGTGCCGCTCATGGGCCGCAACCTCGACGGCATCGTTCGCGCCTTCCGGGAGGGCGGCGGGCTGCCGTACGAGGACTTCGCCCCGGACTTCACCGGCGTGATGGACGGCCTCAACCGCCGCCCCCTCGACGAGCTGCTGGTCGACGCGTGGCTGCCGCTGATCGACGGCCTCCCCGAGCAGCTCACCGGAGGCGTCCGGGTCGCGGACGTCGGGTGCGGCACCGGGCACGCCCTCGTCGTCCTCGGCCGCGCGTTCCCGGCCAGCGAGTTCGTCGGCTACGACATCGCCGAGGAGGCACTGGCCCGGGCCCGTGCGGAGGCAGCAGGCCTGCCCAACGTCCGGTTCGAGGCCGCGGACGCCGCCGCGTTCCGCCCGGACCGGCCGTTCGACGTCGCGTTCGCCTTCGACTCGGTGCACGACCAGGCCGACCCGGCCGCGATGCTGCGCGGGATCCACGATGCGCTGGTGCCCGGTGGACGGTTCGTCATGCTGGACATGGCGGCGTCGTCGGACGTGGCGCAGAACGTCGGGAACCCGTTCGCACCCTGGATCTACACGATCAGCACGCTGCACTGCATGACCGTCTCGCTCGCCGAGGGCGGCGCCGGCCTGGGTGCCGCCTGGGGCCGCGAGCTCGCCACCGCGATGCTCGGCGAGGCCGGTTTCACCGCCGTCTCGGACCGTCCCGCGCCCGGCCAGGCACTCAGCCTGCTCTATTCGGCCGCCCGGCCCGCCTGACCGCCGTCACCCCACGGAAGGGGGATTCGCGGCGTCCGTTCGGGCGATCCGGTATCGGGAACGGCCCGCGCCGCCTCGTCACCGGGTACGCGTCGAAGCGACGACCAAGGGAGGTGCGTCATGGACGACATCGCCGACGTGGCCCCGGAGCGGACCGCCGCGGCCCCCGCGGACGGGCCGCGCGAGCCCGACGAGGAGCAGCTCTGGGCGGTCGTGCGCGCCCTGGCCGAGCCCGTCCATCGGGAGCGGCTGAACCTCTAGGCCCCCCGCACCAGCTCGATCGCCCGTCCCAGGGTGTCGAGCCGCGCACCGAGCGTCTCGCCCGCCGGGTAGAGGCGCACGGTGTCCACACCGGCGGCCCGCCACACCCGCAGCCGCTCCCGCACCATCGCCTCGGTGCCGATCAGCGTCGTGGCGAGCACCATCTCGTCCGTGACGAGGTCGGCCGCGCCGGCCCGGTCCCCCGCGCGCCACCGCTCGCGGACCTGCGCCGCGACCTCCGCCCAGCCCTGCCGGCCGTAGGCCGCGCTGTAGAAGTTCGTGGTGGCCGATCCCATGCCGCCGAGGCTGAACGCCAGCTCGCCGCGCCGCCCCGCGACCATCCGGCGCAGCTCGTCCTCGTCCGCGGCGAACGCCACCTCCGCCCCCTGGCACACGTCCAGGTCCGCCCGCGTGCGCCCGGCCGCGGCGAGACCGGCGTCGAGCGGGTCGAAGTAGGCCGCCGCACCCTCGGGCACGAAGCTGGTGCCCAGCCAGCCGTCGGCCACCCGGCCGGTGAGCTCGAGCATCCCCGGCGCGAGGGCGGCCAGGTAGACGGGGACGTCCACGGGCCGGGTGGAGAGCCGCATCGGACGCCCGTCCCCGCCCGGCAGCGGGATCGCGACGGTCCGGCCCGCGTGGGCGACCTTCTCCCCCGCGAGCGCCTGCCGCACCACCTCCACCGTCTCCCGCACCCGGGTCAGGGGCCGGGCGAACGGCACCCCGTGGAGGCCCTCGATCACCTGCGGGCCGGAGGGCCCGAGCCCGAGGAGGAACCGGCCGTCGGAGAGGTCCGCGAGGGTGGCGGCGATCTGGGCGAGCGCGACGGGGGTGCGGGTGCCGACCTGGAGCACGCCCGAGCCGAGGAGCATCCGGTCCGTGCGCGCGGCGAGATGGCCGAGCACGGACACCGCGTCCGCACCCCAGGCCTCGGCGACCCACGTGACGTCGAGACCCAGCTTCTCGGCCTCCACCACGAACTCGACGGTCCCCGCCGCCCCACCGGACGCCTCGACCGTCGTCGCGGTGCGCATCAGGCGCCCTCGACCCGCCTGCGGATCGCCTCGAGGGTGCCGGTCATGTTCGTCTCGAACTCGCGCAGCCGCACGAAGACGATCTTCTGTTCCCGGTCCGGCATCCGTTCGATCGCGAGGCTCAGCCCCGAGCGCCCCGGACCGAGCCGGACCCATTCGCTCAGCCGTGTGCCGCCGTCCTCCACGGCGAGGGAGAAGCGCCAGGTGGCGCTCGCGTCGCCGTCCGGACCCTCGACCGCCCAGGCGAACCGGGCGGGCTCCTCGCACTCGACGACCTCGGACACGGTCGACCACGATCCGAGCGCGTCGTGCCGGCTGTGGCCGCGGAACCGCGCACCCACCTCGGGTCGGCCGCTATCGAGCCATTCGACCTGCACGACCTCCGGGCTCTGGGAGGGCATGGCCACCACGTCGACGACCGCGGGCCAGACGGCCGCCGGGGGCGCATCGACCCAGGTGGAGACCTCGACGGTCGGGCCGTCGGCGTACCTCGCTCCGGTCCACTCCATGCGAGCCAGGGTTTCGGAGGGAGACCCACCTGTCAACGTGAGGGGTACCCGGTTGTGGCCGCGACGGCCGGGAGGCGACACTGGTCGGGCCCTGTCGCTCACCCTCCGACACCGAACGGGTACCGCTTACCCATGGATCCCGCCGACCGCCCCACCGTCCGCATCACCGGCCTCGGGCACGCCCTGCCGCCCAGGGTCGTCACGAACGACGACCTGGCGGCCTCGCTCGACACGTCGGACGAGTGGATCCGCAGCCGCAGCGGCATCGTCACCCGGCGGCACGTCGACCCCGGCACGGCGACCTCGGACCTCGCCGCGGAGGCCGGTGCGCAGGCGCTCAAGTCGGACGTGCAGGCCGGCGGGGACGGCGCGGTCGACCTGGTCATCGTGGCGACCACCACGCCGGACCGCAGCTGTCCGGCCACGGCGCCGCTGGTCGCGGCCCGGCTCGGGCTCGGCACCATCCCCGCGTTCGACGTCAACGCCGTGTGCTCGGGTTTCCTCTACGGCCTGCACTCCGCGGCCGGGATGATCCGCGGCGGCGCGGCCCGCTCGGTCCTGCTCGTCGCGGCGGACACGTTCTCCACGATCATCGACCCGACGGACCGGCGGACCGCCTTCCTGTTCGGCGACGGCGCGGGCGCCATGGTGCTGCGCGCCGGCGGCCCCGACGAGGCGGACGCCGTGCACGCCCTCACCCTGGGCAGCGACGGCGGCGAGGAGGAGCTGATCATCGTCCCCGGCGGCGGCTCCCGGGACCCGGAGTCGGACAACACCTGGTTCACCATGCAGGGCCAGGCCGTCTACCGGCAGGCGGTGGACCGGATGACCCGGTCCAGCCAGGAGGTCCTCGCCCAGGTCGGCTGGCAGGTCGCGGACGTGGACCGGTTCGTCGGGCACCAGGCGAACCGCCGGATCCTCGACGCGGTCGCCCACCGCCTGGGGCTGCCCGCGGACAAGCTCGTCGTCAACCTGGACAAGGTCGGCAACACCGCCGCCGCCTCCATCCCCATCGCGCTGAGCGACGCGGCGGAGCACGGCTTCCTGCGCGCCGGGGACAAGGTCGTCCTGGCCGCCTTCGGCGGCGGGTCGACGTGGGGTGCCGCGGCGCTGACCTGGCCGTCGCTCCCGTAGGTGGGTGCCGACGAGCTCCGGCCGTCGCGCGGTGGGCCCGAGCTCGTCGGCGCGCTCCTGGGACGGATCTCGCGCCACACGGGGTCCGCGTCCGGCCGATCTCGGGTTAGTTTGGAGCCGTGCCCGCCCCGCAAGCCCCCTCCCGGTCGTCCCTCGCCGGCCCGCTCGGTCGCGCCGAGGCCGCTCCCGCCGGTCTCTCCGACGCCGACTACGAGGCCCTCCTCGGCGCCGACGGCGCGGACCTCCGCGCGCTCACCACGCTCGCCGACTCGGTCCGCCGGGACACCCTCGGGGACGGACTGACCTTCGTCGCCAACCGGAACCTCGACACCGCCGTGGCCGGCCGCCCCGGTGCGGAGGACCTGGTCGACGCGCTGGTCGACGAGGCCCGCGCCCTGGGGGCCACCGAGATCTGCCTGCAGGGCCCGCTGCCCGCCGAGGCTCCCGACGACGGCTACCGCGCCCTCGTCGCCCGGATCACCGGGCGGGCGCCCCTGCACCTGCACGCCTTCCGCCCCGCCGAGATCGCCGACGGCGCCCGCCGTGCCGGCCTGGGCGTCGCCGAGCACCTGGCGGCGCTGCGCGAGGCGGGCCTCGGCTCGGTCCCGGGCACCGGCGCCAAGATACTCGACGACGAGCTGCGCACCACCCTGCTCGGCGGGCCCGACCTGCCCGTCGCCGAGTGGGTCGCGCTGATCGAGGCCGCCCACGCGGCGGGCCTGCGGTCGACGTCCACGATCATCCACGGCCACCTCGAGTCGCCCGCCCAGGTCGTCGCCCACCTGCGCACGCTGGCCGCGATCCAGGACCGCACCGGCGGGTTCAGCGAGTTCATCGCCATGCCCATGACCCCCGACACGACTCCCCCGCACCTCGCCGGCCGGATCCGCGGCGCGGACGAGCGCGAGGTCCGGGCGGTGCACGCCGTCGCCCGGCTGCTGCTGCACGGTCGCATCGACCACGTCCAGGCGGCCTGGCCCAAGCTCGGCCCCGAGCTCACCCGCACGGTGCTGGCCGGCGGGGCGGACGACGTCGGCGGGCTGCTGCTCGACGGCCGCCTGCTGCCCGGCGCGGGCCCCGAGGAGGGGCTGGAGCTCACCCGCACGGAGATCGACGCCACCGCCGCGGCACTGGGCCGCACCGTGCGGCAGCGCACCACGCTCTACGACGTCCCCGCGCGGTGACCGCTCCCACCACGGACGGTCACACGGCGGCCGGCGACCTGACGGACGGCGGCGTGACGGACATCGACGTGGCGATCGTCGGCGCCGGTTTCGCCGGGCTCGGCATGGGCATCCGGCTGGCCCGCCGCGGCCGCGAGTCGTTCGTGCTGCTGGAGCGGGCCGCGGAGGTCGGCGGCACCTGGCGGGACAACACCTACCCGGGCGTGGCGTGCGACATCCCGTCGCACCTGTACTCGTTCTCGTTCCGGCCCCGCCCGGACTGGTCCCGGGTGTTCGCGCCGGGCTCCGAGATCCAGGAGTACCTACGGGAGGCGGCCCGGGCCGAGGGGCTGCTCCCCCACCTGCGGTTCGGCGCGGACATGCACGAGGCCCGGTGGGAGGGCGACCGCTGGCGGATCACGACGGGTGCGGGCACCTGGCGGGCCCGCGTGCTCGTGATGGCGGCCGGCCGGCTCTCCGAGCCGCGCATGCCGGAGCTGCCCGGGCTCGAGTCGTTCCCCGGGCCCGTGTTCCACACCTCCCGCTGGGATCCCGGGGCCGACCTGACCGGCCGCGTCGGCGTCGTCGGCACCGGGGCCTCGGCCGCCCAGGTGATCCCCGGTCTGGCCGAGCGGGCCTCGCAGCTGGTCGTCTTCCAGCGCAGCGCGCCCTGGGTCGTGCCGCGCAACGACCGCGCCTACAGCCCCGAGGAGCTCCGCGAGCTCGCCGACCCGGCCCACGCCGCGCGCGTCCGGGACGGGATGTTCGCCGACGCCGAGCGCAACTTCCCGCAGCGCCTCGGCCGCCACCCGGACATCGACCGGCTGCGCGACACCGCGGAGCACCACCTCGCCGCGCAGGTCCCCGATCCCCGGCTGCGGGCGCTGCTCACCCCGGACTACGAGATCGGCTGCAAGCGCGTGCTGCTCTCCGACGACCTCTATCCGGCCCTGGCCAGGGAGAACGTCACCCTCGAGCCGAGCGCGCTCACCGCGATCGAGGGCGGCAAGGCGGTCGCGGGCTCCGGCGCCCGTCACGACGTCGACGCCCTGGTGGTCGCCACCGGTTTCCGTTCGACCGACCCGCCCTTCGCCCAGCGGGTGGTGGGGCGCACCGGCCTGCTGGCGGAGCACTGGTCCGCGGGCATGACGGCGTACGCCTCCACCGTCGTCCACGGCTTCCCGAACCTGTTCGTGCTCGACGGCCCCAACGCCAGCCTCGGTCACAACTCGGCCGTCCACATGATCGAGACGCAGATCGGCTACGTGGAGGGCGCACTGGACCATCTTGCCCGGTCCGCGGAGCCACTCGAGGTCTCCCGGGCCGCCGAGGCCGGGTACACCGCCGAGATCGACGCCCGCAGCCGGGACACCGTCTGGCTTCGCGGTGGCTGCCGCAGCTGGTACGTCGATCCCCGCAGCGGCCGGCTCACGCTGCTGTGGCCGGGCACCGCCGGCTCCTTCCGGGAGCGCAACGGCCGCTTCGATCCGTCTCCTTTCGGACACTAGGCGCGGCCGGGCGCCCACGGAGCCCTCCGGGTGGGCAGACTGTGCGACGTGGACGAAGATCGACCCGCCGCCGCCCCCACGCAGGAGGCGGACGCCGCGGCGACCCCCGCGCCGGCCCCGGAGCGCGGGCAGGGCAACCCGCACCATCCGGCGGCCCACAGCGGCGGCCTCCTCGGGCTGGCCCTGGGCGCGCTCGGGGTCGTGTTCGGCGACATCGGGACGAGCCCGCTGTACGCGATGCAGACGGTCTTCGCCATCGACGACAACGCGGTCAAGCCGACCCCGGGCGACGTCTACGGCATCGTGTCGCTGATCTTCTGGTCCATCACGCTCGTCGTCTCGGTGAAGTACGTGACCTTCGTGATGCGGGCGGACAACGACGGCGAGGGCGGGATCATGGCGCTCGCCGCGCTCGTCCGCAGCATCGGCGGGAAGACGGCGCGCCGCGCGGCCGTGGTGCTCACCCTCGGCGTGCTCGGCGCGTCGCTGTTCTACGGCGACTCCCTGATCACCCCGGCGATCTCCGTGCTCTCGGCCGTCGAGGGCATCGAGGTGGCCCGCCCGGAGCTGGCCGACGTGGTGCTGCCCATCGGCATCGCCATCCTCGCCGTGCTGTTCCTGGTGCAGCGCTGGGGGACCCACCGCGTCGGACGGCTGTTCGGGCCCGTCATGGTGCTGTGGTTCCTGGTCCTGGCGGCACTCGGCATCCCGCACATCGTCGAGCGGCCGGGCGTGCTCGCGGGCCTGTCGCCCACCTACGCGTTCTGGTTCATCGGGGACCGCCCCTACACGGCGTTCCTGGCGATGGGCGCCGTGGTCCTGGTGATCACCGGGGCCGAGGCGCTGTACGCCGACATGGGCCACTTCGGACGGCGGCCGATCCGGGTGGCGTGGTTCGCGCTGGCCTTCCCCGCGCTCATCCTGAACTACCTCGGCCAGGCCGCGCTGCTGCTGAACGACCCGCGCGCCATCGACAGCCCGTTCTACCGGCTCGCGCCCGGCTGGGCGCAGCTGCCGCTGGTCGTGCTCGCGACCTTCGCCACGGTGATCGCCTCGCAGGCCGTCATCTCCGGGGCGTTCTCGGTGTCCCGCCAGGCGATGCGGCTGGGCTACCTGCCGCGGCTCACCGTCAGGCACACCTCGTCGCACGAGAGCGGCCAGATCTACCTGCCGATGGTGAACTGGCTGCTCTTCGCCGGTGTGCTCGTGCTGATGGTCGCGTTCCGCTCGTCGGACAAGCTCGCCACGGCCTACGGGCTCGCGGTCACCGGCACCCTGCTGCTCACCACGAGCCTGCTCCTGCTGCTGGCCCGGACGTCGTGGGGCTGGGCCTGGTGGAAGGTGATCCTGCTCGGCGTGGTGCTCGGCGGGCTGGAGCTGCTGTTCTTCGCCGCGAACCTCACCAAGATCGCCCACGGCGGCTGGCTGCCGCTGCTCATCGCGCTCTGTGTCGTGGTGGTGATGACCACCTGGCAGCGCGGCCGGCGGATCATCACGGCCCGGCGGATCGACCGCGAGGGCGCACTGCGGGAGTTCGTCGACGAGCTCCGCGGATCCGGGATCGACCGGGTGCCGGGCACGGCCGTGTTCCCGCACCCGACGAACGCCACCGCGCCGCTCGCCCTGCGCGCCAACGTCGAGTTCAACCACGTCCTGCACGAGCGGGTGGTGATCGTGTCGATGCTGTCCGAGGAGGTGCCGCACGTCCCGCCCGGCGACCGGCTGACCGTCGACGACCTCGGCGATCCCGCCGACGGCATCGTGCACGTCACCGCGCGGTTCGGCTTCCAGGACGTGCAGGACATCCCCGCCGTCGTCGCCCAGGCGCGGGGGCTGCACCCGGAGCTCGACGTCGACGCGGAGTCCGCCTCGTACTTCGTGTCCCGCATGACGATCGAGCGCTGCGACCGGCCCGGCATGCGCTCCTGGCGCAAGCGGCTGTTCATCGCCCTCTCGCACAACTCGGCGAGCCCCGCGACCTACTTCAAGCTGCCGTTGGAGCGCACCGTCGTGATGGGGTCCCGCATCGAGCTGTGACGGACCTCGGGTTCCGACGGGCGGGTGAGCCAGTCCAGGTCGGCGGCGTACGCGAGGGTCCGCGGGTAGCCGCTGTGGGTCGCGACCTGCGGCAGGTAGCCCGTCGTGTCGAGCTCCTCGGCCCGACCGTCGATCTCGTCCGCTGCATAGCCGTGGACCGGGAACCCGAGGTAGTCCGTCGGCCGCCACAGGCTCCGCCATCCCGTGCGCCCCACCAGCTCCCGCACCGAACCGGTGCCGGTCCGCGGCGGCTCGGCTACCGGGCCCCGCTTCTCCGCGGCCCACGGGTCCGCGCTGAACAGTCCCGCCCCGCGGCAGGGCGGCGTCCCGAGCACCGGTGAGCCGAACAGCTCCGGGAAGATCCGGCCGAAGTAGGGCCGCAGCTGGGAGCCGTAGGTCAGGAGCCGGGTGCGGTCCGTGCGCCGGGCCGGGCGCCCGGGTTCGGCGGGACGCGCGGAGTCCAGCTGCATCAGCGCGGCGACGGCGAGGCTCGCCCCGAGGCTGTGGGCGCTGAGCACGAGCCGCCGGTCCCCGGTGGCCCGGCGCTCGCCGTCAGCGCTCCCGTCAGCGCTCCCGTCAGCGCTCCCGTCAGCGCTCCCGTCAGCGCTCCCGTCAGCGCTCCCGTCAGCGCTCCCGTCAGCGCTCCCGTCAGCGCTCCCGTCAGCGCGGTCCAACCACCACAGCGACCTGCTGACGATCTCCGGCACCGCCCGCTCGGCGTAGCAGGGCGGGGCGAAGGGGTGCCCGGCCCGCGGCAGGAAGCACATGAGGTCCCAGACCAGCCCGAGCGGTCGCGTCCCGCCGGTGACCGCGCCCCCGGCCAGTCCCAGCACCGCGGCGAGCCCCGCAGCGGCGAGCGCCACCGCGCTGCGGTCGGCGAACCAGCGCGCGACCCCGCCGTCCTCCCACGGTGCCCAGCCGAGCCCCGCCGCCACCACGGCGCCGAGCGCGGCGGCCAGCCCGGTGAACGCCAGCACCCCCACGAGCGGCTCGGCCCGGTGCGCGAACGCCGCGCCCCGCCGGAAGCGGGCCAGCCGCCGCGTCATGCTCGCCCCGGTCGGGATCCCCGACCCACCCGGCCGTGGCCCGGCCACCGTGCCCTCGCCGACCACCGTGCCCTCGCCGGCCACCGTGCCCTCGCCGGGCGCCCCGGGATCGGGGGCCCGCACGTCTGTCCGCAGGAAGGCGACCAGGGCCAGCCCCAGGAGCACGAGCAGCGCCACCAGCGCCGCGGCCCCGAACGCCAGGTAGACCGCGGGAACCTGCATGCCACCGGAGCGGGGATCGGACGACACCAGCATCGCGGCGCCCCTCCCCCCGTTGAGGAAGTCCCCGCTCGCGAGCACCAGCAGCGCGGACACCGCCAGCGCGGTCACCGTCGCGGTGCCCATCAGCACTCCCGGCCCCATCCCGCGCCAGGCCCAGTACTGCGCCTGGTCCTTCGCCGCGCGGACCTCGCGGACGAGCCTGCCCAGGCCCACCAGCAGGACCACCCCCACGGAGATCGCCGCGGCCCGGCCACCGGTCCCGGGCAGCTTCGTGAGCACCAGGCTCAGCGCCAGCAGGCCGGCCCAGACCAGCGGCCACCTCCGCCACGTCTGGGTCCGCCATGCCAGCCCGGACAGGGCGAGCGCCACCAGCACCGCGGCCGTCCACGCCGGGCCGATGCCCGAGAGCAGCAGCATCCGGTCCTCCGCGAGCACCGGCTGCCCGAACCACAGGACCGCCTGCGTCAGGGCGAAGGCCGCCCCCGCCAGGCCCAGCGCCGCGAGGCCCACCCGGTCCCGGGCGTTCTCGCCCCGGCCCGTCGATCCCGTCCGCCCGGCGCCGCGCTCGCGGGACGCGACGTCCGGCGCATCCCCCGCCGCGCGGCACGCGGTGACCAGCACCGCGATCCCGGCCCCGAAGGCGAGCACGACCGCCACGATCGCCCATCCGAAGGGCGCCCCGGCCCCCGATCCGGCTCCGACGACGGGGGCGGCACACAGGACCGCGACCACGACCGCCCCGGCGGCGAGGTGCAGCCGCGCCGTCCCCCGGACCAGCTTGCTGCCCGTCCAGAAGCCGCGGTTCGACAGCAGCGGGGCGCGGGGTTTCGGCTCCGGATCCCCCGTGACCTCGGCGCCGGACGCCTCGTACCGGTTGCGGGTCAGTGTCGACAGAGCCCACAGCCCCAGGACGACGACGATCGGCAGCCAGGCCGCGACCGCCAGCCGGACCGCGAACGGCCGCCCCACGAACACGTCGTCCACGAGACCGGGCAGCGCCCCGCATCCGGCGGCGACGCCCGGGGCATAGCACTGCCGGGCCACCATGTCCGTCGCGAGCACGGCGACGGTCTGCACGAGCAGCACCGTGAGCCCCAGCCCGAAGATCCGGAGGCTGACCGCGCCGCGGCCCGCGCTCGCGTCACCCTCCTCCGGGACGAGCGTCCGCGACCAGTACGCGAGGTTGACCAGCCCGAACGGCAGCAGCAACGCCCACCCCACCCGGGCCGCTGCGCGACCGGCCACGGCGAACGCACCCATGCCGGAGGCCTTGGGCCCCAGCGTGTTCCGCGCCAGCCCACCCCACGAGTACGCCTCGCGCCGGATCCCCGCCGGGACCTCGCCCGGCCCGGGCGGCGGGTCCCCCGAGGGCCGCCAGAAGCTCCCGAGATCGTCCCCGCCGACCTGCTCGATGCCCGAGGCCGGCAGCTCGAGCATGCTCGCGGGTGACGTGTTGTTGACGCCGTGGATGCGCAGCTCCAGGGCGTGCGGCAGCTCGGGCACGGGGTGCCTCCGGACTCTCGGCGGTGTACGGGAGTCGACGCCGCGGTGACCTCCGCTGATACGCGCCCCCACCCGTTCGGCCGCAGGCGCGCCCCGCTCGGCCGAACCCGCCGGGCTCGGCCGGCCAGGTGCACGGCCATCCGGTCGTCGATCGACACGTCCCCCGCCACCCCGGCCCGTGAGCCCGTGCCGTGCACGACTCCGATCGCGGGGTTCTCACATCGTGAAATGCTTGCGGCACTGAGGGAAACGACGTAGCCATGGCATCGGGAAGGCCTCCACCGTCCCCGCGACACCGCCGTCACGAGAGAAGGCACCGCACCATGGCCCTGGTCCCGTACCTGGACGAGTCCGACCTCCCGGAGTCCGACCGCGCGCTGCTCGCGCGGCCGATCAACCTGCACCGCGCCCTGGCCAACTCCCCGGACGGCCTGCGCCGGTTCTCCGGCCTGGGGCACTGGATCCGCTGGGAGTGCGAGCTCGACCCACGGCTGCGGGAGCTCGCGATCCTGCAGGTCGGATACCTCAACGCGAGTCCGTACGAGTGGAGCCACCACGTGAAGATCGGCCACGACTTCGGCGTGACGGACTCCGACATCGAGGCGCTCGTCGCCGCGACCGAGGGGCGGCCGCACTCGTTGGGCGATCTGGAGTCCACGGTGCTGCGCGGCGCGCGCGAGGTCACCGCGGACCAGCGGATGGCGCCGGAGACCTGGACGGCGCTGGAGGCCGCGCTGGGTCGTGCCCGGCTGGTCGACCTGGTGATCGTGGTCAGCTTCTACAACGCCGTGGTGCGAATCCTCGGGACGCTCCAGATCGACGTCGAACCGGACTACGCGCAGTACCTCGAGGCCTTCCCCCTCCCGACGTCCGCTCCGCCCCCCACCGGCCTGTCCACCACCGGCCTGTCCACCACCGGCCTGTCCACAGCCAACCCGACCACCACCGGCCTGCCCCCGACCCGCTGACGTCCTCCGCCCGGCGTCACCCGACCACGATCACGACCTTCCCCAGGCTGTGCCCCTCCTCCACGAGACGCAGGGCGGCGGGGGCGTCGTCGAACGGACGCACGTCCGTGACCAGGGGATCCAGCGCTCCGGCGGCCACCAGCCGGGCGAGCTGCTCGAGCACGGCGGTGCTCCGGTCCCGGGCGACGTTGCTGCCCCCGAGCTGCGCCACCAGATCCTTGTCGGACACCGAGCGCAGGTGCCGCGCCGGATCGGCGACGAGCGGGGCGACGGTCCGCAGCGCCTCCCCGCCCGCCATGTCGAAGACGGCGTCGACACCGTCGGGCGCGGCCGCGCGGACCCGGTCGAGGACGCCGTCGCCGTAGGCCACCGGGATCGCCCCGAACCGGGCGAGCACGGCGTGCTTGGCAGGGCTCGCCGTGCCGACCACGCGGAGCCCGCGCGCCCGGGCGAGCTGCACGGTGGGGATCCCGACGCCCCCGCCCGCGCCGTTGACCAGCAGCGTCGCGCCCTCGGGAAGGTCCAGCTCGTTCAGCGCGTCCCACGCCGTCCCGGCCGCGACGGGCAGCACGGCGGCGTCCCGGGGACGGACCTCGCCCGGCCGGTGCGCGGAGAAGGAGGCCGTGACGATCGCCTCCGGTGCCCAGCCGCCGACCATGCCGGGACAGCCTCCGAACACCTCGTCGCCCACGGCGAACCCGGTCACGCCCTCGCCGACCGCCGTCACCGTCCCGGCCACCTCACGGCCCAGCACCGCCTGCCCGACGGTCCCGTACGAGCCCTCCCGCACCCGCTAGTCCCCGGGGTTGACGCCCGCGACCCGCACCCGGACCCGGAGCTCGTCCGCACCGGGCTCGGGCACCGGGACCTCCAGGAACGCTTCCTTCTCCGGCCCGCCGATGTCCGTGAACCCGTACGCCCGCATGCCCCGATCATGCACCCCGTCCGACCCTCGATACCTCCCGTGAGTGGCGATAGTCGTCCTGACGACTGTCATGTCTCATCTGATGTGTCAACGATGTGTCTCATGACATCGGGCATGACCGTGATGGTTGTGGGTCAGGCTGCCGGGGCGCGGAACGCGCCCTGGTAGCGGGGCCCGTCCGGGTCGATCGTGAGATGCCCGAGAGGCTTGCCGGCAGGGTTGTAGGCGGTGACATGATCCCCGGCGCGCAGGATGGTGACCGTGGTGCCGGCCAGCGCGCGGCCCAGGGACAGAACATGGTTGCCCAGGGTGAGAGTGCCATTGGCGACCACGGTCAGGACGTGCACGGTCGCGTCGGTCTGACGAGGCAGGTCAGCGGGCCCACCATGGGCGCCGGCGCGGTCCCACGCTTGTCGGGGTGGGAGCCGCCCGATCGAGCTGTGCCGGCGGGTGTGGTTGTAGTGGGCGCGCACGACGTCGAGGCGGGCCTGCAACTCGACCATGTCGGCGGCCGCTGCAGGGTAGTGGTGGGCGAGCAAGGTCTTCGCGGTGCCGTGCAGGCGTTCACACTTGCCGCAGGTCT
>NZ_BAAAQK010000002.1:130612-137828 GCF_039531635.1 Pseudonocardia ailaonensis | reverse complement strand
GCTGTCGGCGCTGTCGGCGCTGTCGGCGCTGTCGGCGCTGTCGGCGCTGTCGGCGCTGTCGGCGCTGACCTCGTCCAGCAGCGCGGCGAGGTCGTCCGCGTGGTCCGCCGGCGTCACGTGGGCCCGGCCCCCGAGCGGGCTCTCCCCGTACCCCCGCAGGTCCGGCGCGATGACCCGGCACCCGGCGAGGCCCGCGACCTGGGGTCCCCAGACCCGCCGGTCCAGCGGGTGCCCGTGGATCAGCAGGACCACCGGACCGGTGCCGGTGTCGGTGAACGAGAGCGCCATGGGACCTCCTCGGGTGCTTGCCCCCCGATGCTCCGTCGCGCACACTCCTCGGTGCAAGAGTCACAACGACCTCGGAGCAATGTTCGTGCCGGACTACCGCACCCTCGCCGACCGGGTCGCCGCCGACATCGCCGCCGGCCGGCTGCACCCGGGCGACCGCCTGCCCACCCAGCGCCGGTTCGCGCGCCGCCGCGGCATCGCGGTGTCCACGGCCGCCCGGGTGTACGCGGAGCTGACCCGCCGCGGGCTCGTGGTCGGCGAGGTCGGCCGCGGGACCTTCGTGCGCGCGGCCCCGCCCGCACCCGGACCGGCCCTCGCCGAGCCGTCCACCGCACTCGTCGATCTCGAGCTGAACTTCCCCTCCCCACCCGAGCAGCCCGCGCTGCTCAGCGCTGCGATCACGGCACTGAGCAGGCCGGACGTTCTCGCCGAGGCGCTCGCACCGGTCGGCGTCCGCGGTAGCTCCGCGCTCCGGGCCGCCGCCGCGGAGGCGCTCGCCCGCCCCGGCTGGCAGCCCGATCCGGACGACCTGTTGATCACCGGCTCGGGCCGGCAGGCGATCGCCGCGGCCTTCGCCGCGCTGGTCCCGACCGGCGGGCGGATCGCCGTCGAGGCCCTGACCTACCCGCTCGTGCGGGGCGCGGTGCACCGGCTCGGGCTGACCGCCGTCCCGCTCCGGCTCGACGACGAGGGCCTCGTCCCCGCGGCCCTCGACGCCGCCTGCCGCGAGGCGCCGGTGCACGTGCTCTCGGTGCAGCCGACCCTGCACAACCCACTCGGCGTCACCATGGGTGCGCGGCGGCGGGCGGAGCTGGCGGAGGTCCTGCGGGAGCACGACGTCGTGGCCGTCGAGGACGCCGTCTACTCGTTCCTGCGCCCGGAGCCCGGCCCGCTCGCCGCCCACGCCCCGGAGCGGACGATCGTGATCGAGAGTCTCTCGAAGCGCCTCGCGCCGGGCCTCACCCTGGGCTTCGCGGCCTGCCCGCCGGCGCTCGTCGACCGGGTCGCGGCGGCCGCCAGGTCCGGCGGCTGGACCCCGCAGGGCCTGGCCGTCGCCGCCGCCATCCGCTGGCTCACCGACGGCACGGCTTCCCGGCTCGTCGAGATCAAGCGGGCGGACGCCGCGGCCCGCCAGGAGCTCGCCCGCGCCCACCTACCGGGCCTGCGCGCCGACCCGGCGGCCTACCACGCCTGGCTGCCGCTCCCCGAACCCTGGCGCGCCGAGACCTTCGTGGCCGCGGCCGCCCGCCGCGGCATCGCGGTCACCCCCGCCGCCGCCTTCGCCGTGATCCCCGCCCACGCCCCCGACGCGGTCCGCCTGGCCCTCGCCGCCCCACCCCTCCCCGTCCTCCGCGAGGCCCTCGACACCCTCGCCGCCCTCCTCCGCACCGACCCCGACCTCCCCGACTGACCACCCGCCCACCTCCCGGCCGCCCCCACCGACGACAGCGCGGCCACGGCGGGACGGCGCGGCCGGGCAGCGGGGGGCGGGGCGGGGCGGGGCGGTCAGGGGGTGGGAACGGGGCCGGTCCGCACCAGTTTCGCGACCACCTTCAGGCCCCCGCCGGGCGGCAGCTCCAGCACCAGCGTCCCCCCGGCCAGCTCGACGGTCCGGGCGGCGATCGCGAGACCCAGGCCCGAGCCGTCCACGTTGTTCTGGGCGGGGCTGCGCCAGAAGCGGTCCGTGGCGCGTTCCAGCTCGTCGGGGGCCATGCCCGGGCCCGTGTCCAGCACCGCGATCTCCACCCGCGCCGGTTCGCCGCGCACCGGGCGGACCGTCACCGTGACCGTGCCGCCCTCGGGCGTGAACTTGACGGCGTTGTCCAGCACCGCGTCGAGGACCGTCTCGATCCCACCCGGCGCGATCCGCCCGCGCAGCCCCCGCACCCCGCCGCGCAGCAGACGCAGCCCGGTGTGTTCGGCGAGGGGGCGCCAGGCCTCCAGGCGATCGTCGACGGCCGGGTCGAGCGGGGTGTCCGCGTGCCGGTCCACGCCGGCGTCGCGTTCGGCGCGGGCCAGGTCCAGCAGCCCGTCGAGCACCCCGGAGAGCCGCTCGGCCTCCTCGAGCGCCGCTACGTGCTGCTCGGCGGCCGCGGCGTCGACATGTCCGTCGAGATTGGACAGCCGCAGGCGCAGCGCGGTGAGCGGGTTGCGCAGCTGGTGGCTCGCGTCGGCGACGAACGCGCGCTGGGTCGACAGCGCCTGCCCCACCGACTCCGCCATGCGGTCGAAGGACAGCGTGAGGTGCCGCAGCTCGGGCGGCCCGGAGCCGTCCGACACCGCCTCGGCCGGGCGTCCGGCGAGCACGGCGCGGGTCACGCGCCCAGTGCCCTCGTCGAGCCGGCGCACGGGGCGCAGGATCCAGCGCGTCAGCGGCAGCGCGACCAGCACGCCGACCCCCACCGCAGCCAGCACCAGCGCCACGACCAGGGACCAGACCCGCAGCTCGGAGGCCCGCAGCGCCCCCGTCGGCGACACCGTGACCGCCGCCCCGCGCGCCTCGCCGTCCACCAGCACGGGCTCGGCCAGCACCAGCGGCCGCGAGTCCCACGGCATGATCAGCGGCGGGGCGGCGGAGCGGCGGCTGGCCAGGGCCACCTGCACGCGGTCGAGGCCGTCGGCGTCGAGCTCCGGCGGCTGGGCCCGCGAGGCCGCGACGACCTGCCCGGCGCGGTCCACGATCGTCACCGAGACGCCGTAGACCTCGTCGTAGCGGGCCAGCTCGGCGGCGAGGCCGGCCGCGGTGTCCTCGGTGATCGGACGCTGCGCGCGGGAGGCGAAGTAGATCGTGTCCGTGAGCCGGTCGATGAACAGCTCCTGCTGGGCGGCCCGCGAGCTCGACAATGCGAGCGGCAGGCCGAGACCCATCGCCAGCAGCCCGACCAGGACGCAGACGATGACGAGCAGGCGCGACCGCACGGTGGATCAGCCGGTCCCCAGCCGGTACCCCACCCCGCGCACGGTCTGCACCAGCTCCGGGCGGCCCAGCTTGGTGCGCAACGTGGCGACGTGGACGTCGAGGGTCCGGTTGGCGCCCGGCCAGCTCCGGCCCCACACCTCGGCGACGATCCGCGACCGCGTGCACACCGTGCCCTTCGCCCCGGCGAGCAGCGCGAGCACCTGGAACTCCTTGCGGGTCAACGTGACCTCGGCCCCGTCGACGGTCACCGCGTGCCGGCCCAGGTCGATCGTCACCCCGTCGTCCGTGGTGACGACGCGGTCCACCGGCTCCCCGCCCTCCGGGCCGCGGCGGCGCTGCACGGCGTGGATCCGCGCGACCAGCTCGCCGACGTCGTAGGGCTTGACCACGTAGTCGTCCGCGCCGGAGTGCAGGCCCAGGATGCGGTCGTCGACGTCCCCGCGGGCCGTCACCACGATCACGGGGACGTCGCTCGCCGCGCGGATCTCCCGGCACACGTCGACCCCGTCCGCGTCCGGCAGGCCCAGGTCGAGCAGCACCACGTCGACCCCGCCCAGGTGGTCGACGGCGCCGCGGCCGCGGTCGAGCCGGGTCGTGGTCATGCCGTGCCGGTGCAGCGCCGGGCGCAGCGCGGCCGCCACCCGGTCGTCGTCCTCCACCAGCAGGATGTGCACAGGCCCCACTCTTCCCGACCGCCACCGGCCCCTTCACCCCCGTTACTGCAACGAAACCCTAAAGGTTTCCCAAGGCGGTGGACCGGAGTGTCCGATTCGCCCTAGCGTCCCGCCATGGCCGGAGACACCCCCATGGTCCGTATGGCCGCCGTCGACAAGCACTTCGGCGACCTGCACGTCCTGCGCGACATCAACCTGGAGGTCGAGCGCGGCCAGGTCGTGGTGGTGCTGGGCCCCTCGGGCTCCGGCAAGTCCACGCTCTGCCGCACCATCAACCGTCTCGAACCGATCGACTCCGGCACCATCGAGGTCGACGGACAGGCCCTGCCGGCGGAGGGCAAGGCGCTCGCGGCGCTGCGTGCCGACGTCGGCATGGTGTTCCAGAGCTTCAACCTGTTCGCGCACAAGACGATCCTCGAGAACGTCATGCTCGCGCCGCTCAAGGTCCGCAAGCAGGACAAGGGCAAGGCGGAGGAGAACGCGCTGCGCCTGCTCGAGCGCGTGGGCATCGCGAACCAGAAGGACAAGTACCCGGCGCAGCTGTCGGGCGGCCAGCAGCAGCGTGTGGCGATCGCCCGGGCGCTCGCCATGGACCCCAAGGTCATGCTGTTCGACGAGCCCACCTCGGCGCTCGACCCGGAGATGGTCAACGAGGTCCTCGAGGTCATGACCTCGCTGGCCAAGGAGGGCATGACCATGCTCGTGGTCACCCACGAGATGGGCTTCGCCCGCCGCGCCGCGCACCGCGTCGTGTTCATGGCCGACGGCGAGATCGTCGAGGACTCGACGCCGGACGACTTCTTCACCAACCCGACCAGTGACCGCGCCAAGGACTTCCTCGGCAAGATCCTCACCCACTGAGCAGCAGGAGATCCCATGAAGTTGCGCGCCCTCGTGGTGGGGCTGGCCGCGGCCGCCCTCACCCTGACCGCCTGCGGGCAGTCCGGCAGCCCCGGCGGCGCCGGCGAGCCCGTCGTATCCAGCGCTCCCGAGGCGAACGTCCAGGTCGCCGGGTCGACGACGTTCCAGAACATCAGCCAGCGCGGCCGGGTCATCATCGGCGTCAAGGACGACCAGCCCGGGCTCGGGTTCAAGGACGCCACGACCAACCAGTTCTCCGGGTTCGACATCGAGATCGCCCGCCTGGTCGCCGCGAAGCTCGGCTACGGCCCGGACAAGATCGACTACAAGGTCGTCCCGTCCGCCGCCCGCGAGGACACCATCTCCCGCGGCGAGGTCGACTACTACGTCGGCACCTACACCATCAACGACAACCGCAAGCAGCGCGTGTCGTTCGCCGGCCCGTACTTCGTCGCCGGCCAGGGCCTGCTCGTGGCGAAGAACAACACCGACATCACCGGCAAGGACAAGCTGACGGGCAAGAAGGTCTGCTCGGTCACCGGATCGACCCCGATCCAGCGGGTCCGCGACCAGAAGCTCACGGACCAGATCGTCGAGTTCCAGACCTACACCCAGTGCGTGGACCAGCTGATCTCCGGCCAGGTCGACGCGGTCACCACGGACGACGCGATCCTCAAGGGCTACGCCAGCCAGCAGCCCGACAAGCTCAAGGTCGTCGGGGACACCTTCTCCACCGAGCCCTACGGCATCGGAATGAACAAGGACGACTCGGCCCTGCGCGGCAAGGTCAACGACATCCTGCAGGCCGCCTACACCGACGGCACCTGGCAGAAGATCTACGACAACACGCTGGGCAAGTCCGGCGCGGCGGGCTCGCCGCCGCCGCTGCAGCGCTACTGAGACACCATCCCGGGGCGGGTCCGCGACGTCGGGCCCGCCCCGGGATCGTCCCTGGAGAGGGAGGCCCGTGAACGTCCTGCTCGACAACCTCGACCTCTACGGTCGCGGGTTCCTCGGCACCATCGAGCTGTTCGTCGTCGCGGCGATCGGCTCGCTGATCCTCGGCATCATCCTGGCGGGCTTCCGGGTCAGCCCGGTCCCGATCCTGCGCACCTTCGGGACCGTCTACGTCAACACCATCCGGAACACGCCGCTCACGCTGGTGCTGTTCTTCTTCGCCTTCGCCTATCCCCGCCTCGAGATCGCGGACATCTCCTTCTTCTGGCGGGCGTCGATCGGCCTGATCCTCTACACCTCGGCCTTCATCTGCGAGGTCGTGCGCTCGGGCATCAACACCGTCCCGGTCGGGCAGGCCGAGGCCTCCCGCGCGCTGGGCTTCACGTTCGGCCTGACCATGTCGCAGGTCGTGTTCCCGCAGGCCATCCGGGCCGTGGTGCCACCGCTGACGAACATGCAGATCGCGCTGCTGAAGAACACCACGATCGCGGCGGGCTTCTCGGTCGCCGAGGCGGGCGGCATCTACGCGGCGCTGTCCGAGCGCGGCTACAACGTCTTCGTCGGGCTGCTGTGGGTGGCGCTCGGCTTCATCATCCTGGTCGTGCCGCTGACCCTGTTGCAGCGCAACCTGGACCGACGCTGGAGCACCTCGCGATGACCGCCGTCCTCTACGACATCCCCGGGCCCCGCGCCAAGGTCCGCAACCTCGGCATCGGCCTCGTCGGCTCCGTCGTGGTGCTGGGGATCCTCGCCTTCGTGATCTACCGCCTCGCCGTGACGGGCCAGTTCGACGGCCGGCTGTGGAGCTGGATCACCTACGTCAACATCCAGTACCTGATCCTCGACGCGCTGGCCAACACGTTGCTGGCCTTCGTGGTCGCCGCGGTGCTGTCGCTGGCCTTCGGGGCGATCTTCGCCGCGGGCCGGATGTCGGACCACAAGTGGGTCAGCTGGGTCTCGACCTTCGTGATCGAGCTGTTCCGGGCCGTCCCGCTGCTGGTGCTGATCTTCATCCTGTACTTCGGCGTCTCGCGCGGGCTCGGCGTGAACATCCCGGCCTACTGGGCCGTGGTGCTGGGCCTGATGCTCTACAACGGCTCGGTGCTGGCGGAGGTGTTCCGCGCCGGCGTCCGCGCCCTGCCGAGGGGCCAGTCCGAGGCGTCCTACGCGTTGGGCATGCGCAAGACCCAGGTGATGTCCAACGTCCTGCTCCCGCAGGCGCTGCGCGCGATGCTCCCGACGATCCTGAGCCAGCTGGTGGTCGTCCTGAAGGACACCGCGCTCGGCTTCATCATCCTGTACCCCGAGCTGCTCTACCAGGCGCGCTTCCTGGGCAGCCAGGGCCAGCTCGGCGCCCCGATCCTGCAGGTCGCGATGGTCATCGCGGTCATCTACATCGCGATGTGCCTGATCCTGTCGGGGCTGTCGAAGCTGCTGGAGAAGCGGCTGCGCCGCAGCCCACGGGGCGGCGCCGTCGACCCGACGGCCAAGGCCGCAGGCGACGACGCGGTCCTGG
>NZ_BAAAQK010000002.1:126062-130560 GCF_039531635.1 Pseudonocardia ailaonensis | reverse complement strand
ACCGCGGCGGCTCCGCCACCCAGGCACCGCGGCGGCGCCGCCACCCAGGAGGAACGCGGGACCCGCCCGACGCGTCAGTCGGGCGGGTTGAGCAGGTTGCCCCGCACCGACTGCAGGTGTTCCCGCATCGTCGTGCGAGCGAGGTTCGGGTCCCGGTCCGCGATGGCGGCGACGATCGCCGCGTGCTGGTGCTCGTAGTCCGTCCGGCGCTCCGGCGTGGCCGAGCGCAGCTTGCTCTTGCCCCACACCGGCAGGTCACGGGCGGCGTTCATGGTGTCGAACATGCTCAGCAGCAGGCCGTTGTGCACGGATGCGGCGATCGCCCGGTGGAACGACGAGTCCCAGGCCTCGAAGTCGAGATAGGACTCGCAGGCGTTGCCGCGCTGCATGCAGTGCTCGATCTGCTCGAGGTCGGACTGGGTGGCGCTGCGGGCGGCGTGGGCGGCGATCTCCGGCTCGATCATCAGCCGCGTGTCCATGATCTCGGCCGGGCTCGTCAGGAGAGCCGTCGCCGCGCCCGCGGGGCGCGCGTCGGCCAGGAACGTCCCCCGCCCCACGTGCCGGGTGACGACGCCCTCGCGCTCCAGTACGCCGAGCGCCCGGCGCACCGCGCTGCGCGGGATCGCCATCGACTCGGACAGGGCCCGCTCCGTCGGCAGCCTCGAACCGGCGCGGAGCTCACCGGACTGCTGGCCGCTGAGCAGCAGCTCACGGACCTGTTCGACGACCGGTACAGCGGACATCCGACGCTCCTGTGTCAGCTCGAGTCGACCAATGTGAACCAATGTAGCAGCGATGTGCGGTTGCCCCTGGCCGCGACCGCAGGCATACTCGAAACCAATCCGGGCCAGAACCCGCATTGGTGCGGGATTGGTTAGCATTGAGGGGCCGCTGGACCCGGGCCGACGAGGGGACGACGATGACGAGGCAGCAGGCTTCCGGGACGAGCGCCGACGCTCCACCCCTGCCCGCGCACTCGCCGGAGCAGGCGGTCCGGATGCGCCGGGTCGCACTCGCGAGCACGGTGGGCACCGTCGTGGAGTTCTACGACTTCTTCATCTTCAGCACCGCCGCGGTGCTCGTGTTCCAGAAGGTCTTCTACGCGCAGCTGGGCGGCGCCGCCGCGACCGCCTCCGCCCTCGCGACGATCGGCGTCGCCTTCGTCGCGCGGCCCTTCGGTGCGATCCTGTTCGGCCACTTCGGCGACCGGGTCGGCCGCAAGAAGACGCTGGTCACGTCGATGCTGCTGATGGGGGTGGCCACGGTCTGCGTCGGCCTGGCACCCACGGCGGCGACGCTCGGGGTGGCGGCGCCGCTGCTGCTCGTCGCGTTGCGCATCGCCCAGGGCCTGGCGGTCGGCGGCGAGTGGGCGGGGGCCCTGCTGATGGCCACCGAGTACGCCCCGCCGGGCAAGCGCGGCACGTTCGCGATGTTCCCGCAGCTCGGGCCGTCGCTCGGGCTGGCGCTGTCCACCGCGACCTTCCTGGTCACGTCGCTGGTGATGGACGACGCGTCCTTCCTGAGCTGGGGCTGGCGGATCCCGTTCCTGCTCAGCGCGGTCCTGGTCGGGGTCGGCCTGTGGGTCCGGCTGTCCCTGGAGGAGACGCCCGTCTTCCGCACGCAGGCCCGCCGCAGCCGCGCGCCCTTCCTCGACCTGGTCCGCACCCAGCCGCGCGAGCTGGCCCTCGCCTCGGGCGCGACGGTGGGCGTCCTCGCCTTCTTCGGGACCAGCGCGACCATGCTGCTGAACTACGGCAGCAACAACCTCGGCCTGCCCCGCACGCCGGTTCTCCTCGCCGCGATCGCCGGCGGCGTGTGCTTCGCGGTCTTCACGATCCTCGGCGGGCTCTGGTCCGACCGGGTCGGCCGGCGGCCCCTGCTCCTCGGGAGCCACGTGCTCGCCGTGGCCTCGGGGCTGGTCCTGTTCCCGATCCTGGACCTCGCCACCGTCCCGGCGTTCACGATCGGGCTGCTGCTGGCGTTCGCCGTGACCGGGCTCGGGTACGCCCCGCTCGGCGCGCAGCTCGCCGAGGTCTTCGCCACGCGCTACCGCTACACCGGGTCCGGGCTGGCCTACAACATCGGCGGCGTCGTCGGTGCGGCGTCCGCGCCGCTCATCGGCGCGGTCCTGCTCGAGCACTGGGGCAGCCTCGCCGTCGGCGGGATGCTCGCGGTCTACGCCGCCGTCGCCCTCCTCTGCCTGCGACGGCTCGGCGAGACCGGGAACCGGTCCCTCCACACCTCCTGATCCCCGAGATCCCCCACCGGAAAGGACACCCCATGTCGACCACGACCGACCGGCTCGACCACTTCGGGCTCTTCATCGACGGCAAGTCCGTCGACTCCGTGACCGGCCGGACGTTCGAGACCCTCGACCCCTACACCGGGCAGCCGTGGGCCACCGTCGCCGACGGTTCCCCGGAGGACGTCGGCCTCGCCGTCGCCGCCGCCCGCCGCGCGTTCCAGGGCGAGTGGGGACGCATGTCGGGCTTCCGGCGGGCCGCGATCCTGCGGCGGGTCGGCGACCGGATCGGGGCCGAGGCCGAACGCCTGGCCCGGCTCGAGGTGCACGACAACGGGAAGCTCCTGCGCGAGATGCGCGGGCAGATGGAGGCGCTGCCGCAGTACTACCACTACTTCGCCGGCCTGGCCGACAAGATCGAGGGCCGCACCGTCCCCCAGGTCGATCCGGAGCGGTACTTCGGCTACACCCGGCGCGAGCCGCTCGGGGTGGTCGGGGCCATCACCCCGTGGAACTCCCCGTTGCTGCTGCTGACCTTCAAGCTCGCCCCGCTGCTCGCCGCGGGCAACACCTGCGTCGTCAAGCCGTCCGAGCACGCCCCCGCCTCGACGCTCGCGTTCGCCGAGATCCTGCACGACGCCGGCCTGCCGCCGGGCGTGGTCAACGCGGTGTCGGGCTGGGACCGCTCCACCGGGGAGGCCCTGGCCGCCCACACCGGCATCGACAAGGTGGCGTTCACCGGCTCCACCGCCACCGGGATCAAGGTCGCGCACGCGGCGACCGAGAACCTCAACCGGGCCACCCTGGAGCTCGGCGGCAAGAGCGCCCAGCTGGTCTTCGCCGACGCCGATCTCGAGGCCGCCGCGAACGGCCTGGTCTCGGGTGTCTTCGCGGCGACCGGGCAGACCTGCATGGCGGGGTCGCGGCTCATCGTCCACGAGTCCGTCCACGACGAGCTCGTCGAGCGGGTCGCCGACCGCGCCCGCCGGATCGTCCTGGGTGACCCGACCGACCCGGCCACCGAGATGGGCCCCCTCGCCAACCGGCCGCAGTACGAGAAGGTGCTGGGGTACCTGCGCGGCGCCGAGGCCGAGGGCGCCCGGTTCGCGTGCGGCGGCCGCCCGGCCGAGGACGTCGGCGGGCTCTTCGTGCAGCCCACCGTGGTGACGCAGGTCGGGCCGGAGTCGACGATCGTGCGCGAGGAGGTGTTCGGGCCGGTGCTGTCGGTGTACACCTTCGCCACCGAGGAGGAGGCGGTGCGGCTCGCCAACGACACCCGCTACGGCCTCGCCGGCGCCGTCTGGACCAAGGACGTGCACCGGGCCCACCGGGTCGCGGCCGGGGTCCGCGCCGGCACCGTGTGGATCAACGACTACCGCGTCGTCGGGCCCGGGATGCCGTTCGGCGGGTTCAACGACAGCGGGCTGGGCCGGGAGAACGGCATCGACGCGATCGACGAGTACACCGAGAACAAGTCCGTGTTCGTGGAGCTCACCGGCCGGGTCCGGGACCCCTTCCGGATGGGCTGACCAGCACCTCGGGAAAACCGACCGATGGAGGTCGCAGTGTCGCGTCGCGAGCAGGAGCCCACCCGTCCCCTGCTCGCGACGCGCGACCTCGAGGAGGCCCACCACTACGTCACGGACGTCTACGTGCCCCACGAGCTGGTGACGCGGGACGGGCACGCCCTGGACTTCACGCTGCGGCACCTGGCCCTGGACAAGGTGACCATCGGGCACCTGGCCTACGGCGCGGACGCCGAGCTGGTCGTGCCGCCGATGGGCGACTGCTACCACATGAACCTGGCCGTCGCGGGGCGGACGATGGTGGCGCAGCACGGCCACCGGGCGGCCGCCGAGGCCGGGCGCTCCGGCATCCTGTTCGCCCCCGACGCCCCGTTGCGCGTGCGGTGGAGCCCCGACGCCGTCCAGTACGCCGTCAAGCTGCCCCGCCGACCCCTGGAACGGCACCTGGCCAGGATGCTGAACCGGCCGGTCGAGCGGCCGATCCGCTTCGCCCTCGGCTTCGACGCGCGGACGCCGCTCGCCAGGTCGCTCTTCGCCTGTGTGGAGTACCTGCGCGTCGAGCTGGCCCGCCCCGGCGGGCTCGCCGAGTTCGCACCCGTGCGGGAACAGGCCCAGTCGATGCTGCTCACCCAGCTGCTCCTGGCCGTCCCCCACAACCACAGCGAGCTGCTGCACGCGCCCGCGCCGGCCGCCGCGGACGACGTGGTGCGGCGGGCGACGGACCTCGTCG